>CALDTV010000009.1 GCA_937923625.1 uncultured Alphaproteobacteria bacterium
ATAATTCAATCATGAAAGACACGAAGCCATGACCAAAAAGTGGGATAAAACCAAACTCATTAGCCGTTACGTTACAGAGGGCGCGAAATCTGCGCCGCATCGCTCTTATTATTATGCGATGGGTCTTTCGGAAGAAGAAATTCATCAACCTTTGGTTGGTGTTGCCACTTGTTGGAACGAGGCCGCACCGTGTAACATTGCCCTGTCCCGTCAAGCGCAAGCCGTCAAACGTGGCGTGAAGGCCGCCGAAGGCACACCGCGCGAATTTACGACTATTACGGTCACAGACGGTATTGCAATGGGGCATGAAGGCATGCGCTCCTCTCTTGTTTCCCGCGAGGTGATTGCGGATTCGGTGGAGCTGACGATGCGGGGTCATTGTTATGATGCGCTTGTGGGTTTGGCGGGGTGTGATAAATCCCTCCCCGGTATGATGATGGTGATGCTTCGTTTGAATGTGCCATCCGTGTTCATGTATGGTGGCTCCATCCTTCCCGGAAAATTCCGCGGCAAAGATGTTGATGTGATTTCCGTTTTTGAAGGCGTGGGTAAACATGCCAGCGGTGAATTCTCCGATGAAGATTTAAAAGAATTAGAATGTGTGGCTTGTCCGTCCGCGGGTGCGTGCGGTGGTCAGTTCACTGCCAACACCATGGCGTGCGTGAGTGAGGCGATTGGCCTCGCCCTTCCTAATTCTGCGGGTGCGCCTGCCCCTTATGAATCACGTGATGATTATGCGGAGCAATCAGGTAAGGCGATTATGAAATTGATCGAGATGAACTTACGCCCACGTGATATTGTCACCCGCAAATCATTTGAAAACGCCGCGGCGATTGTCGCGGCCACAGGCGGATCAACCAATGCGGGCTTGCATTTACCTGCGATGGCGCATGAATGCGGTATTGATTTTGACCTACATGATGTGGGCGAAGTTTTCAAACGCACCCCCCTTATTGCCAACCTGCGTCCCGGTGGGAAATATGTCGCCAAAGACCTCTTCGATGTTGGCGGCGTTGGGATCGTTATTAAAGAATTACTTGATAACGGTTTTATGCATGGCGACTGCATGACGGTGACGGGTAAAACGCTCGCCGAAAATTTGGAAGGTGTGACCTTACCCAAAGATCAAGATGTTGTCTTTCCTTTCTCAAACCCTATCCACCCAACGGGCGGCGTGGTGACGTTAAAAGGGAATTTGTGCCCTGAAGGGTCGATTGTGAAAATCGCAGGCCTCGAAAACCTTGTCTTCGAAGGTCCTGCCCGCGTGTTTGAAGGCGAACAAGCCTGTTTCGATGCGGTGCAAGCCAAACAAATCAATGCTGGCGAAGTTCTTGTTATTCGCAATGAAGGCCCGCGTGGTGGCCCAGGGATGCGTGAAATGCTCTCCACAACTTCCGCCATTTACGGCCAAGGGTTGGGCGATAAAGTCGCGCTGATTACCGATGGTCGCTTTTCTGGCGGCACACGTGGTTTTTGTGTCGGGCATGTTGCCCCCGAAGCCTTTGTTGGTGGCCCTATCGGCTTGATCGAAGATGGTGACATTATCCGTATAGACGCAACAAGCGGCATGATGGACGTCAAATTAAGCGATGACGAATTGGCGGCACGTAAGAAAAATTGGCAGCCGCGCCAGCATAATTACCAATCTGGTGCCATTTGGAAATACACGCAGACCGTTGGCAGTGCCGAAAAAGGCGCCGTCACGCACCCCGGTGCAGAAAAAGAAACGCATACCTTCGTAGATTTATGACATGCCGCAAAATTTTACGAAGCCGTTTTCAGTAGCCTTCTCGTATCGTTTAATTCTTTGCTTTGATTCTTGATCAACCGTCATTTTCTCAAACATTAACGGTAATGTTTGTGCAAAATACCTCATTCTATTGCACCCCCAAACCTCAACTTTTTCTTCGCCACAATTCACAACCGAAATTTTGCCAAATTCAGATAAATCGTCAAGAACCCCCAATTCTTTTCCTGAAGCGCAATACTTCGAGAATTCAGCACTGCTTATATCACGATCATAATATCTCACATTTTCTGCTGATGCGTTTGTTGCGAGCAATGCAAAGGGTAAAAAAAGTGCCGTAAGTTTCATAAAGATTTGTTATCATAATTTATATTATTATGTCAATATAAATTATGCTGGCTTAGCTAAAGGATAGTCACTTAAAATTGCAACAACACAGGCTGCACGAGAGAATAAATGTGGCTCATTCTTTGATGCTTGACTAACAACAGCTTTGATTGCCGCTTTAAAAACTTCTTTCAACGGATCATTACCAGGAAAGAGATAGCAAAGCCCCCTATCAGGATCTATATCCTTTGCAGATTTTTTTATTTTTTTAACCTCATCGTTTGTAATAGCCAATGCGTTAAAAAGTTTCATGGTCGTTGATATACGGGCAACTGTCCCCTGCTTAGCACTTTCAATAGCAGATAACGTTGGGCGAGATAAATCGACTTTACTTGCTAACTCTTCTTGGGTGAATCCAAGATCTAAACGTCTGAGAGTTATTAAAGCCCCTATAAGCTTTCTTGTGTTAGAATCAATATCTCTTAATGTTGCTTTTAAATCACACTGATCAGAAGTAGCCATATTAACTATCTTATAAAATTATCTTTTATTCATAACACCCATACAACAAATATGTAAAAAATCAAGTATTTTAGTCGCGCTTGATTTTACAACCTTAATAAGTCATATTGCGTTGCTCTAATAATGAAGGAGCGACATCATGACACATAGCGATAAAGACCCAATTGTAAGCATTATCATGGGATCACAATCCGATTGGCCGACAATGAGCAAGGCGCATGACATTTTGCATGATTTAGGCGTAGCGCATGAATGTAAAATTATCTCTGCCCATCGCACCCCCGACCGCATGGTCGAATACGCTAAACAAGCCAAAAAACGCGGCATTAAAGTTATTATTGCGGGTGCTGGCGGGGCGGCGCATTTACCTGGCATGGTGGCGAGTATGACCCCGCTTCCCGTTCTTGGCGTTCCTGTTGAAAGTAAAGCGTTAAGCGGTATGGATAGCCTCCTTTCTATCGCCCAGATGCCGGGAGGGATTCCCGTTGGTACATTGGCGATTGGCGAGGCAGGCGCCAAAAACGCAGGCCTTTTGGCGGCAGCCATCATTGGTACAAATGATGATAAAATCATGAAAAACTTAGAAGAATTTCGCGCCACCCAAAGCGAAAGCGTTGCGTTAGAGCCAAAAGATTAAAAATTAGATCAGAGGTCTTGGCTTTAAATACCTTGTATCACTTACAAATTCAGCAAATTGTTCGCGCCGAGCACACTCTGGCGTCACACATAAAGTAAATTTTCGTATGGATCGGGCAACAACCTGCGCCTTATATAGATAGGACAAGCTGATATCCCACTGAGCCCGCTCAGGATTTTCGACTATATTCACGCCCGTTCTAGGAATGTTACTGTGCGCGGCATGAAAAGCATTTCGATTATCTGCGAATAAATCTTTATTTGCTTCACGCAGGTGTTCCCAGCCTGTATCTACCCACGCCACAACACCTAATTCATGATGTAATAACGTGCTGTGCATTGGCTCGAAAGAGCCTTCTGTCATTGCAATTATATTACGTGCGGGACGGTGGTTGCCATAAGCGATCTCCAAGCCCAGCATACCATTTACAAAAGGCGTCTTTCCTGCGCCTTGCTCCCCTTCAAAAGCAACACCAATAGGCTGATTGGTGTTTTCAGCCAAAGAAGCCGTTTGAAAATCAAATGTTAACAAGATAATTGTTTGAGCTTGGCTATATTTACAAAACATCCCTCGTCATAATAACCATAAAAATTATGTCAATAAAATATTATTCTCTACCCTTGAAGTCATATCCACTTCGCGGCATAAATACTAATCATGACAATAAAATCTAAAACATTGGGAATATTAGGCGGTGGGCAATTGGGGCGCATGTCTGCGATGGCGGCGGCACGTTTGGGCATTAACACGCATATATATTGCCCCGAAGAAGCTTGCCCCGCTTCGCTGGTGACACCATATTTCACTTGTGCGGATTATGAGGACGAAACCGCGTTAAAAGCGTTCGCTGATAAGGTGGATGTCATTAGCTTTGAATTTGAAAACATCCCGTTAAAAACCATCGAATTCTTAAAGAAACACAAGCCCGTTTATCCCGATAGTAAATTGTTAGAGGTCTCGCAGAACCGATTGATTGAAAAGGATTTTTTAAACTCAATTGGCATCCCCACTGCCCCGTGGGCTCCCTGCCATAATGCGGCCGACATTGAAGTAACACTTGAGAAATGGAGCGCAGAAGCCTGCATTATAAAAACGGCACGTTTCGGATATGATGGTAAAGGTCAAATATTTCATAGGGTTAGCGATAAAACTGAGGATAGCTGGTCAACCCTTAATACAGATGAAGCCGTGATCGAAGGCGTCATTGATTTTGACTATGAAATTTCCGTTATTGTGGCGCGTGATCTGAAAGGACAAGCCGTAACTTACCCTGCCGTTCGAAATGATCATAAAAATCACATCCTTGACAAAACAACCTTCCCTGCCCCGCAGCTAAGCGAAGACCTCGCCAAGGATGCTTCAGAGATGGCCCATAAAATCGCCGAAGCGGTGGATTTGGTTGGCGTCCTTGCGCTTGAATTATTTGTGACAAAACAAGGAGCGCTTATTGCCAATGAAATTGCTCCCCGCACCCATAATAGCGGGCATTGGACGATGGATGCTTGCGCGGTATCACAATTTGAAAATCACGTTCGCACCGTCTGTGCCTTACCCGTCGGTGATACAACGCCCCACAGCGCGGCAGAGATGCTTAATTTGATTGGTGATGACGTCATTGATCTGGATAAATATCTCAACATGCCCAACGCCCACATCCACCTATACGGTAAAACCGAGGTCAAAAAAGGCCGTAAAATGGGCCATGTGACGATTTTGAAGAGCTAGTTAAGCGGCACGCGGCCTCTTTAGAAGATGCCTCCCTGTGTCCTTTGCTTGAGGTAACTCAACATCATTTTGCCTTGCGAACGTCCTCACCTCACGTGTTAGTAAAGCCATTTTAGCTGAAAGCTTTTTAGATTTATCAGGTTTTGTTACATAGGCTCTATGCATATTAGATGCATAACAAAAAATATCAGCTATATGTTTTTGACGAGAATCCGCACTTTGAAGAGAACTAGCAACCACGAAAGCGTCACGGCAGGACTTAAATGCTGCTTCAAATTCATCTAAAACCATTGCTGAACCGCAACTTGTTATTTCAGAACGAACAAAACTGACCTTTGCCGTTTCGGTCTTATAGGATTTTAAAAGACCTTTTTTTCTTTCTAATAACTTTCTTGAAAACTCTTGAGAAAAAGTCTCTCCCGCCCTTTTCTTTGAAAGAAATTTTCTAAACATCACACACACCTACACATTATTATCTTTGTACTCATTACGCCTGTCATAATCACAAAGCAGGCATAATTTATTTAAAAACTTGTTATACTAGAAAAATAATTATGTCAATAAAAACGTTATAGACTCCTCATAATCTCCGTGTAATCTGTGGCTCAAATCAAATTACAGGAATACCATGACCAACCAAAATAAAACACGTACCGAAACAGACTCACTGGGCAATGTCGACGTGCCCGCAGATGCATATTATGGCGCGCAAACACAGCGTTCCTTAGAGAATTTTAAGATTGGCATCGAGAAAATGCCCGCCGCGCTTGTTCGGGCGTTGGGGATTCAAAAGAAAGCCGCGGCGCTGACCAATCAATCCCTTGGTGCGATGGATGATAAAACCGCCAAAGCCATCAGCAATGCCGCCGATGAAATTATTGATGGCACGCTGGCGAATCAATTCCCGCTTGCTGTGTGGCAAACGGGATCGGGCACACAAAGCAATATGAACGCCAACGAAGTCATTGCAGGACGCGCCAACGAAGTCCTCACGGGCACACGCGGCGGCAAAGACCCCATTCACCCGAATGACCATGTCAATATGGGGCAATCATCAAATGATACCTTCCCAACGGCGATGCATATTGCGGCGGGGGAGCAAATCCACCTCGCCTTAATCCCCGCGATGGAAGAATTACACGCGGCGTTAGAAGCCAAGGTAGAAGCATTTGATAAAATTGTTAAAAATGGGCGCACGCATTTACAAGATGCAACGCCTTTAACACTCGGTCAGGAATTTTCTGGCTTTGCTAAACAAATTGAGTACGGCATCGCCCGTATCCAAACCACCCTGCCCCGCATCATGGAATTAGCGCAAGGCGGCACAGCAGTTGGTACAGGAATCAATTGTAAAATTGGTTTCGCCGAAAAATTTGCAGAGCGTGTTTCAGAAATCACGGAACTAGAATTCACCACGGCAACAAATAAATTCGAAGCGCTCGGCGCGCATGATGCGATGGTTGAACTTCATGGGGCGTTAAACACAATCGCCGTGTCCTTGATGAAAATTGCCAATGACATCCGTTTGCTGGGCTCTGGCCCGCGCTCTGGGATTGGAGAAATTATTCTACCCGCGAATGAACCTGGCTCCTCCATCATGCCTGGCAAGGTCAATCCAACGCAATGCGAAGCCCTAACAATGGTTTGCGCGCAAGTAATGGGCAACAATACCGCCGTCAGCGTTGCGGGAAGCCACGGCCATTTACAACTGAACGTGTTTAAACCCGTGATGATTTATAACGTTCTGCAATCTATCCAATTAATTGCCGATGGATGCGTCAGCTTCACCAAAAATTGCGTCAACGGCATTGAAGCAAACGAAGCGCGCATAAAAACCATGATGGAAAATTCATTAATGTTGGTCACTGCCCTTAACCCACATATTGGGTATGACAACGCGGCGAAAATAGCCAAGACGGCCTATGCCGAGGGTGCTTCCTTAAAAGAAACAGGCGTCAAGCTGGGGTTATTAACCGCAGAACAATTTGACGAATGGGTGCGCCCGATTGATATGATTGGGCCAAAGGACTAATGACCACAATCGTCATTGCGAGCAAAGCGAAGCAATCTAGAAAACTTATCGTTCGCACTGGATTGCCGCGTCGCCTGATAGGCTCCTCGCAATGACGCACGAACTCTCAGATATCCTCAACGCGCCAATCGTGAAACGATCCGTGATGATTGCGGGGCATGCAACCAGTGTGTCGATTGAAAAGCCATTTTGGGAAGCATTTAAATTGCTGGCGAAGCAAGAAAACAAATCACTCAATCAACTCATAACCGAAATTGATGAAGCGCGCTCCGTCAATCTTTCCAGCGCCATAAGGCTTTATGTTTTAGCGGCGTCATCCATAAAAGAGGCCAAATCAAAATCGAGCTGAGATAATCCAGCACAATCATGTGTTGTTAGTATCACAGTCACTTTATTGTAAATATTAGACCATTCAGGGTGATGATTTATCTTCTGCGCGTAAACGGCGCAATTATTTATAAATTGAATGGCTTCATTAAAGTTAGCAAATGAAAACTCTTTTTCAATTGCTGTGCCGTTATTAATCGACCAATCATTTAAAGATTTTAGTTTTATTTCAATGTCCGTAGCGCTTAACTTCGACGCCATTAAAATAATCCTTTAATCAAATCATTAACGGCCTTTTCAGGATCACCGCCGCTGTTCAAGAGACTATCGATTGCATCTTTTGGTTTTTCGATTTTCTTTGGCGCCGGTGCTGGCTCAGCTTGAGGAGCGGGCGCTTGGTTATCATTTGCAGGAGCAGCATTTGGAGCTGGCGCTGTTTTTTGATTTTGCGGCAAGATACCAAATTTCTGCAACGCATTTGTCGCATCTTTGCCCAATAGATCAGGGATTTTATCACCCAATTCTTTTTCCACCTTACGTTTAATTTTCGCCGACACGTAGTCTTCTAAAATATTTTTACCAAAAGTATCTGTCGGATTGCTCAAGGAGCCTTTAATTTTCACCCCGAAAGGATCAAGATCTGGCACAGATTTTAAGGTGATTGTATTATCAACATTGATAAACCATTTAGGAAGATCCGCATAACCCGTTGATTTAATAACGGCATCACTACTATCCATTGCCATTGATGTAATATTCACAACCCCTTTTGAGATTTTATAATCACCATTCACGGTATCAAATTTTGTTTGACCGCCGCTCATCGCGCCATTCACGGCACTTAAGGCAGAAGTTAAAAGTTTTTCTTCTGTGGCTAAGCCACGCGCCAATTTTGCCAAGTCAAACCCCTTGATTGTGACATTCGTCCCATTTAATACCGCCTTGCCGTTTAAAGCATTAATAAGGGCGTTGGCACTGCTGCCTGTTCCCGCGACATCCATTGTAAAATCAACCGCGCCAGATGTTTTTAACTTACTTGATCCACTTAAAGCCGAAGCCAACGCTTCAAGATCAATTTTATTCATGGCGCTATCAACAGCGATGCTGACGGGGCTGGCTTTTACGGTTGTATTAAGCGTTGCTGATCCACCAAAGACCCCAGCTTTCAATCCATTCACAACCATTTGACCACCACCAATTTTTAAGTCCGTGGAAGGATTGGTGAAATTCCATTTGCCGTATGTCACGTTGCTTGCTGATAAACCAACATTCACATCCACCGTGTTCATAAAACTTAAGTCAATAGGTGCCGTTGACCATTTACCCGAAGAGTTCGAACCACCAGACGACGATCCCCCACCTGAGGATTTTTTTGCGCCCAATAATTGATCCAGCGCTATTTTACCCGCTTGGATATTACCACGCACAGAAACAGGGTTCGCCCCCGCATTAATCGTTAGATCACCCGCAAAGTTCGTAGAGCCCAAGGTCGTTTTCATGTCTGTTAATGTATAGGTTTTGCCTTGTGATTTTGCCTTGGCAAAGAAATCAATTGGCTGCGCCAATCCCGCTTGCCCTTTAAAATTAGGGGATACTGCCCTAATAGCTTGACTTAAATTTGGATGTTTAAGACCAACCGTTAAACCGCTTAGCGCTAAATTATCCAGTGGATTTGCGGCATTTCCTGAGGCATCAAGCTGCCCCCCCATTGCTTTTATGTTTGATGTAAAAGCAAGGTTATCAATGCTCCCCTTACCAGAAACATTGGCTTCTAAGGCGCTTAAATTAGCAGGTAATTTTGATGTATCGACTTTAAAAGCCTTCATCAAGCGTTTCACATCCGATGTTTTAGTGTAAGCCGTTAAGTCCAGCCCTGATAATTTTTGTAGGTTAGATACTTTTCCTTTTACGCTCATCGCTGCGCCAGCATAATTATTGACGGACGCATTCGATAGCGTCAAAGCATTACCAATCAGTGATCCCGCAACACGCAAACCATCCAAATCCGCGCCATTAATACGGGCTTTTTGCATACTGACATCAAATGTTACATCCATCGGCAAAGATAAATTACGAATGGGATCAAGCGCATCTTTCGCGCTCCCTTTGGACGCGGAAGAAGGTTTTGCACCAGACGCATTGCCGCCCGTGGCGGCTTTTATTTGATCAAAATCAACCGTGCCTGCGCTTAAATCAATTGTTGCTTTGGCGCGACCATTATTACCCGCAGGCTGGTACTTCCCGCCCAAGCCAATCACCATATCACCAAGCTTCATGGTGCTATCTTTTAAGCTAATCGCGTTATTACTCACGCTTCCATCCAAATTAAATTGCGCGGTTTTATAAAGTTTTGTCACAGCACTTGTATCGGCTTGCGGTGCAAAAGCCTTTAAGAAGCTTGCAAGCTGTCCGACTTGACCGTTGATCTTATAACTCACTGTCGGGTCAGCCATAACCACCTGACCGCTCTGCGGAGATTTTGATGATGATGCGTAAGTAACATTTAACGTTCCGTCCGCCTTAGCCTGCCCCGGCACTTCTAAGGCACGAAAAGTTACTTTTGCTGTTTTGCCTGTTTTATTAAGATCAACGAACACACCTTTTACTTGGTGATCCTGAACTTTTAAACCCGCCACATCTAATTTGACATTGGCATCAATGACCATTGGCAATGTTAAGCTGTTTGGCACGAGTGTTTTTTGTGCCTGCGTTTTTGTCTCACCTGCTTTATTTGAAGACTGGGCTTTCGTCCCCATAAACTGATTTAAATCTAAAACCGAAGAAGATTTCAAATCACCTTCAATTTTCAAAGGATTTTTATCCGCCAAGTTTGATACAGCAAATTTTCCATTGGCGTTTAGGTCACCGAACGCAAATTTCAAATCATTATAATCCACTTTGGTTTGATCTGCGCTTAACAATCCTTCAACAGAAATAGATTTATTGTAAGTTGATGGTAATGACGCACCAAAAAGTCCCGCTAATTGTTGCAACGACTTTGTTTTAAAATTAGTTTGCCCTTGCACATCAAATGGCGCTTTTATTGTCGCAAGACCGTCGAAGGATAAATTTGCGCCCGCATCAGGCACACCCAAATCTGCTTTAATTTTTAATGCTTCGTCAGCTTGGGGAAAATTACCCGTGGCCACATCAAGGGTAATTTTTTTATCTTGATAAACCAATCCGCCATCCGCCTTAAACGGCCCTTTCAAACTATCTGCCTCAAGGGACAAATTTATATCCTTAACATTCTGCGTGGCCTTTGTGCGGTGATCAATAAAGGCCAGCACGCCGTTTTTAATATTTATTTCATTAAAAGAAATAGTATCAGCAGATTTTGAAGGCGCTTTCGCCTGAGCAGAGTCAGGGTCGGGATTTTCCGTTGCGGCATCATTATTTTTTCCACTTAACTCATCCGTCATCCATGACCCTGTACCATCTTCCATGATCTCAGCATTAATCACAGGATCAACCAAAGTGACTTGATTAACGTTAACTTTCTTACTTAAAAGCGGGATAAGCTCAACACTCACTTCCGCACTTTTCATCGTAAGCAAATTATCAAACTTTACTTTTCGCGGCGACGTCACAACAACATCAGAAATTTTTGCATGCGGCGCAGGTAAGACAGCCATAGAGATATCCCCTAATGTAACATCCAGCCCTGTTGCTTTTTTCACTTGTGAAATAATTTGCGGTTTATACTTGTTCCAATCAACGAAGCTTGGCCCAACAAGGGCGGCAACAAGCAATAAAGCAACAATAGAAACAGCGGATATTATTAGGCGCATCAAAATTCTCCTGAATTAAGCAAAGGTCAGTTATATCTGTCTTATAATTAGGCTTTATACAGGGGAATGAGTGTAAATTCCAGTGATCAAATGTGCTGATAATATGACGCTTCATCACGTCCAGATATATGAGAGCTTACTACAGCTTTGCAGCAACACGATCCCGTGCATCCATTGCGGCATCAAGGCTTTCTGCTGGTGCTTCATGCGCTATGGCAATAACATTGCCATCCTTTTCCGCAAACACCAAAGACGCAGAAGTACTGCGCGAAGGACTAATACACGCAATTTCATAAGACTTTCCGCGCCCAGAAGTCGGGGACGGTAAAGAGGCAAAATCGCCCGCGCAGGATTGCTTTGCACGGGTAATATAATTTTGCGCAAAAGCGTCCACATTTCTTGCTTGCGCCATCGGGATTATCTGGCCTTTTCCAACAATATTTCCAGTATTCCAGCGATATTGCGTTGCCCCATTTTTAACAATACCGCCCGTTAAAGGAATGCCTGCACTTGATAAAAGAGACTGCAAATTACCCTGACCATATGTATTTTGCGCAACAGGCGAAGCCATTCTTAAATTTGCTGGCGCAGTGGATGCCGAAGAGACTCCACGATCAAAAGAAGGGGATTGTTGCGACAATGCCATTCTTGAAACTTTGGCAACTGGTGCGCGGGGCACGTTGCTTGTTGGAGCGTTACTTGTTGAAATTTTTCTGGCTGGGACGTTAGGTGGTGGCACATTAACGCGTTCTGGCGCTTTTGCAACCACAGCCTTGCGTGCTGGAGCTGGGGCTGGCTTTGCCGTAATAGACATTGGCTTGCTCTCCAGCGATGGAATGAAATTCTTGTTCGATCCTGCTTCCCGTTTAGGCGCACGCGGAGCACGCGCCTTAGAATTATTTGCCGCAGTCACAACAACCCGCTCGCCTCTAACATCATTCACACCAGTCGCGCTTTTTGAACGGTTAGAAATAGAAGAGCCGCGCTGTTGTAATGCTTTTTCTGCCGCCGCTAATTTTAATTCAAGCTCGGCCATTTTTCGGCGTTGTTCCCGATCCGTTACAGCGGGGTCAAACAACATTTGTTCCAATTCATTCTTTTCTTGTCTGCTAGCAACACGTTGTTGTTCCAATAGCATGCCCATACGTTTGATCTCACGTTCGGCTTCATTGTAACGTTGCGTTGCTTTTTCTAAATCCCAATCACCAGCAACAGCTTTAAGGGTTTTGTCTTCTTGCATACGGCGCAGCTCTTCAATTTCTTTAGACAATGCCATATTATCCGCTTTTGCCGCTTCATATTTCTTTTCAAAAGCGCGTATTTTTTTAATCGCTTGATTGCCAACCTCGATAGACGCCGTGTCAATTTGCCCACGTGCTTTCATCGCTTCATCCGCAAGCTTCCTATTTCTTTCTTGCAGTTCAGCCATTTGCTGACGAATAAGTTTTAGTTCTTCATCGGCTTTCGGGTTTTTCGCATCAAACCCATCCAATCTTGTTTCTTGATTATTTAACTGAGAAGATAGGCGTTGATTTTCGGCCTTTAGCTTATTGAGTTCTGCCAAAATATTTGGAGACACGGATGGCGCAACAACAGGGTTAGAAGCTGGCGCCCTCGCAACCTTGTTAGGTGAAGGTGAAGACACAGCCCGCGGAATAGGTTTTGGCGTTGTCTCCATTACGGGTTGAGAGGCCGCAGCCAACCTAGCCTTGCGTTGGCGTCTTTCTTCTTCTGTCTCTCTCGACCTTCTCGAAGAAACCTTTGGCGCAGATTTGGGAGAAGAGATTGACGGTGCAATGGAGGCCGATACAGTTGGTGGCTTGATCGATTCTTGCACAGGCAATGGTGCAGGCACGTTCATCGCTGGGACATTTCGTTGTGCTTTTAATGAAGATGGCAAAAGCTTGTTTTGTTCTTGCAACTGACGAAGTTGATTTTGCTGTTGTTTTTGTACGGGCGTCACACGCGCTACTTCAACTCTTGGCGCAGCGGCAATCGGCATTTGAGCAGGCACTTTTTTCGCCGCATTTTTTTGCGCCCCAAGCTCATTTTGCCTTGCGACTGCCATGCGCGCTTCGCGCGCCGTCATTGTTGTTTTTGTTTGATCCGAGGCAAGATTGTCAAGTCGTTTTGACGCAATAACAGGTGCTGGAGGCGGCACGTCCCTTGTCGCTTCCCTCTTAATATCAATCTTTGGCGGCTGAGTTTTTATCGGCGCATTCAACGCAACTTGTGGCTTCGGCACTTGTTGCATTTTAGTTTGTATTTCAGGTGGGCGCGGTTCGTTTAAGTTTTGAACTTCGCTGCGTGTTCTTTCCATGACGATTTTAGGGGCGGAATTTGCCGCAGGTTTTTCAATTTTCGTCACTTCAGGTGCGGCAATTGGCGCCGGCACAGAAGAAGAAGAAGGTGTAACACGTGAATCGACCCGTGCAATATCAATAGGCTTAGGGGCGTTTACAACAGGCACGGGTAATTTTGGAGCGGCCTTTGGCGCAGGCGGTGCTATCACTGGCTTCGGAACAGGTAAAGCCGCCCGTGGCATTATCGGCTTTTCTGCGACAAGCTTGTCAGGTTCGATATTGATGGATGTTCTAGATGTATCAATATTCGCTGTTTGCGCATTCACAATAATAGGTTGTGATGCACTTGTTGCTCTATTTTCAGCAGGGCTCTGATTTGATGCAACACGCGTTGCAGCTCCGCCTAGCTCTTTCATACATTGATCTAAGGTGTTACTTGCCGCGGCAAAACCGCTGACAGAGAACACATATGGCTTGCCATCAATTTCCGCCTTTAATTGATTGGATGATTGCAAAGATTTTGCAAAATTCACGTCATCACCAAGACGCAAGACCATTGCCCGTTTTGATGCCGGCATAATTTCATAGGCGCGAATCTGACCTGGGCCTGGTTGAAGTGTAATTTTATACGGTTTTTCGACATTCAAATTAGATTTTTGGAAATCAATTGCCAGCGAGTATTCTTCCGCCACATTTCGTCCAATAGTCAGGACGATATCTTGATCAAAAGGCCGCGACATCGCGCAATAGCTTTGGCCACCGCTATTAATTTTATTAACTGCCCACTCACCTTTGGGGGATAAGGCGTTCGCATTTTTTGTCTGCGCCAAGCCCTGCCCGACCATGAACAATGACGCGCCAACCAAACAAGTCGACATCATCAATAATGGTTTACGGTAGTTAATAAAATTTTTCACGCCTTCAACAACCTCAAATTATATAGATAACGAAGCAAATAAACCATACATCGGCTGTTACGCAATGAAAAGCGGCTTTTGCCAGTTATCTACTCTATATCTGCCCTAAATATCTCTCATCTCTTTAATTTTTCCCTCAATCACAGCTTAAATACGCGTCGACTGGACAAATAATGTCCTTTTTCCCGTCACAGGATCATTATTTAATTGTGCCAAAGGGCGTATGTTATCATTTTGGTACTGCGATAAAATTTCTTGTAAAGCATCCGTAAACGCACCGTTGCTATGGACTGTTCTTTTGATACCAAAACCTGTATTGGCTTGCCATACCAGCTCCACCCCCTCTTTACGTGCCCAGTTATCCAAGGCTTGCTCAAGGCTTGTGCCTGTTGCGGCATGCCATTTGGCGGGGGCTGTCACGCCCATTGATGGCTGCGCCATAACATTTGAAGGAGATGAAATTGGCATAATGGGCGTTGGCGCATTTGTCGGCATAGATGGCGCGCCCATAGAGGCCGATGGCGCGCCGCGCATTGTCGCATTAAGCCCTGTGGCGGCGGCATTTTGCGCCATCAAGGCCTGAACCGCTTCCCCAAAAGACGATGAGATATTGAAATTTTGCGCAACTTTTCCGCCCATGCCCGCTTGCCAATCAAGCTTAACGCCCGCACGAGAGGCCCAACGTTCCAGCGTGGCCCGAATATCATCGCCCGCTTTTGCATTCCAATTAGAACGTTGTGACGTTGGTTGGGACGAGCGCGCCCCCATCTTTGCAATGCCACCAGCCTGAACATTTGGCGCCGCCATAGGGCTTGCCACTGAGCGAGCTATAGGATTAGCAACAGGATTATTGATCGGACTAGGAACGGGGCCGTCCATAGCATTTACAGCAGGCTTTGATCCCCTTCTAAAAGATGAAAAACGAAGTGCAGGCCGCTTTTGAGCGGGCAAGCTAGAGGATTTTGAAATATTGCGTCCCCATTGCGGACGATTAGGCGTTGAAACATTTGGCGGTGCCCCGACAGGCGCAGGCATTGGAACCGCTCCCGTCATCGGTGCCGCAGGCGGCATGATATTTGGCATGGTCGTTGCCATGTTTGCTGAAATAACGGGCGCATTCGCTGGCAGATTCATCGGCGCATTCATGGGCGCGCCACCATAACAGCTTTCTAACCCATTGACCGCCGATTGAAGACTGCCCAGACCAAAGCCAAAGCCGTTGCCTTCGATGTTCAGGGTCATGTTCGACGCATTGGCTAAAGCACCATAAAGCCCCGCAATCGGGCGTACGTTAAAAATCAAAACACTTTCAGAAAAAGCAGTCGCCTGAATATTTTTGTTAAAGCCATTATTCAGCGATAAGTTGGCGTTATATTTACGCCCTTGGGTAAATGCCCGTTGGCGCACATCCAACGCCATCGCAAGAAATTTTCCACCGCCGCCCGATAAACGCAGAACGTAACCATTGTCATATTCTGTCATCATCATACAGGGCATTTTTACGCCATTTAAAGATGGAGACGTTTGACCGCCCAAAGCGGGTTGAACGTTCCATGCACCTTTGGGCATAAAATTAGCGATAGCCGCACCCGAGATTTGCGCTTGCGCAGTGCTGAAGCCACAAAGGGATAAAGAAAAAGCAAAGATGAACGCGTTGAACAGTCTCATAAAATTACAACAATCTTTTAACATTTTGTATATTTGTAAAATTTCCCAGACCATAAGCCCCCCAAAACAAGGAATCAAGCCAATTATGCGAGTTGTTAGCGTATAATTTTGGCAAGCATATGACCAAAGAGCTTGGGCTGTGCTTATTCTAACGGCTCTTGCGCCGTTTCCAGTTTATGCGCCAAGGCGGATTCAAGGAAATTATCGATCTTACCGTCTAGCACTCCTTGGCTGTCTGTTGTTTCACAAGCGGTGCGTTGGTCTTTAACCATTTGGTATGGGTGTAAGACATAAGAGCGGATAGCATGTCCCCAGCCAATATCACTTTTTTCACCATGCGCATCCGAAGCGGCGTCTTCACGCTTTTGGATCTCTGCCTCATATAGACGTGCCTTGAGCATACTCATCGCAGTTGCTTTATTTTTGTGTTGGGAACGCTCGTTTTGACAGGCAACAACCACGCCTGTTGGTTCATGTGTGATTCTGACGGCGCTGTCGGTGGTGTTCACATGCTGCCCCCCCGCCCCACTGGAGCGATAAGTGTCGATGCGTAAATCTTTTTCATCAATATCAATATCGATATTATCATCAATCACAGGCGAGACCGAAACAGACGCGAAGCTTGTATGACGCCGCGCATTCGAATCATAAGGCGATATCCTGACCAAGCGATGCACGCCCGTTTCTGATTTTATCCAGCCATAGGCCATTTCACCAGAAATACGCAGCGTAGCGGATTTGATTCCCGCTTCTTCACCATCGCTTTTATTAAGGATAATCGTTTTATAGCCCCGCTTTTCCGCCCAGCGCAGATACATTCGCAAGATCATTTCCGCCCAATCTTGCGCTTCAGTGCCGCCAGCCCCTGCATTAACCTCTAAAAAGGCATCATTGGGATCAGCTTCGCCCGAAAGCATACTTTCAAGCTGTCTTTTTTCTAGCTCTTCTTTGATATCTTGTAAGGCCTTTTCTGCCTCAATAACAATTTCGTTATCGCCTTCGGCTTCGCCCATTTCGATTAACGCAGCATTATCGCTAACGCCCATTTCAAGCGCTTTCACCGCGCCGAGCTGAGTTTCAAGCCGTGTGCGCTCTTGCATTAATTTTTGGGCTTTATCGGAGTCATTCCAAAGATCAGGATCTTCAACCAGCGCGTTTAGCTCATCGAGCCTTTTTACGGCAACATCCCAGTCAAAGATGCCTCCTTAAAAGCACCAGAGCGCTTTTAATATCATCAATAATAGACTGGGTTTCCGCTTTCATAAGAACTTATCATCCAACTTAATTATGACATTTAATGCATTAGCTTTTTTTGCTAACCCGTGTGCCAGAAAGATTAACTAAGGTACAACATATATAAAGAATGTTGTAATGACGCTACTAAAACTAAGGACAAATACAAATAATTAAGCCGCTTGATCCATGTCTTGATTCGGCATCATCATATCACGCATCATTTCAAGATATTGTGGCATATCAGCTTCGTCACAAACACCTGTTAGCATTGAACCATCCATATGATTCGGCGCGTCCATCCAGTGTGCACCAGCATTTTTAACCATATCCATCATGGCATCAGGCCCCGTGACTTCGCGGTTCATTAATTGCTCAATCTTGGCCATCATTTGGATAGAATCACCCATTACCGCAACAGGCTTCATCGCCGTCATAAAGCTTGAGATAAAGCGGCGTGTATGCGCCGTCATCATCAGCTTATCCATACTACGCTCACCGCCCGGAATAATAAGGCAGTCAAAATCTGCGCCAAGGGCTGTGTTTAACTGTTGATCAATTGCGTAATTATGCCCCCAACCCGTGCCGTTCCATCCATTAACTAGACCTTGATTTGGACTAACGATGCTCATGGTTAATCCCATTTCCTGCATAGTCTTTTGCGCGGCAATAAAATGTGCTTCGCTAAATCCGTTTGCAACAAGTACAGCAATCTTAGTTCCAGTAATGGTTTTCATCTTATGGGGGCCCTCTATTGTTTAAGTGATTGATTACGCTTAGTATTTATTTTTAAAGAATTAATTCATAATCTTACTATTATCTATAATCCCTTTTGAAACGCGGCAGACAATCGCCGAAATCCCCCCCTTTTGTCAAGGACTTCTTGTTAAACAGAAGAAAACATGTGCAGAAACCTATATGAACACATTTAAAATCAAGTGCTTATTCGACATTTTTTTGAAACATACCTTTACAATAACCCCCTAATCGTTATAAAAAGTCATAACAGCGTTTTGCACGAGCAAAGCGCTTCTTATAATTATTTTAGGAGTTTTCAATAATGAAGATGCTACGCTCTTTAGTCGTTTTGGCTTCGGTCTTACTGGTTAGTGCTTGTTCAACTGACTATTATTCTGAGGTTAAAGCCGTCAATCAAACCAATTCTGT
Source organism: uncultured Alphaproteobacteria bacterium (assembly GCA_937923625.1). GTDB lineage: Bacteria > Pseudomonadota > Alphaproteobacteria > Micavibrionales > Micavibrionaceae. The sequence goes on from CALDTV010000009.1 coordinate 18,397, forward strand.
CGGAAATGCGTTCACGCAAAAACTTGCGGCTGAATATTCAAACCTCGTTAACCAAGAATTGCAGACATATAATGATCACGCAGATTCATTGCACTTTTCACGTAAAGGCCTTGCGGCTGCCCGTGGTGACATGGTGATGCCTGAGGCAATCAGTGACTGGGATGTTAACGAAGGCCATATGTCAGAGCTTATTGCGACACGTGCCCGCCTTGTAAATGTTTTTGCCAATGGCGCCCGCGAATTACAGCCTGACTTATCTGCTTTTACGCAGGTTCGTTTTGATTGCTGGATTGAAGAGCAAGAAGAGAATTTCCAACCGCAAAATATCTCAACCTGTAAATCACAGTTTATGGATGGTTTGGCACAGCTAGAAGCAACTATCGCTCCTGCACCGCCTGCACCAGCACCACAAGCCATGGTTGAGCAACCTTTTGATGTTGACCCTTCACAGCCAATGAAAGTTGAAAATGCAAAATACATTGTCTTCTTTGACTTTGATAAGCACAACTTAAATGCAGGCGCAAACAGCATCCTTGATGCCGCCGCTGAAGAAGCTAGAGGGCGCAACCTTGTTGCCATCAACCTTGTCGGTCACACAGACACATCAGGATCACGTGATTATAACCAAAGATTATCAATGAAACGTGCAAATGCCGTTCGTGATGGTATGGTTGCCCGTGGTGTTGATGCTAACTTGCTAAGCTTGAGCCACCGTGGTGAAGATGAGCTTCTTGTGAACACTGCTGATGGTGTTCGTGAGCCGGCAAACCGCAGAACAGAAATTACATTCCAGTAATATTTGTTTCAAAATAGAATTTTTCAAAAGGCCGGTTTTATTCCGGCCTTTTTTATTGCCTTCTTGCTGCCCTCCCCCTGTTTTTTAGTGAAATGATGATAAATGTTTCCTCTCTCTCATGACTGGTTTACTATACGTATATGGATTTTCGCCCCATCTTATATGTGACTGGTATTCTGCTCTGCACGCTCTCAGCGAGCATGATTTTGCCTATCCTTGCTGATTTAAATGCTGGCAACCCTGACTGGAAAGTCTTTTTGCTTTGTATGATCTTCACCAGCTTTTTTGGTGGCGCGCTTGTCCTGACCAATATGGACGTAAAATTTCAAATGACCATGCGGCAAACATTCCTGATGACCACCCTCAGCTGGGTTGTCTTGGCGGTTGCGGCATCTACTCCTTTTTATTTTTCTGGCTTGTCCATGAGCTTAACTGACTCTTTATTCGAATCTGTCTCTGGCATTACCACCACGGGGGCAACGGTCATTACAGGGCTGGATAATGCACCGCCAGGCATTTTGCTTTGGCGTGCTTTGCTGCAATGGTTGGGCGGCATTGGTATTATCGTCATGGCACTGTCGGTCTTGCCGTTTTTGAAAGTCGGCGGTATGCAACTTTTTCAAACAGAATCATCCGAAAGTGAAAAAGCTTTACCGCGCGCAAAACAATTAGCGGCGTCAATTGGTTTGATCTATCTCGCTCTTACGATTCTTTGCATGATTTTTTACACATTGTCTGGCCTAAGCTCTTTTGATGCGTGGGCGCATGCCATGACAACCATCGCAACGGGTGGATTTTCTACGTTTGATGCCTCCTTTGCAGGATTTGATACAGCTTCTGCTGAAATAACAGCGATTATTTTTATGTTGCTCGGCGGGCTCCCCTTTATTCTTTACGTTAAAGCCCTGCGCGGTAATTGGTCAGCCTTATTTAATGATTCGCAAGTGCGTGCCTTTTTAGGGATAGTCGCCACGGTGATTTTTACCATGATCGCCTATCAAGTGCTGCACAATAGCGAACCTTTAGCCGAAGCACTCAGACGCTCTGCTTTTAATGTTGTCTCCATTATCACAGGCACAGGATACACAAATGGCGATTACGGCGCGTGGGGCGGCTTTGCTGTGACAGTTATTTTCTTCCTTATGGTTGTTGGTGGCTGCGCTGGGTCGACCACATGTGGTATAAAAATCTTCCGTTTTCAGGTTTTATACACCATTACCATTGGGCAGTTAAAACAGCTTATTCACCCCCATGGCGTTTTTACGCCGCATTATAACGGCAATGCCATCCCTGTGGGTATTGCGTCCTCAGTCATGAGCTTCTTTTTTGTTTATGCCTTATGTTTTGTTCTGCTGGCCGTTGGTTTGTCTTTTATTGGATTAGATTTTCTAACGGCAATGTCCGGCGCCGTGACATCTATTTCCAATGTTGGCCCTGGCTTGGGTGATATTATTGGCCCGACTGGCACGTTCGAGCCCCTACCCGATCAAGCAAAATGGCTCATGTGTATTGGAATGATCTTAGGGCGTTTAGAATTATTTACGGTCTTGGTATTATTCATGCCGCAATTCTGGCGGAATTAATTTTTCATCTTTTTAAAAAGAATTTTATTCACGGCTTTATCTAAATCACGCATCATCTTTTCCAAAAATTCAAATTGATGAAAATCCCGCTCGGCCAAAGTTAAATTTTCAGACAATGATATTTTACGTGATATCGAAATATGATAAGGCTCTTTAATGCGGCCATTTAAATCAATCTCAGCCAAAGTGATAAGAATATCTAAATGATAGGCATCTTGGTTATCACCAGTCAAAAATCCGATCATTCCTTGATTCATTGTCGTTTTAAGAACATCTGCTTTTTCGATGTTCAACACCATCCGCACAGGCAAGTTTTCTTTTGCTGTCACAAAACGATTTTGCGCATAATCATTGATGATAACATGCGGCGCGGTCACAAAACTCCTTAAGGCTTCATTGGTTTTAGCATTGGGGCTGAAGTCTTGTTTAATCTCAACCGCACCATTGAAAACGCGATAAGGCTCGATATAGCTAAAATCTAAGTTCGGCAATGGCATGCCTTTAGGATTACTGTTAAGGGTGCAGCCCATCAAAAGGCTTGTCATCAAGGCTGTCATGATTAACACCCCAAATCTATTCATCGGCGTTCTTCCGATATGTTTTGTTTCAAAGATTTAATTTTTTCTTCTACGTCTTTGGGATCAAGACTAAAATCCTTGCTACAAAATTCACACTTCATGGTGATAGCGTCATCAACAATCATATCATCACGATCTTCTTGTGACATACTCAACAAAACATTCTCCACCCGCTCAATCGAACAACGGCAAGCATGTTGCAGTTTGATTGGATCAAAGACACGCACGCCCTCCTGATGAAAAAGCCGCGTTAAAATATCATGGGAATTCAAATCAGGGGTTAACATTTCGTCTTCAGTGCAACTTCCCATCAAAATCATGGCACGACGCCAGTCATCTTCATCTAAATTGCTCAACGAAGACTTTACGCCTTTATCTGACATATCTGCACCGCCTTCTTCGGGCATATGTTGCAACATTATTCCCCCAGAACGCCAAACCCCGTCACGCTGTCCCACGGCCAGCTTGATCCCCGTATCAATTTGTTCTGATTGGGAAAAATAATGCTGAACCGCGTCAACCAATGAATTACCTTTTAGCTCAACAATTCCTTGATATCGCTCGGCACTTAAACCGTGATCCACAGTAAAAGCGATATAGCCCTTCCCAAGAAGCTGCGCCAAATAATTATCAGACCCTTCACCAACTTTTTTTTGCGAAAAGGCCGCCAATTGTTTTGTGACGACTTGCAAGCGTTCTTCATCAAAGGTCGCGCAACCGCGAATATCACCATCGCTCGTCATATCAGCAACCAGCATTTTAATAGGGCCATCGCCATTGGTTTGCAGGGTAAAAATACCGTCAAATTTTAACATGGATGACAATAAGGCACATAATGTGATTGTCTCCCCCAGCATTTGGTTTATCAAAGGCGGGTAATTATGGGCGGTCAATATGCCATCAAGCACATCATTAAAACGAACGATACGCCCGCGCAGGCTCGAAGCCTCTAATTGAAAAGGCCGAATAATATCACCCGAAAAATCATCCATAATATCGTTATCACTCATCATAAAATCTTATCATAAAATCTTATCATAATTTATGTTTTAATCTTATAGCCACTATGGATCATATGTAACGTCAACGCAGAGACAACAAGATTCACCGCAATCAAAAACCACAAGCCCACCATCACATTGCCATCCGCATGACCAATAAAACCGTAACGAAACCCATCAATCATGTAAAAAAATGGGTTATAATGCGCAATATCTTGCCAAATTCCGGGCAATTGTGTCACCGAATAAAATGTACCCGATAAAAATGTTAAAGGGGTGACAATAAAATTTGTTACCGCAGCAATATGGTCAAATTTCTGTGACCAAACACCCGCTGCCAAGCCAATCGTTGCCAAAAGCATATTGCCCAAAATGGCAAAAGCAACGATGTGAAAAAGGGAGTGAAAGGACAGCCCCACAGTCACAGCAACCACCGTTGCCACAACAGCGCCCACCATAACGCCCCGCACAACGCCGCCAATAACATATCCCATATAAAGCTCACGCGCGGACAAAGGCGGCATAAGAACATCAACAATACTGCCCTGCACTTTTGCGACAACAATTGATGATGACGTATTCGCAAAAGCATTTTGCACCATTGTCATCATAATCAACCCCGGCGCCAAAAAAGATAAATAAGGGATATCGCCAATTGTACGGGTAATGCCACCAAATGCTAACGCAAAGACAGCATAAAACAATAATGTCGTCATCACAGGCGCAATGACTGTTTGCGTGTAAACATTCACAAAACGCCCGACCTCTTTTTTAACAAGCGTTGCCAAGCCGACCCAATTCATCCCGTTTATTTTACGCACAGAGAGCTCTTTCGGGTTACTTGATGGGGCTGACATGATATTATTCCTTCACAATGGATATGTTTGATAAGACAGAACAAGATGAAAAGCAGGATAAAGGACGCCGCGCCAAAAATAAAGGCGCAAAAGACAGGCAAACGCGCAAAACACCTAAACCGCCAAAGAAGATTACCGCAAAATATTTGTATAATTCTGGACTTGCTTATCTACAACGCTTCCCCGCCAGTACGGCACATTTTAAAAGCGTTATGGAGCGAAAAATCAACAAATCTTGCCGTCATCACGAAGACCAAGTCAAAGAAGACTGTCTTTTACTTCTTGATGAAACAGCCGTTAAATTTCAACAGCTCGGCTTATTGGATGATGACGCATATTTGCAGGGCATGGTGACATCTTATCGCCGTAAGGGCCTCCCATCGCGCCAAATTGAAATGCGTTTGACCCAAAAAGGATTAAACAAAGATAACATCAAAAAACAGCTTAAGACATTTGATCTTGAAGAATTTCAAACAGATGATGGTGAGCTTCAAGCGGCCTTGATATTTATCCGTAAAAAAAGACTAGGCGCGTTTGATAAAATAGGGCGTAAAGATCCCGAAAAATCTCTCGCGAGCATGGCGCGCGCAGGATATAGCTATATGATTGCGAAAAAAATATTGGACATGTCCGCAGAAGAAATAGAGAGACAATTTCCACATCTGTCCTTTTCAATATTGTAGAAAACAATTTGATATCAGATAGAAACAGAATCTGTTTCACTGCCTTGCGTTTCTTCATCTGTCTGTTGATTAGTTTGGGACTGCGCCACGCGTTTTGCAGGGAAAACAAGCGTTGCGGTTGTGCCAATATTTTTTTGAGACACAATATCCAATTCACCGCCATGCAGTTCCATTAATGATTTTACAAGCGTCAATCCCAATCCCGTTCCAGATTTAGATCGGCTGTGCTCTGTATTTACTTGCCCAAAAGGTGATAGCGCCTTTTTCAACTCATCGTCCGTCAGACCAATCCCTGTGTCTGTGACAGACAAACGAAGTCTTTTATATTCATCAAATTCAGCATCCAGCAAGACCGTGCTTTCTGTTGGGCTAAATTTGATTGCATTGGATAACAAGTTCAACAACATTTGCTTAACAGCATGCTTTTCACCAACAAAGCTAATCTTTGTATCGGCAATTTTATTTTCGATACGCATTTTGCTATTCTTAATTTTATTTTCCATCAAAGATAAGCAAGATTCAACTGTTTCACCAACATCAACAACACTCTCACTTAGTGTCCTGTTACCTGCTTCAATTCTGGAGACATCTAAGATATCATTAATAACATTCAAAAGATTTTGACCACTGGTGAAAATATTACCTGCATATTCCTTATATTCTTGACTTGGCAATGAGCCAAAAGATTCATTTTTAATGATTTCAGAAAAGCCGATAACCGCATTTAATGGTGTACGAAGTTCATGGCTCATATTTGCCAAAAATTCAGATTTGGCGCGGTTGGCTAAATCTGATTCAATTTTAGCCTCCTTTAGCGCAATCTCAGCCTGTCTGCGTTGGTCAACGTCATCCATACTGCCTTCATAAAAAAGCAGCGCTCCTTCATCATCTTTTACAGGTCTAACATTCTCACTCACCCAAATAACTCTGCCGTCTTTGCGGCGAACTTGGCCTTCGTAATTTTTGGGTACATCAAGGGTACTAACATTCCTTAGAAAACTCTCCCGATCATTCGCATCGACATAGATTTGGCTTTTAGCGTCATGAATATCACGCAAAACTTCTTCTGGCGTATCATAGCCGATAATCTTTGCAAAAGCCGGGTTTGCGCTTAAAAACTGTCCATCTGGCGTCACCTGATATATCCCGCCTGCAGCATTTTCAACAATTGTACGATATTTCTTTTCTGCCTCGCTTAAGGCGCGCTCTGCTCTTCGGCGCTCTTCAACATCCGTAATTGTTCCGACAACACGCATATCACGGTTATCATCTTGACGCAGCATTGATAAGTTTAATTCAACCGCGCGGAACGATCCATCGGCGCTGCGTAATCTTGTAAAAGCCCGATATGATTGTTTCTTGCCTTGCACCAATTGGTTAAAATTAAAGCGTTGTTCGTCTTGGTCTTGGGTGTAAATAAGATCAAATAAATTACGGCCAATTGATCTTTCTAACTCAAAGCCCGTCACTTTATTCCACGCTTCATTTAAATACATCAATTTACCATCAACAGACGCTTCAAAAATAATATCATTCACCGCGTTAATGATAGAGCGATGCTCTCGTGCAGAATTTTGAATGACTTGGTTCAAACGTTCACGCTCGCTGATCTCTTGATTAAGCTCAAAGTTTTTTACAGCAAGCTCTTTGTTCATTAACGCTAATTTTTTTGACTGGCTTTGGTTATTTCGTACATATAATGTGCCAATCAATGTCAGCGTAATTCCGAAGAGCAACATCAAAAGCGGAATTTTTTGTAAAAAAGATTCACGCCCACTCATCGCAAGCTCAACCTTTATATCAATGGGTACATCGCCAAAAGTGACATTAAAGATATTTAAAAATTTGGAGGCATGTTGCTGTTTAGCATTAACATCAGGCTGATAAAAGAATAACTGTTTATCACGGCTGGTATCCAAGATTTGAAAATTATACAGGGCAGGCCTTCGTTCAAGCCATTTTGACGTAATTTTTCTATCAAAGCTGGTTAAGCCAAATAAAAAACCTTCACGGCCACTAGATGTTTTTACACGCTTTAACATCGCATATGCGGATTGACCTGCTGGTGTTTCTGCTGCATTTCCTTTTAATATATCTGTTAAAATATATATTTTATTGGCAACAAAAATTTCTGGGTGAATTAAATTTTTTAGCTGTTCAGGATTATTGAACAGCTGATCTGGATTATCGGCAGGCAATAAGGAAGACGTCTTCCATTCTTTGCCACCTTTTTTTTCAATCCAATAAAGATCAGAAAAACTGTCTGTTCCTGATGATTTTTCTTTTAAATAGCTGCGAATTTGCTCCGATGAATCATTTTGCGTCATCACCAAAATTGCCGATAACGCATTAAAGCTTCGCTGCGTTTCATCATGTTTGGCTAAAACAAATTCTTTTACTTCTTGGGTGTTTTTGATCAAACCTTCTTTAACAATTTCATCAATAAAAACGCTCAACGTTGCAAACGCCGTCACCGTAAGAATCAAACCATTAAGAAACACCATCAACTGCGCCATATTGCTGGACAGCCATCCAGTCTTCTGCCGCATTGGTTCTGGCGGTTTCAAATCAGGCTTATAATTATCATTCCCTACGGCGTTCATATTCTTATAATAGTCTTATTGTTACCTCCGTAAAAGGAGGATTAGGATTTTCTACTTATAAATAATGCCGTACCATGGTTAATAGATTGCTAATATAGCAATAAATTCAATTATTTAGGCGATATGTAAAATGCAAGGACGTGATTTATGACGATAACATATGATGAATTCTTAAATGTCGATATACGAGTGGGGCGCATCATCAAAGCTGAACCCTTCCCCGAAGCCAGAAATCCTGCCTATAAATTGTTCATCGATTTTGGTGAAAAAATCGGCGAAAAGAAAACCTCAGCCCAAATCACGCAGAATTATTCTATTGAAGATTTAGAAGGAAAATTAGTGGCGGCGGTGGTTAATTTTCCGCCCAAACAAATCGGCCCGTTTATGTCAGAAGTTTTAACGCTTGGCTTTATGGATGAAAATAACCACGTGGTATTAGTCTCACCTGATAAAAATGTGCCTTTAGGCGGTCGCCTGCATTAAGATTTTCTTTCATTTTTCAGACACCAGTAATCTCTAAAATTTTTTAATGTCTATAGCGGCAATTCAATTCTAACACGCACCCCCCCGAGCGGACTTTTATATAATTCAATATTGCCGCCATGCGCCAAAATAATATCTTTTGTGATCGGTAAGCCCAAGCCCGTTCCGCCTGTTTTGCTATTCCGCGATGTTTCTTCCCTAAAGAACGGTTTAAAAACATCGTCATATAGCGTTTCGTCTATACCACAGCCATCATCATCAATCGTGATAACAATATGATCTTCAATATTTTTCAAGGACATCTCAACATGCGTCGCATATTTTTTAGCATTCGATAAAAGATTATTAAGGCATCTTTCAAAGGCCAGCGGACGCAAGAAAATATCAAAATTTTTGCCTTTTGACTCAAGCGATATATCTAGCCCTTCACGCTTAAAATTACCTGTCACACGCTTCATCAGTGCCAATAAATTTGTACGGGCGACTTCCTCGTCACCCTCTCCTCGGATAAATTGGATATAACCTTCGATCATACGCTCCATATCAGATATATCAGATTTTAACGCATCAACATCCGCATTATCGCCCATCATTTCAGCCTGCAGTTTCATTCGCGTTAACGGTGTGCGTAAATCATGCGACACCCCCGCGAGCATGGCAGTGCGCTGTTGCAATTGACGGTCAATGCGTTCACGCATCCCAATAAATGCTTTGGCAGCGCGGCGCACCTCCCGCGCGCCTTCGGGTTTGAAAAACGGCACATCACGTCCAATACCGAATCTTTCTGCCGCAATCGCCAAACGCTTGATAGGCCGAATTTGATTGCGCATAAACAAGATGGCCACAACCAACAAAATTGTTGAAACACCCATCATCCAAACAAGAAAAACATACCCCGAAGAAGAAAATAAACGCCGTTCAGGAATTGTATAAGTCACAGCGCCGTGCTCCAGTTGCACTTGAACTTGCACCCATTTCTCCTCGACATCGACTAAAATGCGATAGGGCCTATCAAGCTTTTCTTTTAGCTCTATATAAAGAAGTTCTTTAATCACTTCGCCACGGCCAAAATATTCAACAGGGTCAGGGATAATTTCACCACCGACTTTATAGCTAAAATTAATTTGCAAATTCGCAAAGCTATCATTGCGGATTTGTTCGAATGTAACAGGGCCGTATTGCGTTTTTTTAAACCCTTCTTCAATTTGTTCGGTTAAAAATGCAACTTCCCCCGCAACGCCCATCGCCAAGCGACCTGCCATGCGTTCCCAATGACGTTCAAAAAACACGTAAGTGCTAATAACCAATGTTAAGACAATCGGTAATGTTAGTATTAATAACGACCGCGCGAAAAGTGAGCGTGGCATGAATTGTTTAAAAGAAAAAATCTTGCGCCCTCCCCTTTTTATGGCTTTTGCGTTTCGGATAATTGCGCCCTTAATAAATAGCCCTTACCGCGCACAGTCTGCAAAAAACGTGGGTTATTCGTATCTTCTTCCAGCTTACGGCGCAACCGCGTGACTTGCACATCTACGGTGCGCTTATCTGCATCTAAGCCACAGGCTTCGGCTAAATCTTCGCGTTCAACAACCTCCCCCGCATGAGCGCACAAGGCTTTCAAAAGATTGGCTTCTCCATCGGTTAGCTTAACCGTCTCAAGCGCGCTAATCAGCTCATTATGGGTTAAATCAAATTTCCACGGGCCAATGAACATGGTTTTAATTTCTGTTTTATATTTAGGCTGGCGCCGCAAGATTGCTTTTAAACGCAAGACCAACTCACGCGGGTCAAATGGCTTTGCGAGGTAATCATCCGCCCCTGCGGTTAAGCCAGTGACCCTGTCATCTGCTTCGCCCATTGCTGTTAGTAACAAAATCGGCATCTCTGCCAAATCGGAATCCATGCCGCGTATTTCAGCGGTAAAATCAATGCCGCTTTGCCCTGGCATCATCACATCCAGCACAAGCGCATCATAGGCCGCCAGTTTCAAAATCTCTGCCGCCGTCGCCGCATCTTCGGCGGCGCTCACGAAAAAGCCATGCTCGGTTAAATAGCGTGAGACCAAATCACGGATACGGTCATCATCATCCACCACCAAAATATGGGGCAATGCCGCGTAATCCTCTATCTCATCGATTTCAGCCATCTTAAATAAATATCAGCTAGGCTCTTGCAATTAAAGCGGTTTTGACAAAATATGGTTTTTTATAATCTAGATAGTTTATTTTGTGGCGGTGCTTCAAAATAACAACGTTTAAGGAGAGCCAAATGGCAGAAGATTTTAGCAACCGCGACGGCCTTATTTGGATGGATGGAGAGATCATTCCGTGGCGTGACGCCAAAGTCCATGTTTTGACGCATGGCTTGCACTACGCTAGCTCTGTGTTTGAGGGTGAGCGTGCCTATGACGGTAATATCTTCTTGTGCCATGAGCATTCTGAACGCTTCATTCGCTCTGCTGATCTGATTGATATGCGCATGCCTTATTCCGCCAAAGAGCTTGATGAGGCCAAATACGAAATTCTGAAAGCCAATGACCTAACCAATGCCTATATCCGCCCTGTTGCGTGGCGTGGAAGTGAACAATTGGGGATTTCTGCCCAAGATACGAAAACGCATGTCGCCATTGCTTGTTGGGATTGGCCAAGCTATTTCGGCGAAGAAGCGCGGGAAAAAGGGATTTCGATCCAAACATCAAAATGGCGTGCCCCCATGCCAAATACCGCCACTACAAACAGCAAAGCCGCGGGATTATACGCAACACACACCATGTCCAAACATGCCGCCGAAGCCAATGGGTACACCGATGCGCTGATGCTGGATTATCGTGGTAACGTCGCAGAATTAACGGGCGCGAATTTATTCATGGTCAAAGATCGTAAGATTATAACGCCCGATCCAGATTGCTTCCTCAACGGCCTCACCCGTCAAACCGTCATTAAATTAGCCGAAGAACATGGCATCCCTTTAACCGTTGAAACGGTAACGCCCGAAGAATTAACGCAAGCAGATGAAGTATTCTGTACTGGCACCGCCGCCGAAGTAACGGCAATAGGCAAAATAGACGACACAAGCTTCACCGTAGGCCCCGTGACACGTCAATTGCGCGATGCATATGAATCATTGGTGAGAGAGCCAGCAAAAGAACAGCTTAATCCACAACCCATCATTTCTAGAAATTCATCACATTTTTTTGACATAACATAATTTTTTTGGTATTTTCTCTATAATTTCGGGATATCAAAATGAATATATTATCAAGATTTATGACTGCTGCGACATTTGTTGTTGGCATTTCTGCAAATGCTTCGGCACAAGACAGTAAGTTACGGACAACAATATCTAGCGATGAAATACTCATGAGTGACCAAACTCGTGAACTTTTCAAACCTGAATTTTGGAGATTTGTTTTTAAACTTGAAGTTCCCCCAACCCTTATTTTCAGTCGCGCTGATTTCGAACATTCTAACCCTGCTGAACGTCAAGCTGAACGTGAAACAAATTTTCGTAAATTAAGAAATTTAGGTATCAACATACCTAAATTATCACGACATTTTTATGAAATATTTGAAAATCACTCCATTGACCGACATAATGCTGGCGCTGTGGGACACGATCTTATAATTCCAATATTGCATCAACAAGGCCATAAAATAGGCTTAGATATAAGCAAACTCTCTGAAAATGCGCGTATCGATATTGTCAGTGTCATGAGCGACAATAATGCCCGTGGCTTTTTCGCCGCAATGTCTGGAATTCCTGAGGACTCAATAATTTTAGAGAACATACCTGTTGAAGATTTACGTGCTTTTATCATGTTTCATGAAATCGATCATCTGGTTCACGCTGATCCAAATATGAGCAGACTTGAAAGCGAATGGGCGGCAGAAGTTTATGCGCACAAAACTTACAAAGATGCTAACGAGAAAGGAATTGTTTCTACGCCCAATTTACCCATTTTGTTTTCTTGGGCACGTTCTATGAATGCTTTTAGCAAGGGTCAACTTAATACACTTTTAGAAATAGGTGACACATTGCTTAATTTTGCCCCTAACTACGAAATGACGGCTATTGCCGCTTCATACAAACCGGAAGAAAAACCTGACTTTGAGTCTTTAGATGCAGATTTTAATAAGGCTTACAAAGATATTATAACCGAAGTTGGCAGAGGTTTTGCTACAACCTCGGAATTTAAATATAAAACTCATTTGGCTAGTGCAGGCAGGATTTACCTCACCATGGTAAAGGACAAAGAGCTTAGCCTCAAAAAAGCAGACAGTATCATAAAGTTTTTTGAGGATATAAATGCAAGGGGGTTTGAGGTTCTTGATCAGGAAATCGCTTATCATAAAGGAGAAAGAACAGATCTGCCTGAAAAGATTGACTACAAGCAAGCCTTAGAAGATTTTAAAAAATTATTTGTTATCCCTCCAAAATACCTGGACATCTATAACGCCGAACGTGAACGCTATATAAAAGAAGAAGCACCCAGAATTTTTCTCAAAAAAGGGTTAGAGCTGGCGCGGCAACAGCCAAGTCTGGCCTATTCTGCGGCGCGGCGCCTGCTTGAAATAGGATTTTTTGATAAGAATCCTGCGGGAGCAGCGCTAGCAGAGAATTTCGTACGGGGGGCAGAGACATTGGCGCCTGCTTATTTTGCTGTAGACGCTGTTGCCGGACCAACTTATTCAGCACTTAATCCATTACCAATAAATAATAACTCCCCCGAAACATTGCCCTCAGGCAATAAGCTACAATTCGCACCTCAGTAAACGGCCAACTTTAGCTAAAAAATATTAATTCCTGCTGTTAAACATTAAACCTAAATAAAATCACGTCACCGTCACACACCACGTATTCTTTGCCTTCTTGGCGCATTTTGCCGGTGTCTTTGGCGCCTTGTTCGCCGCCGGCTTCGACGAAATCATTATAGCCAATGACCTCCGCTTTAATGAAACCTTTTTCGAAATCAGTGTGGATGGCTCCTGCGGCTTCGGGGGCTTTGGCGCCTGTGCGGACGGTCCATGCGCGTGCCTCCTTTGGGCCGCAAGTGAAATAAGTGTGCAGACCAAGCAAGGAATAGCCCGCCCTGATAATGCGGTCCAGTCCCGCTTCTTCTAACCCGATTGTTTCCAAAAATTCAGCGCGTTCCTCGGCACTTTCAAGTTGAGCGATTTCTGATTCAATCGCGGCACAAATAACAACACTTTGCGAGCCTTGTGCCTTCGCCATCTCTTCAACCTGTTGGCTAAACGCATTCCCCGCCGCCGCGTCATCTTCGTTCACATTGCACACATAAAGAATTTTCTTCGCGGTCAACATGCCCATGGTTTTCGCCCATCGGGCTTCGTCTTCATTTTCTGCCGCAACAGTTCTTGCCGCGTTTCCTTCATCCAAGGCCGCTTTGATGCGCTTCATAAACTCAACTTGGCCAATAAGTTCTTTATCGCCGCCTTTGGCTTTACGTTCCAAATTACCAATTTGTTTTTCAATGCTTTCCAGATCCGCCAGCAGCAATTCTGTTTCAATTGTTTCTGCATCACGGATCGGATCAACCGAGCCATCAACATGGGTAATATCATCATCTTCAAAACAACGAAGCACATGAATAATCGCATCTGTTTCGCGAATATTTGTCAGGAATTGATTGCCCAGCCCCTCGCCTTTACTCGCGCCTTTCACCAACCCCGCAATATCAACAAATTCCAATTGTGTTGGAACAATTTTGGCCGAATTACCAATTTTAGCAATAATATCCAGCCGCGCATCGGGCACGCCGACCTTGCCGACATTTGGCTCGATCGTACAAAACGGAAAATTCGCCGCCTGCGCCGCCGCCGTTGCCGTTAACGCATTAAATAAGGTCGATTTTCCCACATTCGGCAAACCCACAATTCCACAATTAAAACCCATTATATTTTTTCCTTTTTCTTGTCATTGCGAGCGAAGCGCGGCAATCCAGATTCATCATAACCATTCTGGATTGCTTCGTCATTTCATTCCTCGCAATGACGATTTATTTTAAATTCTAAAACCTTCACTGACACGTGTCATGTAATCATCTTTGTTATCTTTGAGCAAATCATCGATATTCTTGGACAAAACATAAATCCAATCATCGAGCCATATTTGCTCTGCTTTGGTAAAATCATTGAGCACGTAGCCACTCACGCGGTTTTTATCGCCGGGGTGGCCAATGCCTAGGCGCACGCGCCAATAATCCTTGTTACCCAAATGTGCATCAATAGATTTTAGGCCGTTATGCCCACCTGTACCGCCCCCTTGCTTTACCTTTACACGGCTTGGTTCGATATCTAATTCATCATGAAAGACAATTATTTTCTCCGCAGGGATTTTGTAAAAATCCGCCGCCTTGCGCACGGAAAGACCAGAGTCATTCATATAAGTTTGCGGCTTGAGGAGTGCAACTTTTTGCCCGCCAAGGCGCCCATCAGAAATCAGGCCATTAAACTTAGGTTTAAATGGCGGAAACATATTGTCATCCGCAATTTGGTTTATCACCATAAAGCCAATATTATGGCGGTGCGCTTTATATTTATCTCCTGGGTTTCCCAGTCCAACGATGAGCCACATGTCCGATGCTTTTTTCTTGTTAAATAAATTGAACATATTGAATGTTTTAAACAAAAAAAGAGGACACTGCCATAGCGTCCTCTTTTAAAATTCTTGAGAATAAAAAAGTTAGTCTTTCTTTTCTTCAGCTGGCGCGTCATCGCCCTCTGCTTTTTCACCTTCAGCAGAAGCTTCCGCTCCTTCTTCGCCTTCGGCAGCTTCTTCTGGCTCATCCTCGACAATAACACGCGGCGCAGCAACAGTCGCTAGCGTAAAGTCACGGTCATCAATCGCAGGTTTTGCGCCCTCAGGAAGAACAGCGTTACTGATTTTAACAGAATCACCAATTTTGAAGTCCATAACATCCACTTCAATTTCATCAGGAATATTCTGCGCCTTACAAACGATATCAACTTCATAACGGTTAATGTTCAAAATACCTTTTTCTTTGGTAAATTCAGCTTCTTCTTGGTTGATGTAATTCACCGCAACGGCAACCGTCACAGTGGTTTTGTCCGTCACACGTAAGAAATCAACATGAAGCACATTGTCGCTTACAGGGTGCAATTGCACATCACGCGCCAATACTTTCATGGTTGTGCCTTCAACGTCCAAATCACAAATAGATGTAAACATCTGACCTTTGTTAAATTCAAGGTTTGCTTCTTTGGTGGGGATTGAGACAGTAATAGGGTCTTTTTTGTCGCCATAAATGACAGCAGGTGTCTGGTTTTCTCTACGAAGTGCTCGTGCGACCCCCTTACCGGCGCGTTCACGTTTCATAGCAGACAATGGATAATGTTTAGTAGCCATAGCTATATTCCTTATTTAAATAATTAAAGGCGTCCTCCAGGGGTGTCCGCCCGTTAAACAACACTCAAGGTAAATCAAGTGTTGCTGCGCAATAAAGCGTAATTTGTATGAGATTTCAAGAGAAATATTGACACAATCAATGTTCTATGAAAAATAGTATTTGACACATAAATTAAATCTTGCTATGTTTACATAATAAAAAAAATAGAGAGGTGTTTAAATGTTATTAGAAACTAAAATAAAATTAGGATTAATTTTTGGCCCCCCAGCGGCTCTTGCTTTACATTTAGGATATCAAACCTTAGTTCCAGACTGTGATGAGTTGCATGCAGCAGTTAAAGATGGAACTGCTAGCTATTCACAATTGGTAGGAGCTTCACATTGTGATCCTGAAGGGGAACACAAAGGTTTTGGTAGCGGTCTATTTAGAGCCGCCGACGAACTAAGAAAAACAGCAAATTCACCAAACCCTTTGTAATCATTTAAACAATGCTGAGATTGAGCGTTCTTCGTATATGCGCTTAATGGCTTCGCCCATGAGAGGCGCAACGCTGATTTGCTCAATCGAGTCAGATACGCGCACGGCCTCTGTCGCACCAATGGAGTCGGTGATGACCAGTTTTTCAAGAGGAGAGTCGGCAACGCGTGCCACCGCTCCACCTGATAAAACACCATGTACCACATAGGCATCCACTTCTTTCGCGCCATTTTCCTTCAGCGCCACCGCCGCGTTACAAAGCGTACCAGCAGAATCAACGATATCGTCAATTAACACGCAAGTTTTACCATCGACGTTACCAATCACGTTCATGACCTCGGACACGCCTGCTTTTTCGCGGCGCTTATCAATGATCGCTAAATCTGCGCCAACACGTTTGGCAATTGCCCTTGCGCGCACAACCCCGCCAACATCAGGAGAAACCATCACAAGATTATCATCTTTAAAGCGTTCTTTCATATGCAGCGTCATGGTTGGCGACGCAATCAAGTTATCCGTTGGGATATCAAAGAAGCCCTGAATTTGTCCTGCATGTAAATCAAGCGTTAAAACACGATCCGCCCCCGCGGAGGTAATTAAATTAGCCACTAATTTCGCCGTAATCGGTGTTCTGCCGCCTGTTTTACGGTCTTGGCGCGCATAACCATAATATGGAAGCACCGCGGTGATCCGCTTGGCTGAGCCGCGCTTAAGCGCATCAATTGTAATCAAAAGCTCCATCAAATTATCATTGGCAGGATAAGAGGTCGATTGCACAACAAACACATCTTCACCGCGCACATTCTCCATGATCTCCACAAAGACTTCCATGTCCGAAAAACGGCGGATGCTCGCTTTGGTAAGGGGAACCCCCAAATAGGCGGAAATTGCTTCGGACAAAGGGCGGTTGGAATTACCGGCGATAATTTTCATGGTGCTGTTTTCGTAATATCATATGTGAGCAGATAAAATGACACTAGAAAAACACCCCCATGAAATCAATAGAGGAATTCACATTGTTGGCAGATTTATTCCGATAAGATTGTAATAGCGGATATCTGGCGGCCATAATCCGCCTCTTTGTTATGTGTTGCACGACGATAGCTGAAATATTCGTCTTGTAAGGCAAAAGTATCTTGCCCCGTAATGGTGACTTGCTTGACACCCATTTGCGCCAAACGGTTGGCAATATACCCCGCCATGTCAAACATCAAATGCCCTTGCTTACGGGCGGATTTAAAAAAGCGCTCATCCTCTGTATCCCTCTCTAGGAAGGGTTTCTCGTACCCCTCACTAACCTCATAAGAGGCAGGGCCGATACACGGGCCAATAGCCGCACGAAGGCTATCGATTTTCGCGCCGCATTCCAGCATCTTTTGAACCGTTGCTTCATTAACCCCTTTCAATGCGCCTCCCCAGCCAGAATGAGCTGCCCCGATAACAGGGGCACCATCGAGTTTTTCGCCCGCAAACAAGACTGGGCCACAATCCGCGGTTAAAACCCCCAAGACCAAATTAGGTTTATCCGTCACCATCGCATCCGCCTTTGGCGCATCGCCTTCAAATGCGCTTTCAATGACCAGACAATCAGGGCTGTGAACCTGCCAAACTGTCGCTAAATTCTCCAATGGTTGCGAAAAATGCTGAGAAACAAGGGCGCGGTTGGCTTTTACACTTACCGCATCGTCACTAGACCCTGAACCGCAATTGAGGCTGTCATATAGACCTATGCTTTGGCCACCTTGACGCCCGAAAAACCCATGCGAAATTTTCCCTGCTTTACCATTTAATCTGTGATCTTCAACAATATTCATAATATTCCTTAAAAAATTAAAATCCTGCCAAATCGATATTGGGATCATTTGAAAATGCGATTGCTTTAAAAAGATTCCCCATCTCTCCCGCTTTGGTATTTTGCCCCGTTAATCTTTTAAGAGCTAGTCGAATATCTTCGGCTTGTTTTTGGTTTTGTGACCCAAGCGCAGTTTGGGTCAATTTTTCTGCTCTTAACCCTATCCCCAGTCTATTTAGGAAGTCGCCCTGTGACACAGGGCCATGAACTGTCATTTTTTCTTCCATCAATAAATTAGTCAGTGCAGAAAAATTTACATGCGCTGTTAAGTCGGCCTCTCCCGGTGAATCCGTAACGGAACAATAGCTATGGTTCATGACAGCCTGCAATGTGTCACCAGCAATATTTTGATTAAAGCCATAATCGAGCAATAAACAACTACCCCTTTGTTTTGAAATAATTTTTGCTATTTTCGATACGGTTAAGTTTAGCTCAGGTGATACTTCAATATGATCCCCTAACTTATAAGGCAATAGACCGTTTACAATGAGTTTCTTTGCCTCAATTTGTGCCTCGCCATTAACTAAACATAACGTATCGTTTTCATTGATGTTTATATGTTTTTCAGCCCACCCTGTTTCACCAAGCACCATTTGACGCACAGGAAGGGCATCAAGGAACTCGTTACCAATAATCAAGACAGGCAAATCGTTAGGAAGCGATTCAAGGTCAGCGTGCCACGTTGCACCAAAATCGCTAACGGCCTTCTCTTGCATCTGACGTAGCGTTGGGCTTATCTCCAAAAAATGTAGATCAATGGCCTCATGGAAAGTTTGATGCTTTCCCCGCACGTTTTTTGTTGCCCTTAAGGCATCCGCCATTAAAGTCCCCCGTCCTGCACCACACTCCAATAAAATAACGCACTCAGGGCTACCCATCTTCAACCAACTATCCGCAAGCCAGACGCCCATCATCTCACCGAACATCTGCGATATTTCTGGCGCGGTCGTAAAGTCACCCGCACGGCCAAAAGGATCACGGCGCATGTAATATCCATGCTCGGGATGCCCCAAACATAAGCCCATATAACGATCTAACCGCATGGGGCCGTTGGCTCTGATATCTTCAATTATGATTTTCTCAAGCGGGGTCATTTGGCCTTGTTATTCCGTCGGCAGGAATAAGTGATAACCCCTGCTCCCAATAATACCATCGGCAGGCTTAATAACTGCCCCATAGAGATAGAGCCAAAGATAAACCCTAAATATTCATCTGGCTGGCGATAAAACTCGATGAACATTCTGAACAAACCGTAGCCCATTAAAAATGCGCCTGATATGATCCCTGAACGCTCCCTTATTGATTTTTTATGATATAAAAACAATAAGATAACAAAAAGCACTGCGCCTTCCAATATTGCTTCATAAAGCTGGCTGGGGTGACGTGGTTCTGCTCCACCATAAGGGAACACAACCGCCCAAGGTACATTCGAAACACGGCCAAAAAGCTCGCCGTTAATAAAATTCGCAATGCGCCCAAAAAACAAACCAATCGGCACGACGACACAGACAATATCCGATAAGCGTAATAGCGGTATTTTTTGTATACGGGCAAATAAAATTAACGCCAAGATCACGCCGATTGTACCGCCATGAAACGACATACCGCCCTGCCATATTTTAAGGGCTTGTAAAGGATCGTTTAAATAAACCGATGATTGGTAAAACAGCACATAACCAATGCGCCCCCCTAAAATCACGCCCAAAACAGCAAATGGTAAAAAATTATCTATATCCTCTCGCGTGGGACGACCATTTTTGCTCAAGCCACTTAAATATAGCGCCACTTTCCACCCAATAAGAAACCCCGCCAAATAAGCCAATGAATACCAACGGATATCCAACGGGCCAAGTGAAAGTGCAACGGGATCAATATTGGGAAATGAAAGCGCCATAAATTGCTTATAACGTTGATTTTCTTAAAAGAAAATGGCTTTGATGATGATCTTTACAATCAATCGTAAATTTTTCCGTGGATATCATCGAGAATTACGCCGCATAACCTTGTCCCGACTCGAAGGCGAATGATAAACACATTGGCATGAATAAGTCTTCGCAAATATTGGATGATCTCGCGCAGCTAGCTGGCGGTGCCGCTGGCATTGTTAGTGGGGTTCAGCAACAGATTAAAGATGACATAAAAGCGCGGGTCGAGGACATGGCCACAAACCTTGATCTTGTGCCTCGCGAAGATTTTGACCGCATCGAAGCCTTGTTACAAAAAGCTTTAAGCGATCAAGAAGAATTAAAAAAACGCCTAGACGCGCTTGAGGGAAAATAAACATGAATCCAAACACTGATCTAGAAATTGATTTATATGATGATGTCAGCAATCCATTAGATGGATTAGAGGAGATCATGCTACGCAATGATTGGACGTTTGATCGCTGCAATGAAGATGAGCTAACGGTGCATATTTCGGGCAAAATGGGCCAATATAAAATGGCCTTTCTGTGGGAAGATGATTATAGCGCCATGAAATTTTGTTGCGCCCCTGACTTATCTATCGCGCCCGAAAAGCTTAATGAAACCGTTCAGGTCATGAATAAGATTAATGCAGATTTATGGCTTGGCCATTTTGACATTCGTTTAAATGATGATGCGCAGACACAAAATGGTGCGCACATCCCCTGCTTTAGACACACAAGCTTGTTTCGCGGCGCTTTTGAAAGCTCTGGTGTTGAGCATATGGAAGATTTGGTCGATATCGCTCTTGCCGAGTGCGAGCGTTATTATATGACTTTTGATCTTCTGTCGAAATCATCCCATCAAGACAACAAAGCCTTATCATTGGCGATGATGGATGTTGCAGGACAATCCTAAGGACAGCTTCCTAGCCCGGAATAAAGGCGTTTTAGAACCATAAAAGACCCATAATCATGTCATGACCCAACCGCAAAAATATCATATCAGCTTGGTTGGATGCGGTAAGATGGGGAGCGCCCTGTTGCAAAGTTGGGCAAAAAACGACCTGTTGAATCAACTGGAGATCCTTGACCCACATGTGACTCAAGAAACAATCCACAGCTTATCCCCAGATTTACAGAGTCCGTTCCACGTGAAACCAGCGGCTGACCTCACTTTGCCAAAATCGGACATTGTGATCCTTGCGGTGAAACCACAAATCATGGGTCAGATATGCACCGACCTTGCGAGTCATATGCCCGCCGACGCTTCTTCTGCTCCATTGATATTATCTATTGCCGCTGGCACATCTATCAGCTTTTTTGAACAAGCATTTGGTGACAATACGCCGATTATTCGCGCCATGCCAAACACCCCTGCCGCCATTGGTCAGGGCATAACGGTACTTTGCGCAAATGACCACGTTACAGACGCGCAACAACATATGGCCGCTAGCTTAATGGCCGCGGTGGGCAAAACGCTCTGGATTGATGATGAAGGCCTTATGAATGCTGTGACAGCCATTTCAGGCAGTGGCCCTGCCTATCTGTTCTATCTGCTTGAAGCGTTGGCCTTGGCAGGAGAAAAAATCGGGCTCAGCAGCGATCAAGCGACTTTATTGGCTAGACAGACAATAATCGGCGCAAGCGCCCTCGCGGCACAAGAACCAAACAGCTCCGCCGCAACATTACGCGCGAACGTCACAAGCAAAGGCGGCACCACCGAAGCCGCGCTTAGTACTCTTATGGATGGACGCTGGCAAGATATTTTGACCGAAGCCGTTTTAAACGCCCAAAAGCGTGGAGAAGAGTTGGCGGATTAATCTTACCTTTTATGGTTAAGAACGCGGTTTTTTTTAATAACCCTTGGCATTAACAAGTAAAATCAAAGCTTTTTCACTTACGCCACGGGACAAAAAGGCGCGCTGGCGTTTTTAAGGTCTTCATCTCATATAAGTCTACAACCACAGCCCCAAACCCTTGGTGTGAACGATTATTATAAAAAAGATTTAAAGCTAAGCACCTGCTAATTTTCGAGGCGGGACTTTAGGTTGTGATACATCGGCTCCGCGCAAATATAAAGGTTGCGGCGCCCCTTGGTCGTCTTCACGCTCATACTGCTCCAACCCTATCTGCGCCAGCAAGATTGGATCGCTGAGTTTATATTCTTCATTAAATTCAAATCTGGCGCATCTGTCTGCAAAAAATGTTGCATTATCCTCTGTAACGTTAGCCTGAAAACGTTTTGCGGCATCCCCGCCTATTTTAAGTGGTCTATTCGGCGCTTGCTCCATGATTTCTGATGTTTCAAGGGCAAAAGATGGTGATTGTGGTACGCCATCCGCGTTATAATATCGCCCGTAAAAGTCTGTCCGCTTCGTTTCCAGTAAAATAAGCCAATCAGGACTGTCCGTATCGGTATCTTTTATTTCGCTATTATTGGCAATAATATAATGCCGCGCCATTAAATCCAATGTATTCACGCCAATAACAGGCACGGACAACGCCAACCCCAACACGCGCGCCGTACTCAAACCGATCCTTAAGCCCGTGAATGAGCCAGGTCCATTGGTACAAACAATCAAGTCTATTGCCTTAAAATCACTTTGCGCTTCGTTCAGCACCTCTTGTATTAACGGGATCAATTGTGATGCTTGCTCGCGCTGCATTTCAACCATACGGCTGACAACATGACCATTCGCCGCGATCACCCCCACGCTGATGCCGCCCAGCGCCGTATCAAAAGCCAAAATCGTGTTTTTATCTTTCATCGACGCCACAGTAACGTCAACGCCATAAAGATCAACAAGATTACGGAAGATTACAGGAACATTTTAGCAAAGTTGCAAATGCCAAATTTTCTGGCATAAAAAATCATAATCGCTTACATCTACATGATGCGATATGGCTCTTTTACAATAATTTTAACATTCATGGTGATATTGCCATCCCTTTGTTTTGCGCAATCCTTAAAAGCTGATAACCAGGCCGCACATATTTTTGTTTACACCCAAATTGGTGAAGAAAATGACGCAGCGGCTGTCACGCACGCGCAATTTGAAAATCATCTAAATATATTAAAAGCCCGAGGCTTTAAAATCATCCCTCTTCAAACGCTTATCGAGGCTTACGAGAATAATAGCCCCCTGCCAGACAAAACCGCCATTATTACCTTTGATGGCGGACACAAATCTGTTGTAACGTTGGCTCAACCAACGTTAGAGCGCTATGGCTATCCTTTTACGGTATTTATCAACCCCGAAACAGATGATCCGCAATTTTTAAGCCATAAAGACATCATAAAAATGGATAGATCGCCGTTAGTGAAATTTGGCCTGATGGCACAAAAACCCACATCAAACAGTGATTCGGCGAATCAAGCCTTACAAAAACAGCTTAATAACAATACGGAGCGTTTTTATAATCTTCTCCAATACAGGCCTCAATGGCTGAGCTTTCAAGACGGGCTTTATCATCAAGAAGATTTGGCTATTACGAAACGCTATGGTTTTAAAGCTATGGTTGGTCAAAAGTTTGGTGTGGCGAATAATGGGCATTTGAAAAATGTTCTTCCCCGCTTTTCCATGACAAGAAATCTATCGCAGCCAGAACAATTTAATTCAATTTTAAATGCGCGTAGTTTTCCCATAAAAGACATGACCCCCGTTGCAACAATCATCGACACCCCCACCCCTTCAATTGGCTTTACCTTGGCTGAAAATATTAAAAATATTGATCAGCTCATTTGTTACGCCGACGGTCAAAAAAAGCCAGAGGTCACAGTCCTAGGAAATAGGGTTGAAATGCGCTTGGCATCCCCAATTAACAATCTGCTATTACGGGTCAATTGCGTGCTACCTATTGAAGACGCCCAAAGCCCTAAAACCCCATATTACCGTTGGTTTGGAACATTATTAAGCTTTGATGAAAATATTGGCGACGCAAATAAAACGCATTGAACCACGTTATTTAGGTCACAAAATTATCATTGCTATAAGGTAAATCTTATGAGGTTTAGCTACTTTTTTAGCTTAATAATCAGTCGGACGCACTTCTAAAACTTCTGGCACGTAATGGCGTAGCATATTTTCTATACCGCTTTTTAAGGTCATGGTTGAGCTAGGACAACCTGCGCAAGCACCGCGCATTTCCAAATACACAATCCCTTGTTCAAATCGGTCAAAGACAATATCGCCTCCATCTTGCGCCACCATCGGGCGCACGCGGGTTTCAAGCAACTCTTTGATTTGTTTAACCAATTCGTTATCTTCACCCTTTTGATCCGCATTTGACCCTGATTTTGACATCTCCCACGGTGCCATGCCCTCGCGAAATAATGGTAAGCCTGTTGTGTAATGATCCATGATCGCCGCCAAAATGCGTGTCTTTAACGCTTCCCATTCCGCGGCCTCTTCTTTACTGACAGAAATAAAATCTCGGCCAAAGAAAATTCCGCCAACGCCATCAAGCCCCATTAGCTTTTGCGCCAACATTGAAATTGCCGCCTCTTCCATGGTTTTAAATTCTGCCACGCCGCGCTCCATGACCATTTGGCCAGGGAGGAATTTGATCGTATTCGGATTAGGGGTCTTTTCTGTCGCTATAAACATATCTTTTATGTATCACGGTTACGAATAAACGCAATCATGCTTTTCAGCAATGAGCACCCTGTCGAGAAAAGCGAGAGTGATTAATAGCCCACAGTCCCTTCTGCACCCGTTTGCGCCCAGAAATACAGATCCGCTTCTTTTAAGAAATCAGCATATTCGCCGTGACGATGTTCATGATATATTTTTTTAAAATCAATGGATTTGATAATAGAACGAAAATCCTTATCCCATCGCTCATAAGCGCTGTTTAAGGTCGAACATTCAACGGTGTAAAGTTTTGCATTATAAAGCGAGGCAAACATGATCGCACGGCGCATTTGATGGGCTGTGCCGTCGCGCTTTGCATAGCTGGCAAAGCCATAGCTGGCGATCCAACGCCCCAAAGATGCCCCATCAAACACACGGTCAATCGTGTAATCATCATAACTTGCCATGTAAGAGCGCCAAAAAGGCACACTCACGGCTTCACGCTGAACAGCATGGCCATATTCAGGTGGGAAAATCGTGTAGCGGTTATCATCATTGATTTTAACTTCACAAACCGCATCATCCCCGCCCGATGGCGCCGCGATGGTTAACACCGTATCAGGATTGCGATTATTCTGTGTTTTCCATGTATCAGGGAAAGTAATTGTCAGCCGACTTTTAGGATCTTCCCAAAGAAAATAATCCGCCTGCGCGGTCATTGGCGTAACAAGAAGAAAAACAAACAATAAGAAATTAAAATGATTCATAAGGGTCATTATACCCGCTTACGATAAACAAAATAGAAAAATTTTATGCGGCACAGGCTTTAGGCATAGCAACATTGAAACATACCCGTGTTTCACTACAAGCCTGCTTTATAAAATAAAATGCGCTATGTCCATGATCAACTCTAATTATAAGTTTTTGCTCTACCGCCGAAACCCTCAAATAGAGATTCTTTAAACTATTTGACGCATCTTCTACTCTTCTTTCTGTAGCGGCAGTACAAAAATCATGAAAGAACGTAATAGCAACTGAAGAGTCTGAGCCTTTTAGTGCAGATGGTTTAATAAAGCTCACTCCATTACATGTTACTATTTCCACAACGCACCTCGTAATTAAACTACAAAGAAACTAATTCTTCACATAGCTATTATTCTAGAAGGTAAGATCTGTCAAATATCATAAGTCATAAAATGGTAATAAAATATTAGTAAATTAACCTCGAAACTGTTGGGCATCTTTCAAGAAATTTTGAAACCCTTTTGTCTCCAAAAGCTCAGGCCCACATAAAAATTCAATATCGCGAAGATCTCCATGATCTTCTCTGGCAGAAATAATAAAAATACCATGTAATACGTCTTCAGACCGAAAATCTTGCTGAACATGCTCAATGAAATCAACTCCCCCTGTTTTTGGACGTTCATCAATACAAATATAATCACGTATAATTGATGTAGGGTTTGCTAGGTCTGCTCTGCACATATGCCCAAAATCAGGATCATTTCCCGCGATTTGATCATCACGGTTTGAATCTATTTTTATAAAATTCTTAGCTTCAGCAAATATGGCTTTTACGAAGCTACTTTTTCCCATACCTGATAAAGCGAGCATACCTATTCTAATGGTATTACGCTTAATATTGCTTGGATGGTTATCTAAACGCACAACTTGCGCAAAATGCCGCGCCAGCTCAATCGTTTCTTCAAGATTATTCGTTCTAAAGCGAAAGGACTCAGCTTGTCCACCTGTAAACTTATATCGCCAATCCGTTTCTTGAATTTGCTTATTAAGTTTTTACGCAGGCTTACCATTACTAAACATCGCTTAAAGTAACGCAAATATATAATTATGTCAAATAAAACTGACTATCTACCGCAACCAAAAACCCATGCGTGTCATGACGTCATCCAACGTTGGGCTGGCCAAGGCGTTGGCTTTTTCGGCGCCAGCGGCCAAGATCTTGTCAATTTCGGTTGGATCGCTCATTAAATCATTCATTCGCGCTGTTATCGGGCCAAGCTTTGCAACCGCCAAATTAGACAACGCCGTTTTAAGCGCAGAGAATTGCTGCCCGCCAAATTGGTTCATAACTTGCTCTTTGCTTTGGTCATTCAACGCGGCGTAAATACCGATCAGATTCATCGCTTCGGCGCGTCCCGCCCCTTCCGCATCATTGGCAGGAATAGGCAGCGCATCAGTCTTGGCTTTTTTAAACTTATTCGCAATCACATCGGCATCATCAGTGAGGTTAATGCGCGTCATATCGCTCTCCGCCGATTTACTCATTTTTTGCGTACCATCCCGCAGGCTCATGACACGTGTTGCTTCCCCCGTAATCACAGGATCAGGCAGGGGAAAGAATTCCTCGCCATCACAATATTTTTGATTAAAGCTTTGGGCAATGTCGCGCGCCAATTCCAAATGTTGTTTTTGATCATCACCAACGGGAACGTGCGTGGCTTTATAAACCAAAATATCTGCCGCCATCAAAACAGGATAACCATACAGCCCCAGCGAGGCTTTTTCTTTATTCTTACCCGCCTTTTCTTTGAACTGCGTCATACGGTTTAACCATCCCATTGGCGTTTGCGTCATGAACAACCAGCTAAGTTGCGAATGCGCCGGCACCGCGCTTTGGGCGAAGATATAAGAACGCTTTGGATCAACCCCCGCTGCAATATAAGCCGCCGCCGTCTCCCGCGTCGCATTGCGGAGCGCTTGCGCGTCGTGCGGCACAGTGATCGCGTGCAAATCCACGACGCCATAAAGGCATTCTGTTGCCGCTTCGTCTTGCAAATTCACCCAATTACGCAACGCCCCCAGATAATTCCCCAATTGGAGTCTATTGGTCGGCTGCATGCAGGATAAAATACGCTTGCTCATTTTATGGTTTTTCCCTCTATCATTTATTTTTAACTAAATATTTCTTAAACTCGCCAATACTGACGGCCTTGGTTGTGATAACGGCTGCGGCGTAGGTGATCAAGCCCAAAGTAACAAGACCGCCTAACGTCAAAATCTTCGCCAACTCACCCTCGCGCACAAAATCGCCTAAATACTTGTCAACAACCAACAGCACAACCGCCATTAATAAGGTTGAAAAAATAATTCTAAAAATAACAGATTTAAACCGCTTATCGAATTGAAGATTAACTTGCCCCTTTAACCCACGATGCAGCAAATATAGTTGCAACCAGCCCACAAGCCCCGTGGATAAGGCAATCCCCGCGACACCAAAATCAAACACCAACACCAAAATTAAACTTAGCGCGATATTAATGAGCGTTGTCACAACTGAAATCTTCACAGGGCTCATTGTGTCTTGCTGTGACCAATAGGCCGTAGAGAATACTTTAACCGCAATATAAGCAGGCAAGCCCACCGCATAGCCCATCAATACCGTTGCCGCAATGGCGGTATCATCAGCCGTAAATTCACCGCGTTGAAATAATGTCCCAATTAATGTTTCTGGCATCACGAACAAGGCCGCCGCGGCGGGAAGCGCAAGCAACAAGCAAATCTCTAACGCGCGGTTGAACAAATGTTGCGTGCGCTCCGCATCCTTGGCGGCGACGGCTTTAGACAGCATCGGCAACAACGCTGTGCCCACCGCAATCCCCACCATCCCCAACGGTAATTGATTAAGCCTGTCCGCATAATATAAATAAGAGATCGAGCCACTTGCCAACATCGAGGCAATAATTAAATCCGCGAACAGATTAATATGCATGACCCCTGCCCCAATAACCCCTGGGCCCATTAAGCGAAACAGCTTTTTAATATTGGGCGTAAATTCAGGTTTTTTAACACGAATGCGCAAACCTGCTTTTTTGATATGCCAGACAAGCCATAAAAACTGCGCCGCCCCTGCCAACGCTATCCCATATGCCAAAGCATGCCCAACAGTCGCGCTAAAAGATGTAAAGCAAAGCAATGCAATAATAAGACAAAGATTAAAAAAGATCGGCGCGGCAGCAAAGGGCGCGAAACGATTATGCGCGTTTAAAACACCCCCTAATAACGCCGTAAGCGACATCAACAATAAATAAGGAAATGTCACACGGCTCAATTCCACCGCCAAATCAAAGCGCAATTCATCCCCACGAAAGCCTGGCGCAATGATCGATATAATCGCTGGCATCGCCACAATCGCCAGCATGGTGAACAGCACCAAAAACAGCATCATCACAGAAAACGCGTTGGAAGCAAACAAAGACGCGCCTTCTTGATCTTTTTGCCCTAATTTCTCTGAATAAAGCGGCACGAACGCCACACTAAATGCACCCTCGGCGGTCACACGACGGAAAAAATTGGGCAGCTTCAACGCCACAAAAAACGCATCTGCAATGGGGCCTGCGCCCAAGATAGCCGCGGTTAAGATATCACGGACAAAGCCCAAAATACGGCTCACCCCCGTTAACCCCGCCACCGTCGCCATCGCATTTATTAATTTCATAGCACCCTTTTAAAGAGACCGTAGAGCGAGGTCACGGAGTTTTTATTGTTGTCATAGGATTTAAAGTATTAGGTAAAGTTCCAGATAGTCAAACCTATTCGGATGAAGTCAGACCTGCTCCTCAGCCCCTCGTTGCGAAAAACGGTTAAACGACAACGTCGAATACAAAGTATTTATCAAGCAGGACAATCGCTGTCTGGCTAAATTTTCTAAAATACTCCGTGACCTTTACTTTCTTCATGTTAAAATACTCTCATGCATAAAGAATATTTAAACCCCGAAAGCACGCAATTTGGGGAACGTGATGTCTCACCAGAGGAGAAAACCGCCGCTGTGCGCGGTGTGTTTGATAGTGTTGCGGATAACTATGACATCATGAATGACCTGATGTCGGGCGGCGTGCACCGCCTTTGGAAAAATCATTTGATCCGTAAAATCCGCCCGCAAGCAGGTTTATCCTATTTAGATGTCGCGGGTGGTACGGGCGATATCGCTTTTAGAATAAAAAGCGCCGTTGAAAAAAATGCGCAGAACCTAAACACATCGTCTCGCCCTCGCGTTTGCGCACATGGTGAGACACAAATAACATTATGTGATTTAAATTGGGACATGCTTCGCGTGGGGCGTGACCGCGCGGTGGATCGTGGGTGGCTCAATAATTTTCAATGGACCACGGGAAATGCGGAATCACTCCCCGTTCCGTCAAACAGCATTGATGTTTACACCATCGCTTTTGGATTGCGCAATGTGACCCGAATCGATGATGCCTTAAAAGAGGCTTTTCGGGTTCTAAAAACTGGGGGAAGATTCTATTGCCTTGAATTTTCTCATGTTGATAACCCTTTAATACGCAAAGCCTATGATGTTTTCTCTTACCAAATGATCCCCCAAATTGGGCAAGCCGTCGCAAAGGATCGCGATAGCTATCAATATTTGGTTGAATCTATCCGTAAATTCCCCAAACAACGTGCTTTGAAAGCACGAATGGAAATTGCAGGCTTTAAAAAATGTGCTTTTGAGAACTTGAGCTTCGGGATTTCGGCCATTCATTCAGGAATAAAAGCCTGAAATATCATTTTCCCTAATAAATTCGGTATAATTTTCATATTTCTTGAAAAATATGTTGCAATTCTTCTCCAACTTCTCTTAATTAGGCAAAATCTATTATATGAAGGTTAATTTCGTACAGGGTGGGAAAAACACTTCGTGCTAAAAGAACAATAAATAATTATTTGAGTTTACATAGGAAGGAAATATCAAATGAACAATAACGTTTTAAAATCAGTCTTTTTTGCGGCTGTTGTATTGGTTGCGGGTATCGTTGCCATGCAAGTCGTATATAACAACGTATCAGACGGTGAAGCAGGTGGTTTAGCCTCTATCGCTCCTGCAGCGGGTAACGCTATGGGTAAAATGGGTGATGCCGTAGGAAACGCAAGCGACAGCATCAAGAATGCCGCAACTGGCGCAATCGATGCAACAACTGAAGCAGCCTCAAACGCTGTTGATTCTGCTGCAGAAGCAGCGGGTGGCGCAATTGACGCCGCTGCTGAAGCAACGGGCGGTATCGCAAGCGCAGCAACTGATGCAGCATCAAATGCTGTTGAGGGTGCAAAAAACATGGCATCTGATGCTGTTGACTCAGCTGCCGAAGCAACAACAAATGCAGTTGATGCCGCAAAGACTGCAGCGTCTGACGCTGCGGATGCTGCGAAAGAAGCCGTAAGTGCTGACACAGCGGCAACTGATGCGGCTGTTGCTGCGACTGACGCTGCTGACGAAGCTGCTGCTGCTGCTGAAGAAGCGACATCTGCTGCAAAAGAAGCTGCCGCTGCCGCTGAAGAAGCTGCAAGCCAAGCGCCTGCTGCTGGTGAAGCTGCGGATGCTGCACAAGAAGCTGCTGAAGCTGCGAAAGAAGCTGCTCAGGATGCAGCGACTGGCGCAATGGATGACGCTAAAAGCTCAATCGGCATGTAATGTTTGTTGCGTTCTTCGCCAAAGCGTAAGGACGTAATTTACAACATCATTGATTAAAAATTCTAAAGCCTCGCTTATATTTCAAGCGGGGCTTTTTTCTGGGAAAATATTACCCTTTAGCTATAACGGCATTTATACATCGCGCCGCCTATGCTCATATAAAAATATCTACCCCGCTAGACTCCGTTTAAGGGAACAGCCATTTTTAAAAACCCATGTTTATCCGTGTTCATCTGTGGTAAAAATTAGCCCATGTTAACAGGCAAACGTATATTACTGATTATCTCTGGTGGGATCGCAGCGTATAAATCGCTGGAGCTTATTCGTGGACTTAAAAAATCTGGCGCGTCCGTGCGGTGCATCGTGACACAAGGCGGTCAGCAATTTGTCACTCCCCTCTCCGTTGCCGCCCTTGCCGAAGAACAGGTTTTTACTGATCTCTTTTCCCTGAAAGATGAAAGTGAAATGGGTCATATCCGTCTCTCGCGTGAAGCAGATTTGGTCGTTGTCGCCCCTGCCAGTGCCAATATCATGGCGCAAATGGCGCATGGGTTAACGGAGGATTTAGCCTCCACAACGCTTTTGGCTACCAACCGCCCCGTCATGATTTGCCCTGCCATGAACCCCATGATGTGGCAACATGATGCCACGCAAGATAATCTTAAAACACTTCAATCACGCGGCATAAACATCATCGCCCCCGCCGATGGCGACATGGCCTGCGGCGAAGTCGGTACAGGGCGCATGCGCGAACCAGAAGAAATTTTAACCGCTATTACCGCATATTTTCAAGATAACAGACCCCTTGCAGGCCTAAGCGCATTGGTCACCAGCGGCCCCACCTATGAGCCCATTGACCCTGTGCGCTTCATTGGCAATCGCTCCTCTGGAAAGCAAGGGCACGCTATTGCCGCCGCGCTGAAATCTGCTGGCGCTGCTGTGACTCTGGTGACGGGTCCTGTGAACCTGCCTGCCCCGCAAGGGGTTAAAACAATTTCCGTGCAAACCGCCCAAGAAATGTTAAAGGCTTGCGAAAATGCGCTGCCCTGTGACATCGCCATCTGCGCCGCCGCCGTATCAGATTGGCGCGTTAAAAAAGCCGCCGACCAAAAAATAAAAAAGGGGGCAGATAAGTCCGCGCCTACACTCGAATTCATTGAAAATCCAGATATTTTACAAACCATCGCAACCCACAAAAACCGCCCCGCCCTTGTCGTTGGGTTTGCCGCAGAAACAGAAAATCTTATTGAAAACGCCCAAGCAAAATTAACCAAAAAATCCTGTGATTGGATCATCGCCAACAACGTCGGTGATCACGATATTTTTGGCCAAGATCAAAACCACGTCAGCCTTATCACCACCGAAAAAGTAACCGACTGGCCGCCAGCCAACAAGGAAGCCATTGCGCGGGACATCGTAGAAGAAATTATCCATCATTTCGTTAACCTGAAAATGATTGAAGCCGCGGAGTAAGACTTATATAGTCCAATTAAATTTATAATAAGAAAGTAACAAGATGCCTGATGCTATCAAAATTGAACTGACCCCCATGGAGCACGCGGTTGGCTTAAACCTGCCAACTTATGCAACGGAACAATCCGCGGGCATGGATCTCACCGCCGCCCTTGAAGAAGCCATCGAAATTGGCCCGGGTGATCGGATGTTGATCCCCACGGGTCTCTCCATCGCCCTACCTGATGGTTATGAAGCACAAATTCGCCCCCGCTCTGGCCTTGCGCTAAAACATGGCGTCACGGTGCTTAATTCCCCAGGAACGATTGATGCGGATTACCGCGGTGAAATCGGCGTGATCCTCGCTAATCTGGGCAAAGAAGAATTCACGGTTGAACGCGGCATGCGCATCGCTCAAATGGTTATCGCCAAACACGCCAAAGTCGAATGGGAAGTCGTCGAACTCCTAGAAGAAACCAACCGCGGCACAGGTGGTTTTGGCTCTACAGGGACAGGCGGGTAGGTACAGGCGGCATAAGATAATCACGGTGAAGTTTCGTACCATTATAATCAGGACGTTCAGACCTTCTCCAATCACTGACTACCGCCCTTAATTTTCTAAACATATTTCCATCGTTTTCACGGGGTAGGTCTTGCGTCCAGCTTTCCACATTAGACCATAATGACCTTAATCCCTCTCTTTTATCCTCTCCACTAAGGTTTTGTACATCCCAAAACATTCTTCGCAAAGGTTGATGTCTGTTAAATTGTTGCATCCACGGTTCCAACGTTGGATTGTCGCCATAAACTTTTAACAAGACATCCTGCACGCCATCTGCATTATTTACACTAGAATTATTAAGCCATTGCGCCGCTAATTCTTGCTTTAATGCTCTTATTTCTGGGCATATAGTGCGATTATATTCCGCATCTACGTCAATGAATATTGGAAGGTCTCCATCAAAAGCGGTATTGGCTTTTTCAATCATATCACCGGACATCTGTTTAGAACCCGCCACTATTTCTAAAAACTCGAATTTATCATGAGATTCAGGCGTTTCAGGTGATAATTTCTCCCCTGCATAAACGCAAGTCGTTATGCCTGATGGAACATCTGTTGCCCACCA
This sequence comes from uncultured Alphaproteobacteria bacterium, assembly GCA_937923625.1. Classification (GTDB taxonomy): domain Bacteria; phylum Pseudomonadota; class Alphaproteobacteria; order Micavibrionales; family Micavibrionaceae. The sequence goes on from CALDTV010000009.1 coordinate 52,192, forward strand.
CAATGGTTGAGAAAAACAAGGATGAATAAGGTCAACAGGATTGTGATTTGTCCCAACCTTAATAACAATTCCGTGATTTTTTAAAAATAATAAGTCATATTTTTTTCCAACAAGAAAATCTTGAGGCCGATAAGGCAAGCCAATATCTGAAAGATGTGTTTTTATGACGCCATGGTGATCGTAAATGTGATTAAGCTCGCGGTAATGATTCTTGTGCGGCTTATAGTCTGTCTGACAAAGACCATATTCAATAGGCGTGGCATAACTATCCCATATATTAGGAGTAGCGGCGACAATAGGTATTTCAGAACTCGAAACAATTAAACTCATACATAATCATTAATGCAAATGAATGATTATGTCAATATGAAGAACTGCTGTAAAACCTATAAAACCGCGTGACTTAAGCTGTCTCTCTGTTCTAATCTATCACTATGTCACAAGCCGCTTTAAAACACTCTTCCGCCCCTGCGGAAGCCCCTACCGTTGACGATCTTCTTGCGCAAGGGCATACGCCGATGATGGCGCAGTATCATATGTTGAAAGCGCAACATCCTGACTGCCTGCTGTTCTACCGCATGGGTGATTTTTATGAGCTATTTTATGATGACGCCGTGACGGCCTCACGCGTTTTGGACATTACCCTCACCAAACGCGGTAAGACTGAGGGCACCGACATTCCCATGTGCGGCGTGCCGTTTCATTCCTATGATCCGTACCTCGCCAAATTAATCCAAGCGGGACACAGGGTCGCGATTTGTGAGCAAACCGAAAACCCAGCCGAAGCAAAAGCCCGCGCAAAGCGGATGGGCAAACCTGCCTCTAAAGTCCTCGTCAATCGTGAGGTTGTGCGCGTTGTCACCCAAGGCACACTCACCGAAGATAATTTATTAGATGCGCGGGAGAATAATTACCTCGCTGCGCTCTCCGAAATTGCGGGGCAATATGGGTTGGCATGGGTTGAAATGTCCACTGGCACTTTTTCCGTGCAGGCCATCAATGACAAAGACCTCGCCAATGCTTTAGAGCGCATCACGCCACGCGAAATTTTAATTGCTGATAAAATGATACAAAGCGAAAACCTCTTTGATATTTTCGCCCCTTATCAAAACCTCATCACGCCATTATCGAATAGTTTGTTTGACAGCCAGAACGCGCAAAAACGGCTAGAGGCTATCTTTGGCGTCGGCACGCTTGATGGATTGGGCGCGTTTAGCCGTGCGGAAATCTCCGCCGCGGGAACGCTGATTGATTACGTGGAGCGCACGCAAAAAGGCAAAATCCCACATCTCATGCGCCCCACACAATTAAGCGCCAATGCAACGATGGAGATTGATGCCTCCACCCGCCGCAACCTGGAACTTAGCCGTACGTTATCAGGAGAGCGCAAAGGCTCCTTGCTTGAAACGATTGATATGACCGTTACGGGGGCTGGTGCGCGGGCGTTACAATCGCGCCTTTCCGCACCACTAACGAATTTAAGCGACATACAACAGCGCCAAGACGAGGTAGAAATACTTGTCACAACGAAACCATTACGCGACAACCTCATTGAGACCCTCAAACAAATCCCTGACATGGAACGCGCCCTTGCGCGCTTATCAGTTGATCGTGGAACGCCGCGTGATTTAGGGGCGATCCGTGACGGCCTCAAAACAGCCGAAATTATTCTTGCCATTCTAAACACTGCACCACAAGACGCGCTTAGCAATATCACTGACCATTTAAAACAAAGTGAAACGCTCAAAAAAATATCGGATACGCTTTTTAACGGTCTTAAAACCGATCTACCATTTTTGGATCGTGAGGGCGGATTTATCGCCGCAGGATTTCACGCACGACTTGATGAACTACGCGGCATGCGCGACAACAGCAAACGCCATATTGCCGCGTTGCAAGCCAAATATCGTGAGATGACGGGGATTGAAACGCTTAAAGTCACTTACAACAATGTCCTTGGTTATTTCATTGATGTGACGGCACGTCATGCCGATAAATTGATGGTAAAAATTGGCGATGAGAAACAAGAAGACAACCCCTTTATTCACCGCCAAACTTTGGCAAATAATGTGCGCTTCACCACGCCAGAATTATCGGAGTTAGAGCGCGACTTATCCTCTGCCGCCGATAAAGCCTTGGCGATTGAACAAGAAATATTTATTCAATTTGTGCGCCAAGTAAATGACGTTGCCGAAGAGATTGGGCGCATTGCCGCCGCCCTTGCGGCGCTCGATGTTGCCGCCGCGCTTAGCACTCTTGCGGTCACTCAAAATTACACACGGCCTGTGATTGATAATTCATTGGCCTTTGACATTAAAGGTGGACGCCATCCCGTGGTCGAAGCCGCCTTGGCGAAACAATCACAAAGCTTCATCGTCAATGATTGTGATCTTGGTGAAACGCAACGTTTATGGCTTCTCACAGGGCCTAACATGGCGGGTAAGTCGACGTTTTTGCGGCAAAATGCGCTCATCACAATCCTTGCGCAAATTGGCTCTTTCGTGCCTGCCACCTCTGCACATATTGGCGTTGTTGATCGCCTATTCTCCCGCGTGGGCGCGGCGGATGATTTGGCGCGGGGGCAATCGACCTTTATGGTCGAAATGGTTGAAACGGCAACTATTCTCAACCAAGCAACAGATCGTTCGCTGGTGATTTTGGATGAAATTGGACGCGGCACCGCCACCTTTGATGGACTTTCCATCGCATGGGCGTGTGTGGAACAATTGCATGAGGTCAATAAATCCCGCGCGCTTTTTGCCACGCATTACCATGAGCTGACGACCTTACAAGACCGCCTAACCTCCCTCACCTGTTATTCGCTTCAGGTCAAAGAATGGGAAGGCGATATTGTTTTCACGCACAATGTAGCAAAGGGCACCGCCGATAAATCATACGGTATCCATGTCGCAAAGCTTGCTGGTTTGCCGGATAATGTCATCCAGCGCGCACAGAATGTTTTGACCAATTTAACATCAGGTGAGCCTGCAAAGAATTTAAAAAATCTCAATGCGGATTTACCTCTTTTCACCGCACAAATACACTCCCAAGAAACCGCGCAAGCAACAGTAGAAATATCGGCAACAGAAGAAAAACTTAAAAATCTCGACCCCGATGCCCTCACCCCACGAGAAGCGCTTGAGGCACTTTACACCTTAAAAGAGACGCTTATAAATAAAGACAGTTAAAAAACTGACATCAACGCATCAGAGCTAATCGCTGTATAGCCAATATATAAACCAACCAAAATAATCACGATGGACGAAAAGAATTTTAGCTGACGCAAGAAGTTTTCTTTTACCCTCTTACGGTACCACACCAGCGGTAAAGAATAGCCAATTGCCACAGCAAATTCGACAACGGTAATCACGATCGCCATAACCGTAAAGTCACTCAGATCAACATCATTCACATCCACCAAAGTTGGCACAATCCCCGCATAAAAAACAATCGTCAATGGGTTTGATAAGGTCAGCATAATAGAGGCTGATAAATTATCAAAAAAACTTTCAACCTTCATTTTTTCGATGTGATATTTATCCTCTAATTCTTGCAGGCCCTTAACACCCAACCAAATCAAATAAACGGCGGATAAAGATTTGATCAGGATAGCAATAAAGATTAAATCAACTTCTACAAATTTATAACCAAAGAAAACCAGCCCTAAAAACAAAATACTGATAAGCACAAAGCCCAACGCGTACGCCAAAGACGCACTAATGCCTTGTGATAATGTCCGTGACATCACCATCATCATGCCCGCCCCTGGCTTAATCGCCAAAGCGCCTACTGCCGCCGCAAAAAGTAATATTGAATCCCATGTCATGGTTTTTTCCCTAATTAAAGTCTTTATTGCACAGATAAAACGTCCACCGCGCCAAGGGCAGTATAACCGATATACAAACCAATCAAAATAAGCACGACAGAAGAAAAAACACGCAATGCTTTAAGAAAACTAATTGGTATCTTCTTTCTAAACAATGCCAACACCCCGCAATATAAAAGCACAACGCCGCCCTCAATCCCTAAGACAATGCCAATAATAATCAGCATGTCATTAAAATTCATGGCATTAATATCAATGACCGTTGGCAAAATTCCTGCGTAAAAGACAATCACCAGTGGGTTGGCCGCCGTTAATATCATCGCCGCTGTAACATGGTCAAAAAAGCTTTGTCCCTTAGCATCAAACTTATTGTATTCTAGTTCAACATTTTGCAATCCCTGTATGCCCATCCAAATCAAATACACTGCCGCCGCAGATTTAATTAAAATAGAGATAAAAACTAAATCAAGACTGGCAAATTGAAAGCCGACAAGAACGACGACCAAATAAGCCAGCGTCACCACCAAAAACCCGACCATGAAGCCGTAACAAGCTATCATCCCTTGGGCGATTGTTCGTGACATCACCATCATCATCCCCGGCCCTGGTTTTATAGCCAACGCTAAAACTGCTAATGCTAATGTAATAATTGCTTCGTTAGTCATAGTAAGTTTCTATCCCTCAATTCTTAAAACATCAATTGCACCAATTGCGCTATAACCAATATAAAGCCCTATGGATATCATGATAATAGACGACGTGACCCGCATATACCGCCCAAAAGTTTTAGGTAGTTTTTGACGAAATAAAATAATCGGGGCGCAATAAACAATCGAGCCGATAGAATCTAATAACAAAATCAAAACACTTAGGAAAATCATAAATGGTATCGTTAAAGTTTCAGGCGGCACAAAAACGGGAATAATCGTGGCATAAAACACAATCACCATCGGGTTGGATAAGGTTAAAATAAAAGTAGCGGTAACCCTTTCAACAAAACTTTGTGGGTCATTTTCTCCCAGTGGCGTGCCAACATCCTCGCCTTTGAATCCTTTAATGCCCATATAAATTAAAATTGCCGCACCCATGGATTTTGCCAATATGCCAAAAAACACTATATCAATATTTAATGTCTCCAGCCCGACGAAAACAATCGCCAGATAAATTGGTAATGATAAATAAAACCCCAGCATATGCGCCAAAAGCCCTTTGACCCCACTAGCCATTGAATAGGACATCGCTGCCGTAATATTAGGCCCAATTTTGAAGGAGAAAATAAGAACCGCGATGCAAAACGCGAATAAGGATTCTGATGACATAAGGGATATTCCGCTTGTTTTTAAATAGTCTACTTGATAAAAAAAGATCATCCAAACTATAAGGTGAATTTGATGAAAAAGACTCCACTCCACGCTGCCCATGTTGCAATGAAGGCTCAAATGGCTGAATTTGCGGGCTATGACATGCCCATTCAATATCCCGATGGCGTCATGACAGAGCATAATTGGACACGCGAGAATGCGGGGATTTTTGATGTCTCCCATATGGGTCAAATCACGTTCAGCGGCGAAGGCGTCGCCGAATTTCTTGAAAAAGTAACCCCTTCAACCTTTTCAACCTTGGGCGAAAACGTCGCAAAATATAGTGTTTTGACAAACGAAGAAGGCGGCATGGTTGATGATTTAATCATTACCCGCACGGGAGAAAATAAATTCTTCGCTGTCGTCAATGGCGCCTGTAAAGACAAAGATATTGCGTGGCTTCAACAACATTTGCCACCAACTGTCATGATGATCCATCACGAAAACCGCGCGTTAATCGCACTGCAAGGCCCAAAATCCGAGAGCGCCCTGCGCGACGCCCTTGGTATTGAAACAGCGGATCTCAATTACATGCGCTTTATGGTGCATAAAGACTTCTTCATCTCTCGCCTTGGTTATACAGGCGAAGATGGGTTTGAAATCTCCCTGCCTGCGGATCGCGCCGAAGCGGTTTGGAATAAGCTCCTCGCCCATAAAGACGTCAAAGCCATTGGTTTGGCCGCGCGTGACTCGCTTCGCCTTGAAATGGGCTACCCGCTTTATGGTCATGATATTGACGCCACCACCTCCCCCGTGGAGGCAGACAGCACATGGATCATGGGTAAGCGGCAGAATACAACATTTATCGGCAATGAACGCGTGATGAAGGAGCTTGAAAAGGGTGCTTCCCGCAAGCGTGTTGGCATCAAAATAACGGGTCGCGGCGTCGCCCGCGAAGGCGCAGAGGTATTCGATGCCGCAGGGACAAACCAAATCGGCGTCCTCACCAGTGGCGGGTTCTCCCCCACGCTAAAAGCCGCCATTGGCCAAGCCTATATTGAAACAGAACACGCGCTGAACGGCGTAAAAATCAACATTCGCGTTCGCGACCGTGACATCGAAGCCGAAATTTCTGATATGCCTTTTGTAAAGGCTAAAACCAAAAAAGCGGCGAAGAAAAAAGCCGCATAAAAAAATTTAGCGCCAAGACGCCAAGTGCGCCAAGTAAAAAAGAGGTCGTCATTGCGAGGAGCATAGCGACGCGGCAATCCAGCGTTAAAACAACCTCTCTAGATTGCTTCGCTTGCGCTCGCAATGACAATAATAACTGTTAAAAACCCTTGGCGTCATAGCATCTTGACGTTAAAAACAAAAAACTTGGGGCCTTGGTGTCTTAATGGTTAAAAAAAGCTGCTCAAAAATTTAAAAAATTTGTGTTCATTCGTGTCCATTCGTGGTTAAAAAAAGAAGAATAAAAATGAAGGATAAACAAAATGAGCAACGTAAAATATACAAATGACCATGAATGGCTAAAAATTGATGGCGACACCGCATGGGTCGGCATCACAACTTACGCCCGCCACGCGCTTGGGGATTTGGTATTCTTGGAACTCCCAGAAATCGGCCGTAAAGTAACCAAAGGCGACGACTTTGCCGTGGTTGAATCCGTCAAAGCCGCCAGTGAAATTTACACGCCTGTCTCTGGTGAAATCGTCGAAGTGAACGAAGCCTTAGCCGACAACCTCGATGACCTCAAAGAAGATATCGACACAGGTTGGATCGTCAAAGTCAAAATGGACAACGAAGCCGAAGCCGCCGACCTCATGGACAAAGCCGCCTATGATACTTTCGTTGAAGGTCTGGATTAAAGCCGTGCTGTCATTGCGAGCGGAGCGAAGCAATCCAGAGTATGTTTAACAACAGCTCGATTGCCGCGTCGCTCACGCTCCTCGCAATGACAAAACTTTGGGATAAACAGCCCACATATCATTGACGCCCCGCGGAAAACCTCATAAAACAACAGCATTCCGATTATTTAAAAATAAAAGAAAGTGCTGTTTATGCGTTATCTCCCCCAAACCCAAAAATCTCGTGATGAGATGCTGGAGACGATTGGCGTCTCTTCCGTTGACGATCTGTTTGTTCAGGTGCCCAAAAAAGCCTTTATTGACGGCAAAGCCAACGTCCCTGACCATATGGGGGAGCTTGAGGTGGAGCGTCATATGCTGGCCGCCTCTAACCAAAACATAAACGCCCAATCAAACCGCTTTTTCTTGGGCGCAGGGGTGTATTACCACCACGTCCCATCCAGTGTTGATTACATCATCCAACGCTCCGAATTTTTGACCGCGTACACACCGTACCAACCAGAAATCGCACAAGGCACGCTGCAATATCTCTTCGAATTCCAAACATTCATCGCCCAAATCACGGGTCAAGAAGTCGCAAACGCATCGCTTTATGATGGCGCAACCTCTATGGCAGAAGCCGGTCTTATGGCCATGCGCGTGACACGGAAAAACAAAGTCTGCTACGGCAATGACATCCACCCCCAATACGCGGAAGTCATGGAAACATACCTCTGCAACAACGAAGGTTGCAACAGCTATAGCGTTAACGAGGAGCCAAGCGGCATCGAAGAAGACACCGCCTGCGTCTTCATCCAATCCCCCGACTTTTACGGCAAACCACATAATATTGATGCATGGCGCAAGGCGTGTGACGAAAAAGGCGCATTGCTGGTTGTGGTTGTGAATGAAATCGTCTCCCTCGGCATGCTCCCTCCTCCTGTGGAAGCGGACATTGTCTGCGGCGAAGCGCAATCCATCGGCGTTCCCATGTCTTTCGGCGGGCCGCATCTTGGCTTTTTTGCCTGCCGCGAAAAATTCATCCGTCAAATGCCAGGACGCCTGTGTGGTGAAACCGTTGATGCCGATGGCAAGCGGGGCTTCGTGCTGACGCTCTCCACCCGTGAACAACATATTCGTCGCGATAAAGCGACCTCGAACATTTGTACCAATCAGGGTCTCTGCGCGCTTGCTTTTACTGTTCACATGGCGTTGCTCGGTGAAGATGGCTTCAAACAGCTCGCCGTCATTAACCACGAAAAAGCCTGTAAATTGGCTGATCAATTGACCGCGATTGATGGCGTTACATTGAAACATGAAAACTTCTTCAATGAACTGGCGGTGCAAATTCCGACAAGCAAAAACGCTGGCGATATCGTGCAACAACTCGCCGATGATTACGGCATCATCGCGGGCTATCCCGCCGATGATAACACCATCCTTATCACCGCCACCGAAATCACCACCGACGGCGGCATGGCCGCCCTCAGTAACGCTCTTCAGGAGGTTCTATAATGTCTAACGTTGCGCAACTTACACCAGAAAATGCCAAAGAAAACACTAACGATATGATCGAAATCAACGACTCTTCCCGTGGCCTTAATTATGATGAGAACTTATTGTTCGAAAAGGAATTCACGGACACACCGGGTGTAGATTTACCAAAGCCCGAAGGCATCAAATCCCGTACGGGCCAACCAACGCGTGAAAAGATCGGTATTCACCAAGTATCCGAGCCACAAGTCGTACGTCATTTTGTGCGTTTATCGACCAAAAACTATTCCATCGATAGCGGCTTTTTCCCGCTGGGTTCTTGCACCATGAAGCATAACCCGCGTTTGAATGAAAAGCTTGCCCGCTTACCGGGTTTTGCCCACATCCATCCCATGCAACCCGAAAGCACCGTTCAGGGCGCATTTGAAGTTATGCATGACTTACAAAACTGGTTGGGTGAATTGACGGGTTTACCGGGGGTATGTTTGACTCCTGCCGCTGGCGCGCATGGTGAATTGGCGGGGGTCATGACCATCCGTCGCGCTTTGCTGGATCAAGGGAAGACTGAGAAAACAATCATGCTTGTGCCTGACTCCGCGCACGGCACCAACCCTGCAACGGCGGCCATGTGTGGTTTTAAAATCCGCACCATCCCGACAAAAGAAACGGGACGCGTCACGGTTGAGGCCTTCAAAGAAGCCCTCGGTGATGGCAAGGACATTGCGGGTATGATGGTCACAAACCCCAATACGTGCGGTTTGTTTGAAACTGACATCGCAGAAATTGTTGATCTTCTTCATGATGCGGGGGGATATTTTTATTGTGATGGCGCGAACTTCAACGCGCTCGTTGGTAAAATTCGCCCCGGTGATTTTGGCGTGGATGTGATGCATTTAAACTTGCACAAGACATTCTCTACTCCGCATGGCGGCGGCGGCCCTGGTTCTGGGCCCATTTGTGTGGCGGAAGGGTTAAAGCCCTATATCCCCTCCCCCCTTGTGATCAAGGAAGGCGACACGTACCGCCTTGAGCGTGATGGCGAACGCCCAACGACCTGTGGCCGTTTGAAAGGGTTTCAGGGGCAATTTGGTATGCATGTCCGCGCCCTGTCATACATGATGTCCCACGGCGCAGATGGTCTGAAACGTGTGTCCGAAGATGCCGTATTAAACGCCAATTACATCAACGCCGTGTTGAAAGACGACTACCACGCCCCCTTCGAAGGGCCCGTGATGCACGAAGCATTATTTACGGAGAAATACCAAAAACAAAGCGGCGTCACCACGCTCGATATTGCCAAAGGCTTGATCGAATATGGGATGCACCCGATGACGGTATATTTCCCGCTGGTGGTCAATGGCGCGATGTTGATTGAACCCACAGAAACCGAAAGCAAAGCAGAGCTAGACCGTTTTTGTCTTGTGATGAAAAAGCTAGCGCAGGATGCAAAAATAAAGGGCGCGGATTACTTCCACACCCTCCCCCAATCCGCCCCCGCCACAAGATTGGACGAATTGAAAGCGGCAAGAGAGCCGAAGTTGCGGTATAAGCCTGAAGCGGCGTAGAATATGAGATCAAGCGAAATACAATCATTTTCAGATATAAAAAACCCTATTCATAGGCTTCAAGCAATCTTAGCAGTAGGAGTAACTGTTCTTTGGATTATTCCAGCCACAGCGTTTTTTTTTGAAATTATAAACACTTTGATTGCAAATCACTTATTGGACGTAAGGGTTCTAGAAATTGGTACTTTTTGCATCATTTCTCTAATCATCTGGGCGTTAGCTGCTTTATCTTGTTTTGATATAAAATACGATTGGTGTCTCATTGATCCAAATTTTAGAATGTTTTTTCTTTATCTATTAGTATTCTTCTTTATTGGATACCTGCTAAGCTTTCTTGCATTATACTTAATCACTTGGCCATTACATGTATTATATTGGTTAGTGTACGTTATTGGCATGGCTTTTAAAGAAGGCTCTAAAGCCAGCAACTAAGAATCCAACAAACAAATTGTCATTGCGAGGAACGGAGTGACGCGGCAATCTAGAAATTTATCATTTAAGCTCTAGATTGCTTCGCTTTGCTCGCAATGACGACGGTATAAGCTTTTAAATTTTAGGAAATATTTGATGAAAATAAATACAAACGCCAACCCGAAGTGGCGCACCCTAAAATGAGTTGGATTATCCTCTCTATTATTCCGGCTTTTTTTTGGTCGATTACGAACTTGATAGATCAACATCTATCGCGGCGGTTTTTCATTAATGATGCGGTGGGGCTGCAAGCAACCACGGGGCTTTTTACGTTTATATCGGGGAGTCTGATTGGGCTTTATATTTATGGGGATTACGATATCTCCCTTATTCAAGCGATCAGCTTTCTGGTGTTGGGCGCGGCTTATAACGTGGCTTATATTCCCTATATCAAAGCCTTACAATTGGATGAAGCCAAAATTGTTGTGCCACTCTTTCAACTTGTGCCTGTGTTTGTTTTTGTACTGGCGTGGATGTTTTTGGAGGAAACAGTGAGTTTAAAACAAGCCATTGCGGGCTTGTTTATTATCATTGCCGCCATTGGCATTATGTATGATTTTAAAGGCTGGCAGATAAAATATAAAACGCTCGGTTTAATGATGATGTCATGCTTTGGCATTGCCGCGCTTATTACCGTTAACCGCCACATTGTTCAAGAAACCCACTGGCTGCCCGTTGCCGCGCTCATGATGATGGGATCAGGAATTTTTAGCGCGTCAATTTTTGCGGTTAATCAAAAGGCGTTAAAAAACACAATCTCTTTGTTTAAAGAAAATTCTTACAAAATTATCGTGTTCTTTATTGCCATGGAATTTGTTGGACGTAGCGCAATGTTGCTGTTCCAAAAAGCCCTTGCCATCGCGCCTGCCGCCGCCCTTGTTCAAGTCACGTTAAACGGCACGCAATCTTTTTTCATCTTCGGTCTGACCGTTTTGTTTGCCATCGCCACGCCATCAACCATTGCAAAAATAGATTTAAACCGCACATTAGCCTTCCACCTTGGCTGTGTCGCCATGATGTCCACGGCGCTTTATGTGTTGCTTATTAAAGGATAGCCATTCTTATCGTCAATATGAACAAGACCTAACAAACTAGATCGCCGTATCGCTTTGCTTCTCGCAATGATGACCTGATTTATTCTGCCGCCATAACTTTTTCATGGGCGATGCGATCTTGATCGGTATATTTGCCCATCAAGTGATCATTCACCAAGAAATGCACGCCTATCGCGGCGAAATAACCCAGCATAATGATTGGCGTCCATTTTAGATGACCAAAGAAGGTATATTTTCCACGGGCAACCCCCATCAACGCCACACCAGCGGCAGAACCGATGGAGAGCATTGTCCCACCGACGCCGCACGTCAACGTCACCAACAACCACTGAAACTGATCCAGATCGGGGTTCATACTGAGGATGGCGAACATGACGGGAATGTTATCAATTATTGCGGAGGCAAAGCCCATAACAATATTGGTGATTGTTGCGCCATAGCCATCATACATAGTGTTCGATACTAGCTCCAAATACCCCAAGAACGTCAAACCACCGACGGAGAAGATAACCCCAAAGAAGAATAGCAATGTGTCCCATTCTGCATTGGCGACTTCTTCCAAAATATCAATTGAGTCTGATTGATTCGGTGATGTTTTACGAATGAAGTAAGCCGAAATCATCAGCACGCCCATCCCTGTCATCATGCCAAGGAACGGCGGCAAGCCTAAGAACTGTTCGAAGCTAATCGCCATACCAATTGTGCAAAGCCCCAGTAAAATAATAATCTTCGCGCCGCGTTTCATTTTGATCTCTTCTTTTAATGGCGCAGGTTTTTCCTTAGAGACAAAGAAGCTCATGATAATAGCAGGCACCAAAAAGCAAGCCAGCGACGGTAAAAATAAAGGGAAAAAGTCAAAGAATTCAACATGACCAGCCTGCCACACCATCAAGGTTGTGATGTCCCCAAACGGCGAAAATGCGCCGCCTGCGTTAGCTGCATTCACGATATTGATACAGGCCACCAAAATAAATTTCTTGTTATCCGCGCCAACGGCCATCACCACAGCCCCGAGCACCAACGCCGTTGTTAAGTTATCAGCAATGGGGGAAAGGAAAAACGCGAAAATACCTGTGACCCAAAAAAGCTGGCGCATATTCATGCCTGCGGCCACTAACTTACCGCGTAAGGTGGCAAAAACCTGACGCTCTTGTAAGGCCGCTATATAAGTCATCGCGGCCAATAAAAATAGCATCAACGAGCCATATTCTTCCAAGCCATGATATACCGCCCCACGCAGTTCATGATGACCAATGCCGTAATCTGGCGCAATGATACCAATAAAAACCCAAATTAATCCCGCCCCCAATAAAACAGGTTTGGATTTTCGCATATGGGTTTGTTCTTCAAATAACACAGCAAGATAGGAAAGGAAAAACGTCACCAGCGCGGCAATCGCCCACGGATTGCCAATCATGCTTTGGCGCGCTTGGTCGATTCCCATTTCGATATGACCGCTATCTGTTATGGCGGCAAAGGCAGGAAAAGCGAGCACAGCCAAAAGCGCCATCAGTGGAAAAATTGAACGCTGAATAAATTGCTGTTTGGTCGGCATACGAAAGGTCATAAAAGTCATGAGGGTTTATCCTAAAATATTATATGAGAACGCCATACATGGCGCAAAAGATGCCTAGATTCTCTCATACTGGTCTCATAAGTCAATCACCGTTTCAATAAGGCAAAAAACAGCGTTTAAATATTAAAAATAAACTATAAAGGCGCATCATAAATGACATGTGATTAGTTTCACTTATGGCCTTGCTCACAAAACAGGGAGGCGATAGCTTCCCGTCATGAAAAATATTCTATGTCTCTTACTGCCTCTTCTTCTTCTCGCCTGTAGCGCCCCTCAGACACAAACACAGCCTTTGACGCCCCTGCCCAAAATGGTGAATTTATCGGATGCGCAACTTAAAATAGCGATTCAAAATTATATTCGAGCTTATGACGCACCGCCCAATTCCGCTTATGATTTTGTCCGCGTTGATTTAAATAAAAATGGTAAGCGTGATGCGCTGGTTCTGTTTAAATTACCACATTCATATTGGTGCGGGTGGGATGGTTGTGGCTTAGTCGTTTTTCAGGCGCGTGGTAATGGCTTCACCCCCCTATCTACGATCAAAGGTGTGCGCGGCCCCGTTTATGTCTCACAAGCAAAACATAAAGGCTGGCGCGATATTATTGTGCGCATTTCTGGCGCCTCGGTGCGGGATAAAAATGTAATTCTGGCGTTTGATGGACGCAGCTACCCAGACAGTCCCGCGCTATCAGAAACACTTAATGCGCCCGTCACAAAGATAGGCGCACAGAAATTCTTCCAATAAATTTGATACTTTAAGCTTCCTTAAGCCGTTTGTGGTTTTTTACCCAAAAACCCAAAAAGGCTTTTTGATCTGGCTGTTTTGAAACGCCATTGATTGTCGCATAGCTCAACCTCTTGCATGATGTCACGGCTTTCTTCCATCAAATGCCAGCTTTCATCATCCAACTTTGTGCGCTCCAAGCATTGTAAAATGCTCTCTTCTTGCTTGGCGAAATCACCGTCACACCAGCTTAATGCACGCGCCAAAGCAAAAAATTCTTGCCTATCCTGCTTATGGGTTATGTTTGCAAACATCTCGTAAACGTCCTGCGGCACTTGTAAGTCCGCCGCAACAATCTCCACCTGTTCTGGGGTTAATCCGATGCCTTGAATATGCTCGTTAATAAAAGACAGCTCATGCGGCGTCACAATACCGTCTGCATGCACCATGGCGACCACGGCGCGCCACATAAAAAATCTACTCTCTGTTACAATATTTTGCATTTGTTTGACTTCCCCTCAGCAAGTCACTCTATGGATAATCATAAGAAGTGACTTATACTATTGTCCTATTGTTTCATCTTACCATGACAAAACTTAATAACGCGTAAAGGCCTCAAAAACCTTGCATATCCCTGCTTCATTATGATAGAACAAATCATGAACAAATTACCTGAAATGCCTATCGATCAAGCCATCGAAAGCCCCACCAAAGCGGGCTTAAAATGGCTATTTCTTGATCTCAACAGCTATTTTGCCAGTGTCGAACAACAAGATAACCCCGCGTTACGGGGAAAGCCTGTGGCGGTCGTGCCGACCATGACAGACTCCACCTGCGCCATCGCGGCTTCGTATGAGGCAAAAGCTTTCGGGATTAAAACAGGCACAAAAATATATGAGGCCAAAAAGATGTGCCCCAACCTGATCTGTGTCGAGGCAAACCACAAAAAATACGTCGAATATCACCATAAAATCATTGCGGCGACAGAGCGTTGCCTGCCCGTCAACAAAGTCTGGTCCGTTGATGAATTTGATTGTTTGCTTTTGGGGCGCGAACGTGCCCCCGCAAACGCCATCGCGCTCGCCAATAAGATCAAAAAGGCCATTCACGAGCATGTCGGCGAAGCCATTCATTGTTCCATCGGCATCGCCCCCAACAGTTTCCTCGCCAAGGTCGGCACCGAAATTGAAAAACCAAATGGCTTGGTATTGCTCAAACCCGAAGAATTACCTGGGCGATTGCTGGATTTAAAACTCACCGACCTACCGGGCATCAACGTCGCCATGCTCTCGCGATTAAATAAGGCGGGCATACTAAATATGAAGCAGCTCTACAACACCTCCCCCAAACAATGCCGCGCCATTTGGCGCAGTGTGCAGGGAGAACGGTTTTGGTATTGGTTGCATGGTTATGATGTGCCTTATCAATCGACCAACCCATCAATGATTGGTCATTCGCGGATGCTTGATCCCAAACTCCGCACAATGGACAAGACGCGGCAAATGGGGCGACGGCTGTTATTTAAGGCGTGCACAAGGCTCCGTAAAAAGGAGCTCTTTGCCAAAAACATCGTCGTAAAAATCACATTTTTAGATCGCCAGCGATGGGTCGGCCTTCGAGACTTTCCCGCCTCCCAAGACCCCTTTACCATGATGCAGTTTTTCGATGATATCTGGACGCAATTTTGCGTTGAATGTTTCGGCACAGCCACACCAAACATTCCACCGCATCAACGTTTATTCTTAAAAATTTCAACCTTGCTCCACGGCCTGATTACTGAAGATAAAATCACCAATGATCTATTTGAAACATACCTGCATCAAAATGCGGACAAAAAAGACAAACAATCCCGCCTCACAACGGCGCTCGATCATTTGCAACAACGATACAAGCAAGAAACCGTCTGGCTGGGCGTTGTGCCCAAAACCCTCGCAGGGGATGTCGGCACTAAAATCGCCTTTAACCGCGTCCCCACGCGCGATGAATTTGATTATTAAGGCCGCGATCTTGACTTGCGCCCAACGTTAAAATCCCCTAAAACGCCCAGATGACAACAAACACAACCAAAACAAACGATATCGCGCCCGTACATATTATAGGTGGCGGGTTGGCGGGGTCAGAAGCCGCATGGCAATGCGCGCAAATGGGCGTGCCGGTGATCATTCATGAAATGCGCCCCGTGCGTAAAACCGAAGCCCATCAGACCGAAGGACTGGCGGAGCTGGTTTGCTCTAACTCATTCCGCTCTGATGATAAATATTATAATGCCGTCGGCGTTTTGCATGAAGAAATGCGCGTTTGCGGGTCACTTATTATGCGTGAAGGCGACAAAGCCGCTGTTCCTGCGGGCGGCGCGTTGGCGGTGGATCGTGACATTTTCTCCCAAGGGGTCACAGACGCATTAGAAGCGCACCCGCTGGTCACCATCCAACGCGAAGAAATTAACGGCCTGCCCCCTGCTGAGTGGGATAACGTGATTATCGCAACAGGCCCCCTCACCAGTGAGCCGTTGGCCAAGGCGGTGCAAAAATTGGGTGATGAAGGTGAACTGGCATTCTTCGATGCCATCGCTCCCATCATTTATAAAGAGTCAATTAATTTCGATACGGCGTGGTTTCAAAGCCGCTACGATAAAGAAGGCCCCGCAGGCACAGGATCAGATTACATCAACTGCCCAATGAACAAAGAGCAGTATCTATCTTTTATTAAAGCACTTTTAGAGAGCGATAAAACCGAATTTAAAGACTGGGAAAAGAACACACCCTATTTTGAAGGTTGTATGCCGATTGAAGTTATGGCGGGGCGCGGCATAGATACGCTACGCTATGGTCCGATGAAACCAGTCGGGCTCACGAACCCTAATGTGCCTGAGGGTGAGTCAGGTCGCTGTCATGCCGTTGTCCAATTACGCCAAGATAACGCCCTCGGCACGCTTTACAATATGGTCGGGTTTCAGACAAAAATGAAATACGGTGAGCAGACCGAAGTGTTCCGCATGATCCCCGGATTAGAAAATGCAGAGTTCGCACGCCTTGGTGGCATTCATCGAAACACCTTCATCAATGCCCCAAAGTTGCTAAATGGCACGTTGCAAATGAAGGCGCAACCAAGGCTCAGATTTGCTGGACAAATCACCGGCTGTGAAGGCTACATTGAGAGTGCATCCGTGGGGCTCATGACGGGTCGTTTTGCCGCGGCGCAAAGCTTGGGAATTGATATCACGCCCCCTGCGACAACCACCGCCATGGGCGCATTACTGGGTCACATCACAGGCGGCGGCAATGCTGACACGTTCCAACCCATGAACATCAACTTTGGTCTTTTCCCGCCTTATGAGTTCACAAAAGAAGAAATCGCGGAGATGAAAACCAACCGCATCAAAGGCAAAGCAAAAGGCCGCGAGCGCAAAAAGAAAATAGCCCTCCGCGCCCTAAACGACATCCAAAACTGGCGCACCCCCGAACGCGCAAAAGCGGCTTAAATTAAGTCATAGCTAAACGCTTTTCCTGCGCTAAGGATAAGGCTTGCACTCTCAAATTTCTAGCATCATGATACACATCACAGTGAACCACTGACGTTGCAAGTTCAACCGTCTTTGCCGGCAAATCAGACTGATTTTCATCTATAAACTTCAGAACATCTTCCTTCGTAGCAAGCGGGACAGCACTAGCTGGGTTTGGGCCCTTACCATTCATCATCGCTTCTAATTCATAGCTCGCCGAATAAACATGTTTACCAAAATGCTTTGCTCCTACTTCTGCCGCAACATCTCCCTCACCTTCATTTTTAAAATCATGGCACCAATAATCCTTGCCACACTCTCTCAAAGGGCAGCCAAATCCTGACAAGGCTTTATGAACAGCGCTATCTCTTAGCGTGGTTTTTATAACCTGATCTATTTTTATTTGATCCGCACCATCGGCAGAGAGGAAAAGTCGCTCTAAGTTCGCTATATCCTCAGAAGTTTCGATATAAAAATCATGAGAAAATGAGGAAATACCAGCCTTTTCTAAGTTAAAGACAACATCATTTAGCGCATCCATTTTTGCTTCTGTGACGTCTCCCCCTTCAAGCAAAAACTCATTGATAAAAGCAAGTCGATCATCTTCGTTAAAGACTGTCTTATAGTGAATGACCTGCCCCTCTTCTCTGGTAAATTCTCCATCGCTGAGAAGCCCCTTGGCTGGCTTCACAAGCTTAAGCTTTCCCAATGACATTGGCTCATCTGCACCAAAGCTCCAATAAGTATCAACGGTGCAAAATCCTGTTGGCGCGCCATTTTGTGTTACAGCCTCCTCAAATGGCGCAACGATAACGAAATCCATGCTGTCCCAGCTTCCATGACCATGCCCTGCAACAACGCCGTTTAAGGCCGTATGAATTGCGGCGCATGACTTTAAAAAGCCACACGTAAAAAATTTAAAGATATGTTTTGGAAGTTAGTTTATGGCTCGCTATTGCGAGCAGCAAGATTGACCTGAACATGCGACAACATTCTGAACGAAAGTCAGAAAAATCACTGTGGCATTATTGAACTGTTGAAAGGTCATAAGAGAAGAAAACATGAATCCTAAAATCACACAAGGCCAAAAATATTTTTTAACCATAGCTGTAAAAACATAAATCGTTTTGGCGATGTGGCAACAGGATTATATACATCATAATCAGCCTGTCTAATTTGCCTCTCATAGGTTTTTGTCATGGCGCAAACATTTTTCAAAAACTTGGACTGAGCGTTTTGTAATTGATTATTATTATTCAAAACATCTTTTATAATATCAGGAATTTTTGATAGGTCATTGAAATCAATTAATTTTTGTTCTGACACTTCATGTTGCGCTAAAACATCTTGCGGCAACATCAAACGGCGTTGCAATATCATATATGGAACGGCACGTACCAAACCAACAAGCGCATATCGGCTGGCAATAGATTTTAAAACACTATCAATTTCGCTCTGGCCACAAATTTTTAAGGCTAAACGATAAAGCGGCGTTGTGGTGTAATCGCAATAATGCATCAACCCTTCGATATTGGCGGGGGCAACACCTTCCAAATCAAATTCACGCGCATAGATCAACGCATCAAAATCTTCACGGGGCAAATCATATTGCTTAATCGTTTCCGCCAATGGCTCAATAACTTTATGCGCTCTGGGTGTTGCGCCGTCATAAATTTCCTTCAGCGCATCGCGCCACCATTGCAAACGGATAAGGCCAATTTGTGTTTCACTCACCACGTCACGCGTTTTGGCGATTTCATAATTAAAAGCAAATAAAGCAAGCAACCCCGCCCGCGCCTTCATCGGCGCAAGCAAACTCAACATAAAACGATCTGGATCATGCTGGCGCACGATATCTAGGCAATAATCAGACATAGGCTCCGTCATAAAACATCCCCCTTTATAATGGAACCAAAAAAGTTTAAAACTATTGTTAGATTACATCGAAATATAACCTTTGAGAGGATACCAACATGACTTTTACTGTCCCTGACCTTCCCTATGCGTATGATGCACTTGATCCTTACATGTCATCAGAAACATTGGAGTTTCACCACGATAAGCATCACCAAGCTTATGCAGATAAAGGAAATGACATGATTAAAGGAACTGGCCTAGAAGAAGCTTCCATCGAAGAAATTATGGTTTCTAGCTTTAAAACACCAGAACAGCATGGCTTATTTAACCAAGTAGGGCAATTTTACAACCATGTGCATTTTTGGAACTGGATGAAGCCGAATGGCGGCGGGACAAAAATGGATGGTAAATTAGAAGCCAAGATCAAAGAAGACCTTGGCGGTTATGATGGGTTCAAAGAACAATTCTGCGCCCAGGGTGCCGCACAATTTGGATCTGGCTGGGTATGGTTGGCGATGGATGATGCGACAGGTAAATTAGAGGTCATTAATTCTCCAAACGGTGAAAATCCCATTGTCTATGGCCGCACACCCTTGCTGGGCTGTGATGTTTGGGAACATGCTTATTACATTGATTACCGCAATGCGCGCCCGAAATACCTCGACGCTTTTGTTGATAATCTTATTAATTGGGACTATGTGGCCGAACTTTTTGAAAAAGGCCCTTTAAGCAAAAACGGTAAAATCGCGGCTTAGAATATCGTAGGATAATAAAAAAGAGAGAAATCCGTCCTTTTGACGGATTTTTTTGTAGATTTTTGAGTTTTTTTGATATAAGAAACTTATTATGTCAAAAATAATATTTTTCACGGACCTACATACTGGTGTCGATCTCCCCGCCAGATATGAAGGAGATATCTCTATCTATGGTGAACAGTGGGGCTTACCGCTTTTGTACGGCATGATCTCTCATGCGGAAAAAACACCAGATGCGACATTTATTCATGGCGGGGATGAACTGACCATTACGCCAGAAATGATAATATCGCATCGTGATATTCCTATCCCTGAACAGCAGGCCGCTAGACAAAGATACGCCGATGTAGACAAAAATATAAGCCATGCGAATTTATATTCACGCGTTAAGTTACATAGAACAATAGGAAATCATGATGTTTTGCGCGGTTACTTAAGAAGCGGTTTAAATCCGTGTAGCCATATATTCACGGCCACAGCAATGCCCAACACGGATGTTCTTATATGCCAACCTAAGCTAGATACGGGCGGTAGAGGAATTACTTTTTTTTATGATCCCGATGAAATTATTGACTTAATAAAGGGGTCAAGTGCAGATAATTTAGTCATTAGCGCGCATTGGGCATGGGATAGAGAGAAAAGAAGAATCGTCGAAAGAGAAGCCTTGTACCAAGACAACACAGGAAAAATTCGAACATATTTAGAGCAAAAAATTGGGCAAGGTAAATTACACAGCGCCATAACATTACACGGTCATTCACATTTATTTTCCATGAGTGGAAGACCTAATTTTTCGACAATTTCTATGCCGTCCATTTGCCAAAATGATGCAGACATTGACGATATCCCTTGCGGATTATTTACAGAAATAACCGTTGGCGAAAAGACAGGTAAGTTAGGCGTTGCTTTTAAACGAATATTACTCGGCGATAAAACAGGAGAAAAATTTGTTGTGCAAGACGTCAGCACAGAAGAAATTATGGCTTATAAGAGAGGTAAAACAACTATTGGAACGGCAACATCGCCGCGACAACGCGGCGTCCCTCTGCCATAAGGACGTTATAGGTTCGGCAGGCAGCGCCCGTATCCATGATATCAATCGGCAAGCCCGCCATGCTTAATTTATTTTTAAGCGCAGGATCAAGAAACGCCATTTTGCCTCCCGCCCCTAAAAGCAAGACATCTATCTCCTCTGCCCGTTCAATCAACGGCGCAAAGCTTTCAAATGTAAGCTGAGAAAAATCTGTCACGCCCTCCCATAACACTGTGCTATTGGGGGAGACTATAACCGCGCCATCATAAGAAATGCCGCTGATACGAAACGCACCAGCGGCATAGCTTTGAATTATTTGTTGGCCATCACGAATTAAAGGTGTGACATCCATAATGCTTGTTTAAGCACCTGTTAGGCGAACGCCCAAACGCTCTAATGTTTCGTACGTGATACCACGTGTCGCTAAACCATTTTTGCGTTGATAGTTGTTGATTGCTTCATAGGTTGCATCCCCTAAACGTCCATCAACAGTGATGCTGTAACCTTTGTCACGCAGCGCACGTTGAATGCGTTGGATTGAATCTGTGCCCATATTTGTTTCACACAAAATACGGCGCCATTCCCAGCGCTCTGGCTGAACAACTCTTGTTTTACGAATAGTCTCAAACTGTGCTGGCACTGTTCTGTATTCTGGGCGCTCTGGCTCAACCAAAACACGTTTTTCAATTGTCTTAAACTCAGCAGGAAGCATTTTGTAAATCGGCTTTTCTGGCTCGATCATCACACGCTTTTCAATTGTTCTGAATTCAGCTGGCTCTTCGACCAAACACATGATCTCACCTGTGATCTCGTTCTTTTTGGTAATGGGGCCTGTACCTGCTTTCCAGTATTTACGTGCTTCTTTAACCATCACGCGTTCTGTCTCGACAGAATATTTTGCTGGAACAATACGATCGAGAACTTGCTTTTCTTCAGACACTTGAACGCGTTCCGTACGAACTTCGTAACGTGCAGGAACCATACGGTCCAATACACGCTGTTCTTCAGAAACTTGAATGCGTCTTGTTTCCGCCTCTGTTACCGCAGGAATAAGAACCTTGGCATAACACTCACCTGATTTTGCATTTGGTGGTACATCCCCAATTGATCCTGGTGGAACAGCCATACTTGCAGAAGATACAGATGAAGAAGATGATTGCATCGAGACACTATCCATTGATGTCGTGCCCATTTTGGTCACAGACATGGCCTTTTCTGCGCCATCAATAACAGTAGCCTTTGTCGCCATCGCAACATCGTCTTTTACTGTTTCAATTTTTTTCGCAGCCATTTCTTTGGCTTGTGATTTTGTCATACCGTTGTTCTGAACAACGATATCATCGCGGCTGCCTAAATAGCTCATATCGCCGTCGTTGACATAGCCACAGGCTGAAACGCTTAAAAGCGTAATCGCTGAAACTGTCAATAAATGAAAATGACGCATTAATTCTCTCCTTTGGATGTAATTTATATAACTCTAATGTAGCTCTTTTGTTACTATGTGCGGATAATAATCATGAAATGACCGATCAGGCAAGGGCTATGGCTGAATTTCTTCACTTTCAACCACATCCTTTTTCACATGGCGGATATTAAGAAACGTCAAAATAGGCGCTGCCACGAAGATCGAAGAATATGTTCCAATAAGAATGCCGAAGATCAAGGCATCCACAAACCCGCGAATGACCTCACCGCCAAACGTCCATAACGACAATAACGCCAACAATGTTGTTACAGATGTCATCAATGTTCTGGAAAGTGTTTGGTTGATCGATAGATTTAACAAATCTGGCACCAACATTTTTTTAAACTTACGTAAATTCTCACGAATACGATCAAACACAACCACCGTATCATTGATCGAATAACCCGCAATCATCAAAATCGCCGCAACCGTCGAGAGGTTAAATTCCATTTGCGTCAGGGCAAAAAGACCAATTGTCGCAAGCGAGTCATGAATAAGCGCCGCAATCGCCGCGACAGAAAACTGCCATTCGAACCTGAACCAGATATATATCAACATACCGATGATAGAGAATAGAACCGCATACATACCTTGTTTTTTCAGCTCCGCGCCCACTTGCGGGCCAACAAATTCAGTACGGCGGTAATCCACGGCTGTTTCTGTGTCTTGTCCTTCGTCGGCAAATTCCCCATCGAGCATTGCGCGGACTTTGCTAATGGCTTCTTCTTGCGCTGCCGCACCGCCTTGTTGTTCAGGCAAACGAATAAGCAAATCATCTGGCGCACCAAATTCTTGAATCGAAATCGCACCCAATTCCAGCTCATTCAGCTTCGTTCGTAAAACGCCCAAATCTGGCGCTTCATCTGGCACGCGCACTTCAATCAAAGTTCCCCCTGTAAAATCAATGCCAAAATTCAACCCCTTGGTGAATAAAAGCCCTAATGAGCTTAAAAGGATGATGGCAGATATCGCAAAAGCAACATAACGTTTACCAACGAAATCAATCTTTGTATCTTGCGGGAAAATTTTTATCATTTTTAGTCTTTCAATCTTTTTTAACTCTCTTTGACGTTCGTGCTAAGGGAACAAAGAAAGCGCGAAGGTCACAAAGTTTTCTTAAATCTTCATCACGCTCGGTTTATTTTTATGTAGCCACATCACAACCAACAAACGCGTCACCATAATGGCAGAAAAGAACGATGTGATAATGCCAATCGCCAACGTCACAGAGAAGCCCTTGATTGGTCCTGTCCCAAATGAATAAAGAATAATCGCGGCGATTAAAGTGGTTAAATTGGAGTCAATAATTGTGCCCATCGCGCGACTAAAACCTGCATCAACAGCGGCCATCGGCGTGCGACCATTTTTTAGCTCTTCCTTGATCCGTTCAAAAATCAATACGTTCGCATCGACCGCCATACCAATGGTTAAAACAATCCCCGCAATACCGGGCAATGTCAGGGTCGCTTGAAGGCTGGATAGCAACGCAAAAATCAACGTCACATTCACCAACAAAGCAACATTGGCATAAATACCAAAACGTCCATAAGTCAACATCATGAAGAACAAGACGCCAGCCAAACCAATGATACTGGCAATCTTACCTGCCTGAACCGAATCCGCGCCCAATGATGGGCCAACGGTTCGTTCTTCCATGATTGTCAGTGGCGCAGGCAGCGCCCCTGCCCGCAATAATAGCGCCAAATCACTGGCATCTTTGATCGAAAACCCGCCAGAGATAATACCACTACCGCCACAAATCGGCTCGTTAATACGGGGGGCGCTGATGACTTCTTTATCCAACACAATCGCAAATAATCTGCCGCCATTTTCACGGCTTAAGGTACAAAACTTTTTTGCGCCAACCGTGTTAAAACGAAACCCAACGGCGGGTTGGCCGCCTTGGTCTTGGGACACGCTGGCATCAACCAACATGTCACCCGTTAATTCATTGCGGCGGTTAATTACAATTGTTTCCCCCGGCGCATCCACCAGCGGCAGGCTCATTGTGCTCGACGTGCGTGCGCCCGTGGGATTGACCAAATGAAATGTCAATTTCGCGGTCTTTCCCAATAAATCTTTCACCCGTTGCGGATCATCAAGCCCCGGCAATTGCACCAAAATACGGTCATCGCCTTGGCGTTGAATGATTGGCTCACGCGTGCCCGTTTCATCAATACGGCGGCGGACAATTTCAATTGATTGGCTAATGGTTTGGTCTTGAATTTCTTTCATCGCCACATCAGAAAAACTTGCTTCAATCTCTACGCCATCTGTATCAATCGTTAAATTTTGATCCACTGCGCGGATAAGTTTACGTGCGGCCCCTGTGTCCTTTGCATCACGCAACGTAATTTTCACACCGCCCTCAAAATCACTTAAACGCCTATAGCCAATTTTTTCCTGACGTAATTCTGGGCGCAACGCAGAAACAAGCGCTTCACTGCGTTCTTTGATCACATCATCTAATTCAACTTGAAGTAATAAATGCGACCCACCTTGCAGATCCAGCCCCAAATTCACCGCCTTGTTGGGCACAAAGCCGGGCAAATTTTCTGTCGCATAGCTACGCGCCTTTTCGCCCATGACGTTCGGCAAGCTGTAAAGCAAACCAAAAGCACAAACGGCCAAAATCAAAATTATTTTCCAACGCGCAATATGAACCATACTCTTATTCCTTAACCGTCATTGCAAAGAAGCGAAGCGATTGCGGCAATCCAGAAACTATCATCAGCATTCTAGATTGCTTCGCTAGGCTCGCAATGACGTTCATGTTTTCTAATCTGTTTTCTTGGCTGTCTTTTTCGCTTTTGCGTCGTTAACTGCCGCTTCTTTTTTATCGGCTATCGCTGTCGCCGCTTTATCTTCTCTGCTTTGAATTGTCGCGCGCAGGGCTGTTACTTTTATGCCATTGCCCAAATCAACAAGCACTTCTTCATCATTGGTCAATTTTTCAATTTTCCCCACCAAGCCACCAGATGTCACAACCTTGTCGCCTTTTTCCAGCGCATCTAACATCGCCTTATGTTGTTGAAAACGTTTTTGCTGTGGACGGATAAGCAAGATGTAAAACATCACCACCAATACAAGGATCAACCCCATATTCCACGCAAACGCGCTTGCGGCGCTCGGCGCGGCTTCACCGACTGTAACGGCCATCTCGCCTGCGGCATCGGTTAACATTTCTTGCGCATATGCTTTTGAAATCAACATTATTCTTATCCTTATCTATTTCTTTCCAAAATCATTACAATTGAAGGTAATAATTTCGCGTGATATAAGCGCCTCGTACTTACATGTCTGAGGCTACTTTAAAAAATCAGACTATAACGGCTGAAACATCAAAAACAAGAGCGTAAAGATAATGGAACAATATATTGCACAGCTTATGGGACAGCTTGATCGCATCGCCGATGCTCTGGAGAGCGCCCATGGTAAAAACACCGCCTATTTCCCCGATGATTGGGGGAATTCAACGCTTTGGGTTTGGCAGTCACACCGCATGACGCTTAAGCCTGTTTTACAAAACAGCGCCCTGCCGCTTGATCTTCTTGTGGGGTTAGATCACCAAGCAAAAACTTTGCTGGAAAACACCGAGCAATTTGCCAAAGGTTTCGCCGCCAACAATGCGCTTTTATGGGGCGCCCGCGGCACCGGCAAAAGCTCACTGGTGAAGGCCATCCACAACAAGCTAGATGATGATGCCAATGCGCCGCTTCATTTGGTGGAGATATACCGCGAAGATTTGCCCGACTTGCCCTTCTTGCTTGAAATCATGCGTCAGGAATCTGGCATTCGCTTTATTCTCTTTTGTGATGACCTCTCATTTGATGAAAATGACAGCTCTTATAAATCCTTAAAAGCTGTGCTTGAAGGGGGCGTCGAAGGTCGCCCTGATAACGTCATTATATATGCCACATCAAACCGCCGTCATTTATTGCCCCGCAATATGATTGAAAATGAACGCTCCACCGCTATTCATAAAAGCGAAAGTGTGGAAGAAAAAGTCTCTCTATCTGATCGCTTCGGTCTGTGGCTTGGCTTTTATAATATAGATCAAGACACCTACCTCAATATGGTGCGCGGCTATGCGAATCATTATGAATTAGAGATTAACGATAAAGAAGCATTAGAATGGGCAGTGACCCGCGGCAATCGCTCTGGCCGTGTTGCATGGCAGTTTATTACGCACATTGCGGGGCAACAGGGGAAAAAAGTTGGATAAAGCGTTATTTTCATATTGACATTTTGGCCTTCTCAATGATAAATGCCACTTTATTATAATTTATATGTATAAAGAGGATTCCTCATGAGTATCACTGCACGCCACAATCTTTTTGGCCTATCCAGCCCATCCGTTGATGATACTTGGAAATTTGGCTCTCTCGTTGCCAAACATGCTATTCATAGAGCTGGCGATCTTTATAAAACCGCAAAGAACCTTCCCCAAAATGTTATAAGAGCCGCTGTTTCTGGTGACACTTATTCAAGAGAAAACGCTTGGCAAGGCTTAAAAAAACTTGCTGTCTGCGGAAGCTATGTGGCGTTAGGCGTGGCATTATCCAGCGCGACAGGCATTGCCCTAACAGCCGCCGTTGGGGTTAGCGCAACACACGCCGCAATAGACGGGCGTTCAAAAGGGCAAAGCTTAAAAGAAACATTTTCCAGTGCTGATACTTGGGGTAATATTGTTTTTGCTTCTACGCTTTCTAGTG
Source organism: uncultured Alphaproteobacteria bacterium (assembly GCA_937923625.1). Taxonomy (GTDB): domain Bacteria; phylum Pseudomonadota; class Alphaproteobacteria; order Micavibrionales; family Micavibrionaceae. Next base: position 79,381 of record CALDTV010000009.1, read on the forward strand.
TTGGTGTTCTTGCAGGTAACTTCGCTGGCGTTTCCGAAGCCCATGCCGCCGAGCCTGATTTAAATAAAGCGGCCCCCCCTGCCACAACACCAGAAGAGCCTGCCACTTACAAACCAGGTGAAGCTGGCGCAGAAGCAGGACGTTTAGCTTCGCAACAAGCTGCCGAAGCTTCTGCAGAAGCTGCTGAATTAGTCGAAGCCATCAAAAATGGTACATACACAGGGGCAAATGAAACAGCAACAATAGAACCCACAAAATTAGAAACTGTTCAAGTGGAATATGACGCCGCAAAAGCAACATTGGAAAAACTTGAGGCCTGTACCGAAGACTGTGATAATGACGCTCTTAAAGCAGCAAAAGAAGAAGTTGCTCATACACTCAATGAGTTAAATAGAGAAACACGATTAGCGGGTGAGGCAGCACAAACCGCCCCATCAGAAGAACAGCAGCCTGTTATGACCGAAATGCCAGAACTTGATCCTGCGCATGTTGGTCATTACGCATGGCCAGATGAGCAAACATACGAGGCAACAAATGCTGAGTTAAGTGAAGAGGAAGACCTAGACGACCCTCAAGCGGACTTGGGTTTTAATCGTGAACAACTAGCCGATAGGTTAGCAAAAGCAGCACCCAATGCTATTTTTAATGATGATTACAGTGATGACGGCACATACAACTTGTCGCCTGAAGAAGCTGCTGCATTAGCCGCCCAAAATGCTGCCAACGATGCAACTATAATACCTATAGAATTAGGATATGAGCCAACAGATCCTGCGAACGATATAGAGCATTACCGCAACGCCTTGAACGCAAATCGAGCAGAAATAGCACAACTACCAGCAGATTGCGATGCAAACTGTATTGATGGATTAGAACAAGAAGGATTAAAGACAGTAGACGTTGCGCAAAAAGATAACGTTGAACCTACATCTGAAGTGGCAGATGATCAGCTTCCTGAAACAGCCACGATAAGATTACAAGATGGATTTATACCTTGGCATTTTGTTCAAGACGTCTATGACCTTTCTTCTAACGCTGATATTGTTGCTAAATTGAACGAAATCGCTGTCTTAAACGAAATTTCATATGATCAACTGAGCAAATTAGAGGAAGGACAAAGCCTAATTGCTCCTTTTTCTGAAAATCTTGTCGGATCCGTCCCTCCAGTCGCCTCAATCCCTTATGATTTCTCTAATGATACGTTTGGCCCCGTTAATGAGGCTGCCCCCCTTGAATTACAACCAGCCCCTCATCTGGATGGTGTTCCAAGTGAAAAGGTTGATATAACTGCGCCAGTTGCTACCCCTAAGCCAGAAGATGTTTTAGGAGATGGACCTGCTGATGCTGCTGATGATCCCGTATTCGAGCCTATCGCTTCTAAGTCTCCTTCCACGCCAATATTGGCGGATAACGAGACAGACTCTGTCCATAGATTCTTAAATGCTTCAACTCTCGTCGATAGCAACCCTGGAAATGATATGCCAACCGTGATGGAATTTATTAAGGTTGCTGGAGAAGTGGAAGGAATCACGCCAGAGGATGTTTCAACAGTTATTGACAAATACACAAAAGTAGCGGCCCAAGACGGCTTCCTTATGACCGCTGATGCGATCAACGTTGTTGATGCTTATGCTGGCGTGCTTCATGAACATACTCAAGACGGCACACTGACCAATGCAGACTATAGACAAGCCGTATCAGCCGCTTTTGCAGAACTTGCTAAAGCTGACTTTATTACCGACACCCCCGGTGTCGTGGACGATGTTGAGCCTTTCACACCAGAAGAGCATAGAGCCGCAAACCGCCTCATGGCCTCTATCCTTGCACCAAAATAAAAATAGACGATAGAAAGTAGTATTTATTTTACATATGTAAAAAATTATGTTAGCTATTATCTAATATGATAGCACACCCTCTATTAGAAAAAATTGCAGCAGATTTCTCTGGTACTTTAGCCCAAAGATCAGGGAAATCTGACTTCGCCCCAGAGGGTATATTTGACGATTTTTTACTTAAACGCTTTTGCGCTTCTAACAGACATTATCATGACCTTATTCGCTTGATGGAAATGTTTGAAGCAATCGAAGATAATGATCTTCGCTTTCAACGCCCGCAACAAGCAAAGATGGCTCTTGTTTTGAGAGACGCTTTTTACGCCCCTCACCATCACAGACCTGGAACACCGACAGGACAAAGAAAAAAAGAAATTCGTACGTTTTTGGACATACTCGCTGTTGAACCAGAATTCGCCGATGAAGTATGCAATTTGGTTGAAGTGACAGATCCCCCTTACATTGATTCTACAGATCAGCAATTAATGGTTGATCTGGATATGATAGCCGTTGGCGAAGAACGCCGACGATACAACGAATATGCCATTGGCACCGCAAAAGAGTTGCTGCCTGTTTTTGGTGAACAGGCATACACACAAGCAAGGCTAAGCTTTTTATCTGAGCTAATCCAAGGCAACAGAGTTTTCGAAACAGATTATTTTGAAGCAAAATTTGGGCTTAAGGCAAAAGATAACGCCCTTTGGGAGCAAGAAAATCTTCCCATAATTATTGCGCAAACACAAATGCTACCCAGCGTTTCAGCTTTATATAGCCGTAAACCAGCCACAAGAAATCTTTCTTAACGTCTTTGATATTTCGTCGTAAAATAATAGCCGCCTAAGATCTTACAAATAACGATCAGGGTTGAGGGCTTTTGTGCCTTTGCGGATTTCGAAATGAAGTTGCGGGCGGTCTACCTGACCAGAATCCCCGACTGTGCCAATTGACGTGCCGCGTTTAACGATATCGCCGCGCTTGATCAAGATTTTATCCAAATGAGCATAAGCACTAATAAGCTTGTCTTCATGACGGACCAAGATCAGGTTACCATAGCCTTCCAAATCATCGCCCGTATAAACCACAACGCCATTTTCTGCCGCCCTAACGGGCGTCCCCCGCACGGCAGAAATATTAATACCGTCATTATGCAGGCCATTGGCTTTTGGGCCAAAGCCTGAAATCACATTACCATCAACGGGCGTCATAAATTTTCCATTCCCTGATAGTTTCGGGATTTCAGCAGGAATTTCAACTTGGCTGCTAGCGGCAGAGGCTTCTTGCACGCTTGGTTTGATTGGCGGCGGCGCGACATTGACCACGCCAGAATTCACCCCCGCTGAAGCGACAGAAGGACTCACGATAACAGGGGAGCTTGCGCCCATCGCTGTTGTTGTGGCCGCGGCGACAGATGTTGAAGCTGTTGTCACGACATTTGTTGGCGTGGTGGCTAGTGAAGTAGCTGGTGTTGTGGCTAGTGTAGTGTTTTGCGGCAATCTATTTGCCGTCACAGTTGTCGTTTCACGCACAACAGGCGCCACACGCGCAAGCTCAACGGGCTTGGCTATATTCATCGCTTCAATCGCTTTTTGCGTGGGCGTTGGTAAGCGTAATAATTGCCCAGAACTTAAAGCATAAGGCGCTTGTAAATTATTTAACTCAACCAAACGGTTCGGGCTCACATCATATAATGTGGCAATACTACCGATAGAATCCCCAACCTTCACGCGATATTCAGTGGGCGGCGGCAGTTTTAGGCGGTCACCCGTCACCAAGCTATAAGGCGCATTCATTTTGTTCAGCGCAATAAGCTCCCGCACGGGCAATTGATAATTCTGCGCGACTTTATAAATTGTATCTCCGGGTAATATCGTATGAATGCCCGTGCTCCCCGCGCCTTTTTGCACGCCATAATTTTGCACGCTCACGGCTTGTTGCGTGCCACAGGCCGCCAACGGAATAGACAAGGCACAAGATAATGCCGTTACATATAAAAACTTTTTCATGCGGATTCTTTTTTTAGCTCTTTACGGTTGTCTTCAATCTCACGTTTATTCTTACCATTATCACGCACAATATCAGGCAATAATGGCACAAATCGGACAGGCATAACATCAGACACAGAATAAGTATCTGCCGCTTCTTTTTTATATTTCTTGACCATTTGACCACCAGAATTAGACTCTCGTGCTTCAACAGGGGCAATCATAATGCCCCCCACATTCAGTTGATCAATCAATGCGGAGGGCGGTTTGCCCTTCGCGGCGGCGGCAACGATAATGCGATCAAACGGCGCTTGGTCGATGCCATGTATTCTTGGCCACCCTTTCATCCCATCCCCATAAAGCGCCGTAATATTACGCAAATGAAGATCTGTAAAATTTTGCTCTGCTAAATCATGTAATGGTTTATGCCGTTCGATTGTGTAAACACGTCTTGCGATACGCGACAGCACACATGCTTGATAGCCTGTACCTGTACCAATTTCCAACACCTTACAACGATCCGTCACTTCTAACGCCTCAATCATTTTTGCCACCACCATCGGTTGGCTAATCGTCTGCCCCAACCCAATCGGCACAGCAATATCTTCATAGGCTTGATCCGCCATGGCTTGGGGGATGAAATGCTCCCGCGGCACACGCTCCATGGCGCTTAAAACATTTGTATCTGCCACACCCGCTTGGCGCAAAGCCATCACAAGCCTTATTTTCTTGGCGTCAACTGTGCTCTGCATGCTATGGGCATTTCTGGTGTTCATGTCATTAAGGCTCCAAAGAGAATTGGTTACAATGATTCTATAGTGTAAAAACGTTATGGACAACCATTCTAAAGATAAATTATTGATAAAATAATTTACATATTTTATAGTCTAGCTCATGACGCAACTAATAAAAACATGGATATCACAGGCACACGCCTCTGGCGGATTGCGCGCTGCCTTTGTTGACTGCCAAGCTGCTGAGCATGAAAAATTTGGTGATGATCAAAATTTTCACACAGCCAAACGTTTAATGGATGGGTTGAGAGCTGATAACATACCTATTATTCACTTTATGCTAAACGAAGAGATCACTCGCCAAAACCCCCGTTCATTTCTGTATAAAGATAAAAGCGGCACAAACATTCCCTACCCATTCTTAGACTTTAAGATTGTTGTCCCCGCAGCTGATGATTGGGTTTATCCCAAAGGGTATAAGAATGGCTTTCAAAATCCACATTCAATTCATATTTTTCAAAATGATAATCCCAAGGGGGATGAGAGGAATACACTTCTAATCGCTTCAGGCTTTTGGGCAGATGACTGCGTCAAATTTACTGGCCTAGGAAGCTTCGAACAAGTAGCATCCCCTGAAAATCATAAAGTTATTTTTGTGACAGATGCCAGCGGTGTTATATCAAACAATGATGCTTATATGGCATCATTAAAAAAGGCGTGTGATGACAGGTTTAAAGAGAACATCGCGCTCGCAACCACAGATGAAGTTCTTACCTGTGTCGCAAATTTAAACGTTCCCGCCCTTAGGCGTAACTAAGCCTTCACAATCTTTTCAATGCCACCCATATATGGTTTTAGGACATCGGGAATAACAACACCACCATCGGCGGGGTCGTAATAATTTTCCATTACCGCAATAAGCGTTCGCCCAACCGCAAGGCCAGAACCGTTTAGGGTATGAACAAAGTCCGTTTTCTTCTCGCCTTTGGCCTTAAACCTTGCGTTCATGCGCCTTGCTTGAAAATCACCACAGGTCGAACAGCTAGAAATTTCACGATAAGCATTTTGCCCTGGCATCCATGCTTCAATGTCAAATGTTTTACGCGCACCAAACCCCGTATCTCCCGTGCATAAAACCACGGTGCGATAAGGAATTTCCAGCGCTTCTAAAACACCTTCGGCGCATTTCAACATGCGTTCATGTTCTGCATCACTCTCATCAGGGTGGGTAATGGACACCATCTCCACCTTATAAAATTGGTGTTGGCGCAACATGCCGCGTGTATCACGCCCTGCACTCCCCGCCTCTTTTCTAAAACACGGGGTAAAGGCCGTGTAACGGCGCGGCAAACTTTCCGCCTCGACAATTTCTTCGCGGACAATATTGGTCAACACAACCTCAGACGTTGGCACCAACCAACGACCATCGGTTGTTTCAAACTGATCATCTTGGAACTTTGGTAACTGCCCCGTGCCATACATAACATCTGTACTGACCAATAAGGGCGGTGAGCACTCTGTATAGCCATTCTTTTCTGTTTGGGTATCCAACATGAATTGGGCAATCGCCCGTTCTAGCCGCGCAATTTGACTGCTGAGCAAAACAAAACGGCTACCGCTTAACTTTGCCGCAGTTTCAAAATCCATCATACCGAGCTTTTCACCTATGTCGTAATGCTCTGGGCAATCATTGGCGCCAAATCTATTCTTCGGCTCACCCCATGTGCGGATTTCAACATTGTCGTTCTCATCCGCGCCATCGGGCACATCATCTTTCATAATGTTCGGTAAGCTAGAGAGGATCGTTTTTAGCTCCTCGCCCAAATCGCGGTCTTGATCCTCCAGCGCGGTCATTTTGTCTTTTATGGCACTTACCGCATCCATTGTCTCTTGGGCGTCGCCGCCTGCGGCTTTGACCTTGCCAATCTCTTTTGATTTCTCATTCCGCTCTTGCTGGAGCGTCTGCAACGCGGTCTGTACCGCGCGACGTTTCTCATCAAGCGTTAAAATATCGTGGCTTTGCGCCTCTAACCCGCGTCGCGCCATGGCGGCGTCAAAATCGCTTGGATTTTCTCTTATTGCTTTTAAATCAAACATCGTACTTTTCCTCTATTTTAAAAATTCTCACATATAATGTCATTGCCCGCGAAGCGAAGCAATCGAGAAAATGAACGCAGATTTCCGCGACAATATGTACGCCCCCCCCCTCTTAAAACCCACTGAGAACTCTAAGCTTATTGTGAATAAACCCCAGATAAGCAAATATGAATCATTTTTCATAAAATAAACCTTGCATTTTTCGAAAAAAAGCGTATAAATCCCCAAATAGTGTGTGTGTAATAGTGTAGAAATAAAGGGTGATGAAAATGGTAGCAGATATTATAACTTTACCAAAAGCAGGTGGGAACAGTGTCGTAGAAAAAGACGCGCTTACTATCAAAACAGATAAAAAACTTGATCTGCTTAATAAACTTTTATCTTTAGGCGGATATAAAGGGGGAAAAATACCGAGCTGGGCGCATTTTGATGAATTGACACAGCATCCTCAGTTTTCTTTATACGGCGCAACTGGTGCCCTTGAAACTCTTCGTCGCGGTTTTGCTAAATTTAAAGCAGGCTCAGTGCCTGAAGGAATTTCTGTTTCACTTACAGCACAGGTTTCCTATGATGATGTAAATTCAAAGGATAATCTTGCGGCAGAAAGATCTATGCGTGAAGCTTTTTTTAAAGTATTCGACAAAGATTGGGGCTGCAACCCTCGCGAGTTAGGTTTTCAATCGCTTGAAGAAGCACGTGTTTTGTTTGAAATTAACAGACTAACCCTTGGTAAAGATGAAAAAAAAGTTCCTAAATTCTTATCCAAGAAATTAATGGAATCATTTCCACGTCTAGAAAAACCAGCAGAAACACCTACAGCAGATATTTTCGAGCGCGATACAATAAATAGTTCTGTTGAGCCATCAAAGCCCCCTATTTTCATGACACCCCTTCACACGTTCGAACATAAATCTTCAGCGCTAAGTAGCGCAATGCCTTTTTCAGAAATTCACGAACAAATTTTCGATAATAGTGTTCCTCCAGGGGTCGTCCCCGCCCCTGAAGAAGAACGGGATAAAACTGAAAACCTTAGAACACTTATTAGCAGTGTCCACCGATCTCTCACAGAAATAGATGATGATATTTTAGGCTCAATTTATGGCTCTCATTTATATTTTGGTAAGGTTATACCTGATGTTCATTTTACTATTCGCAGGGATTTTTTAAAACATGTATTATCACATAAAGATGAATTTAACCTAGAACCAGGAAAAAGTGCAGAGTACAACCTAAGAAAACATTTTAGCTCCCAGTGCGAAGGAAAATGTACTCACGGTTCAGGAGAGACCCCTTGGTGGAAATCTATAAAGAGAGGTGAAATTCATACATCAAAATTAGAAGAGTTCTTAACTTTATGTGATGATGTTTTTTCTGAACAAGGCGGCGGCGCCTTTAGGTTTTTTCTAGATGAGATTCAAAAGAAAGAACATGGATCTAATATAAATACATACAGAAAAGCAGCTTTCTTATATTTATTTGCTAAACATTCTCTCAATCAACCTGACAGAGAAATGCCTTACTTTTTGACGCATGCGGATAGAGTTCACTCTATACTTAACGACTTATCTAATCGCCCGCTAACTCTTGAAAATTTGAATGACGTCAATCTTCAAAACATCTTAAGTCATGCAATCAATTATCCTAGCTTCAAATTTAATGATCCTATTATTGCTTCGGCTCCAGAAAACCACGCTTCGGAAGCGCCACCAGAAGCGCCACCAGAAACGCCACCAGAAGAGACAGAAGTCGCGGGTAATAAAAAACCACCCTTTTGGAGGAAATTATTCTTGCGAGTCGTTAGTGCTTATGCTGTTACGACAACTGCTTTAGCTTTTTTTAACCCTACTTTGCTCACATCACCTCCGCTCTCCGATTCATTTAACGATGCATCTCTGTCAGCAGTCGTGGCGCCTGAAGTATCCTCTGAAAAAACCTCAAACGTTGTTGTCATATCAGATCACGCGCCAACAAACTTTGATACAGCCAAATCAAACATAGATGCTGTGTTAGATGCAGCATTAGCAGCCGAAGTAGCCCCTGAAGCACTTGGTGACAAACGCTCAAACACCACAATTCCTGTCCCGCCTACCATCAAAAAACCTGATGCTCTCAAGGGATTTGAAACAGTAACAATTATCGATTTTGCACCTAAAGCGCCCAAAGATTTAGCGGCGCTAATGAAGCAACCTCCATTACCCGCGATTACAACGTTTACTCCACCACCAACACTGAATAGGGCTCCCCTGCAAAATGACAAACAGATCAGCGTGACAGCTCTTCGTGGAGAAAGCTCTGGAACCTCTGTTCTATCTGTTGCAAAAAAAGCTCCCGCGCTACCCGTAACTCAAATTGTAGAGGCATCACCTCGGGAGGTTGCACCATTAGTAACGAAGTCTTATATCATAAATAAAGGTAAAAAAGGCTTCAGTGGGGGAGATCTTAGCTTCACAATCCATACGAATGACGATAACCGTATTGTAAGAGTACAAGGATCTGATCCTTCATATATGACTTTTTTAGGTCGTCGTCTAGACACATCAGATAACTCCATCCGTTATCCTAACGGGAATCCTGTGACCGATATACTTGGTAAGAAGGCTGTATTTGTTGCTGAAAAAATTGAAACGCCCAAAAACGCTTCCGCTCAGATGATTGCGGAAAAAACTTTTCATCAAGCTAAAGAAGCACAAGTAGCTGAAACTTTTCTCCCACCTATGCCTAAAACAAAACCGCAAGACAGAACGTTGGCTTCTTCTGTTGCTCCTGATAAAACACCTTTCCCTTCAATATCTCCTAAGACAAAAGCAATAACATTTTCTATGGCCACCACTTTACCAACCTTAAAACCAGAATTTATTGAGCCGGCACATATTCCATTTATTACAGTAACTCAAGCAGATAGAACGCCTAACGCACACGTTAGCCCATTTAAAAATGCCCCCGCAGCATCACGTATAGCGCCTATGCCAGCAGAAAAGCCCGTGCGCGTTAAAATGCCTCGTTACGTTGCCCCAACATTGACCGAGGTTGCCGCAAACACAGCGCCGCCAATGGCAACACCTTTCCCCTCATTTGATCCAAGATCATCATTGTCAGCAAACGGCGAGACACTCTCCGCTGAAGGAAAGGCCCCTAAAGTAGAAGGCTTTACTTTTAAGTTGTAACCCCCAGATAAAATTTAACGTTAAAGCCTCGCATTGATAATGTTTGAAGGCTTTAGCGTTTAAAAAACTCGTGACCTCTGACGCCGTCATGTTAGAATCCTCGGATGATTATTCCGAATATCTTAAAGCTGGAACAACCCGAAAAGCCGCTACCGCTTATTTTTGACTCCCCCCATAGCGGAACCATCATGCCGCCAGATTTTAACCCCACCTGTAGCACCGATGAAATAACCCGTACCGCAGATTTATATGTTGATGACCTGTTTAGCACCGCACCCGATCATGGCGCGTCGCTTCTGACGGCGTTGTTCCCACGTAGCTATTTGGACGTAAACCGCGCCAGCGATGATATTGATCCAGAGCTTTATGAAGGTACGTGGCCAGATAATGCCGCTTACCCCGCCAACCCGACCAACCGTTCCTACGCGGGAATTGGGCTTATTCGTCGCCTTTTAAAACCAGGATGGCCCTTATATGATTCGCCGCTCACCTTTGATCAAATATGTCAGCGCATCGAAACCTATCATCAGCCATATCATCAAATATTAGAAAAACTTATTGATGACGCCCATTATAATTATGGCGCGTCTTGGCATATTAACTGCCATTCCATGCCCTCCGCCAGTGCGCAAAAATCAAACAAACGCGGGGCAATGGCGCGGGTTAATCCGTTTATTCCGCCAGATATCGTGCTGGGGGATCGGGATGGCACCAGCTGTGATTTGGTCTTTACACGGGCTGTACGTGCCTTTTTTACCGAAAAAGGCTACCAAGTTGCGGTAAATGATCCCTATAAAGGGGTTGAATTGGTGAATCGCTATTCCGCCCCCTCAAAAGGACGCCATTCCCTGCAAATAGAAATCTCCCGCGGACTTTACCTAAATGAAGAAAATTATGTAAAATCAAACGGTTATACGAAGCTACAATCCGATCTGTCTGATTTCATTGGCTTTTGTGCCACTTACACCAAGGAAAACCTTGCAGCTATTGCCGCAGAGGAATGACCTCTCAAAACGTCAAAACGCCTTGTAGTTATGACAAAACTTCTTGTTTTTTTGCATTGTCATGCGTATACATATTACACTATAAGATGTAGCAAATAAGTAGGTGTGTAAAAATGGCAATAGATAATTTAGATGATGTTTTAGAATTAGCTGAACGTGCAGATCTAACCCCAAAGGGAAGAAAGCCTGATTTAATGGCCCCCATTAATTTACCGGGTCACCCGCACCCTAAGAATACAATTAAGACTTCAGTTCACCCAGACTCACCCTTAGCCAATTTCTTCCGCAGAGTAAGAGAAGCCAACCAACCTGCACATCCACCTTTGACAGCATCAATGGAAATATCTGATAACGCGCCAGAAGTTGGCAGCATACCCACAGAAGCAGCAGAATTCACAGCCCCATCTGACTTATCCGACCTCACCGCCGCCTCTGCCCTTCTAACAAGCGTTAATACACTTATCGCAGAAGCAGGGCACGAAGGTTCTTTTTCTAGCATCACCGAGCTCTCGAAATTTGCCTCAGAGCCAGAGATGCTTCCCGCCTTAATGCACACTCTCCAAAAAGGTGCAAAAGAATTTAAAGCTTACTTTGAAGAAAAACCCGAGAAAGCCATAAACGGCTCACACGCTGACACCCCTTGGTTAACCCTTGCGGAACACACCGAGGCCGAAAACCGTGTTGCGGCGTTTAACGAACAATTTGCCGAAGACGTAACAACAAATTTAGAGGATTTAGATATTCACTCCATTCAACTTGCCGCTATTCAAAACACGTTGGATCGCTTGGCATTAAACAAGCAAGACACGATGGAGCCCCCTTATCAATTGCGCCCCGAAAACATACCGCAAACCGTTTCATTCAAACAAAAGCTATCAAACGCTTTTGCTTCAGTATCTAAAACAATATCATCTTTTGTTGCTGGCCTTAAACCTCAACCTTGGGAAAACCCACATATTCCTGACCACGTAGGCGCTGCTAGCTTTTATAGCTCGCAAAGTGAGGTTGAGGCTGAACCTGAAGAGACATTACAAACCGCAAAAGTTATTGATTTGGCAAAACATAGAAGAGCAAAAACTGCAACGGCAATAAAAGCTTTACGTTCAGGCGCCGCAGCAGCAGCCATTGCCGCCGTCGCCTTTGTTAATCCCTTGTCAGATGGCACGAACAAAATCCCCTTATCAGAAATGGCTGGTGATATCCCTGCGGCAATTACTGCAGAAGCAGAAACACCAGTTCCCATGACGCAGACAGTAGCTATTGAAACCGCATTTATAGAGCCTGCAGTTGAAAGTGCACCCCATGCACTTATTTTACCATCAGAAGTCGAAGTACCAAGCTTCGTATCAACAGGACAAACAGAAAGATTTTTAGGGTTAACCGACCCTTCATTAGCCGCAAAGTTACCGGAGATATCAGATCCGCGTACAAAAGAAACAGCCATACTACTAGGAGGAACACCACCCCTAACCAATCCGCCTAAAATCACATTGCCACAAGATATCATTTTACCAACGGTTTCCGTTATTAAAACAGCCGCAATTTCAAACACATCAGAAACAAAAATAGTAGAATCACTAGCTACAACGCAAACAAAACCAGCCCCAATAGAAACCGGGGCAACTCCATTGGTAAGCCAAGAGGAAATTGACGCTGCAATGATTGTTCAGGCGGAACGTTTGCAATCAGCCTTAGGCAATAGAGCAGACGGTCAACAATTTCTTCGTTCTCTTGAACTCACAGAATCTAGCTTTATTCGCGGGGCAGTCAGTCCAAAAGGTGCTCTAGGGCCACTTCAGGTAATGCCTGCCACAGCGCCCGAAGCAGCAGCAGAAGCAGGCGTTCCTTTCGATGAAAATTTATATAAAAATCCTACATCAGATAGAGGCTACGCATACGCTATATTAATTGGTAAAGCCTATTTAGCCGCACGCGTTGAACAATTTGGTGATCTTGCTGCAGCCTTAGCAGGTTACAATTGGGGGCCAGGAAATGTGGCTAAATACACAGACAGAGTTGGCTCCCCCGCTGATGGCACAATCAGTCAAGTCGCGTGGCTTGCTGGCACACCGTCAGAAACACAAGGCCATGTTAGAAAAACCTTTGAAAATGCGGGCTTAACTCTCAGCAATACCGCCCCGAACAGAGTTGCATCAACGCCAGTACCGCGCGAAAATCCACGTAGAGCATTTGCAGCGAATACAGCTCCTTTGACCACCACTTCGACCGTTGCCTTAGCCAGCGCTACAAATCCTCAGCCCACGGCAAGGCAGACAGGCTTATATGATAGGGCTAACCATGTTCGCGCTAATAGAACTGTTACACAAGCTTATATAACAAAACCGCTTGCAACACCAATAGAGCCATACACTTCTGGTTCGGCAACGGTCTACGCTACAACACTGGGCGGAGGAATAGATTATGGCACTCCAGCAACAAACGGCGGTTCACTGCTGGTCCCTGCTTCGTTTAATGCCCCTGCAACAGGTATAGCAACTCACAGCCCTATAGAAAACGGACAGTTTTATAAAGGGCCAGACGGTAATGTGTATCAGCAAGTAAATCTTGACCTTTAATATTACTTAAAAATCAAAATTATTCTTCAATGCCTGATCCAATTCGGGCATTGAAGCTTTTATGCCCAAGTCATCAAAACTCGTCACCCCTGCGTCGGAAATACCGCAGGGGACGATACCGTTAAAATGGGATAGGTCAGGATTTATGTTTATGGATATACCGTGATACGTCACCCAATGCCGAACACGTACACCAACCGCCGCAATTTTTGCTTCTTTAGGCATCAAATTATTTAGGGGCACGCCGTTTCGTTTATTGTGATGGCTTTTTAAATCGACCCAAATCCCTACACGCCCCTCACGTTTTTCGCCAATAATATCAAATTGTTGCAGGCTATTGATGATCCAATCTTCTAAATTCGATACGTATTGTTTTATATCTGGTGCGCTTTGGCGTTTTTTTAAATCTAACATCACATAAGCAACGCGCTGCCCTGGCCCGTGATAAGTATATTGGCCGCCGCGCCCTGTTTCATAAACAGGGAATTTACTCTCCCCTTTGGCATCTTTTATCAAATCATCCCCCTTGGCACTTGTCCCTGCAGTATATAGCGGTGGATGTTCTAACAACCAAATCATCTCTGGCGCTGTCCCCGCCCGTATCGCCGCCACACGCGCCTCCATTTCGGCCACTGCCTCCTCATAAGGTACGGGCGCTGCAGATGCTTTCCATTCAATCTTGCTGTTATGTTCATTCATGGGCACAAAATGCCAATAATATGCATAAAGCGCAATAAGCTATCTTGCCCCCCTTCTTCTTATTTGTTACCACTTCGTTTCTACTATTTTAGGTTAAGTAAACTTAAAAAATGCGGTCGTGGCGGAATGGTAGACGCGCAGCGTTGAGGTCGCTGTGGGAGATAATCCCGTGGAAGTTCGACTCTTCTCGACCGCACCACTTAATTAAAAAGCCGTCAGACGCAAAGATGCGTGGACGCTGGAATAAGTCAAAGAACAATAAGAGGGTGTAAAAAATGTCAAAAGATCAGGATAAATTGCGCGAAGCGGCGCTTGATTACCACCGTACGGGCCCCGGTAAAATCTCGATGAAGCCAATCACCCAGTTGGAAACCCAGCGCGATTTGGCGCTCGCTTATTCCCCTGGCGTGGCGGTTCCTTGTGAAGAGATTGCGGCTGACCCGTTAAAAGCGCTTGATTATACATCGCGCGGGAATGTGGTGGCGGTTATCTCTAACGGGACAGCGGTTCTTGGTCTTGGTGATATTGGCGCGTTAGCGTCAAAGCCCGTGATGGAAGGGAAATGTGTTCTTTTCAAAAAATTCGCAGGCATTGATTCTTTTGACATTGAAGTCGATGAGACAGACGTCGATAAATTCTGTGATGCGATTGCAATGTTAGAGCCTTCCTTTGGCGGTATTAACCTTGAAGACATCAAAGCGCCAGAATGTTTCGAAATTGAACGCCGCTTGAAAGAGCGCATGAACATTCCTGTCTTCCATGACGACCAACATGGAACAGCGATTATCGTTTCTGCCGCCTTTACCAACTGGCTGGAGATACAAGGACGCAAAATCACGGATGTAAAATTGGTTGCCAATGGCGCGGGCGCGTCTGCGATGGCTTGTTTAAATCTATTGGTCGAAGTCGGATTGCCCAAAGATAACATTACCGTCTGTGACCGCAACGGCGTGATCTACAAAGGGCGCGGCGAAGGCATGGACGAGCATAAAGAAAAATATGCCGTCGAGACAAACGCCCGTAGCTTAACCGATGCCATGGAAGGCGCGGACGTCTTCCTTGGTCTGTCTGGCCCTAACATGGTGACTAGCGAAATGGCGGGTAGCATGGCGGATGCGCCGCTTATCATGGCACTTGCCAACCCAACCCCTGAAATCATGCCAGAAGAAGCCGTCAAAGGCTCTCCTAATGCAATTGTGTGTACGGGTCGTTCGGATTTCACCAACCAAGTGAACAACGTGCTATGTTTCCCGTTCCTCTTCCGTGGGGCGCTCGATGTAGGTGCGACAGCGATTAACGAAGAAATGAAATTGGCCTGTGTGAAGGCCATTGCCGCGCTGGCGCGTAAAGAAGTCACCCCCGAAGTCGCCGCGATTTACCCTGGCGAAACCATGGAATTCGGACGTGATTATATGATCCCAAAACCATTCGACCCACGTTTGGGCGTGGAGCTTCCGATAGCCGTTGCCAAGGCCGCCATGGATAGCGGCGTTGCCGCCCGCCCGATTGAAGATTTTGATGCGTACCGTCAAAAACTGCAACAATTCCACAATCAATCAAACCTTGTGATGCGCCCTGTCTTTGGCGAAGCACAGAAAAACCCACAACGCGTTGTCTACGCCGAAGGCGAAGAGGAAAACGTGCTGCGCGCCGTGCAAATGGCTGTGGATGAAGGGGTCGCAAAACCAATCATCATTGGTCGCCGCGGCGTTGTCGAAGAACGCATTAGCCGCCTGAGCCTGCGCATAAAAGAAGGTAGTGAGTTCGAGCTTTGTGACCCTGAAGACGATCCCCGCTACCGTGATTACTGGACAAGCTATTTAAAGCTAACAGAGCGCAAAGGCGTCACGCCAGCGATGGCTAAAAATATTATCCGCACCGACACAACGGCGATTGCCGCCTTGATGTTGGAAAAAGGCGAAGCCGATGCCATGATTTGCGGAACCGTTGGTGATTACCAAGAACATTTACGTGAGATTACTGATGTCATTGGTTTAAAAGACGGCGTTGAAACCGCCGCCGCGCTGCGTTTATTAATCCTGCCTAACCGTGGCAATTATTTTGTCTCTGACACGCATGTTAATCCGAACCCCTCTGTCTCACAGATTTCTGAAATGACATTATTGGCGGCGGAACGTGTGCGTGCCTTTGGTTTAGAGCCGCGCGTTGCGATGATGTCTCATTCAAACTTCGGCTCACACAGTGACCCTAGCGCTATAAAAATGCGCGAAGCCTGTGTTGAGGTCAAAAAGCGTGACTCGAACCTGATGGTGGATGGCGAAATGCACGCCGATACGGCGCTCTCTCCAAAAGTGCGTGAGACAATCATGCCGAATTCTTCATTAGAAGGCGAAGCAAACTTACTGATCATGCCAAATATGGATGCGGCCAATATCTCGTTTAACATGTTGAAGATTCTCGGCGAAGGCATCCCTGTCGGGCCGATGTTATTAGGCGTCAATAAACCAGCCCATATTTTAACATCAGCCACAACCTCTCGCGGTATCCTTAATATGACCGCCGTGGCGTGTGTTGATGCGCAAACACGTGAGAAGAAGTAAATTAATTTCCCTTCACACTAAGTGTACAAGGTTTTTAATATTGTCATTGCGAGGAACAGCGTGACGAAGCAATCTAGCGTATTTTAATATGCACCCAGATTGACGCGTAGGCTTTTGTCTCCTCGCAATGACGGCATATCTCGCTGGGGCTTATCAAATGGAAACAACATGACAAGCCAATCATAAATGCTATATTGCTAAAATGACAACCAACGACCCTGCTAAGATTAAAGACGCTAACACACCCGATGTCGCCGAGGCATTTGAGGAGATCGCTGAGACAACCCAGCAAGTTGGTTTAAGCGACGATACCATCCGTGAAATTACAGATGCTTTACGGGATGAAGCAAATGACGGTCACATTGCCCTCGTCAATGATTTGGGAATTGCGGACACAGCCGATCTTATCCAAAAAATCCCCCAAGATGACCGTAACAGCCTGTTAGAGGATGGCGGCACAGATATCGACCCACAAGTCTTTTCCTATCTTGATGAAAACGTTCAGCGCTCTACCCTCTCCGCGATGGAGCCCGCAAAAGTGGCGGATATTCTCTCCGCCCTTGATAGTGATGATGCGCTTGATCTGATTGAAAATCTGGACGAGGATTTCCAACAGCAAATTATTAAAAAATTATCCGCAAAAATTCGGATCGCGATTGAAGAAGGCCTCACCTTCCCCGAAGAATCTGCGGGGCGTTTGATGCAACGCGAATATGTTGCCGTGCCGCAATTTTGGACAGTCGGTAAAGTGATTGATTACCTCCGCGCTGCGGGGGATGATTTACCGTCCGAATTTTACGACATCATCGTGATTGATCCGCTTTATCATGTGCGTGGGGAAATTCCGCTCAACCGCATTTTACGCTCTAAACGATCACAAAAAATTGAAGAGCTGACATTGGATGAACTTCACACGATCCCCGCGGATATGGATCAAGAAGAAGCCGCTTATATTTTCCGCCGTGAAGGGCTGAACTCCGCCCCCGTTGTGGACAGCGACAACCGCCTCATCGGGGTGATTACCTTTGATGACATCATCGACGTTATCGACGAGGAAGCAGAAGAAGACATCATGAAATTGGCGGGGGTTGAAGGCTCAGACTTTTACCGCGCCATTTTTTCCACCACCTCCAGCCGTTTTCGCTGGCTGTTTGTGAATTTAATAACCGCGATTGCGGCCTCTATCGTTATTTCATTTTTCGACGCCACCATTGAACAAATTGTCGCGCTCGCCGTGCTCATGCCCATTGTCGCCAGTATGGGCGGCAATGCGGGCACACAAGCCCTCACCGTTGCCGTGCGCGCCCTCGCCACCAAAGAATTATCGGACACCAATACGCTCCGTGTGATTGGCAAAGAAACCATTGTTGGCACGCTGAACGGGATTGGCTTTGCGGTTATCATGGGGGTGATTGCGATGCTTTGGTTTGACAGCACCATGCTCGGCCTTGTGATTGGCGCGGCGATGATAATTAATCTGGTTTTTGCAGGGCTATGCGGCGCGGGCATTCCTATTTTCTTAAACAAAATCGGCTCTGACCCCGCCCTTTCCTCCACCGTTCTTTTAACCACCGTCACCGACGTGATCGGCTTCCTCGCCTTTTTGGGGCTGGCGTCAATCTTTTTGATATAGCTGCCGTCCCTTATCTATGTCATCCTTCGGCTTGATCGAAGGATCCCTAGGCAATGAAACAATATTATGTTTATATGATGAGCAATAAAAAACGCGGCACAATCTATATAGGCGTGACATCAGATTTGATTAAAAGAATTTGGGAGCATAAAAATGGAGCATCTAAAGGCTTCACAACAAAATATAATTTAAAAAACCTTGTTTATTATGAAGTTCATTGTGATATTCGCCATGCAATAAAAAGAGAAAAACGATTAAAATTATGGCTTCGCCAATGGAAAATAGAACTTATTGAAAAAGAAAATCCACACTGGCATGATCTTTACGAGAAAATTACGAGCCCCTTCGATCAAGTCGAAGGGTGACAGAAGAAAAAAATGACTGCTTCGAAACTTATACGCCCAAACGCTGATTTTAAAGATTCCTATTTGGAAGCTCTGGCAGAATATCATGCCGAAGGCCGCTATTTACACCAAGATATCAGCCTGCTTGGGGCAGATTTTGATAGCTTTATCAAAGAGCTTCGCGCGGAAAAAGACTACCCCCATCAACCCTATCAAGACTGGGTCGAACCCGTGCCAGAAACAATTGTCTGGCTGGTTAAAGACGATAAATATATTGGCACGGTCGATATTCGTCACCGCCTCAATTGGCATTTGGAAAAGTGGGGTGGGAATGTTCATTTTAACGTCCGTCCTTCCATGCGCGGCATGGGATTCGGGTTAAAGATCCTTAAAAAAGCCATGCCCATTGTGAACTATCTAGGCATTGATAAAGCCTTAATTACTTTAAAACCCAGCGATGAAATCGCCATTAAGATTGTTGAAAAATGCGGCGGTGTTTTTGAAGATGAAACCGTCGCCACCGATAAATTTCCCGCCATGCGCCGCTATTGGCTCGATTGCACTTGACTTTTATTATACATAATGTTAATTAGCTGGAATTATTATTATGGAGTAAAAAATGAGTAAGCGAGTTGAATTTTCAGGCAATGATGCTAACGGCACATTTGTTATATCACCCTTTGGTTATGAAATTTTACGCGTCTTATCAAATCCACTCTTCAGAATACGCGCAAATAAAAATGCGGATTCCATAGCTAAAAAATTAGAGAATGGCTTTGTAGACACACCACCAGAGATCGTCACAAAAGAGATCATTAGATTAGAGCTCAAAAAATTGATATCTATAGCGCCCGCACAAACATCTGGAAAAAGCCGACATGGCGTCAACAACCGAAAATGTTACGAGATAACAACAAAAGGCGAACAAGCCTTGGCAGCCCGACAATCTCCTGAGACGCCTTCAAGCGAAAAACCTACCGTCCCTAAAGCTAAAAAGACCAAAACAGCACCTCACTCTCCTTTAAAACCATCTAATGCTAATGCCCTAAGACTATAAGAAAATCCTTGGCGTGATGCCCTGCTGCGGGTATAAACTCTTATCTCGAATTTCAGGAAATAAGAATGGCGTCAAAGTCCACACGAAAATCGTCAAAAAAAACCTCAAAAAGCGCTTCTAATAAGAAAAAGCGCGGGTTTTTTGCGCGTGCATTTCGGTTTTGTGTCAAATGGAGCTTTGTTTTAGGGATTTGGGCGCTGATCGCTATTGTCGGAGTCATGCTCTATTATGGCTCAGAATTACCCACCATCACAAAATCTATGGTGTTTGAGCGCCGCCCCACCGTCATCATAAAATCCCGCGAAGGCGAAATTATTGATCGCTATGGCGACATAAAGGGCGAAATTATCGACGTCAAAGATTTACCCCCGCATGTCATTCATGCCGTGCTTGCCACCGAAGACCGTCGTTTTTACAAGCATTTCGGCATGGATATTCGCGGCTTTCTTCGTGCCGTTACGGTGAATGTCAAGCAAGGCGGTTTTGTTCAGGGGGGATCAACAATCACACAACAGCTCGCCAAGAATTTATTTCTAACACGTGAGCGCACCATAGAGCGTAAAATCCAAGAGCTGATATTATCTTTTCAGCTAGAGCGCGAATTAACCAAAGATGAAATTTTAAGCGCCTATCTTAACCGTGTTTATTTAGGATCAGGCGCCTATGGAATCGATGCCGCTGCGCGGGTTTATTTTAACAAATCGGCGAGAGAATTAAACGTTAAAGAGGCAGCAACCATTGCTGGCCTGCTTAAAGCACCTTCGCGTTACTCCCCCAACACCAACCCGCAACTTGCGGCCGATCGCACGGCTACAGTTATGCAAACAATGGTGGATGCTGGCTACATCAAAGCCGATGATCTTAAACGTTCAAAAGGTGTGCCGCCCGTTCCACGGCGCAAACCCTCCAGCGGGGACTCTGTTCGTTATTTCACTGATTATGTGGTCGCACAATTACCTGATCTTATTGGGGAGGTCACACAAGATATTATTGTTGAAACAACATTGGATAAAGAAATCCAAAAAGAAATGGAACAATCCATCACCCGCGCCCTGATGCGTTATGGCTCAGAATATAATGTCTCCCAAGGGGCGGCCGTCACGATACGCCTTGATGGCTCCGTCGTTGCCTTGATGGGCGGCAGAAATTATAGCATGAGTGAATTTAACCGCGTGACAGAATCACTACGCCCCCCTGGCTCATCCTTTAAACCGTTTGTCTATTTAACAGCATTAGAAAATGGTTGGCACATTAACAGCTATGTTTATGATGAACCCATCACCACGGGGAAATACCGCCCTAAAAACTTTGGCAATAAATATTTAGGCGATGTGACCCTTTATACCGCCCTCACAAATTCACTGAACACTGTTGCTGTCAATTTAATGCGTGATGCAGGGCCAGATAACACCATTAATACTGCTCGGCGTTTAGGTATCACGGCAAATTTAAATCCCTATTTAAGCACCGCCTTGGGCAGCGAAGGCGTACCGATGATCCAAATGGCGACCGCTTATGCCGCATTAGGGCGAGGTGGCCTTGCGGTGCAACCTTTTGCGATTGAACGCATTCTTAGCAAAGATGGTGAAATTTTATACGAACGCACCCCACCAAAAAAACCAGAACGCGTTGTAGAAAAAAATGCCAATGCCCAGTTAAACGCGATGATGCGATCCGTCATTGATAACGGTACAGGGAAAGGCGCCAAAATTGGCTGGCCTGCGGCAGGTAAAACTGGCACGTCACAAGAATATCGTGATGCGTGGTTTATTGGCTTTACAGATCGGTACGCGACCGCTGTTTGGTTTGGTAATGATGATAACAGCCCCACAAAAAAACTAACCGGCGGCTCTGCCCCCGCCCGCGTTTGGAAAGAGGTCATGACAAAAGCCCAAACCCAAGGCGGCAAAGCTTACGCAACCTTTATCCCTTATACCGCACCGCAAGGGAATGATTCATTTGATGATTTTATGCGTGATTTTTTAGAAGAAGAAGAAGATGGCTTCATTTATGACCGTAATGAATATGGCGACGTGATCCAAACCCGTCAGCCACAATTACAACGCCGCCCCCAAGAACAAGTTAGAATCCAAGACACAACGCAGCCCACAGAACAAAACCAAAAACCGCGTGAGAATTCAGCAGGCGGCTGGTTCGGTGGCCTCTTTGGTGGCAATCAAGATAACGACAAACGCCCCGCTCCACAGCAACAGCAACGTCAACAAGCCCCACAAGCCGCCCCACAAAAAGAATATACCCCATTGGGGCGCCACCAATGGGATATGAATGAGTAAGTTAAGGTTTTATAAGCCAAGTCGCATTTTATTATTATTTGACGCTCTTTTAACAGCGTCTAAAGTATTCATACTAGGATCACGTTGTTCGGTGTCACAACCGGCCTCGGAATAACGTTTTAAAGCATACAAATTAGATTTTTGCTCCTCTAAATTAGTTTTCTCCTCTTGTAAATCACTAAAATCAACACCGCTTTCCATTAAGATGAGTTCAGCAGCAGCTTGGGTAAGCCCCTCTTCATAAATACTCAGTGTCTTACCTGAAAACAAACCACCACTTCTAATCATTTCATCCTGTGCTGCCTCTCTTTCCTCAGGAGTTGCGTCACTTTCGCTTGGGTAGCCTCGCTTATGGGCTTCTTCATAAGCAACATCAATGGTATCCTTAATCTCAGATAATCGCGCATCAATTGCGTTTAAATAATCATCAGAACCCAAATAACTATGCAATTCACAAGCCGTTGTAGCTTCTTTAAATCCAGAAGTCATGAAAGCTCCCTCGAGCCCTTTTTCCGATGCATCGGCAGGTTGCGCGAAAAACATATTACTTACGACAACAGCCAAAGAGCCAAAACCAGACACAACACCCAAATTTCCCATACCCATTTTACTCTCCCGTTATATTTATATCTTAAATTTAACAGGACTATATCACAATAAAATATTATGTCAAATAAATATTGGTGTTTCTAGACTAAAAAACTCTGTTTTTCTTCCCCATAAATATCGGTCTCTATTTACTCCACAAACATTGGCTCTTCAACGCGGGGATATTCGCGGCGGGCGGCGGCGAATTTGTCTTCGCCGATCAAATCCCAATGTTGCTTTAACGCCAACGATCCTCTGGTGGGGCCACCCACTTCGTAACCACTGCGTAGTAGGCTTTTATCAATAAATTCTAAATAGCTTGTTGGAAAGCATTTACGGGTGCCGCGCAATCCCAGATCAACCAAAACTTTGGCAATCAGTGCGTCGCCAACATTTAACAAATCTGCCGTGAATTGAATCGCCGACAAAATTTTAATCTCCGCGCGGCTGTTTGGCACACATCGTAAATGGCGCATGAAGCGGGCGTAAATTTCCATCTCTTGCTGCGCTTTTTTAGATTCTGGCGGTAGGGGTAAAATAATACTTCCCGCTTCTTTGTTGTCATTGCTTTTTAAAATATCAATCATTGCAGTCCTCCTTTTATGGTGGGCCATCAAACATATCGCTTGGCTTATGTACTAAGCTTGGGCGGCAATAATTAATAGAATCTTAACGGAAAATTACAGGGCTGTGGGTAACTAAGGGATTCCCTGTGGACGAATCAGGTTAACTATTTGGAATCGCTGACACCGCCAGTTTATCCACACGCTCGTTCATTTCATGGCCAGAATGCCCCTTTACCCAAATAAAATGCACATCATGTTGTTGAATCAACGAATCGATCTGCTCCCATAAGTCTTGGTTTTTCACGGCTTTTTTGGACGCGCTCTTCCAGCCACGTGCCTTCCACCCCTCCAACCATTCGGTTGCGCCTTGTAAGACATACTTGCTATCGGTGTAAATGGTGACGCTGGCGCGCTCGCGTTTTAATGCTTCTAAAGCTTTAATAACCGCCATCATTTCCATGCGGTTATTGGTGGTTTCATCCTCGCCGCCGCACAGTTCTTTTTCATGATCGTTCCAGCACAAAATTGCGCCCCACCCGCCAGGGCCAGGATTGCCGCTACATGCGCCATCGGTGTAAATTGTAATGCTCATAATTTTTTATAGACCACGAATGAACATGAATAAACACTAATATTTCTGTTGTTCCGTCATTGCGAGAAAGTTTCAGCGATCGCCGTAATCTAGCTTTCATTAAAAATCTAGATTGCTTCGTCACACTGTTTTTTTACAATAACGATATAAAAAGAAACTAACGATATTGATCAGGTAAGTGCTTCACAATTACTTGCAAAAAAGCGTCCGCAGTTTTAACGGCATGGAATTCTTCGGACGGAATGGTTGTGCCATATTTATCCGCAATACGTTGATATTTTGGCAGACGGTTTTCAAACAATCTAGGGAATACCCAACGCCCAAAGGCATCGGCGTCAAAATCATCTGGCGCGATATCACCATTCTCCGCGCTATACTCGCTCACCCAATAATCAAACCGTTCGGGGGAGAAAAACATCGGCTTGGGGTAATCTTGCGCCCGTTGCAACACCGCTTTTTCTTCTTCGGCATTGGCCTTAATATAAATAATCAGCGAATTTTCATCAACACTATCCAGCAATGTGTCATCATCAATTTCACACAAACTCCCCGTTGAATCATTCAACACATTTTGGTGCCCGTCCTTGTGCGCTTTCTTCACGATGTCTTTAAGGCAGCGTAAAGATTCGCATTCTGCTTCGTAATATTTTTTCTGGCGGCGTTTAAATTCTTCATACGGCAATTCACCCAAACGCGAGACGTAACGCGATAATTGTGACAAATCATCCGCTGTTACTTTATTTGGCTCGCCCAATGTTTGCGCGATTTCATCGCCCAATAATGTTGTGCCAATTTCAAGATCACAGGAATAATGATGCCAGCCTTGCTCCGCCAGCATCAATGACATGTGGGTCTTCCCCACACCAGACATCCCCATCAGGGTAATAACTTTATGATCAATATCGTGAAAATCTTTTTTTGTAATTGGCATGCACGTATAGTGCCCAAACAATCAAATAAAGGCAAGATGACTTGATCTGTGACTATTTTTGTGACCGTTAAAGAGATTAAACGCTTTTCTTACACTCGTTTTCGGTAGCATCACGCAGGACACGGGGGATGTTAAATACAACATTTTCTTCAACCAGAGATCGGGTTTCGACCTTAACGTTGTAACGCGTGGCAATCATATCAATCACTTCTTCAACCAACACTTCTGGGGCGGACGCGCCAGCACTTAAGCCTAATGTTTTAACACCTTCCAACCACGCCCAATCTAAATCAACGGCGCGTTGCACCAGCATCGCTTTTTGACAGCCATAGCTCTCCCCCACTTCGACCAAGCGGTTCGAATTGGATGAATTGGGCGCACCAATCACAATCATCGCGTCACAATCTGCGGCAATTTCTTTGACCGCCCCTTGGCGGTTGGTGGTCGCATAACATATATCTTCTTTATGTGGGCCTTTAATCTCTGGAAACCTCTTCTTTAACGCCGCAACAATATCCGCCGTGTCATCCACCGACAATGTTGTTTGCGTGCAGTAAGCTAGATTACCAATATCATTAACTTCTAAACCAGCCACGCCTTCAACTGTTTCAACCAACAGCACCGCGCCATCGGGCAATTGTCCCATTGTCCCGACCACTTCAGGGTGCCCTGTATGGCCAATCAAAATAATTTGCCGCCCTTTGGCAAAATGACGTTCGGCTTCTTTATGAACTTTGCTGACCAATGGGCATGTTGCATCAATAAAAAACATCTCACGCGCTTTTGCCTTTTCTGGCACAGATTTCGGCACACCATGCGCGGAGAAAATAACAGGCTGCCCATCATTGGGAATTTCATCTAATTCTTCAACAAAAATTGCGCCCTTATGCCGCAACCCTTCGACAACATATTTGTTATGCACAATTTCGTGACGCACATAGACAGGCGCGCCATATTTTTCCAGTGATTTTTCAACGATTTGAATCGCCCGATCTACCCCCGCGCAAAAGCCACGGGGCGACGCCAAAAGAATTGTCATATTTGATTTTTGCTCTGTCATATTATCCTATTTATAAAAGACTGCCCCGCATAAATCCACAATATACTCGCGCTTGAATAAAAATAAGTCTGTGGCAAAATCATCAAAACCCTTGCCCCACATACGCCGCTTTCGTATTCTGCCAACATGAAAAAGCAGAATCATATTTTACTGGTTACTACCGCCCTCTTACTTTCCTCCGCCAGCTTATCTGGCTGTGGCAGTACATTTGAAGGGATCAAAACGGATTTAGGCGAAATCGGCAGCTCCGTTTCGGGCGCGATAGGATCAACATTCGACTCAGACAAGAATGCAGCGCCGGCGCAATCCAATAATGAGGACACCGCCGAAAATACCGACGTTCCCAAAAACATCTTGCCCCAGAAAATTTTGTCCAAAAAGAAGTTCAACACGAACTCACGCATAGCGGACACAGAGCCGCAAACACAAGCACAACCGATAGAACAACCAAAGCCACAAGAAGATAAAAAATCTGTCGCGCTTTATAAAAGTGGCGAATGCCCGCCCATCACACTTGATCCTCAATTAAAGCAATTGGTAGAATTCCAAGACATGGAAAACCCTTCTAAGAAAACCGAAGTATCGCATATTAAATTGGCCAACTATGACAGTGATTGTGCAAAAGATGGCGATTACATTTCCATGCGACTTGATTTAAATTTCGAAGGCGGCCTTGGCCCTAAAGCGAAACGCAAAAAAAATGATCAACCATTTTTTGCCTATCCTTATTTCATTGCCGTGACTGATGGCAATGATAATGAATTAGCGCGTGAGATTTTTGCGGCCTCTGTGACATATGAAAAGAAACAAGAAAACATCGCCCTCACCGAAACAATTCGCCAGCGCTTGCCCTTAAATGACGATGGCAGCACTCCCGATTATAAAGTCAAAATCGGCTTTCAATTAACACCAGAGCAACTCACTTATAATGTTCAAAACTGACAAGAAAAACGCTTCAAGGCTTCTAGTCACATAAATCTTAAATAATATAAATCACGCACATGATTTATCTACCGCGCTCATAACTACTAGTCCTGGTTCTCTCAATTGACGGCAATAACAGCGTCTGTTTGTGTATGGTCTAATTGCATTTTTATCCTAATGTTTTTTAGCATAAATAATTAACTTATAAATTATGTACAGTTAATTATTTATCTGCAAAATGCGTACATCTGCCCCCTCGATCACACCACAGCTTAAGGGGCCGCCTTCATATAAGGCTGTATCTAAATTCATACGGTTGGGGCGGATATCGACCTCTCTATTTTTGGGCGGTGTATGACCATGTACCACATAATAAGGGTGCAAGGCTTCATGGCTCATGAAGGGTTGGCGGGTAAAGATTAAATCTTGCTTGGTTTGTTTTGCCAGCGGCACATCAGGGCGCAGTCCCGCATGCACAAAAAGATAATCCCCTTCAATATGGCTTAACTTTAAGTTCTTAAAAAACTCTTTATGGGTTAATGGCAAAGCGTCACGCAAGGCCGCCGCTATATCCTCTGCTTGCAATTCAATTGGCGCGACGGGGTCAATATTCACGCCATAGCTCTGCGCACATTCTATGCCTCCCCAATGCAACCAATCTTGTCGATGGCCTTTGGGGTCATTCATAAATTCATTAAACATCGCATCTTCGTGATTACCCATCAAAAAGACATGTTCAAATTGCCGCGCGTCTAATTCCCGCGCAACCAACAAATCAATCACGCCTTTGCTGTCAGGGCCGCGGTCAATATAATCTCCCAGATAGACAATCACCGCACGGTCAATGGGGCGTTCGCGCAAATCTGCCTCAATTTGGTCGTGCATCCGCGCCAAAACATCAGCATAACCATGTATATCGCCAATCGCATAAACGCGTGTTCCATCAGGGATTTTGAAAACTTTACTCATGAAGAATATTCTATAGTCTCAAATACTGTTATGAAACCTATTATTTACCTAAGTGATTACAGCCAAAAACACGATACGGGCGAAGGTCACCCTGAGAATGCCGCACGGATAAAAGTGCTGGAAGATTTATTCTCCGAAGCACCGTTCAACGATTGGCAGCAGATTAACGCACGAGCCGCAACCCTCGACCAAATCCTTCTCGCCCATAACGAAGACTATGTTTTCGACCTACAGGATAAAACGCCAGAGCATGGTTTAGTTCATTTAGATGGTGATACAATTTTATCACCTCACAGCTATGATGCCGCGCTACATGCTGCGGGGGCGGCCTGTCAGGCCGTTGATGACATTTTAAATAACAAAACTAAAAAAGCATTTTGCGCGACCCGCCCCCCAGGCCATCACGCTGAACCAAACACCGCCCTTGGTTTTTGCCTGCTTAACAACATCTTCATCGCCGCCCGCCATGCCCAAGAAACATATGACATTAATCGCATCGCGATTGTTGATTTCGATGTGCATCACGGCAACGGCACAGAAACCATGACCCGCCGCCATAACGCGATATGCTCAAACCAACCGATTCTATATATCTCTACTCACGCGCAGGGGATTTTCCCCATGACGGGCAAGCCCGAAGACAACAGCGACACCTTATTGAATATATATCTGCCTCATGACTGTGGCTCTGAAGAATTTAGGCAAATCTATCAAAATGAAGTTTTCCCCACGCTTAAAGATTTTAAACCTGACATCCTCCTCCTCTCTAGCGGATTTGATGCCCATAAAGACGACCCCCTCGCCGCCATCAACCTTGAAACCGAAGATTATGGCTGGCTGACGCGGCATTTATGCGATATCGCGGATCAGTATGCTAAGGGGCGGCTTATTTCCATTCTTGAAGGTGGCTATCACTTAGACGCCCTGAAATCTTGCGTCCGCGCCCATTTGGAAGAATTGGGGACTTAATTCCCGCTAAATCCTTGAGAAATTGCTCATTTTCACATACACTCCTTCGCATTATAAACATAGTCTTTAGGGAACATTATGAGCAATAGCGCCGTCACAGATATGAGCTTCGAAGCCGCCTTGTCCGAGCTTGAAACAATTGTCGGCGCGCTTGAAAGCGGTAAAGCACCGCTTGAGGATTCGATCCAGTCCTACGAACGCGGTATCGCGCTTAAAAAACATTGCGAACAAAAACTCTCCCAAGCCCAAGAAAAAATTGAAAAAATTACTATCGGCAGTGATGGAAAACCCACCGCCGTCCCATTTGAAACCGAATAAATTTTATTAAACCGAAAGACATTTTATGCCATCACCCCGCGACGCCAGTCCCCGCCTTCAAGAAGCTTTAGACGAAAACCGCCAAGCCATTGAAAAAACCATTCGGCACTTATTACCTGAAACAGATTTAGCCGAGCGCCCCGTGTTTGATGCCATGCGTTATGGCGTTTTGGCTGGTGGAAAACGCCTACGCCCTTTCATGACCATGCAGGCCGCCAGCCTGTTTAATGTGGATCCCGCCCGCGCGCGCCGCGTGGCTTGCGCCGTTGAATTTTTGCATTGTTACTCCCTTATTCATGATGATCTTCCCGCAATGGATGACTCTGACAAACGCCGTGGCAAGGCCACCGTTCACCGTAAATTCGACGAAGCCACCGCAATATTGGCGGGCGATGCGCTTTTAACATTGGCGTTTGAAACGCTAGCAGACCGCGACACCCACTCTGATCCGCATGTGCGGATTGAATTGGTTCGCAAGCTTGCCATTGCCTCTGGTGGTCATGGAATGGTTGGCGGGCAAATGCTCGATTTAATTGGCGAACGCCAAGAATTTGACCTTGGTACCATCTCGCGTATGCAACGCATGAAAACAGGCCATCTTTTTGCCTTTGCCTGCGAAGCGGGTGCAATCCTTGGAAAAGCCGATGACGCCCATAAAAAAGCTTTATGTTCTTATGCCTATGACCTCGGCCTTGCCTTCCAAGTCACCGACGATGTTTTGGATGTCGAAGCCGACCCGAACGATACCGGCAAACCCGCCAACCAAGACGAACAAGCGGGCAAGTCCACTTTTGTTTCTACGATGGGTAAAGAGCAAGCCAAAATGCGCGCCGAAATGCTCGCCCATCAAGCCATAAGACACCTCCGCATCTTCGACGGCCGCGCCGAAATGCTCAAAGAATTATCCATGTATGTGTTGGAACGAAGGGCTTAAATTATTGATATAGCCTAACCGCTATATAAGCATAACAAGACAAAGACCTCTTAACCGCCTTTATATTAAGCAATCTGGGCTGTAAAAATGTTCTTCTTATTATCTTGAACCATCCCCACGTAATACAAAAAATAACGATCTATTAAATCTTTGGCGCTCCTTTACTTCTAACTAGCGCGTTGCGCTCAGAAGCGGGAGCTGTTTCTGTCGTGGGTCCCCCCTCACTATCACCTTTTGAAATAACATCATTTTGCGCCGAAATAAAATCGCGGGACATGTCAGAAATTATTTTTGCGGGGACGACCATGCTTCCCCGTGAAGCCACCAAGCTTATTGCTTGGCTTACCGTATTTAACAACACGGTAATTTGCGCATGTGTTGCTAAAAAGCTTTGCTGCGCCGTCGCGCTTACCGTGTTTGCCGCCTCTTGAAATAAGCTCGGCAAGGCAGGTAAAGGACTAATGACGAAATTCCCCATCGCCGACAGCTCCATAAAAGAAGCATATTTTACCTGCGCGTTGTCATGCTCTTTTTGTGCCTCGTATTTTTCACGACTATCTTCTTGCAATTCCTCAAGAAGATTTTTTGTGCATTCTATAGAGCGTTCTTTTTTCTCAGGATCGAATAAACCAACGATATCTTTATCGTAATGTGCGCCGGCCTTTTCAAAAACCTCTTGCGTTCGTTCCGCATTTTTCCCCAATATCGCACCTTTTTTGTATGTCACCCATGAGTAAGGAATAACAACACCTGCCGTTAGCAACAACGTGCCATAATCCCCCAAATAAGGAAGCGATGTATCGCTATGGGCAATCGCTGTAACAATTGCTGCCGCCCGTGTGACGCACGCAAACCCTTGCGACGAAGTGTTAATTAAACTTCCTGCTAGGTCACTGGTGGCGCGCCCCATCGCATGATGCGGCAACACTGTTTCTTTATTTTTGGGCGCATCTACATCCACCTTACTTTGAAAAATAGAAACAAGGTTAGGGTTATCAATAAGCGCCTGATTAAATTGATTGCGCATCCAAAAAGACATATCCCGCACAAGCTCTTTTTCTTTTTTCATGCGCATTTGGAAGGAGCCATAATTTACGCCAGCTGCCACCATAAATTTTGCCACACCTGGCGTTGCATCTTTACCAGTGAAAAGGGAGCTAATGACATCTGCATATCCTTCCAACATAAAAACTAATGCACCGGCTGAAAACGTCGAATAAGCCGCAATTGATAAAGCTGGTTTTATCGACGACTTTAATTGCTCCCCCGTAAAATAAGCCGCCATCGCACCGCGCACCGTTGTCATTTTCGCTAACGGGTGATCCTTATCAACAATCGCTGTGTCTGTTGCTGTGCCACCGTTTACCGTTTGCCTTCGCTCCCGCCAATTCCAAAGGTTGTTCATGCGCATTTTTGCATGCTCATAAGGGTTTTTAATCCCCTTCGTGGCCTCATCCATATTGCTCGGGAAAACAGCCTCTCGGATACGGCGCATCGCCCCACCGCCGATGAATGGAATGCTTGAAACAGGTCTAGAGAGAATAGTAGAATCTTTTAAATAGCGTGCCCTGCGCCGCCAAAGACCACCATTGCCCCCCTTCCCCTCTTTCATTTCATCACCGCTCATCTCATTAACCTTTTGTTAAACCTCTCATAAAAGCTTGCGCCTCATGATGGTGTTATGTCAATTTTTGTTGGTAAGCTGATGAAATATATAAATAATTCCACAGTGGTTAAAATATTAATCAATAGGATATTCGTACCAATTTTTCTGGCAATTCGCGTTGAACCCCGCTAAAACACTTTCATCATGAGTGAAGCAAACGGCCATAAAGACGCCCCCGAAGAAGATGAACAGACGAGCGCGTCCGACACGCCCCTGCTGGATCAGGTGACTATTCCAGCCGATATGCGCGGGTTTGACGATGCGCAATTGCGCCAACTGGCGGATGAGCTACGCACGGAAACAATTTCCGCGGTGTCCACCACGGGCGGGCATTTGGGGGCTGGCCTTGGCGTGGTGGAGCTAACGACAGCCATTCACGCCGTTTTCAACACCCCCGAAGATCGCTTGATCTGGGATGTGGGGCATCAATGCTATCCTCATAAAATCCTCACGGGTCGCCGTGACCGTATCCGCACCCTGCGTAAGGGTGGCGGGCTATCCGGTTTTACCAAACGCGCCGAGTCTGAATATGACCCCTTCGGCGCGGCCCACAGCTCCACCTCTATCTCCGCTGGCCTTGGCATGGCGGTGGCTAGAGATTTAAACAATGGATCGAGCCATGCGGATCGCCCTCCCGTTTACGGGCATGGCGAGGCTCATGCCGATAGGCATGTTATAAGCGTGATTGGCGATGGCGCGATGAGTGCAGGCATGGCCTATGAAGCCCTCAACAATGCTGGTGCGCTTAAAAGCAAGCTGATCGTGATTTTGAATGACAATAACATGAGCATCGCCCCGCCCGTTGGCGCGATGAGCGGTTATTTGACCAATCTTGTATCCTCTAAGCCCTATATCGGTGCGCGGGACATGGCGAAAAAAGTCGCCAATATGTTGCCGCCGCCCTTAAAAAACGCTGCTAAACGCGCCGAAGAAACCGCCCGCGCCGCTCTTGGGGGTGGCACAATGTTCGAAGAGATGGGATTTTACTATATCGGCCCTGTCGATGGTCATGATATGGATCAGCTTCTGCCTATCCTGCGTAATATCCGCGACAATGTCACTGACGGCCCTATATTATTGCACGCCATCACCAAAAAGGGCAAAGGCTACGCCCCCGCAGAACACAGCAAAGATAAAATGCACGGTGTCGCTAAATTCGACATTGTCACTGGCGACCAATTTAAACCCAAATCCACCATCCCCACCTATACCAAAACCTATGCCAAGGCATTGATTGCCGAAGCCAAACAGGACGATAAAATTGTGGGTATCACCGCCGCCATGCCCGACGGGACTGGTATGGATTTATTCGGCTATGAATTCCCCGAGCGTATGTTTGATGTCGGCATTGCGGAGCAACACGCCGTGACCTTCGCCGCGGGGCTGGCCACCGAAGGCTATAAGCCATTTTGCACCATTTATTCCACCTTCTTGCAACGCGCCTATGATCAGGTCGTGCATGATGTCGCGATTCAAAATTTACCCGTGCGTTTCATGATGGATCGTGCGGGGCTGGTCGGCGCGGATGGCTGTACCCATGCGGGCGCGTTTGATATCGCTTACCTCGGTTGCCTACCCAATTTCGTGCTGATGGCCGCCGCGGATGAGGCCGAATTGATGCACATGGTCGCCACTGCCGCCGCCTATAATGACGGCCCCCTCGCGCTCCGTTATCCCCGCGGCGAAGGCACAGGCATAGAATTACCCGACCGCGGCGAAGTCATTGAGATTGGTAAGGGGCGCATAGTCCACACCTCAAACCCGTCATTGCGAGTCCCGAAGAATGAGGGGCGAAGCAATCCAGAATCTTCCAGTAACGCTCTGGATTGCCACGTTGCTGACGCGCCTCGCAATGACAAAAAAGAAAGTGTTGCGCTTCTGTCTTACGGCACGCGATTACAAGAATGCATGGCCGCCGCCAAGTTATTGGAGGCGGACGGCAAAACCGTCACCGTCGCTGATGCGCGTTTCGCCAAACCATTGGACGAAGACCTCATCCGCACCCTCGCCCAACATCACGGCACACTTATCACCATCGAAGAAGGCTCCGTTGGTGGTTTCGGCTCTTACGTGTTGGAATTCCTTGCGCGTGACGGCCTGCTGGATGGCGGAAATTTAAAAGCCCGCACCATGCACCTCCCCGACCTCTTCCAAGACCAAGACGCCCCCGACAAACAATACGAAGAGGCGCAGTTGGTGGCGCAGGATATTGTGAAGAAGGCAACCACTTAAACACCCCACAACCGTCATTGCGAGGAATGAAATGACGAAGCAATCTAGAAAGTGAATTTTAGCAATGAAGTTTTTAACTTACAACTTACTGATAATAATTATTTTCTTTTCGTATACTAATATCGCCAAATCTAATGAACTTCCAACATTAGGCTTAGTTTACAACACTCAAGAAACGTTTTCGTTGAGTTATAATTGCAAAAACTTATCAAAAAATTCTATTGAATGTGATTTCATACAAACATTTGTTAGGCAAAAATCGACTGCAAAAGATTTAATTAAAAACCTTCAAAATATAGACATAGAATATAAGAATTTTTCTAATGATATTGTAGAAAGTGACAAAACATGCAGTATGATTAAAGCTTCAATTAATTCCTTAAAGGGTAAAATCTCTTTAGAAGAAGCTTCCAAAAGCAAAGGAATTACCGATAAGAAAAAGTTTATTGAGACAATGAAATCTTATTCAGAAGAAAAGAAAAAAGATTTAATAAATACCTTAAACCCTCTTTTAGCTTTTTGCAAAACTCCCTCAAAAAAGAACTACGAAAATATGATTAAAAGCTCGCACGAAAAAGACTTAAAGACATGCAGAGTAGGATCTTTTAAATTTACACAGAAATTTACCCTTATAGGAGAGCCTCAATCAAAAAATAGAACGTGGGTTGTAGATTCCAAAGCTTCGGGTCCATGTGGTGTAATACAACTTTCAAGATTTGAACCTGAGTTTATTAAAATAGAAGACAGTGAATATATCCATTGGAATTATATAGCAAAAAAAGCAGTTACAAATCCAAATGGTGACGCCATTCTTTTAGAATGTTCTGTACTAGACGAAAATGAATATAAATATAGCTGGCGAAGCGAAGAATATTTAAAAAATTGCAAATATATTGAATTCTCTAATTTCTAGTACTATTTAAGAAAAAGGCTCCAGATTGCTTCGCATTGCTCGCAATGACGGCTATTATAATTCCATTCGTAATTACGAGGAAGCCGATAGGCTGACGCGGCAAACTAGAGATTAGCAATACCTTTGTAATCATATTAATAAAAACATGAAACAACCTGCCATCTACATCATCACCAACGCCTCTCATAAAACCCTTTATACGGGCGTTACCTCCAATCTTGTGCAAAGAATTTATCAGCATAAAAATAAAATGATCGATGGTTTTTCGGCAAAATATAACTGTAACAAATTAGTTTATTTTGAAATCTTTACTGACATGGAAAATGCTATCTTGAGAGAGAAACAAATCAAAGGTGGTTCGCGTCAAAAGAAGATTGATTTGATTGAAAAGCTAAATCCAAAGTGGTTGGATTTATATGATGATATTTGCCAGTGACGCCACTAATGAAATTAGATTGCCGCGTCGCTTCGCTCCTCGCAATGACGGAGGTTTTTTAAAATATTGACAACACAGGAAAATAATCCTATATTGGATTATGACTGATGATGACCAAACGGCTATGATGCTGCCACAACGCATTGCTTCTTTGAAAGAAAACCTTAACCAATATGAGCGTGACGCCATCATAAGGCGTGAAGCGGAGGCCAATGCCACCGCCGCCGCCAAAGAGAACCCCATGGCGGTGCTTAAATCTGCTTTGGCGCAATCTTTGGTGCCTGAAAAGAATGGGGCGGATATGTTGAAGAAACAGATGGCGACGCTCGATACGTTGTTTGACCATGTTGTTCAAGATTACGCGAACAAAAAGCACGGTGTTGGCGGTTATAACCAGACAGATCGGCTTGATCTTATTTTGCGTCTGCAATCACGTTGCGCCAGCACGGCGCGGACGTTGTCGTCGATGGATTATATGAAATCATTGCAGGCCTGCGCCGCGCCCGCGATGCGTGATTTGAGCCTTGGGGGCACCCCCCACCCCCCTCAAAATGACGAACAAACTGAAGGAATGTAAAAATGCCAAAAGAATCAAAGGGTTGGCCACCCGAAAGGCGCAAAGCCCAAGCCGCACGTGCCAAAAAACAGCAACCGTGACTAAAATCAACGGGGCCAAAGACCGCGGCGGGGAAAGAAACCATCAAGAATAACGCCATCAAGCACGGCTTTCGCAGTGCGGATTATGCGGAGCTTTTGCGGCTGTTAAAAACGCAGGCAACTCTTGAGGCCGCCCTAGAAGCTGCCCATGAAGCCACCTTTGTGGAATCATTGAATCCTTGATAGGGTTGGTGCATGACATTGCAACGCCCCACAATTGTAATTTTTGATATGGACGGCACGACCGTGCGCCACGTCAACCCCGTTTTGCTCTCCACGTTGGAATGGTTGGACAATGCCATTTATACTATAACGCGGGTATTTAAACGCCGCAAAAAAATTAAAGATGTGTCGCGCCATCCTGTGGGCACGCGGGGGTTATTGGTGCATCGTTTAATGCATAAATTCCGCCGTAAATCTGTCGATCAAATCGTCCAGCCCTGCCCCGGCATTTATCCTTTGTTAGAATATTTAAAAAGCCAAAATATTCGGCTTGCGTTGGCGAGCAATGGGTTGGGCAAGGGGTATGGTCACGATATTTTAGAAAAATTTGATTTGGCCAAATATTTTGAAGTGGAATTATTTCGCGAAGATGTGCAGAAATCAAAACCCCATCCCGATGGTATTTTGCGGGTGTTGAATAAGTTAGAAAAAACCCCAGAAGCCAGCGATATAATCTGGCATATTGGTGATCGGCGCAAGGACATAAAGGCCGCAATGGCGGCAGATAAATTATCCAAATGTACGGTCATGCCCTTTGCCTATGGGTTGGATGCGACGTTTGAGATTTTAAAAAACAACCTTGGGAATGATCGTATCATCATGAGCTATCTTGATTTTCATCAAACATTGTTGGAGCAGTTTGATGAAATATAAAATAGATATTGTCATTGCGAGAGAACGAAGTGAGTGCGGCAATCTTTTGCCAAAAACAAAAAATAAGAACAACGCACAAAAAATCGAACGATAAGAGCGGCGCAAAATTGCTTCGTTGTTTCACGCCGCGCAATGGATCAATATAAGTTTAACGCACAAATTCAAGATTGGAGTCATAGATGATTGTTGGCTCTTCTTGTACCAATTGCGCCTGTGTCATCACACCACGGAATTTTTTAAACCATGCTGTGTCAACACCAATGCTGTTGGCCAAAAATTTCCCAAGGGAAACCTCTTGCCCCAATAAGCTTAAGAAGCGTTCCACGCCATTTAGGTCACGCGGCATTTTGATCACGTTTAAATTCTCGCGGCTTTTATCTTCGCCGCCCAAAACTTTAGCGGTATATTCCAACGCATCTTCCAACCCGCCAAGGTCGTCGACCAATTTGGCGTTACGCGCTTGCTCACCCGTAAAAGCGCGCCCTTTGGCGAAACGGCGGACATTCTCCATCGCAATTCCCCGTCCTTCGGACACGCGGGTTAAAAATTGTTCGTATGTTTCATCAATCAAAATATTCATGCGTTCCATGGCTTGGGCATCAAACGGTTCGTTGAATGACCAAATATCGGCGTTCTCGCCAATTTGTGGGCCTTCCCAATTCACCCCTAATTTTTTCCAAAGGTCTTGCGCTTGAAACTTACCCATCACCACCCCAATCGATCCCGTCAATGTGGCGGGCGTGGCATAAATATAATCCGCATGTGTCGACAGCCAATAACCGCCAGACGCAGCCACGGGCCCCATGGAAATAATAACTTTCTTCCCCTTCTCCTGCGCCTTTACCAACGCGCGGCGAATGGTTTCGGACGCGGAAGGCGATCCCCCGGGACTGTCCACCCGAACGACAATGGCATCAATCGTGTCATCTTCATAAGCTTCGGTGATCGTCGCGCTAATTTCATCTGCGCCTGCGCTGGCTTGCGCGCTGGCGGTGTCCATGATCGCGCCGACAACATAAATAAGCGCAACATTATTTTTTGCGTTTATTTTATCAGTGCCCTTGGGTCGAGCCTGTTTTTTATTTGCCTTGGATTGCGCATAAGCCGCCAAATTAACAAGCTGGACAGTCTCATCCTCGGGGTCACCCTTGGCGGTTTGACGCATTTCAGCAACCATGACATCCGCATAATCAAGACGATCAATCAGCTTTTCTGCCACGGCTTCGGTGCCCGTTAAAATGGCTTTGTTCATCAAATCCGTCATGGCTTCTTGTGTGATTTCACGATCAAGGGCAATGCCGCCAAGCATTTGTTCGGTTAAATTTTCAAAAATTGAGGTCAAAACCGCTCTATTTTCATCGGAAATATTACTATTAGTGAAGTTCTCCATCGCGCTTTTAAATTCTTCGCGTTGTAAGAACTCCCCTGAAACACCAACTTTATCGAGCAGATCTTTGGCAAAGGGCATACGCGCATCAATACCCGAAACTGATACCATACCAACAGGCTGCATCCATATTTCGTCAAAAATACTGGCAAGGTAATATTGCGCCAAACCGCTGGCGCCTGAGGCATAAGAAGAAGCATAAATTTTTGTAAATTTTCCACTTTCTTGAAAACGCGCAATAGCCGCACGAAGCTCTTGAACATGAGAAAGTGAAACGCCGCCACCTTTTAAGGTGAACACCAAACCACGGACACGATCATCATTTTTGGCTTTATCCAGCGTGTTAATCACATGACGTAAGGTCGGTTGATTAAAGGGAAAGGGTTCTAAAAAACTTGGCTGCGTTTGAAGTTCTGTTACGCCATTTTCAATTTTGAAAACAAGCACCATGTCATTGGGCAAAGCCTTCGCGGCGCTGCCACTGGCGATTTTGTTCAACAGGAAAACTGATATAAGTGTCGAGATCAAAACCATCGCACCCAAAGCCATACAAGCACGCTTAAGCACAGTCCAAATCATCGAAGGAATATTCCAGCGTTTTTTTGAAACTTCTTTTTCGCGTGATTTATTTTTATAAAAATATGATCCGATTTTTGACATGCTTTATCCTGTAAATTGTACGGGATGAAAGTATATCACCTTAATAAAGAAAAGGCATCTGGGGAAAACAGATAAAATAAAAAAGTGAATACGTAAATTTTAACGTGTTTCAGCGTAAACAGGCATTATCCCAATGCCATTACAAACACTGCGCCTTATGACGCAAATAATGATCCGCCAGCACGCAGGCCATCATGGCTTCACAAACAGGTGTGCCGCGCAAACCAACGCAAGGGTCATGTCGACCTTTGGTGATAATGTCTGTTTCATTGCCTTGCTTATCAACGGTTTTGACGGGCGTTAAAATCGAGCTGGTGGGTTTAAATGCAACCCGCACAACGATGTCTTGCCCTGATGAAATACCGCCTAAAATACCGCCAGCATTATTGGATTGAAAGCCATCTTCGCGAATTTCATCGGCGTTTTGTTCGCCTCCCCATTCAACGGATTCAAACCCTGCGCCAATTTCAACGGCCTTTGTGGCGTTGATACTCATCATCGCTTTGGCTAAATCGGCGTCTAATTTATCATAAACGGGTGCGCCTAAACCTGCAGGAATACCGCTCGCATGGATTTCAACAATCGCGCCTGCGCTTGAGCCACTTTTGCGTTGTCCGTCCAGATATTCTTCCCACTGCTTTGCGGCTTGTATATCAGGACACCAGAAAGGATTTTTATCAACCTGATCCCAATCGAAATTATCACGGTTAATTTTGTGCGGTCCAACCTGAACCACGGCGGCTTTTATTGAAAACGCTGATGCGTTTTCATTTTGCCTCAGGGGCGCAGGCGCGCTAAGGCTTGATACATTACCTTTATTTAATTCGTGCTCTAAAATTTTTCGCGCCACAGCACCAGCGGCGACACGCATTGCAGTCTCTCGCGCACTTGACCGTCCACCACCACGATAATCGCGGATGCCGTATTTTTGATGATAGGTATAATCCGCATGACCAGGGCGAAATTTATCTTTGATGTCACCATAATCTTTAGATTTTTGGTCTTTATTTTCAATAAGCAAGCCAATCGGCGCACCCGTAGTTTTGCCTTCAAAGACACCAGAAAGGATTTTGACCTCATCTGGCTCTTTGCGTTGAGTTGTAAATTTGCTCTGCCCCGGTTTACGGCGATCTAAGAAACCTTGAATATCACCCTCTGACAGCTCAATCAGCGGCGGTACGCCATCAACCACACAGCCAATAGCCTCCCCATGGCTCTCGCCAAAGCTTTGATACTGAAAAAGAGTTCCGAAACGATTTCCTGACATTTAGTTTCCAAATTCCTTCCAAAATTGCAAAGCAGAAAACAAAGCTAAAACCATAGTTCCCAAAGCGATTAGAAAGTTTAACCAAAAAATTTTCTTAGAAAGTTTGTCGCTAGTTTCTGTGTGATTTTCAATTTGTGCGCTTAGATTGTTAATAGAATCAACAGTACGCCCTGACAGTATAGATTCAACAACATGCGAATTTTTAGAACCTGGTTGAGATCTCGCAGCTATTTTAGCTAATTCAGAATTAGGTTTATTTTTGATGGCTTCATAATCAGCCATATCAAGCAGCCTCATCCTTCTTTTTCGGAGCGATAGAGTTAAGGAGTTCGGCTGTTTCGGCGGCGCTGTCGACGGAGCACATGCCGACGGTGTGATAACCGCTATCAACGTGTAAACATTCGCCTGTCACGCCACTTCCCAAATCAGAGAGTAGGAACAGGCCTGAGCGACCAACATCATCAATCGTGACGTTGCGGCGTAAGGGTGAGTTAAGTTCGTTCCATTTTAGGATATAACGGAAATCACCGATACCACTGGCGGCCAATGTTTTGATTGGCCCCGCAGAAATAGCATTAACGCGAATGTTTTGCGGCCCAAGGTCAGCAGCGAGGTAGCGCACAGAGGCTTCCAAAGCGGCTTTGGCGACTCCCATGACATTATAATGCGGCATAACGCGCTCAGCGCCATAGTAGCTTAGAGTGACAAGTGAGCCGCCCTCTTTCATCAAACTCGCCGCTTTTTTCGCCACAGAGGTGAAAGAAAACACCGAAATATCCATTGTTCTTAAGAAATTATCGCGCGATGTATCGACATACATACCATCCAGCTCATTTTTATCGGAAAAGGCAATGGCATGAACCACAAAATCCAGCTTGCCCCATTTTGCTTCGATATCCGCAAAAGCCTTATCAATGCTGGCTTCGTCCGTCACATCACAGGGCAAAATAACGTCTGATCCTACG
The DNA here is from genome assembly GCA_937923625.1 of uncultured Alphaproteobacteria bacterium. Classification (GTDB taxonomy): domain Bacteria; phylum Pseudomonadota; class Alphaproteobacteria; order Micavibrionales; family Micavibrionaceae. The sequence continues at coordinate 120,268 of CALDTV010000009.1, forward strand.
CTTTCAGCCAATGGCTTGACGCGTTTAAGCAATGCATCCCCTTGATAGGTAAAGGCTAATTCTGCGCCTGCTTCATGCGCGGCCTTGGAGATGCCCCAAGCAATAGAACGGTCATTGGCGACCCCCATAATTAATCCGCGCTTACCTTCAAGCCATTTTGTTGTGTTCTCAGCCATTTATTTGTCTCTTCTTTGATCAATAATTTCGCATATCCTACACAGTTTCCCACGACCATCCAATCAATTTATGTTGCGTTCTGCTAACACAAAAATATGGGAAAAACGTCTTGTCGCTTAAATTTTTGACAGTTTCTTAACTTTTTATGTCCATTATGGGTAATAAGGCCAAAAGGCCATAACGAAGGTAATAAAAAGCCAATAAATTTGGGGCAAATATAAGGGGCAATTACCACAATGACTGGTACCGTCGAAATTATTCATCGTCTTTGCGGTGAATTACAGCAGGATTTAGCCGTTTCCCATCCAGGGTTATCGTTGCATTTTATCATGCATAACGAAGGCGAATTGCGGGATTCGATTGCATTAGCAGAACATGAAATAATCATGCACCCAGCCGGAGAGGCCGCCTGTAATATCCTGCGCCGTCATACCAAAAATGAAAGATCCGCTTTTATCGGTTTAGCCGTTGCCAAAGAATCCAAAATGATGGGCTTTAAACAAGTCGATCATTTAATGGCCTTGTTCACGCTAAATTATAGTGACTTTGATAGCGAGGAAAGTGTCTACGCGCAAGTTTATCACATGGTCTGGCATGCCATTGACCTTTATGAAATACGCCTAGAGCCAGACTATAAAAAGAAATTCAGATCCGGACCAATGGTGCCCAAAAGATCGGCTTTAAATTTAAGTAAAGCCAATCTTCAAGCCGATGCATTTGCGGCGACTTTATCAGCCCTTAAAGGCAATAAAAATATGTTGTCATACATTGATAAAAAACGTGGTCTGCAGTGCCTATCGGCCACTAGTGATTTTAAAGCAGAGGACTACCCTTCTGTCATTGCCCTTCAAGCTTGCCAATTAGCCTTGGATGAGTTGGATACAAAGTCGATAGACAGATCAGATCATATAGAAACAGCGCGTCAAATATCGCTCGATATAGGCCAAGCTTTTGATAAAAGAAACATTCAAGAATGGTGGGATTTTTGTATCCCTGCCCAAGACATGGCATGGCGCGATTGTCCGAAAGAAAATATTTTAGGGGCCGCCATGTATACCAGCGAAAGCCCTTTTGTTCGCTCCATTGCTTATCTCGTCCAAGAGGTTACAGAGCTAAAACCCTATTTTAATACAGACACAGTAGGAAGAGATTATAACGCCTTTGTTGATCCTGAAGTGAACAAAAAGCTACACCGCGAAGTGGCGGATACAATTTTTGAAGAAGCGATTAATAAAGTTATGCTTGATTCCAGCACACGCGCTTTGATGCTCGCTGCTAATAAGCAAAACCAGAACTTAACAGACGGGCGTTTTATTGGATGGTGTGCCACCGCTTTACAAGAAGCGGCAAAAGCCTTTGAACGCGCGCTTCAATCTGGATCAAACCCCCAGCAAGCCGCAAGAATGCAGTTTGAAGGCGATAGGGATAATACCAGTTGGGATGATTTAGAAGAATTAAGTAATAAAGTCGTTGATCAAAAACGTCAGGGTGCCGCGGTAACAATGGGACATATCGCGGAAATCTGTCATGACAATCCAGGTTTCGCGCCAATTTTAGGCTCGATTAAAATCACAATGAATGATCCTGGCTATGTTCAGGCGCTCGAAGCGTCCAATGACCTTGCCATAATGCCAAGCGCCCCTGCGCCGCAGGCACCAGCCCCGAAAGCACCCGCACAAGAGCTTGGCCCGAAAGCGCCAACACCAAATATGCCACTCCCTGCCCCATCAGGGCCATCGCTGGGCGGCAATAATCGCAGCGCACAAATTATGCGTCAACGCCAGCTAATGGCACAAAAGGCAAAAGAAGCACAAACAAATAAAAACCATTCCGATGAAACAACAGATGCTTAAATATTGTCTACGCTGTTCAAAAACGACTTAAATGATTACCACATAAAAAAAGCCGTAGATTTCTCCACGGCTTTTTAAAATTTAAACAATCGTTATCTTCGTATAATCAAAAGATTTTTAGCTCACGATTTTCCATGAACCATCTGGCTGTTCACAAGCAATGCCATATCCATTTTCTTGCCTTCCACCAACATAGATCGTTTGTTGATATTCACGGCAATAACGGCCTGCGGCATCTTCACCTTCACGTGTGGGAATAACAGTACCCGAATTACCCGTTTCAGGGTTGTTCCATGAGATTTTTTCACCAATTGGCGCGCTGTGTGCTTTTGTGTTTGCACGATTCGCATAGGCGATATCTGCTTTATCAAGCGACCGTCCGACTTCACTACCAACCAATGTTCCAAGAAGAACACCGATACCTGTCGCCCATAGCTGGCCGTTTCCACCGCCAACTTTCGAGCCTAAAACACCACCAAGCACTGCACCACCTGCAGCGCCTAATGTTTGTTTATTCCCTGAACCGACGCCTTGAAATGATTCACACCCTGCCAAACCCACAGAGAAAATCATTGCTGTTAATAATATAACTTTTTTCATACTCTTCGCCTTTCTAACTATTGCGATTCTTATATTAAGCGTTAACTTAGGCGTTAAGTAAGACGAAAAAAAGGCTTTTACGCAGAATATGCGCATAATTTTGACAAAATGACCGAACAAGACAAACCAAACAATTTTAAAGCACCAGCCAATCCTTATGATTTGTTTCAAGAATGGCTAACACTTGCGGAAAAGAGTGAGCCGAATGATCCCAACGCAATGTGCCTTGCAACCGCCTCGCCTAATGGCGCCCCCAGCGCACGTATGGTTTTACTCAAAGGACTGGATGAAAATGGCTTTATTTTCTATACCAATAAAGGAAGCCGCAAAGGCCAACAGATCAAAAATAACGACCAAGCCGCAATTTGTTTTCATTGGAAATCCATGCGCAAACAAGTGCGCATTGAAGGGATTTTAGAACAAGTCAGCGACGCCGAGGCTGATGCCTATTACAATACGCGCCACCGTGGTAGCCGCATTGGCGCGTGGGCATCAAAGCAATCTCAACCATTAGGCAGTTATGATGAATTAAAAGAATTTGTTGAAGATTTTGAAGCAAAATTCGAGGGCAAAGAAGACATCCCTCGTCCTGATTATTGGACAGGATTTCGTTTAAAACCAAATTATTTTGAATTTTGGATTGATGGCGATTACCGCCTGCATCAACGTTATTTATATACCCCGACCGATGGTGGCTGGGACATTGGAATGCTATATCCTTAAATAGATCAAATAAGAGAGAACGATGACAAACGCCCAAAAGAAAAACGAAACCGATACCACCACAGTGCAAGACGACGAAAATATGCGCCCGTTTGAAACAGACGTCTCAAGGCTGTTAGATATTGTCGCCAACGCGCTTTATTCCAACCGCGATGTGTTCTTGCGGGAGTTAATATCAAACGCCGCCGATGCGTGTGATCGCCTGCGTTATGAAGCATTAAGCAATAACAACCTTACCAAAGGAAGTGCGTCTTTTAATATTACCATCACCCCTGATCGTGACATGGCGACATTGACCATTACCGATAACGGTATTGGAATGAACAAAGAAGACTTAATTAATAATCTCGGCACAATTGCGCGCTCTGGCACCGCCGCGATTTTAGAAAATTTAAAATCCCAAGGACAAGAAAAAGACATGTCCTTGATTGGGCAATTTGGCGTTGGATTTTACGCCAGCTTTATGGTCGCAGGACATGTCGATGTTATCAGTCGCAAGGCGGGCGAAGACAAAACTTATTATTGGCGGTCTGATGGTCGCACGGGTTTCACCATTCGTGAAGCTACAGATGAAGAAGCAAAACAGCTCACTGACAATCACGGGACATTGATAAAATTATTCATCAAAGGCGATGCGTTTGATTACATGATTGATGATAAGATTAAACAAATTGTTTCTGCTTATTCGGACCACATCGAAATCCCGATATATTTGGAAGATGGCAAAGAGCTTAAAGAAGGTGAAACACGCGAGCCCATTAATGCCGCCTCAGCCCTTTGGACACGTCCGAAGAATGAAATCACAGAAGAACAATATAAAGAATTTTATCACCACATCGGCACCGCATTTGATGATCCCATCTTAAAAACACATTGGACAGCCGAAGGTGTGATTGAATATACATCGTTATTATTTATTCCATCATTACGCCCATGGGATTTATACGATCCCAATGCCAAAAGCGGCCTACGTTTATACGTCAAGCGCGTCTTTATCACAGATCAGCTTGATACGTTGCTCTATCCTTGGCTGCGCTTTGTCAGCGGGATTGTTGATTCACAAGATTTACCACTAAATATCAGTCGTGAAATGTTGCAATCAAACCCCGTCGTGTCAAAAATTCGTAGCGGCGTCACCAAACGTATTTTAAATGAAATTGATAAATTATCGACCCAAGACGAAGCGGCCTTCGCAACCCTTTGGGGGCAGTTTGGTGCAGTGATGAAAGAAGGTTTATATGATGCCGTTGAACATCGCGAAGCCCTGTTCAAAATTTGCCGTTTCTTTTCAACCCATGACAATGAAAAACAAACATCGTTAAGTGATTACATTGAGCGCATGAGTGATGCCCAAGAAAAAATTTATTACATTACAGGCGACAAAATTGAATCATTGCGTAACTCCCCACAACTAGAGGGATTCAAATCACGCGACATTGAAGTGTTGATGATGACTGACACCGTCGATGAATTTTGGCTGCAACAAGTTGGTGATTATCAAGGCAAAAAATTTCAATCTGTGACCCAAGGTAATGTTGATCTTTCTAAATTCGAAAAGAACAAACCAGAAGACGAAAAGAAAACAGAAAAAACCGCAGAACATAAAAAAGAAATTGAAACTTTTACAGCTTATCTGCAAACACAATTAGCAGATCAGATTGCTTTTGTCCGTCCGTCAAAACGTTTAACGGAATCCCCCGTATGTTTGGTTGCGGATGAAGGGGGTGTTGATATAAACATGGAAAAAACTTTAAGGCTTCAACAAAAATATGAGCCAGGGATTAAAAAAGTTTTAGAAATTAATCCAGACCATACGCTCATTCAAACATTGGCAAGCATGGCAGCCGCCGAAAAAGATGAAACATTTTTAAAAGACGCCGCATTGATGTTGATGGATCAAGCCCTCATCATTCAAGGCGAAAGCCTCCCTGACCCTTCTGGCTTTGCCAAACGCATGGCGGAATTTATGCAACGTGGACTGTCTTGACCCCGTCATTGTCAAGGAGCGTTAGCGACTGCGGCAATTCAGTGTAAAGATTATTATTTTAGAGTGCTTTGCTTCGTTAGGCTCGTAATGACAAAGGATTACAACATTCCTTGGTAATGGCGACCTGCCATTTCTTCGATGTCATCGTCAGAGAAATCAAAATTATTGGCGATTTCTTCGATCATCGCATCACGAATGATTTGCGTTAAATCTTCACCAGTTTCGCACCAGCTATCTAATAACGGGCGGCGATATAGAATAAGCACGTCATTATCGTTGGCTGTTGTTTTTTCAACCCCCGGCGATACTTCTTTCGCAGATTTATAAAGCGCCAAAAGATCAAATGGATCCTCTAAATCCAAATCAGCTTCGGTGGTTTCATCCGGAATTTCTTCGACCATCACCACAAGCTCTTCAAAGGCCTCTAATAACTCCTCTGGCAAAATTTCTAATTGGGCGTTTGCAATGACTAAAACATCATCAGCGCTCGGCGGGACTGAAAAACTCATGATAATTTGTTGATTCATATTCTGCCTCCCACTTAAAATTTATGTCATGAACAATACTATAATATGGTGATTTGTTCTAATTGCCAATGGGGTATATCGCCCTTCCCCGCGCATTAACAAGCTCTTAAGAGTTTTTATGCTATAATTGTGTGTTAATAAGGGAAAAATTCTAGGACATATTTATGGACGCAACATCAGGAATAGCCGCGCAAGTCGCACAAACAAGGCAGAATGTCGCGCTTTCGGCTGTAAAAAGCAATGCAGATGCCGCGCAACGCGTTGCCGATATTTTGCAAGAATCTGCGGCTTCTGTTCCTAGCTCTTCAGTGCGTGGCGTTAATCTTGATATACGCGCTTAAAAAAAATCAATTTAGTTTAAACTAAAAATTTATTCGTTTTTTTAACGGGTTTTGTAATGCATCATGCATGCGCAACGCAGATTAATAATTGAAAAATCAAAAATAGCTTTAATAAAGAAATTCTCCGCGTTAAATAGAAACTGCCTCTGGCATCGTTTCCATTGCTTCTTCAATATCAGATAAGTAAGGATAAGACTTCATAATCCCTTTGGTTTGACAGGATAAGCCACTTGCGACAGTTGCCATTTTAACCGCAGCCATCAGCGTACGCCCCTCATGCAAACAGGCGGTAAAAGTTCCACAGAAACAATCTCCTGCGCCTGCCGTATCAACAACCTGTTTTATTTTTAACGCAGGAAATGAAAAGCCTTTTCCGTTTGGCTCGGCCACGACAACACCTTTGCCCCCCATCGTCACAATGCATGTCACATTATTTTGTTTTGCTAATTTTTGCGCCAAAGAAGCCGTGTTTTTTTGCGCATCAATTTTTAACGTCTTGGCTAATTGTTCTGCTTCTATTTGATTTACAATCAAATAATCAACCAATGCCAAAAGCTGTTTGGGAATGGCTATAGCGGGCGCTAAGTTCATTACAACTTTTGCGCCTGTATCATGTGCGGTCTTCATCACCAGAGCATTTTGTTCCAATGGAAGTTCCATTTGGCACAGTAACACATTGTTAGCCCCCAAAATATTACTAGGCACTTGTTCTGCATTTACTTCGGCATTCGCACCGCTCGCGACAACAATACTATTCTCTCCCGCACTATCACGCATCACCGTTGCCATACCTGTTGGCATTTCTTCTGATGTCGCAACACCAGAGGTCATGACTTCGTGACGTTTAAGATAATTGAGAATGCGCAAGCCCGCGCCATCATCACCCACTTTTCCAACAAGTGCTGTTTTTGCGCCTATCCTTGCAGAGGCGAGCGCTTGGTTTGCGCCCTTACCGCCAGGTGTCATCGTGTAAGAATGCGCTAAAACTGTCTCCCCCGCCTTGGGGAAACGTTTTACCCGCATATTTACATCCATATTTATGGAGCCAAAAACGATAATCATGGCTTAATCATTCCACATATTTTCATACCACGGTTTGCCATCGCCCAAGTTATTTGTTGTGCCTGATTTTACTTTGAAGGATTGGCCATTTTCTTCCATTTTTTTGCGAATGTCATTGATGTTCCAGCCTGTTAAGCTCGCCAAAGTTTTGGCTTCTTTTTCAAAACGCTTGGGTAATTTTTTGTAATAATCACCAGCGGCAGAACATGATGCTTCGTCTTTAAACGGGTGTTGCATCACATAACGCCCCTGGAAATTTTCACGGTCATCTGTCACCTGCAAAGCAATATCCTCAGGGAAACTATCTGCGGTGTAGCGCACGTGCATACGGGTTGCAAAAACATTCACCGCACCGCCGCGTGGCGGCATGATACGGCGTTGATTTGGCATTGGCTGTACATTATCGCGCTGCTCATCCAGCCACCACGCACCAAGTTTTTTTAAATCTTTTGCAGGCAAAGGATCAGCCGCACAAGGATCACACCAAGCCATATCCCAAGCATATTCCAGCATCACCGTTTTCATGTTATTTTTCTTAACCTGTTTATCAAACATCGCTTTATAAAATTCGCCAAATTCATCTTTAACAAAAAGCGGAATATTATCACCCGTTGGAATTTTTGTTGTGCGATAATTGGTCGGTTCAACACGGCCATTTTTGGTCAAGGTAAAAAGTAATAAATCTTGCGGCCCTTTAGAATTTAACGTTCCCAAACGGACTGGTAACATGAACTTATCGGACTCATACGCCACCTGAAGCGGGCGCAAGAACGTACCACCTTCTTTTTCAAATTCCTTCAAATTCACTTTCGCCACAAAGAATTTCATGTCTTGTTTGATATAGCTATTAAGAATTTTTGTAACCCCTTTGGGTAATTTATACCCTTCTTGATTAAGCCAAGTAAAAAGCCCGTCCGATTGTTTTGCAGAGAGAATTAAAATATCATATTCACCAACGCTGTAGCTTTCTTCGATGGTGACCCCTAATTTTTTGGCTTTTCGCATTAATGCTTTTGGCGCAGCGCCACGACGCACCATTGAATCCGCGGCCATCATTTCCATCATCTCAAATTGCTGACAAGGGTCGCTGTCAAAATATTCCACCAAGCGTGGAGCGGTATAGGCATCCAAATGATCTATTACTTTATTGTCACCCACATTCACTTGTGACTTTTTGACAATCGTTGGAACAGGAATAACAATTGCGAAGTCTTTAACATCCCCTTGGAAATCATTCGCCATGGTCATGACGGTTCGATCGTCGTGGCGCGCCATAACAACTTTGGAAGCTTCATTAAATAAATCTGCATCTGCTTTCGCAACGTAAAAACCACAGAAGGCTTGCGCGTGAGTCGCGCTAAAAGCGATCAACGCCATTACAGTTAAAAAATATTTTATCATGTTTTTCTCCCTTGTGAACTCCAGCGGTAACGAGAGTCTTTTAAAAAATAATCAATTATGGGCGTCATAAGACATACCAAAAATAACGCATAAAATATAGCTTCACGAATTTGAAACACATATTGCATCACATATGCCGCGACGGCCACAACCAGCGCAAAGATAAATCTGCCTATACGGTGGTCTGGCGTGGTCATTGGATCTGATATCATAAAGAAGGCAAAAATAAGGAGCGCGCCGCTTTGCGCGTTATGAAGCGGTATATCGAGCGGGTCCCCGAGCCAAAAAGCCCGCGCAAATAACAAAGCAAACCATGAGCCCAGAAAAAATAGCGCAATATCTGCACGTCCTGAACGGTTCAACACCACCACAGCAAGGCAAAGTAACGCAAAAATAAACCATACCGCGCTGCCCCATTGCCCCGGTGAAACCCACACATTATTAGGCATAAATAAAAGCCCCAGAACAATTGCCGCGTTTGCAGGGTTAAATAAATGCTTTCCATCAAACCGAACAAAAAACTTTGTCGCTATGGCCGCCGCCCCCGCCAGCGGGTAGAGCCAGATTAAATTCGTTTTAAACAACAAGCATAACGATAAGCTCGTGATTAAAGGTGAGCGATAATCTATCGAAGGAATTTTAAATATTTTAAAAAAGATCAATTGCGTGAATAAGGTTGCGCTTAAGACAAGCGCAACAACATGCAACTTCGGTGCAAAATCACTCCAGATAAGAAGTAAAACAAGCAACGCGCTAAGGGTGGCGATTTGAAAATGCCGCGCATCTTTAAGCAAGGTATCTTTTATAAACTTCATATTTTTACTTTCGCCATTGCGAAGGAGCAGCGCGACTGCGGCAATTTAGTAAAGTTACAACCATTCTGGATTGCTTCGTCATTACATTCCTCGCAATGACATTAACATGGCATCGAATTGTATAATGCTTCAGCTTTATCAAGCGCCTTATCAAGTTCAGCCATTGTTTTGGCCATGTCTTCGCTCTCATCCTCTTTCCATGTGCGAACAACGTATAAATAAATACTGATTAAGCCAGTCACTTTTATCGCGCCTTTTATACCCTCCGTTTGAATATCAGCGGCGGTCAATATACGTGACATGGAACGGCCCAAATGCGGGAAACTACAAATGGCTTCTTTGGGATCCCCCTTAAAACCATCTAAAATAGCAATCACCGCTGCGCGATTATCATTCAGCACATCAAAACGCTCCATGAGCAAATCAAATAGTTTTTCACGGCAAGAAGCGTCCGCCTCAGCTTCGTAATTTGCCAAAAGCTGTTTATCAACCATACGCCCATAGGCCGCCAGCACATCGGCGCGGTCATCAAAATATTCATAGGCATCTTCTATGGAAATTTCGGCTTTATCGGCAATATCTTGTAGTTCAACACTGCGCCACGCACCTTCTGCGGCCAAATCAAGCATTGCTTGCACCATTTTATCCTTCATTGAAGGGCTTTTTGTCGCCATGTTCTTGCCTTTCTCTCATGATTATATAGAGATAACATTCTAGTAATACTATAAACCATAGAAGAATGACAATATTAGGAAAGTCCGCACAATGCCCAACAATAATAATACAGCCCCAGAATTTGGCGTTATCGCCATTGGTAATGCGTTGGTTGATGTTTTGTATGAAACGGATGATGCGTATATTGAAGCGCAAAATAAAGAATTTGGTATGGCCAAAGGCTCAATGAGTCTTGTTGATGCCGAACGTGCCTTGGCGCTTTATGGTGACATGTCGGAGCCTGTTGAGGTTGCAGGTGGCTCTGCGGGCAATACGATGGCTTGTTTTGCCTCCCTCGGTGGGACGGGCGCGTATATTGGCAAGGTTGCTGATGGACAGCTAGGGAACAAATTTGCCAAAAGCCTAAAAGATATGGGCGTAACATATGAAACCACCCGCCTAAAACATGGCCCTTCGACAGGGCGCTGTATGATTTTTGTTACACCAGATGGCGAACGCACCATGAATACTTATTTGGGCGCGGCAGTCGAACTGACGCCTGATGATATTGATGCCGACTTTATCGCCAAAGGCCAAGTGTTATATTTAGAGGGATATCTGTTCGATCCCCCCCAAGCGATGGAAGCCTTTGTCAAAGCGGCGCGCCTTGCCCATGAAAGCGGACGCCGTGTAGCCTTAACACTTTCAGACTCCTTTTGCGTTGATCGTCACCGCGAGGCATTTAAAAATCTTGTCAGCATGCATGTCGATATTTTATTTGCCAACGAAGATGAAATTAAATCTTTGTATGAAACAGATGATCTGGAAGAAGCCATAAATCAAGTCAAAACCCAGTGCGCGTTGGTCGCGGTAACCCGCGGTGAGAAAGGCTCAATCATTATTCAAAATGGCCAACAAATTGAAATTAAAGCAGAGCCAAATGTCACTATGGTCGATAGTACTGGCGCAGGTGATGCCTACGCCGCAGGATTTTTATTTGGCTTTACCGAAGGCATGGGACCAGAAGCGTGTGGTCATATCGGCTCAATTGCGGCCGCAGAAGTCATCAGCAAAATGGGTCCCCGCCCCGTCGTTGACTTATCTGAATTGGTCAAGCAAAAGCAGGCAGCTTAAAAATAATGAGATATCTCGCGCTATTTTTAATCGCCATCTTACTCTCGCCATCGGCCCATGCCGAAGAAACCCTCAATTTAAAATTCGGCCTTGCGATGGTCGGAGAACCCAAATATAGCCCAGAAGACACGCATCTTGATTACGCCAATCCCAACGCCCCCAAGGGCGGCGATTTAAAACAAGCCGCGATAGGCACGTTTGATACCCTCAATCCCTATTCCATCAAAGGCCGCGCCGCAAAGGGACTAAACCTTGTCACAGATCGGCTGATGACTCGTGTTTGGGATGAACCTTTTACGATGTACCCGATGATTGCGGAGCGCGTTAGCGTTCCCGAAGATCGCTCTAGCATCACATTTTATTTGAACTCTTTGGCGCGATTTCACGATGGCACACCCATCACGGTCGATGATGTTATATTTTCTTTTGAAACATTAAAAGCCGAAGGCCGCCCCAATATGCGGCGTATATATAAATTAGCAACCGCGAGTAAAGTTGCAGATAACGGCATCGAATTTTCTTTTGGTGAGGGGTTTGACCGCGAGACAGTGATGATTTTTGCGCTCATGCCAATCCTCTCCAAAGATTATTGGAAGGATAAAACATTCGATAAAACCACACTTGAGGCACCGCTTGGATCTGGTCCTTATAAAATCGCCGAAGCCGAACCAGGGAAAAGAATAGTGTTAGAGCGGGTCAAAGATTATTGGGCAAAAGATACCCTTGTTAATAAAGGACACCATAATTTTGACCGCGTCATTTATGATTATTACCGCGACAATACCGTTGCATTTGAAAGTTTCAAAAAAGGTGATTTAACCTTGCGCCGTGAATGGGATGCAGGCAATTGGAACAGCAGTTACGACTTTCCTGCGCTTGACGATGGCCGCGTGGTCAAAGAAGAAATTATTCATAGTCGCCCCGATAAGGTACGCGGATTTATTTTCAACACACGCCGCGCCCCGTTTGATGATATCCGTGTGCGTCAAGCCTTGAATAAGTTCTTTGATTTTGATTGGATGAATAAAAATTTATTCTATGGTCAGTATCAACAAATAAACAGCTATTACCCCAATACAGATTTAGCGCGCCCCATCCCCAAAAAAGAAAAAAAATCTCCCCGCCTTTTAATGCGTGAAGGTGATCAACTTTTAAAACAAGCGGGATGGATCGTACAAGATGGTAAACGTATTCATCAAAAAACTGGCAAGCCCATGCGTTTTGATATTCTTTTAAATGATCCTTCTGATGAGAAAATTGCACTTTCCCTCACGCGATCATTCAAAAAAATGGGAATTGATGCCACCGTACGTGTCCTTGACAGTGCCGCCTATTTGGGACGTATGCAGGATTATAATTTTGACATGACACTTTATTTTTGGCATTCAACATTATCCCCAGGAACGGAGCAATATCTCTATTGGAGCTGTGAAGCCGCGGAGCAGCCCTCGCGTTGGAATTATGCAGGCATTTGCGACCCTGAAATTGATATGCTTGCGCAATCTATCCCTGATGCAAAAACACGCGACGAGCTAGTGGCAAAAACCCAAAAACTTGACAAAAAACTATGGGATAACGCCAATATGATCCCCCTTTATTACAACACCAAAGACTTCGTCAGTTATTGGAAACCGTTGAAACGTCCCGAAAAAACCCCAATATACGGCATTGTCACAGAAACATGGTGGATGGATCAGCCACAACAGCCAGAAAATTAGACGGCATTATTGTTGATAGTCGCACAAGCTGTTATGATTTTGTTTGAAATAATTGATTCTGACCAAAGAAGAAACCCTATGACTTTTAACACATCTATAAGTAAAAAATTCATCTTGCCGCTTTTGCTTGCCTCTTCGCTTGGCGTAACAGCTTGCGCTCAATCGGGTATTAAAGCACCAAGGTTTTTGCAAGGTCACGGACAGTTAGATCAAGCAAAATTCTGGCAACGCAATAATGCGTCTTCTGCTCTTTACCTTCAAGGGCCAAAAGCGCAGCAAATGCTCAATCAAAATATTGCGACCTGTGTCAATGAGATTAAAGAATTAGAAAAACTTGGTGAAATTCGTAAATCATTCCCAGCAAATTATAATTCTGCCAATCAACGCCCGCCATCAAAGCTAGATGAATGGGACAGCCCCGCCCGCGATGGCTTTTTATATTCAGAGCATATGGATTATCATGATTTTGAAAGCTGCATGGATGCCAAGGGATGGGAACGTGTTGAATATTTACCTTATAAGGAAGCAGAAATAGCCCGTCAAAACTGGCTGGATCGTATAACCAAAAAGACCAAAAATTATGGCGACCGTGAAAACGTGACATCCATTCATGCTGGTGCGCAAAGCTCTGATCCTTATAAAAATTTGAATGAGTAATTCTTAAAACATAAGATTGCTTCATGACAAATCCATTTTTCGTGACTTTAAGAAACCGCGGCCTCATTCATATTGAGGGCGCTGATCGTGTTTCTTTTTTACAAGGGCTGGTTTCTAATGATGTTGAAAAGCTAGAGGATTCTAAAATTCTTTACAGCTGCCTGCTCACACCGCAGGGGAAATTCTTGCATGATTTTTTTATGCATCATGGTGATGGCTTTCTTCTGCTTGATTGTGAGGGTGGCGCACGCGCCCAAGATCTTTATGACTGCTTAAACAGATATCGTTTACGTGCTGATGTAAAAATATCCCTTGAAAAAGAGCATCCTGTTTACGCTGTCTTCGACCACCCCACTGGGTTAGAAGACCCACGTCATTTTAAACTTGGTTATCGCAGTTTTGAAAAACCCGCCTTGCCCGAAGAGCATTTTGAGGAATGGGATCAACAACGCATCATCCTCGGCGTCCCTGATGGTAGTAGAGATTTAGAAGTCGAGCGCTCCACGCTGTTAGAATGCAATATTGATAAATTTAACGGCCTTGATTGGGATAAAGGTTGTTACATGGGTCAAGAACTCACGGCGCGCATGCATTACCGAAATTTAGGCAAAAAACATCTACGCGCGATAACATTCGACGGACATCCCCCTGCACCTTTTAGCGACCTTAAAATTGGCAATAAAGTCGTTGGCAATATACGTTCGTCTTGCGGTAACATGGCATTGGCGATGATACGCGATGAAGCGATAGAGGAGTTTAAAAATGAAGCAAGCGCAAATTCGTTTCGTCTTTTGGGATTGTGAAAACACGCTGGTTGAAACCGCAGAGCATCATTGGCGAAAACATGTCGAGACATTAAAACAACATGACATTATTTTGGGTGATAAACATCGTCAAAAAATTTATAATAATTCAGCCAGTCAAAACCACGATTGGATAAAAAAGGAACTGGGCTTAAAAATTTCAGCAAAAGATTATCTAAATCAAACAGATCAATGGTATCTTGACCATATTCATGAAATAAAAATCCGCAAAGGCGTCAAAGAAGGCATCGAATATTTTGAAAAAAATAAAGTGCCACAAGCGGTTGTATCAAGGGGGCATCGCCACCTTGTCAGGGCGGCATTAGAGGCCAAAAACTTAACAAAGCATTTCAGATTTATCCTGTGCAAAGAAAGTTGCAAACAACAAAAACCACAGCCAGAACCATATCTAATGGCCTTAAAACGCATGGAGAATTTATATCACCAAAAAATTAATCCCATAAATTGCTTGGTGATTGAGGACGACCCTATCGGTGTGCAAGCAGGCGACGCCGCCGGTATGCTCACCCTCCACCGCCCAATAGGTGATGAGAGCGCGATTAATATGTTGGTGAGATAAATATTTTTCACAAATATATAAATAATCAACATATCGCTAAATTAAGTGAATCAGTTACGTGGCTAAATAAGCTTTCAAAAGATAACGCCAAAGCTTTCTTATCGCCACGTCACGAAGCAATATTATTTGCTGAAAGATCTATATCTTTGCCAATATTCTATCAAAGGATAAAAATTCTGTGTCTTAATTTAAGCTGCTTTTTTGACGTTAATCGTTTTGGATTTATTATCTTTTTGCTTGATCGCTTCTTGCGCCGCAGCAAGGCGAGCGATGGGGACGCGATACGGGGAACAGGACACATAATCTAAGCCACAAGATTCAAAGAACGCAATAGAAGCTGGGTCGCCGCCATGTTCGCCACAAATACCGAGTTTAATATCGTCACGCGTTGAGCGTCCACGTTGGCAGGCCATGTCGACTAATTGGCCAACGCCGCTTTGGTCTAATGTTTGGAAAGGGTCTTTTTCTAAAATGCCTTGTTCCACATATTCAGGAAGGAATTTTGCGGCGTCATCGCGGCTCATCCCCATACACGTCTGGGTTAGGTCGTTTGTGCCGAAGCTGAAAAATTCTGCTTCGGTTGCGACATCATCCGCCATCAACGCGGCGCGTGGCATTTCGATCATTGTACCGACCATATATTTAACGGTTTTTCCTTTTTCTTTAAATACCGCTTCAGCTTGTTCAATCACGATGTCTTTAAGAATTTTTAGTTCTTCTTTACCGATAATAAGCGGAATCATCACCTCAGGAATCGCATCCGTTTCAACAGCGGCTTCAAAAATTGCGCGGGCTTGCATGGCGCAAATTTCAGGGTACGTGATTGCCAAACGGCAACCACGGTGACCCAACATAGGATTGGCTTCGTGCAGCTCGTTCTGACGGCGCGTGACAAAATCCGCGTCCAGTCCCGCGGTCTTGGTGAAATGCGCGATATCTTCCATCGTCTGCGGTAAAAATTCATGAAGCGGCGGATCAAGCAAGCGAATGGTGATCGGAAGGCCGTTCATAATTTTAAAGAGCTCTGTAAAGTCACTGCGTTGTTCAGGCAATAATTTTGCCAAGGCTTGCTCGCGCCCTACTTTATCTGTGGCAAAAATCATTTCGCGAACATGCTGAATACGGTCAGGGTCAAAAAACATGTGCTCTGTACGACAAAGGCCAATGCCTTCCGCGCCAAAATCAACCGCTGTTTGCGCATCCAATGGCGTTTCCGCATTGGTACGAATTTTCATACGGCGCGCTTTATCCGCCCATTGCATGACCGTGTCAAAATCACCCGATAATTCAGGTTTAATTGTATCAACTGCCCCCAACATGACCTCGCCGGTTGAACCATCAATGGTCACAAGATCGCCTGCCTTGATTGTGTGTGCGCCAACTGACATTGACTGGGTTTTGTAATCAATCGCAATCGCTCCTGCGCCTGCCACACAGGCACGCCCCATCCCACGCGCCACAACCGCCGCATGAGACGTCATGCCGCCGCGCGTGGTCAAAATCCCCGCCGCCGCATGCATACCATGAATATCTTCTGGTGATGTTTCAACACGGCAAAGCATGACTTGCTCCCCCGCTTGCGCGCGTTTTTCAGCTTCGTCTGCCGTGAACACAACAATTCCCGCCGCCGCACCAGGGGAGGCAGGGAGGCCTTTGGTTAAAATTGTTTTTGCCGCTTTTGGATCGAGCGTCGGGTGAAGCAATTGATCGAGAGAAGCCGGCTCCAAACGCATTAAGGCTTCTTGCTCATCAATTAATTTTTCGTTCACCATATCGACAGCGATTTTTAAGGCCGCCGCCGCCGTGCGTTTACCGCTTCGGGTTTGCAACATATAAAGCTTGCCTTGCTGAACGGTGAATTCAATGTCTTGCATGTCTTTATAATGCGCCTCAAGCTTCAGACGCGTTTCATTTAATTCATTAAAGACTTCTGGCATAACTTCTTCCATAGATGGAAGGTCACTACCCTCTTTTTCTTTTCCTTGAATCGTCAAGGATTGCGGCGTTCTGATACCCGCCACAACATCTTCGCCTTGGGCGTTCACAAGATATTCACCATAGAAAAAGTTTTCACCATTGGAAGGGTCACGGGTAAAGGCAACACCCGTTGCACAGTCATCCCCCATATTACCAAACACCATGGATTGCACATTGACGGCCGTGCCCCAATCGGCGGGGATATCATTAATTTCACGGTATTTAATCGCCCGTGGCACCATCCACGAGCTAAAGACTGCGCCAATCGCGCCCCATAATTGCTCTTGTGGATCTTCGGGGAACGGACGCCCAAGCTGGCGTTCAACCATTTCTTTATATTGTGCGACGACCTGCTTCCAGCCCTCCGCCGTGATGTCGGTATCTTCGGATACTTCCATGTCACGCTTGTGCTGTTCCATGATGTCTTCAAAATCGTGATGCTCTAACCCCATGACCACATCACCATACATTTGAACAAAACGGCGGTAGCTATCCCATGCAAAGCGCGCGTCCCCTGATTTTTTTACCAGCCCTTCGACTGTTTGGTCATTCAAGCCAAGGTTCAAAACAGTATCCATCATACCCGGCATCGACACCCGCGCGCCAGAGCGCACAGAGACAAGTAGCGGGTTTTCAGCATCGCCGAATTTCATATCCATTTGGGATTCAATCGCCGCCAGCGCGTCATTGACTTGGGCTTTTAACGCTTCAGGGTAATTATTTTCATTCTCATAAAATGCGGTACAGACCTCGGTTGTGATGGTAAAACCCGGCGGGACAGGCAAACCAAGGGAGGACATTTCGGCCAAATTCGCGCCTTTACCGCCCAATAAATTACGCATTTCAGCCTTACCGTCGGTTGTTTTGCCGAAGCTATAAACCCATTTTGTCATAGAGATACCCTTTGTCATGGTCAGTTAATTGGAATAGCTCTGAATTTAGCCATTTTACGCCAAAAATCTAGGGGTAAAGAACGAATAAATCACAAAGAAATATATTGACATAACTTTAAAACATCAATACTTCTCATCGCCTTATTCACTATTTTCACTAAATAAAATGGCAAAGCACTATTTTCACAACGCCCACCGAAGCTTAGATCAAATCATTGGCTGTCCCGCAGAAATAAAAGTTCCTGCTCAATATAATGTTGAACCACTTCACGGCGCTTTTGTAAGAGCTGTTAGCAACTTCCAAGCCGCTAAAGACAGATCATACACGATTGGCAATGATGCCCTTTCGCGAAGCTATTCCCTGCTTGTTAGGGAAGCATTTAACAGCGATCAAGAAGGCGCAAAAAAATGTTTGTCTAGATTTGACACGTATTATGAAAGCGAGCTTAAAGCTCTTTCAACAGCATTAAACATAGATCATCGTCAACGGCATACCGCATACCATGCGTTACAGCATCCCGGTCGTACGTAACACCATTGCCATCCGGCATATAGCCTAATTTAAAATAGAGGCGTTGGGCGGGGCCGTAATCTTTTGTTAAACCGACGGAGATGCCGACATATTCCGCGCCTTGATCACGGGCGATATTTTCGAACGCTTCAACCATTGCTGTCGCAATGCCTTGTTGCCGATGATCTGGAAGAACATTTAAATCCTGAATTTCTGGAATTTCCAGTTTTTGATACAAACTATATTTAGGATCAAAATTTAAAATGCCAAAGCCAGCGTTTTGTTTTTCAACAGTTGCGATCAAAAGCAAACAATCTTTTTCAAAACAAGATTCAAAATATCCCTCATCCTTTTGACCGATTTTTTCATATAGATCATAAAGCGCGGGAATGTCCGCTTCTGTTGCTTGACGAATTTTGACATTCATTATTATGGTGCTTTACAGACAGGGTAATCAGCCGCGCTGACGCGTGTCCAATTTTGAGATTTACCAAATAAAGGCACACCAACATAGCCACGGACTTTTAATCTATCTTGGCTTTTTATGGTTAGCGTTGCGTCATAAACATCGCCATCATCCGCTTTATATATTTTGCCGTTCTGCCATTCATTCAGATTATTTTTATTTTGTTTTAACCCCTGCACAATTTGTAACCCGCACATGGGTTGCCCCCGTAAATTTTCTTGGGGGTTTTTATTATCAAACTGCATTCCACCCTCAATAATCCAAGAAATATAACCACATAAGGAGTCACCACATTTTTTAACGTCAATAACTGAGCGTTTATTTTCTGTAAGCCATAATCCCGTTGGATCAAAAGCCGTTTGCGCCTTTGCAGAACTCAACGCCCCAACGATCACCATTAATAAAGCGAGTAAAAATTTCATAAGAACCCCCTGATCATTTTTTAAAGACTTTTTTGCATATAAGTCATAAAGAATTCTTCATTGTCTGGGCCGAATGTACAAGTTTTTTGTTCTGTAATTTCAAACCCATGCGCCAAATATAAATTCCCTACACTGCCATTAGGGGCAGAATAGTCCAAAATGGCTTTTGCATAGCCCGATAATTTTAAATGCGCCAGCGCCGCCTCCAGCAAGGCTTTTCCATACCCCTCGCCCTGATAATCACTATTAACTTGAAGTCTTTTAATTTCAGCTGTTTTTGCGTCTACTCTTTTCATAGCAATCATGCCGATAATTTTGTCGTTCTTTTCTAAAACAAAAAACGTCTCATAGACATTTTGAATATCTTTCATATCTGTGTGAAAAGATAAATTTTTTGTAAACCCATCATTTTCAGAGATAGTTTTAACATGTAACGCCCAAACCTGTTCTTGGTCGCTTGGCTTATATTCTCTTATTTTCAAAATAGCCTCTCTCCATCCCGTAAGATTTTTTCTGTTTGCGCGGTATAATTGCGGTTGTCTTTTTCACCATGAAGCGCGAGCCCTGCGTGCATCTTCATGGATGAATAGCGATCCTTATAGGCACGGACAATCACGCGGCTTGCTTGTTCGCCTTGCCTTGGCCAGAAAGGAAAAATTTCCAGCGCGCCAAATCGCTTTCCTAAGCCGATAATAATTTTATCTAAATGATCAGCGCGGTGAATCATTGTTAACGACCCTTTTGATTTTAAACAAAAATGCGCCGTATCAATCCAGTCTTTGACCGTCATCTTATTGTCACCATGCCCCATCGCAGTGGCTTTTTCATCTGAAGGCGATCTTAAATGTTTTTCTGCTTCTAAATATGGCGGATTACAAATCACATGATGAAACGCTTTTTCTTCGCGGTAATCACGTATATCCATAGTGATAAAATCTGTTTGCTCCGCAAAATTATGCGCCGCCGCGTTATATTCCGCCAAGTCAGCATGATCTTTTTGGATTTCAACGCCCGTTAAATCAACCCCCGCAACCCGCGCCAAAACACAAAGCCCTGCGCCGCCAACACCACACCCCATATCAAGAATTTTCTCCCCCGTCACAACAGGGCAAGCCGCCGCTAGCAAGATGCTGTCCATCGACGTCTTGAACCCCGCGGCACTATGGCGGAGTTTCAATCGCTTGTTCAGCACATAAATATCTTGAGTTGTCGTCATACTGGCATTAAACCCTATATTATGACTGCATTACAGCAAAAAACACCACAATCGCAAAGCCCCCTTGATGCTTTGCAGGCCGCCATGCGTGACGACATGACCGCGGTCAATGCGATGATTATTGAACATATGCAATCCGATGTGCCACTGATCCCGCAACTGGCGAGTTATCTTATTGCGGCAGGCGGCAAGCGTATAAGGCCACTTTTAACCTTGGCATGCACATCTTTGTTTAATGGCGACATGGTGCGGGCGCACCGCCTTTCTGCCGCCGTGGAGTTTATCCATACAGCAACATTGCTGCATGATGATGTGGTCGATGATAGCGTGCAGCGCCGCGGTAAAGACTCTGCCAATATTGTCTTTGGGAACGAAGCCAGCGTATTGGTCGGGGATTTTCTTTTCTCTCGCGCTTTTCAGCTCATGGTCGCGGATGGCAATTTAGACGTCTTACGCATTTTATCCAACGCCTCCGCCGTGATTGCCGAAGGCGAAGTTTTACAATTAAGCGCGCAAAATAATATCGACACCACAATGGAGGATTATTTGGCGGTGATCGAAGGTAAAACCGCGTCACTTTTTGCCGCCGCCTGCGAAGTAGGCCCCGTGATTGCCGATGAGGACGCAGCAACGGTAAAGCATATGCGTGATTTTGGCATGAACCTTGGCATGGCATTTCAAATTATTGACGATGTATTGGATTATAACGCCGAACGCGCAAAATTGGGCAAAACCATTGGCGATGATTTCCGTGAAGGAAAAATGACGGCTCCCGTAATTTTAGCCATTCAAAACGCAAATGACAAAGAACGTGAATTTTGGCAACGGACGTTAGGCGATAAAAATCAACACGATGGCGATATTGATACTGCCTTAGAGTTAATGAATAAAAATGATACCATAGCGCAAGGCATGAAAATGGCGCGAACATATGGCAATGAGGCCATTAAAAACCTCGCCCTACTTCCCGCCACCGCTCTCAAAACCACGCTTGAAAATATCGTAACTTTCACAATTGAAAGAGAATTTTAAATTTTTGTAACTTTATCGTGAAAGCTTTAGAATAAACCTTATGCGATTTACCCTTTTATTTTTATCAGCAATAATTGCTATGAGTGCCACCGCGCATGCGCGTCCTGTTTCTTATCCTGGTGGGTGGACATTGATGGTGATGAATGACAAAGATAAAAACTCTTCGCATATTCATTATTCCCCTTCTGCAAAACATTCTATCGGATGGCGCCATGATTATTTACGGGACTCCAGCACGCATATTGACAGTGTACAGCTGAATAATTTGCTCAAACGTTGGAACAAACCGCAAGAGCAAGCCAATCTTTATTTAAAATCTGGTATTGGTATATCACGCGAAGATGGAGATTTTAGCCCCGCCGCTTATACGGGTATTGCGGCAGATTGGGAAACACGGCGTTATTTTACGTCCTACGAAAATCATTTCTTATGGGCGAATAACGACACAAAACATATTGAACATAAAGCGCGAATAGGTGTTGCGCCCTATATAGGTGATTACGGTGATTTTCATACATGGATCATGCTTCAGGCGGATTACGATGCAGGAGAGCAAGATAGCTTTTCGATGACACCGCTTGTTCGCTTTTTTAAAGGTACCACTTTGGTTGAAGCGGGTTATAATTTAGATGACGGTATTTTATTTAATTTTGTTCAACGATTTTAAGGAGAAAATCATGAAAAATATATTAGGCGTTTTATCAATCATCATGTTGCTGATAGCAGCTCCCGTTCATGCCGAGGGGACAAAAGATATTATTGTGAAAGTAGACGGTATGGTGTGTGACTTTTGCGCGCAATCTTTGACAAAAATTTTCGGTAAAGAAGACAGCGTGAATGACATTGATGTCAGCCTTGATGACCAAACCGTGACAATTGATACAAAAGACGATCAAGATCTACCAGATGAAAAAATCAAAGAGCTGATTGAATGGGGTGGGTATGACTTGGTTGAGATAAAGCGCTAAACTAAGCTTATTTTTTCTTACACGGAAACACCTGAAACAGCGCAAGACTGACAGCTGGCGCGGCGATGAAAGAGTCGTGATAGGCATTCTTATCTAAATATTGCCAAACAATATCTTGCAAATCATTTAGCTTTGCCGTTTGTGGCACACATAAATCAATGTTGGGTGATGTCCCCAATGAGCGCAAAAGATTGTGGTAATCAATCAAACCTGCAATGTAAGCCTGACAAGTCGCGTGCCCACCAGCAACTGTTTCTTTACCATTCGCATCACGTTTACAAAGCTCTAAAAGATACGCACCAGAAATCAATGCGCCTGTTTTTTCTGCCTGCGCCACATTTGGCACGATCGAAATCATGAACATCATTAACAGTAAAAAACGCATTGCTTTTTATTCTTAATCTTTTTTGGTAACTTTTAACTGGCTAAGGATAGCAAACGGCGAATCTTCGGGGTTTGCTTCTACTTCAGCCTTGTAAATGCGTTGCTGTGGCGGCTTTTTGGCGTTTGATTTTTTCTTATCAAATTTCTTTTTATTCGATGAAAATGTTTTGTCGCTAAATTTCTTGTTTGGGCGCGCAGGCGGAGCAGCGTCACTTGCGGCATTCATCGCCTTGCCGCGTTTTAACGCAAATGTCGCTAAATCAGGCTTTAGAATTTCTTTTGGCTTTTCGGTTGCCACATCCGACTTGGCGTCGACTTTAGTTTTCTCAACTGGCTTTACTTCATCAGATTGAACTTCAACAGACTTCACTTCTTCGGCTCGAGCTTCTTGTGGCTGAGATTTTTCTGGTTTAGCTGACGCTCCCTCTGTCGCCTCTGCCGTTTTATCTTCTTCTGCCTTTACCGCATCCGCAGGATCATAAATCTTCTTATGCCCCATCGCTTCAAGAATTGCGTATAAATCAGCAATATTACTCCCCAGCCATTCAGCCATTTGATGTTGCGCCTGAAATTTGCCTTCTTTGGCGGTATCATATACCGCGCAAATCACCCGATCCAACATGTCAACGCGCATCGAACGCGGTCCATATACAGGATAGCCAATGGCGCTATAATAAGCCTTATCAATATCTTTTCCTTCAACAGAAAAAGACACAATTCCATCTGGTGGCGCCACAGCGGGGAGTTCTTTATCCGCCCTCAAAGAGAGCAACATTGCCCGCAAACGAACAGCCGCAGGTTTATTTAATTCTGGTAGATAGACAATCAACGGCCCAAAACGAATTTTCTTCGTTCGCAACGTTGCGCGGTCATCTTCGCTCATTTGGCCAATCAACTGTTGCAAATCTTCACGCGGCAAAATACCCAACGCATCATGCAGTTTCTGCGCAATCTCTTTTGCCGCACCATCGGCAATATCATCATCTTGCAATTTGAATAACGGCTCTAAGGCTTCGCGGACATACCGCCTTAACCATTCTTGAACAAATTTTAAAATAGCGTCTTTGTCTTGTCCCGCCAAAATATCACTATCAACCAAAGAGCAAGAGGGCATTAATAAGCCCTCGCCTTTTTTGATCTCGGCAATAACCTCCCCTGGCATGGGATTGGTGAGATCTTTTTGCCATTTAATCTGACCCTCTTCGGTCAAAACAAATTGCTTATCGAGTGCGTTAATAATCATTTCCTTTTATCTACCTAGTTTTGCCACACTTTGAAAGTAAAAATAAGATAAATAGAGGCTTTAGCACCCATAAAAAACTTGTTAAGGTGCCCGAAATTCAAATTTAAGGAAAAAACTATGCGTATTTTCACATTATCCCTACTTATGGCTTTGTTCATTGCCCCTGCGGCTTTTGCAGCAAAAACCAATGATAAAGGCGCTGCAAGACTGAAATCACTGTTTG
Organism: uncultured Alphaproteobacteria bacterium; assembly: GCA_937923625.1. Taxonomy (GTDB): domain Bacteria; phylum Pseudomonadota; class Alphaproteobacteria; order Micavibrionales; family Micavibrionaceae. Next base: position 144,635 of record CALDTV010000009.1, read on the forward strand.
AAACATTAATTTCAGAGCAACAAACGGCCTTAAAAGCGCAAGGTGGTGACCTTAAATTAATTGGTGATTTAACGGTTGAGCAAGCCAAGAAATATTACGCCGTTACGTTACCAGAAATGAATTATATTGATGCCGATGGCAAACAAACCCATATCGGCCTTGTTGCCATTAACGCGACCCCCACAAAAAAAGATGATGATTGGAAAATGTCTGTCGCGATTCCCACCCCCATTTTACGCAAAGATAAAACAGGCAATATTATCAATAAAATAAATATTGGCTCTCAAAATATGGTTGGCCTATGGCAAGGGGAATTAAACAATTTTTCTAAACTTTCAAGCTCATATAAAGACATCGTGATTGAAGACGGCAAAAACAACAAAGCCGCAAAAATTAAAGATATCGAACTGGTGATGGATTTAAAAGAAAGCGGCAAAAATTTATGGTCTGGCCCTTCAAAATTTAACATTAAAGGCTTGTCGCTCTCATCAGAAAAGCAAGGAAATTTTATGAGTATTGGCAATGCGATGATTGCAATAGCTGTCGATAATTTTGATGCTTTAAAATCAAAAGAATTAAGAAATAAAATTTTAAGTGCCGCAGAAAGCTCCGAAGCAAGAATGCCGTCTGATTTTTGGACCGACATGATGGCGTCATACGGGGACAGCATGAAGATGCAAGGCAGCCTTGAAAATCTCCGCTTTAAAAAGCCTGGATCAGAGGACAAGGATGTTAATCTTGAAAAAATTGGCTTCAATTACACCATGAGCGGCATGAATAATGACACATTGGATCAAAGCTTAGGATTAACATTTCGTGGTGATAAATCCAAAATTAATAAAAACTCAATATTTCCTACTGTCATTGATGCAAATATCTCTATCGAAAACTTACCCTTCGCCAAGCTTTTAGATATTGGCAAAAGTGCCCTTCCCCAAGACGGCGCCAACAGCAATGCGCCCCAAATCGCAGTTCTTCAAGCGATGATGACCTTGCCCCAGATGCTGGCGGAAGCAGGAACAGTTTTAAATATCAAAGACACGCAGTATGGCAATGATGAGTATAATTTTGAAATTGATGGGCTTCTTACAGCCAATAAAAATTCCATGCTTGGGACAACAGGTAATGTCGACATTGTCATTGAAGGCATGGATAATATTGTGAGTGCCTTAGAATCACAAAAAACCGACACGAACCAAGAAAAGATTAACCAATCTATCAAAATGATACAGGCCGCCCGCCTAATCAGTGAGCAAAAAGGTGACAAGAATATTTACGGCATTCAAATCACCGAAGAAGCAAAAATCTTGATCAACGGCAAAGACGCCAGCGCGCTTATGGGGGCCATGTAAGATTAACATCTACATTCTGAACTCCATTCCTGCAAGGGGCTGTAGGCTTTAACCTTAAACATGCACGCATAAACATAAATTTTTTATAAGAATTTACTTAAGCGCAATATTGCTAAAAAGCGCCTACAAGAGATAACTCAAAACACCATTAAGCCGCTGCATCCCCGCCAAGGTTGGTTTGATGTGGCTACGGGTTATCTCAAGCAATCCTTCATCAACCAAATGTTGAATTTTATCTTGGCGTAATAACATACGCCAATCTTGTCCCGTTTCGTTATGAATGGCCTCAAACGCAACACCATTACGCAGGCGCAAGCCCATCATCATCATTTCGGTAAAGCGCTCTTCTGTGCTCACTTCTTCAAAAGAATGATAGCCATGGCCGCCTGCGGCACATTTTTCCAACCAAACATCTGGGGCGCGGTGCGTGCGGGTTGCATATTTTACGCCGTTTAAACTTAAACGCCCATGCGCCCCTGGGCCAATGCCCGCATAATCACCATAGCGCCAATAGGTTAAATTATGCGCACTTTCCTGCCCTTCTGCTGCATGATTAGAAATCTCATAAGCGGGCAATCCTGCCGCGCTTAAAATTTCTTGCGTGACTTCATAAAACACACCCGCTTGATCGGCTTCAGGGATGCGGAAATCTCCGCGTTTATGCTGCGCAAAAAATGGTGTGCCTTGCTCTATCGTTAATTGGTATAAAGATAGATGTCCTTTAGCAAGAATAATGGCTTCACTTAATTCCTCGCGCCACGCATCAATTGTTTGTTTTGGGCGTGCATAAATTAAATCAAAACTTACACGGTCAAAAACGTCATTGGCAATTTTAATCGCCGTAATCGCTTCGTGGGCGGAATGTTCGCGCCCTAAAAATTTTAAATCATCATCGCGTAAAGATTGCACCCCTACAGATACACGGTTAATGCCTGCGGCTTTAAACTCTTTAAACTTTTGTGCTTCAATTGACGTTGGGTTGGCTTCTAAAGTTATTTCAATATCGTTTTTAATGCGCCAAGTTTTGACAATATGATCAAGAATTTTTTCAACGGTTGAGGGCTTCATCAAGGATGGTGTGCCGCCGCCAAAAAAGACAGATGTCACGGTACGCCCTTCTGTCATGCTCCCTATGTGATTAATTTCTTCTATATAGGCTTGCGCCCACGCATCGTGATCTATGCGATCGGTGACGTGAGAGTTGAAATCACAATAAGGGCATTTTGATTTACAAAATGGCCAATGAACATAAATACCGAAAAGGCCGCCCGAGAGAGTATCAGGCATTTTCGATTAAATATTGTTTAAATTTATCAACCGCAATGGCGCGATGGCTCATAGCATGTTTTTCAGCTGGATCAATTTCAGCAAAAGTTTTATCTAACCCATTTGGAACAAAAATTGGATCATATCCAAATCCTTTTTCTCCGCGTGGCGGCCAACATAAAGTGCCATTCATCCGTCCTTCAAAGGTTACTTCTTCACCATTGGGATAAACCAGCGCCAACACCGCGACAAAATAAGCAGTTTGCGTGCCATCAATACCACGGTCATTTAATTTAGATATTTCAACATTCACACGCTCCATCGCCATATTAAAATCTCGCCCTTCCTGATTATTAGAGGGTGTTTCCGCCCAACGCGCAGAATAAATTCCCGGCGCACCGTTTAAGGCATCTATAGCAATCCCGCTATCATCAGCAAGGCTCGTCACGCCAGTTGCCGTGACTGCCGCATGCGCTTTTAAAAGAGCATTACCAATAAAACTATCTTCGGTTTCTTCTGGCTCTGGCAGGTCAAAATCTGCGGCAGATTTTAAGGTGATATCAAGACCACTGAGCATTTTATCAAACTCAACAACTTTGCCTTTATTATGCGTCGCAATAAGGAGAGTGTCCATAGCCACCGTTATGCCTCTAATATCTTATTCTGCGCCGCCGCCAAATCTTTACAACCTGCTTTGGCTAAATTTAACAGCTGTTGAAATTCTTCTTCACTAAACGGTGTTTGTTCCGCGGTGCCTTGAATCTCGACAATTCCGCCTTTGCCTGTGATCACAAAATTTGCATCGGTTTCGGCATCAGAATCCTCATCATAATCCAGATCAAGAACGGGCGTTCCCTTATAAATACCGCACGAAATGGCAGAGATTGTATCGGTAAACGGCAAAGCTTCGATCAATTTTAAATCCACCAAATGCTGACATGCCATGTGAAGTGCAACATACGCCCCCGTCACAGAAGCGGTACGCGTGCCGCCATCGGCCTGTATCACATCACAATCAATTTTAATTTGACGCTCGCCTAAGGCTTTCATATCGACGACCGCACGTAAAGCGCGACCAATAAGGCGTTGAATTTCTTGAGTGCGGCCAGATTGCTTTCCCTTTGCCGCTTCGCGGTTCATGCGGGATCCTGTCGAGCGCGGCAACATACCATATTCTGCGGTGACCCAACCTTTACCTACGCCCCGCATCCATCCTGGTACTTTTTCTTCAATGCTCGCGGTACAAAGAACATGTGTGTCCCCAAATTTTGCCATGCAGGAACCTTCGGCATGTTTAGAATAATCTGGGATCAGTTCGACGGAGCGTAATTGATCAGCCGTGCGGCCGGAGGGGCGAGTCATTATTTATTTCCTTGTTATATATATTTCAGCTTCCTTACGCCTGCGCGCATGAGGGCTTTTTCAAGCGCTACCATAAGACTCACAGATGAATTGTCAATTGATCTGAAAGCTCTTATAATGCTGCTATGTCAAACCGCGCCAATTACACAGATTTAGATAAACGCGCCCGTGAAGTGTTCAAGCATATCGTTGAAAACTTTATGCAAGATGGTTTGCCTGTGGGCTCACGTAAAGTCGCGCAAAATTTCCCCTTCCAAGACGCCACCGCTAGAAACATCATGTCTGACCTTGAACTGGCAGGCTTTTTAGAAGCCCCTCATACCTCTGCAGGAAGGCTACCGACAGATCATGGTCTTCGCTGTTTTGTGGATGGCATCATGGAAAAAGGTGAGCTGAGCGAAATTGACCGCGCCGCTTTAGAAGCGCAGTGCAAAAATGATGGAACGTCTGCTGGCGACCTTTTTGAAAATGCGAGTGCGGTTTTATCAGGACTTTCCGCCTCTGCGGGGTTGGTGGTTGCCCCGACGCAGTCCAACAAAACAATTAATCATATTGAATTTGTTTCCCTTGGTGATACCCGCACAATTGTCGTGCTTGTCGCCAGCGATGGCACATTAGAAAACCGTGTGATTGATTTAGCGCCCGGCATAACCCCCGAAATGCTGCGCGAAGCCAGCCAACTTTTATCCGAACGCCTGCATGGGCGCACCGTGTCACAAATGCGGGACGCCATCCTTGCCGAAATAACCCAGCGGCGCGATGAATTAGGCGCGCAAGTCGCCACATTAATAGAATCAGGGCTTGCCTCTAAACTTGATGATGGGAAGCTCATCGTTCGCGGACGCTCACAATTGCTACAAGACCCTTCAGCACTCCAAAGTCTTGATCGTGTTAAATCTTTGATGGAACAATTAGAATCTAAAGAGACCGTCTCCAAACTTTTGGAAGAAGCGACCAATGCTGATGGGGTGAAGATCTATATTGGTTCGGAAAATTCTATTTTTCAAGGAAGTGGTCATTCTTTGATTCTCAGCCCCTATCGTAATGATACTGACAATATTGTTGGCGCGATTGGCGTGATTGGCCCCACGCGCCTTAATTATGCAAAAATTATCCCCAGCGTTAATTTTATGGCTGAAATGCTGACGCAGCGAATTAAATCCCTTTAATATAGACCTTATTGTGAAGGAGTATTTGCGCTTAAACCTTATAAACGCTATGATTTTCATCATGAAAAAAGCATCTCTCACTCTCTTTATTTTTACATTGTTCTTGGCTATGCCGACTATTGCAAATGCGCAAGCGGCGCAAAATCCTGCGGATGCCATTCGGGCGCAACAGCAAGCGAGCTTGCCAAAAACAGAACAACTTAACAGCAAGACAGTTTTGGTGTCACTTGTTCATTATTCTTATATGGACCCAGATCAATTTGCCCTTAAACTTCGTGTGCCAGAAGTCAGCGCAGGCTGCTTCACATCTGGAAACTTACAATATAAGGCAGAATATAAGGCTGGCGGTTTCATGGATATTAATGTGAAAGGTTTCCGTCGCACGGCGGTTAAAACCCAAAACCCTTCTTTTGATTGTAACACCCGTAACCAATCCGTTGAGAGCATGATTGTTTTAAGCGCCAATGATCTGCGTCAAAAAAACATTAAACAGTTACGTTTTAAAAATGGGTCTAAACGCGACAAATATAATGTTACAATTTCAGATGATAAAATAATTCTTCAACCTGAAAGTATGGTGACATTTATTGCGCAAGGTTTAGGAGGCATGAATAATAATCAACTTATTCATCGCTTTGGCAAAACGCGTATTGTTGCTTTACATGTCCCGATGGCAAATCCAAATGATGATATTCATAATGCCATTAGAAACTTTGCAGCAAAAAATGCTCTTGTCCCTGCCACAGACAGCAAAAACACAAAAACAAAATATAATGTTTTTTATTACGCTGACACAAACGGCAAATGGTTAGATCAATTAGGGGATCAAAACCATCTAGAGATTGGCACAATAGATTTACTGCGCCCTTATGATACACCACAGGGGCAAATGGGCTTGCCCGTTCCTTTAAAAGTTTTTATAACACGACCAGAAACCACGCTTTAAAATTATGCTCACAAACAAGAATTGAAGAATTATGTCGACAGAAGAAAACCCCTCACCCAAAAAACGCACTATCGAAACAGATGCTATGCCCCCTGAAGAGGAAGAAACAATAGTAGATATTGGCGCGGCCATTGAGGGGGCAGAAGCCATGGGGCTGGAGCAACAAATCACCCAGCTTCAAGAAGAATTATTAGAAGCGCGCAACCGTACCATGCGTGCCTTGGCCGATGCCGAGAACACCCGTAAACGCGCCGTGAAAGATCGCGAAGATGCGGGTAAATTTGCCGTTGCTGGCTTTGCGCGTGATATGATTTTATTTGGCGATAATTTTGTCCGCGCCCTGACAAGCATGCCTGAAGATACACCACCGGCGGTGGCAGAAGGCTTAAGCGCGATGGAGAAAGAATTCCTTTCAACGATGGATCGTCACGGCATCAAAAAAATCGAACCACTGGATGAGCCCTTCGATGCTAATTTTCACGAAGTCATGTTCGAGGCCCCCACCCCCGGCAAGGCCGCTGGCACAATTATTCAAGTGATCGAAGCAGGCTATGTTTTAAACGGTCGCCTCCTGCGCGCCGCAAAAGTTGGTATTGCCAAAGCAGAGCCAAATGCCCCATCAGACCCAGGCGGTAAAGTCGATATTCAGGGTTAAAAAAGAAGAAAAAAAGATTTTTTTCTAATTGTAACGGACAAGTAAGACATCTTGTATCATAGCCCGCGTCGTTCCTACTTCGCGCCCCGCCGCACGGTCTATGTCGTTTGCTACCATTGTTGCCGATTTTTTTTAAAGGCTGTCTTTCTGCAGAAATCTTTATAATATAATGAGTAGCACCTTTAATTCACTTCTTGTCGCTTAATCATATCCATTCCTTAATCTAAATTGTCTGAGGCTTAGGAGAGGCTTTTCTTATATATTTTGCAATATTTGCAGAATAAGCATTTACTTGTGCCATATCTAAATTAGCGCGCCACTTTGAACCCACAAAAGGACGGATATTGAAATTCTTAATCATAGATAAGCCATGACGTTCCAACCTTTTTCTGGCCGCCGTATCTCTAGCCTTATGTGGTTTATCTAACAATAAAGCCTTTGCGGGTCTAATCATCACGCTCAAATTTTTTGCGTCATGCTGCTTAACAACAATCTTAAAAGCAACATCATTTGTTCCGTTTTTTGCTTTCGCTTTAACCGTAAATATTGTTTGTAACGCGCCATCGGGCAATTTATCTGCATTCACGGTTGTTGTCTTTGAGGAGAAAGTAACATGGCTACCTTGCGGGAATTTCGCTCTTAACGCCGCTCCAATTGATTTTCTAATGTCATTAAAGTTATCTTTTGGTTTTCTTTCAGGTCTTAATTTTTTGGGCGCTGGCTGTTGTGTTGGATTAGGTTTAGCTGACATTTCTCGCTCCTTCTGCAAAACTTACGGAAATTATCATTAAATTATGTTAAAGCGCAATGATTAATGCAAAAAACTTGATTTTTAATAAGCCAATTTGGTATAAATATAGTGTAAGAACGCTGTGAAAAACGGGTTTTTATTTGAAACTAATTGGCTTTGGCGGTTGTTTTTACAACGCGAAAGCTGTAAATCTTGCTTATTATAAGGAGAAAAAGCATATGTCTAAAGTAATCGGAATCGATTTAGGAACCACAAACTCTTGTGTTGCCGTCATGGACGGTAAAGAACCCAAAGTTATTGAAAATGCCGAAGGGGCGCGTACAACGCCCTCTATGGTCGCTTTCACCAAAGACGACGAGCGTCTGGTTGGTCAACCCGCCAAGCGCCAAGCCGTCACCAATCCTGAAAATACGGTCTTTGCGATCAAACGTCTAATTGGACGCCGCTTTAAAGATAAAGACGTGCAGGAAATGGCGAAAAAAGCCCCCTTCAATATTGTTGAAGGCGAAAACGGTGATGCGTGGGTTGAAATTGATGGTGAGAAAATGGCGCCAAGCCAAATCTCTGCCATGATCTTGCAAAAAATGAAGGAAACCGCAGAGAGCTATCTTGGTGAAGATGTCACGCAAGCCGTGATTACTGTCCCTGCTTATTTTAACGACTCACAACGTCAAGCAACAAAAGATGCGGGCAAAATTGCTGGCCTCGAAGTGCTTCGTATCATTAACGAGCCAACAGCCGCGGCGCTTGCTTATGGCCTGGACAAAAAATCAACCGGTACCATCATTGTTTATGACTTGGGTGGTGGAACGTTCGATGTGTCCGTCCTTGAAATTGGCGATGGCGTCTTTGAAGTGAAATCAACCAACGGGGACACATTCCTTGGTGGTGAAGACTTTGACACACGCATCATCGAATATTTAGCCGATGAGTTCAAAAAAGAACAAGGCATTGATTTACGCGAAGATAAACTCGCGCTCCAACGCCTAAAAGAAGCCGCAGAAAAAGCGAAGATTGAGCTCTCAAGTGCATCACAAACAGAAGTCAACCTTCCATTCGTGACCGCCGATGCCTCTGGCCCGAAACACTTAAACGTGAAGTTGTCCCGTGCCAAGTTAGAAAGCTTAGTTGATGACCTTATTAAACATACCCTTGATCCGGTTAAAGCCGCAATCAAAGATGCTGGCCTAAAAGCTTCTAACATTGATGATGTAATCATGGTTGGTGGTATGACGCGGATGCCAAAAATTTTGGAAGTTGTGAAAGACTACTTCGGCAAAGACCCGCACAAAGGGGTGAACCCTGATGAAGTTGTCGCCGATGGTGCGGCGATTCAAGGGGGCGTTTTACAAGGGGACGTGAAAGACGTTCTCTTGCTCGACGTGACGCCATTATCACTTGGGATTGAAACGCTTGGCGGTGTGTTCACGCGTTTGATTGACCGTAACACGACAATCCCGACGAAAAAATCTCAGGTCTTTTCAACCGCAGAAGATAATCAATCCGCTGTGACCATTCGTGTTTTCCAAGGGGAGCGTGAAATGGCGGCGGATAATAAACCGCTGGGTCAATTTGACTTGGTCGGCATCCCGTCCGCCCCACGCGGTATGCCGCAAATTGAGGTGACGTTCGATATTGATGCCAACGGTATCGTCAATGTTTCCGCCAAAGATAAAGCTACGAATAAGGAACAGCAAATCCGTATTCAAGCCAGCGGTGGATTGACTGATGAAGATATTGAGCAAATGGTACAGGACGCCGAAAGCAACGCCGATGCGGATAAAGAACGCCGCGCCAGTGTTGAAGCTCGTAATAGTGCCGAAAGCCTGATCCATCAGACTGAAAACACGTTGAATGATCTAGGCGATGAAGTCCCTGCGGAAGAAAAATCAGAAATCGATACTGCGATGGGTGAGTTAAAGCTCGCCTTAGAAAACGAAGAAACTCCTTCGGATGAGATCAAAGAAAAAACTGATACTCTGATGCAGGCTTCCATGAAGCTTGGTGAGATGGTCTATCGCAAGCAACAAGAAGCTGAAGCGGCTGAAGGCGGTGAAACGCCTGATGCTGAAACAGCAGACGCAGGAAGCGATGCCAAAGACGATGATATCGTTGATGCAGATTTCACCGAAGTCGATGATGACGATAAAAAGTCTGCTTAACACCTAATCAACCGTCATTGCGAGGAACAACGTGACGATGCAATCCAGAACCTCTCTTTTGAGTTTAGATTTCCGCAGTCGCTCCGCTCCTTCGCAATGACGCATTAGCGAAATAAAACCATGAGCGATAAAGACTTCTATAAAACACTGGGGATTGAAAAAGGCGCAAGCGCGGACGAAATAAAAAAAGCGTACCGTAAGCAGGCGATGAAATATCACCCTGATCAAAATAAAGACAACAAGGAAGCCGAAGAAAAATTCAAAGAAATCAACGCCGCGTACGATGTCTTAAAAGATGATGATAAACGCGCCGCCTATGACCGTTATGGTGCATCAGCGTTTGATGGCAGCATGGGCGGCGGCGGTGGCGGAAACCCCTTCGGTGGTGGTTTCCAAGGCGGCGCAGGTAATTTCTCTGATATATTCGAAGACATGTTTGGTGACTTCATGGGCGGCGGTGGACGGCGCAGTTCCAATGGAGCGATGCGTGGATCTGATATGCAATATGCCATGGAAATCACTATGGAAGACGCCTTCAAAGGGTTAGAAAAAACGATCACCGTTCCTGTTCAGGATACATGTGATGGCTGTAAGGGAAGCGGTGCAGAAAAAGGTAAAAAGGCCGAAACTTGTGGCACATGTAACGGCGCAGGTCGCGTGCGCGCACAGCAAGGATTTTTCACGATTGAACGCGCTTGCTCTACCTGTGGTGGTAACGGCCAAGTGATTAAAGATCCATGTAAAAAATGTTCTGGCGTGGGACGTATCCGCCGTGAGAAAACGTTAAAAATCAATATTCCAAAAGGTATCGACTCGGGTCGCCGTATCCGTTTAAGTGGTGAAGGTGAAGCTGGTGTGCGTGGCGGCCCTGCAGGTGATCTTTATGTATTAATTAGCGTAAAGCCACATAATTTTTTCAAGCGCGACGAAGCAAACCTTTACTGCCGTGTCCCTATTGCTATGACGACGGCAACCCTTGGCGGCGAAGTACAAGTCCCCACGATTGGCGGTAAAAAGACCGAAGTCAAAATACCAGGTGGCACACAAACAGGGCAACAATTCCGCCTAAAAGGAAAAGGCATGCCTGTTTTACAATCCTCAAGCTTTGGGGATATGTATCTAGAAATTTTTGTTGAAACCCCTGTAAATTTAAACAGCAAACAAAAAGAAGCCCTCAAAAAACTTGATAAAGATTTCTCTGGCAAAGATGGCAAAAAGCACTCCCCTGAATCCAGCGGTTTTCTCAACCGCATGAAAGATTTATGGTCAGATTTGACAGAATAAAGTTGACATAATTGTAAAATTTGTGTAATTACTTTTCTTATGGAACCACCAATCAGCTTAGCATTCATAAATGCCGCTTCTTTTCGCGGTCGGCATTACGCTCATTTTATCCTTGAAGATCCCAAAAACCTGCCTAGGTTAAAAAGGGTCACACCGTTTAAAATTGTTAGCCGAAGAGGTCAAATAGGCACAATTGATGTCTTTGTTCAACCAGCGGATTATACGGCACTTTTTGATCACTGCACCCTTAATGGCCACCGTTTTGATTCGCGAATCTTAGAATCCCTCAGCAAAACAATAGATAGTAAAATAACTACACCCTCTTCTATTTACGACCGACTTATAAGGGCCGCTAGTTTTTTCTCATATACATGAGATAAGGCTTAATAATTGAAATATTTGCCTGAGCCCGACTTTTTCGATCGCAGAAAAATTTATGGAACGACGTTAAGGAGTAGAGCTAAAAATAGCGGCTTGGCCAACCACTTTTTCACGTTCATTCAACACATTCCAAAGAATAACATCTGTGACGTGAAATTTTGTCTTGTCCTTTCGGATTCTTACGCCTTCATAGTTATCAATATAACCTTCCTCGGCAGCGCGTTTAAGTAACTCTTCTCTGGCAGCAACATCATCAGCTTGTGCAGACAATCTCGAATCCATTCCTTGAAATTCATTCCAATTGTAGCCAAATTGCTCTTGCGCCTTAGCATTCGCAAAGCAAAATCTTGGAATATCTAGATATTCATGAGATAGTATAACTCTGCCATCTTCATAGAGAGTTCTTGCCAAGTCCTGCCCTTTTAAACCGACATGAAGTTTCTGCTCCAAGCCTAGGGCATTAAAGCTATCGGTTAGCCAGCCGCACCACGTGATGACTTTAGAATTCTCATAAGGCTTCATCATGAGGTGATTTATAGCCTATTAAATCATTATGTCAATAAATTAATCGTTTAAGATCCTGTAAGCAGCACTTTTTATGTGGTAAATTTTGCAAATGATTTGGTTTAAAAAATATGAATTAGAAATGTTAAACGGCATGCGTAACGCCAATATGGCGGGGCATTTGGGGATTGAATTTCTTGAAATTGGTGATGATTATTTAAAAGCCCGCATGCCCGTGGATGAGCGCACAAAACAAGCTTTCGGCATTCTTCATGGTGGCGCAAGTTGCGTTTTATCTGAAACACTTGGCTCCGTTGCCGCTTGGATGTGCATTGACCCTACGCAATATCGCGCTGTGGGGATTGAAATCAATGCCAATCACATACGCCCTGCCAATGATGGCTTTGTCACAGGTATTTGTAAGCCCGTGCAAGTTGGTCGCTCTATCCATGTTTGGAACACAGAAATTTTTAAAGATGATGGCAAGATGTCTTGCGCCTCCCGCCTCACCTGCGCGATCAAAAAGATAGAATCTTAAAAGTGAAAGAATTACTTCACGAATATACAGCTACTGGACAAAAATGGATGATGGTTATTATTGCCCGCTTGCTTTAAAAACCAGCGAAATATTAGAAGAATTTATTAGTAAGGATTAATTATGATACAAGTCGGAGTCACAGGTTATAAAGGCCGCATGGGTCAATTATTGGTTGCGGAAATAAACGCAACCGATGGGATGGAGTTTGCTGGCGGGATTGATCAAGGCGACGACGCCGAAGCCCTGTTTAATAAAGCTGATATCGTGATTGATTTCTCTGTTCCTGACGCCACAATTACCCATGCGCGTTTGGCAGCAAATGCCCAAACAGGCTTGGTTGTTGGAACAACAGGATTAAACGAAAAACAAGAACAGCTTTTGGCTGAAGCCGCAGAAAAAACTGCCATCATGTATGCCGCTAATATGAGCGTAGGCGTCAATATGCTCATGGCTCTTGTGGAGCAAACCGCCAACCGATTAGGGATTGATTGGGACATTGAAGTATTCGAAACCCACCATAATCAAAAAATTGATTCCCCTAGTGGTACGGCATTGGCCCTTGGTAAAGCCGCCCGCGTGGGACGCGGCGGTGGAGATTTCGTGACAGACCGCACAGGCAAGCGTAAGGAGGGAGATATCGGCTATGCGGTTCAGCGCGGCGGCGACGTCGTTGGTGAGCATGACGTGACTTTCTTCTCTCAAGGAGAGCGTATTATATTAGGTCACAAAGCAACAAACCGCCGCCTCTTCGCCAGCGGTGCAGTCCGCGCCACGTCTTGGTTAAAGGACAAAAAAGCCGGGCTTTATTCGATGAAAGACGTTTTGGATTTATAAAGAATGATCAGATTTTTATGTCGTTATATTATCCCACTGGTTGCACTCGCCAGCGCCAATAATCATTATCAAAATAAAAGTCAGGATGCTTTTGATAGCATCGATAGTTCTATATATGAATATGATGGGTCAGATTATGAATCGGGATACGATCCCGAAGAGGCCCTAAGTGATGACACCTCGCATGGCTATCAAGATAATTAGATTTTAAACCTCGCAGAGTTAAAAGTTAAGATCAAAACTTTAATGTTCTTCACCATAACTTCTAATTGTTGTATTCGCCTTGATCTTTTTACCGACCATAAAAAGTAATCATTATAAATTTTTTAAAACTTGCCTATGTGGTGCATTGGCACGTTCTTTATATTTTTTAATGATGGCCTCTTGTGCAGCTATTCTTTCTGCTTCGGCATGCGCCGCCCACCCTTTTTTAAATGCATCGGCATCTGGATGTTCTAATGCTTTAGAGCGCGAACTCTTTTGCGTTACCCTTTCTAAATCTATCTGATATTCATTATGCGTCATAGATTTGGCGTGCAACTTACCACGTTTATCTTTCCAAATTTTTAAGACATCAGCCCCCTTTAGGTAATCTTTGGTTTCATCCATTAGCCCCCAATCTTCATCCAAATTTGCATTTGACGCGCTAACATAGGCCACATCAAGAAGGGGAACGCGGGCTCTTTCAACACCACTTCTTTCTGTATATTGAACAACTTTTTGATTGCCAAATTCAAAGGCTTCCATCTCAGCGCCATTTCCAATTGCTTTGGTGTTAAACAAACGATTTAAAATATACTGTTTCGGAATTTTATTTACATGAGATTCAATACCTTCAGAAATATCATATTCTTCTAAAGATAATGTTTTTGCATTTATAAACTGTTCTGGATCGCCTTCTTGAAAAAGGCGTTTTCTTACTTTCGGATCAGATAAATATTTATATGCCGTATATGCAATATTTTCTTTATTTAAATTAAGCCAGCGACTTGTTTGTAACGCTGCCGCATTCATGGTGCGAAGCAGAAAATTTGAAAAAAGAAGAGTCGCACCGCCCCCTAATGTCATTGCCCTCTTAGCAAGTGCTGTCGTCGCTAGTTTTCGTGCCGCGCCTTGTAAATTTTTCTTTGTATAATCAGAGGTTGAATTCGCAATGCCGCTCGCAATGGTAGAGACTGTTCCAATAACAGTAGAGACAATTCCCGCCATTAAAAATATTACTTTTGAACGAGCCTTCGTAAATTTGTTTCTGTGATCTTGGCGATCTATTATTGACTGTGAAAATTGGCTTTCATTGCCTTCGTTGAATGTTTCTTTATGGGGAGAAAATCCCTGTTGAACTTTCTCAGTTATTTTTCCAAAATGCTCCAGCATGGCAACATAAGCGTTTGCTTCATCAAAGCTTGCCCAATCTGTTCGTAAGAAACGACTAATTGCACGATGTGCTTTTGCAACGTAGGAAACATGTTGGTTCCCTTTTGTCTCTTGGACAGCATCAATGCTCATACCATAACGGCAATTTAAGATAGACTGCCCTTTTTCATTCGGTAAATTTTTGCGATGTTTTCTTTTGGTTGGCGCGGTAATTTCGTATTCAACGGATTGACTTCGCCACTTATTCTTATCTGTACGAATAAGTAATCCAAAATCAGTAAAACTATCGGTCATAAGAGCATCAAATTTATGATACGCCTCCATCGTCCAATCAGGATCAAGTCCCGCATGCGCTTTTAAACGCATCCCAAGCACCGTTAACCCCTCTGCCGAAGTCAGTTTTGGATAGTTGTTTTCTGGCTGCGCAACATATTGAGAATCAGACTTCCCTATAGTCGGCATGATATTTTGTGGATTTGGATGAAAAACAGCCGCTAAGCGACCATCCGGCATAATCACAGTCGTAACACCGCCCAGATCTGTTAAGGCAGTTCCATCAGGCAAGAATTTGGGCTGCATCGTGTTATGACCCAAGATATGAAGAGCCTTAAGGTCCGTATGACTAGCCGCGATACATTCACCCTTATCAACTAAAATGTGACGCAGGCTTTTTGCGTGTCGGCGGCGTTCAGCTTTATAAGTTCCGCGCTTTTCAATAGGCATGATGGTCTTTCAACATAGCGCATCATACCGAAATTATGCATTATGTCAATTAAATAGCTTGCTCAATTTTCAGAATTTTTTCTTTTAAATCAACGCCCCAGCCATAATTACCAAGCGCGCCAGACGCCTGTACAACGCGGTGGCAGGGGATAATAAGGGATATTGGATTCTCACCAACCGCAGTCCCCACCGCACGCTGGGCTTTGGGTCGTCCGATGTCATTCGCAATTGCGCCGTAACTGATGACTTTGCCGCGCGGGATTTGTAACAAAGCCTCCCATACATCTTTTTGAAAATCTGTTCCGCGTATATCTAATGGAACGTCACGCAATTTATCCTTACGCCAAGCAGTCATAATTTGTTCAGCCACAGGTTTAATCGCTTTATCGTCACGAACAAATTCAGCCTTTTTTAAAAAAGATTTCATACGGACAAAACCATCACCTTTATAAGCGCCATTAGCAGGTCGCACCATAAATCCCACCCAACAAATACCTATTTGGCTCTGCGCAATCACAAGGTCACCAAGGGGGCTATCGTGAAAACCATAAGTAATCTTCTCTAATTTATTTTCAAGCGTGATTTTATTCATAATTATCAGTATAAAGAGAGTCCAAAGAATAAATCAAGCAGGCGAGAATGACTGATAAGAAGCAAGAAGTTTACATTATTGCGACGGGCGGCACGATTGATAAAATTTATTCCCCTTCGGAACAGACCACTATTTTGTCAGAAAAAAGTAGTATTCCTGCTTACCTTGAAAATATAGCAGGCGTTAAAGCGATTTATAAATTTGAACAGCTTATGATGATTGATAGCCGTGATATGACGGACGCCCATCGGGCGAAATTATTAAACGCCATCAAGAATGTGCCATCATCAAACATCGTCATCACCCATGGTACAGATACAATGGTAGAAACCGCGCTTTACATTGGTGAAAATTCAACAAACTTAAACAAGACAATTATTTTAACAGGATCAATGGTGCCAATGGATGGCTTCACAAATTCTGATGCGGGATTTAATTTGGGCCATGCCATCGCCACCGCACAACAAAAAGAACAAGGTGTTTTTATCTGTATGAACGGACAAGTTTTTGATCCGAGAAAAACTAGAAAAAATATTTCTGAAAGTCGATTTGAAAGCCCCCCATGAAAAAAGCTGACATTCATGAATTATTTTCGCGTTGGCATGCGATTGAGCCAGAACCAAAAGGTGAGTTGGATTATTTAAATCCTTTTACATTATTGGTTGCCGTTGTGCTGTCAGCACAGGCGACAGATGTAGGCGTTAACAAAGCCACCCCTGCCCTTTTTGCAGAAGCAGAAACGCCAGAAAAGATGGTTGAAATTGGTGAGGACAGAATTCGTCATCATATTAAAACCATCGGCTTATTTAACGCAAAAGCTAAGAATGTATTTAAGCTTTCGAAAATTTTGATTGAAGAACATAACAGCGAAGTGCCACAAGACCGCGATGCGCTTGTAAAACTTCCCGGTGTAGGCCGAAAAACTGCCAACGTCGTCCTCAGCATGGCGTTTGGCATCCCGACCATTGCGGTGGATACACATATTTTCAGGGTCAGCAACCGTACAGGCTTAGCCAAAGGTAAGAATGTTGATCAAGTTGAAGAAAAATTAGAAAAAGTTGTCCCTGATGAGTTTAAGTTTCATGCGCATCATTGGATGATTTTACACGGGCGTTATATCTGCAAAGCGCGAAAACCTGAATGTGCAAAATGCCCCGTCATTGATCTCTGCGCTTTTAAAGATAAGACAGCATAAAAAAAACCGAGCAAAAAAGCTCGGTTTTAACATTCTTAACGGCTTAAAATAATTAGCCTGCTTTTTGTGAAAACGGCAATTCAGCATCGTTATTTTGTGCTTTTTTTGCCTTTGATGGCGCACGTTTTGATGTGTTTGATTGCGCCGCATTTTGTGAGCCAATCGGGCTAACAGACCCATCCAAAGTTGCCCCTGCTTCAATCGCTAGTTCCTTATATGAAACAGAACCAATAATCACGCCTGTTGATTGAATGGTTAGACGTCCACGCACGGTGATGTCCCCTTCGAAACGACCCGCGATATTGGCTTCTTCAATTTCAACAGTCCCAAAATAAGACCCTGTTTCTGTAACATCCAAAAGATTTGCCCCTTTTAAGGAAGCTTCAATTGTACCTTCAACGATTAAATGGTCACATGATTCAATTTCACCTGACATTGTGATGCCTTCGCCAATAATCAATTTACGTGCATCATCTGCTGCAGATGACTGTGCGCTGAAAGCGGAACTTTGTTGTGATACTGGTGCATTTGGTGCCGTCGCCCCCGGGTAGTTACCGGTATAAGCAGGGCGATTTGCTGGCGCTGCTGGCTGACCAGGACGACTAAAATTGTTGCCTGGAATGGCAACGCGGTTTTGGCTGTCTTGTGCATCACCTTGTGGTTGTGCATTTTCTTGTGGTTGTACTTTGTTCATCGTTCTATTTTCCTTTATGGGTTGTGATGTGTTGATTTCTCTTTTTTGATTCATTGCATCCGTGCCGCCAAAATTATTTGGTGTATTTTGTGGCGCGGCATAAGAATTGTTTGAATTTTTGTTAGCAGCATTATTGGGATCAAAAAACATTTTTTGGCTTTGATTATCCAATTTATTTTTCAATTTTTCTTGCTGATCTTTTATCGCGGCTCTTTTAGGTGTTGGTACAGCCTTTGATGGCGTGTTGTTTGAAGGGTGCGCTCCTGTTAAAGGGCGGCGTTGGTAGTCTAGATTGTCTTTAGAAGCTGGCGCGCCTTTAACGCCCCCAGCTGAATCCTCAGTGGAATTATTCGTTAAATCTTTTATTGGGTTCTTGCCTTTGAATAGGCCCGTTCCCTTTTTCGCGCGATGAAACATCTGCTCGCTCCCCCAGAAACAAAATACGAAACATATCGTTTTGAATTTTGTTTCATTATTGTTGAATGAAAGGAAGCTATCATTTCGATACGACAGGCGCAAGATAGAATTTAGATTAAAATAATTAAGCTCCTTCACGTATCGTTATAAGGCTATAATATAAGCTTGACTTGACGCGCAGAAAAAAGGAATTTAACAAATCACAAATAAAGGACAATGAACTATGTCATTGAGAATAATAGAAATTTCCGCACCAGAAACGGCTTCAGAAAAAATAAAAGAGCTTGCCACACGCTATGAAGCGATTGATTGCTGGCAAGCTGCGCGCAAAAGCTGGCTTTATAAGACAGAGGATAAACGCATTACCAGCCGCATTTTAGTTGATGTCAAAAATCAACAAGACCTGCTTGATGCCCTTCAACGCGCGGTGAATAAGAATGATGATTGGCGCATCACACTTATACCCGTTGAAGCAACCCTGCCTAAACCCGAAGAACCAGAACCAGCAAAAAATAATAGCAAATTGAAAATAAAGGATATTTTGCGTGGCTCTGTGACCCGTGAAGAATTATTTGCAGATATGGAACAAGGGGCAAAAATCTCTGTTGATTTTCTGCTACTTATTATCCTCTCTTCTCTTGTGGCGGGTATTGGCCTTATTAATAGTGATGTTGCCGTTGTGATTGGCGCGATGGTGATTGCCCCTCTCTTAGGGCCTAATTTGGCTTTGGCATTTGGCGCGGCGCTAGGTGATAAAGCGCTTATTTTAAAAGCCGTCAAAACAAATGCTGTGGGTATCGGCTTCACATTGATGATAACCATCATAGCCAGCTTATTGATTTCCGATGATGCTGTTTTAAGCAGTACCGAAATGATGAACCGTACCAATGTTGGGTTTGCCAGTATCATTTTGGCGTTGGCATCTGGCGCAGCGGCAGTTCTATCCCTTACCATGGGGGTCTCCAGCGCGCTTGTTGGGGTTATGGTTGCCGTGGCACTCATGCCGCCTGCTGTAACACTAGGCGTTACATTAGGAAACGGCCAATTTAAGTTGGCTTATGGTACATTTTTATTACTTGCGACCAACATTGTCTGCGTGAATTTAGCCGCACAAGCGATTTTTCGCTTAAAAGGCATTAAGCCCCGCACATGGTTTGAAGAAAAAAACGCGAAAAAAGCTTCTCGTATTAACGGGATGATCTGGCTTGGGATGCTGGTTATCTTAGCGATATTAATTTGGCTCAAACAAGATTATTTGGATGGCTAGCGCAATGCTATTGACATAACTTTAAACGTTTCAGTATAAACGTTATATGTCAAAATTCAAACGCGGCTGGCAAAATTCTGACGACCATATCTTATGCGATGCGGAAGTGCATTACCTATGGATAAATCACAGCCCAGATGAAGGGGAGCGAAATTTACCATTATGCACCGTCGAGCTTGAGCGCCTTAAACGTGCATTTGAAAACGGAAGAAAATATCCAGAAGCAACATTCACATTATGGGTAGATTTTAAATATTTAGATGCCATGTCAAAATTCTGGGTTGATAGTTATTTTGATAGCTATGCGCCCCCTAATTTTACACTAAAAGATTTGAACGATATTGAATTATACAAAACCAACCCAAGAATGGGGATGGACAAAATACGGCGCAGTTCCCCTCACGATGTTTTCACAAGAACAGATCTCGCGCGATTTTATATTTTGCAAGAAAGATTAAAAAAATCAACAAAGGCAAATATCGTATACTCAGACCTTGATGCGAATAATGTTTTAAACATACCACGGGCGGGAAAAAGTCTTTTTGAAAAATACGGTTTCATTATTGGTAAAGCATCCAATGCAATTGTTATGCATGCATATGTTGCAGTGAAAAAAGGACATCCCCACGCAAAATTATTTGTCGATAATGTTGTGGAGCGCACATGTGAGTATTACGATCAAAACAAACATGGAACCAACGGACCAATCGTCAAAGCTGTTCTCTCTGATATGTTAGGCGCAAATATGATTAGCGTGATGAATATCAAACCAATGCCAAAAATTGGATATAAAGTACCAAGGGATCGGTTTTTAACATTTCATAAAATTCGTTAACCTTCTCAATTTATGGGAATAAAATATGAGCATTATAAAAATGAGTGAAGTAACATTTGTTTATCTAGTTGATTTAAAAGCGGATAAAACGGTAATTCTAGACGATGAAAGCTGTGTCTGTCGTAATAATCGCGCCCCAATATCCTATAGTGATAGTCAGCAAAAATTATTAGACTTCTTAGGAGAAAATGGTGGCGAATTTATGGGGTGGCGCTATCAAAGAGACACAGATGAGACTTTTGTGGGAGATGCCATTGTCAGAATGAAACCTAATGTTGCCAAATCAATGGAAAAAGAATCTTTTGTGAAACCTCAACCGATTGCAGGGCATCCAAAAATGATTGGCTTTGCGCACGGCGTTAGAACATATTCAGCGCGGGATCCTCGCGGCGCAGAACTCACCATTTAACTCTCATTAAAGAAATTATAAATCCTCTCTGCGACGGCTTGGGAAATACCATCGACATTACATAGGTCATCAATCCCCGCGCCCGCCACCGATTTAGCGGAGCCAAAATGAAGTAGGAGAGCGCGTTTGCGTAAAGCGCCAACCCCAGGGATTTGATCCATCGGTGATTTAGAAATATCATTTTTACGTCGCGTGCGGTGCGCACCAATGGCAAAGCGATGCACCTCATCGCGCAGCCTTTGCAGATAATGAAGCGTTCCGTCATTAAAAGGGAGTTGAAAAGGCGGTTTCATTTTACCGTTTGCGTCATCGACAAAAAATTGCTCCCGCCCTGCCTCACGGCCTTCATGCTTGGAAATCCCAACAACGACGACATCATCATAAACACCCAATTCGGTTAGTGTTTCTTTTACCGCATTAAATTGCCCTATGCCGCCATCAATCAGCAGTAAGTCTGGCCAATCGTCACTATCTGTTTGTACATTTTCTTTAATTGCGCGGGTAAAACGGCGAGTCATGACTTCGCGCATCATGCCGTAATCATCGCCTTCGATGGCATCGCGAATATTAAATTTTCGATAGGCACTTTTACGAAAGCCCTCATGCCCCGCAACAACCATGGCACCCACCATATTTGTGCCAGAAATGTGGGAGTTATCGTATACTTCAATACGTTTGGGCGTTTCGTCCATATCAAACAGCTTTGCGACATTCTCCAGATGTTTTGCCTCCCCTGCCCGTTCGGCCAAATGACGTTTCAACGCGTCAACCGCATTTTTCATGACAAAATCAACAAGGCGTTTACGCTTACCACGTATGGGTTTGTTAATTGTCACGCGCCCGCGGTCACGGCGGGTTGTCAACGCATCTTCAAGCAATTCTGTTTCCGTAGGCTGATGACTGGTAAGAACAGCAGAAGGTACAGGTTTATTCTCGTAAAATTGTGCCATGAAAACAGATAAAATAACGTCAGCTTCTTCTTCGCTGTCATGACGCGGGAAGAAGGCACGGTTGCCAAAATTCTGACCACCGCGGAAGAAGAAAACCTGAACACATGTCTTACCTTCTAACTGCGCCAGCGCCATCACATCAACATCACCAATCCCTTCCAAGTTAATATCCTGTTTGGATTGTATCGCCGCCAGTGTTTTGATGCGGTCACGATATTCTGCCGCTTGCTCAAATTCTTCGCGCTCGCTCAAGGCTTGCATTTCTTTTGCGAAGGCTTCTTGGACGGCACGGCTTTCACCGGATAAAAATTTACGGGCGTGCTCGACTTGTTCGGCGTATTCCTTTTGGCTGACTTTACCAACACACGGCGCGGTGCAACGCTTGATATGATATTGTAAACATGGACGCGAACGATTGGCGAAAACATTATCCGTACAATTTCTGAGCTTAAACGCGCGCTGCAAAACATGGATCGTATGATTAACCGCCCCCGCCGACGCAAACGGCCCGAAATAATCCCCTTTTGGCTTTCGTGCACCACGATGTTTTTTAACCTGCGCAAAATCATGATCGCCTGTCACCAAAATATAGGGAAAGGATTTATCATCGCGTAAAAGAATATTATAGCGCGGCTTTAATTTCTTAATCAGATTGGATTCAAGGAGTAACGCCTCGACTTCCGTATGTGTATTCACAAACTCCATCGTTTCAGTTTGCGATACCATCCGTTGCAGGCGCATCGGCAATTTATCAACGTGGGTATAGCTCACCACCCGCTTCTTAAGGGCTTTGGCCTTCCCCACATACAGCACCTCGCCTTTTTCCGAGATCATACGATAAACCCCCGGTGTGGCAGGCAGGTTTTTCACATAATCCCTGATAATCTGCGCCCCGCGCTGTGGCGGCGTCAATTTTGGCTGTTTTGCATCATCGCTATCGGTCATATACCCATTTATAACGCAAGAAAAACGTGAAAAGCCACTTGAATTATTAGTCTTGAAACAGTACTAAAGGTGTTAAGTGCGGCTGTGGCGGAATGGTAGACGCTGCAGACTTAAAATCTGTTGTCCTTAGGGCGTGGGGGTTCAAGTCCCCCCAGCCGCACCATTTAAAATCAATCACTTAGCGCTGTTTTGAAAAAACCTCATTTGAGCAGAAATGCTCTGTGGGACACTCATGGGACACTCGGCTTTGAAAATCGTTTTTAGCCCTGATGTTCCAGAGATTTAATAAAACAGAACATGCCAGAAGAATATCTTTAAATATCCGTTAACCCATTGATTTTACAGTAAAATTAACCTTTTGCTGTTAATTTAGATATTGGAGAAGAAAAATGGCAGCGATTGAAGAAAGAGAAAATGCAAAGGGTGAAAAATCTTATCGCGTGAAAGTGCGAGTTAAAGGTTATCCTGTTCAAACAGCAACATTCACGACAAAAACAGAAGCTAAGGCATGTGCGCGAAATACAGAGGCCGCCATCCATGAGGGACGCTACTTCAGTTATTCGGCCTCTAAAAAGAAAACAGTATCTGATTTGATTGATCGTTATATCGAAGAAATATTACCCTTAAAGCCTGCCTCCATGGCAGATCAAACGAGGCAACTGAATCATTGGAAAAAAGAGATCGGCGATCTGGTTATACAAGATTTAACCTCCTCAATGGTAACGGCAGTTAGAAATAAACTAAAGTCTCAAACAACAGTTAGAAACCAAATCCGTAGTGCTGCAACCGTTAATAGATATCTTGCAGCATTAAGCCATGCGTTCACTATTTCCATCAAAGAATGGGAATGGACGAATGATAATCCTTGTACACGTGTATCAAAGCTAAGAGAGGCCAGAGGACGCACTCGTTATTTATCAAAGGACGAAAGGTTTAGGTTGCTGGATGCTTGTTATAAAAGCTGTAATCAATACCTTTACACAATTGTTGTTTTAGCACTCAGTACAGGCGCACGGAAAAATGAAATTCTCTCGCTTAAATGGGAGAATATTCATTTTGACCGTGAAGTCATTCAGCTTAATGAAACCAAAAATGGTAAAATACGTATCTTACCCCTACAAAATTATGCCTTAGAGCTTGTCCTCGATTTACGTCGCAAACAAAAATTGAATGTAGCATTGCTTTTTCCTAGCACTAAAAGCGGCAACCACATTCCGACTAATATCCGTAAAGGATGGGATAAAGCCGTTTCAGATGCCCGATTAGAAGATTTTCGTTTTCATGATCTACGGCACAGTGCCGCCTCTTACATGGCAATGGACGGAGCAAGCTTAATTGATATTGCTCAAATCCTTGGACACAAAACATTAGAAATGACAAAGCGCTATTCTCACTTATCAGACGCACATACTAAAAAAGTAGTTGCGAGTATGAATAATAAAATTTTTGGCAAACGCAGGCCTGATTTAAGAGAGTAAATTTGTAATATAATTTCTTTTTTTTAAATACTTTTTAAGTTTTTAAAAACTAATATTTTTGAGTTTTTTTTCGAATAAAAAACATTTTAAAAAAGTAAACTTTCAATATTTCCAATCACATAAAAAATTTAGACACTAAAAAAACATTGTTTTTAAAATTAAAGATTCTTTTAATTAATTACTTAAAAACTTTATTTTTCAATAGCTTATAAAAAATAAGTGCTTGTACCAACTCTCTCATTCGTGATGTAATTTTATATAAGTAGAATTAATCAAAGTAACAGGGAGCAATGAATAATGACCATACTAACCGTAAAACAGATAGCATCTAGATATGATGCATTCACCGAAAGTACTATTAGAAATTGGATCAACGACGCCGATAATAATGGAATTCATGTGTGTATTGTGAGGCCGCCAAATGTTCGGCGTGTTTTTATTGATATCGTCAAATTTGAGCAATGGTTACGACGTTTTTTAAAAAATTCAGATCAGTAAAAATAAAATCTACTTTATAAAATATGGCCATACATATTTCCAAAACCCATCAAAATAAAACCACCATTCAAGCCAAACAACACCTATGAGTATTGGGTTATCTGAAGCGTCTACAACCTCAGGCTCATACGATCAGTGTTAAGGTCTGAATTTCAATTCTTGTACTATAAATGTTGCTATCGACCCAAAGCGGACATTGAAAAAGCAACTTTTTTCACCTCATTGAAGGGATATCATTTAATTAATCCTTCCCAGACTTTTATTAATTTCTTGTAAGCTCACTAGAGTTATGTTAAATATGTTTCGATTAAAATGTAGTAATGAGTTAAAATGCGTATTTATTCATATGATAGATCACGTTCTGGTGAACCTTTTCGTGTAATGAGCATAAGTGATTATGTTCGCGGATCCTTAAGTTTTCTTGAAAGAAGGCAACAGGATTTAGAGGTGATCTCGGAACAGCTGGATATATGGACAAATGCTGTTCGATCGCAAACAGGTTATGCGTATGCAGGAATTTTTTATTATTATCTCTAATCCCTTTTTCTTCTAAAATTTTTCTTTCTCTATTGAGGTGGCATAGATATTGATTAAACAGCGTCATGCTTTTAATTAAGTTAATATTCAACCTAATCAATTCATCGTAATGCTTTCCATCAAGGAGGGCTGAAGCGTAGCGTAAGCCATTCTCCTCAGGACTGCCTGGCTCAATATAAGTTGGTTTTACCTCCATTCTCTTCAATCAACTTTACCAGAAGATCACAAAAACCGCCTTTTAATCTGACAAGACCTTTTAACCAATCTAAGCTACTACATCAATATGGCCACGGCTTTCTAGAGCGGTTAAATCTAATCCTGCTCCACCTACTATGAGCGCAACAGCTTGATAGTTAACTCCACCAGATACTCCATTAACATCAATCTCTATAACCGTATCGCCCTCTAAATCAATAAACCTTACATAGTCAGTTATGTCCGAAGAATTTGTATAATTAAACAGTACATCACTAATATCAATTACATCCCCTTCATCAACACTAAAATCTTCAATGCGATCAAGCCCATCAAAGGCGGTGGCCCCTTCAAAAACAAACCTATCGCCACCTTCTCCACCATGTAGCGTATTTATGCCCCCTTGACCATAAAGCCTATCATCACCTCTTAAACCAAAAAGAGTATCATCATCATCTCCACCATATAAAATATCGGCATCACCAAAGTCTAACTGATAAACATATAAAGAGCCGCTGTTTACAGAACCTGTATTATCACTCGTTGCTGTAATCACAACAGTATTCCCATCAATTGTAACATAATCTCCAAAATTATCATTTTCTTCAGGTGATGGATTTATGATCGTATGCAATAATTTTCCAGTTGTAACTTCATAAATATAAGCTGCGCCGGAATTTTCCTCTACAGTATCATCATTCACTGCACCGACAACAGCATAGTCACCATCTATTGCAACACTATGGCCAAAAAAATCATTTGTTGATGGCGTTGGGTTATTCAAAGTATGTAATAACTCACCCGATGTCACATCATAGATATAGGCTTTTCCATCCCTAAAGAAACCTGAGTTATCATCTTCGCGAGACCCGACGATTGCATAATCGCCATCGATGCTAATACTATCACCAAAATTATCAACACTAACATCTGGGTTATTTAAATTATGGAGAAAATTACCTGTTATCAGATCAAATATCTGCACAGTACTTCCATTAAGTCCATGTGAAACCATCACTAGATTACCAGAAATTGCGACACGATCACCAAAAAAATCATTTGTTGATGGCGTTGGGTTATTGATTGTGCTAATCAAATTACCCGTTGTTACATCATATATTTTAATAGCTCCCACATTTGACGCCCCTGAATCTTCACCACCTACCCCAACAATCGCATAGTTACCATTTATTGCTACGCTTTTACCAAAATTATCATTACTAGAGCCACCAGTATTATTAATTATATGGGTCAGGTTCCCTGTTGTAACGTCATATATATAGGCACGACCGCCGCGGCTAGCGCTTGTACTGAATTGATCATCACCTATAATAATATTATTTCCATCTACAGAAACACTACTACCAAATGCTACCGAAGAGGCTGGCTGCTCTATTGTAAATAATAAATTTCCTGAAATCACGTCATATATATAAACAGCTCCTTTGTTTGAAAAGTTGCTATCTCCATCAACATCCGCAACCACCATATAATTTCCACTAACACTAACACTACTTCCATAACTATCATCAGTAAGCGGATCTGGATTACCTATCGTTTGCAATAAATTACCAGTGGCCGCATCGTAAACATAAGCTGTGCCAGCATTGGTTAAATCATTATAGCTTCCAATAACAATATTTGTTCCATCTATTGTAACAGCATCACCAAAGAAATCATCTGTATTTGGGGTTGGATTATTTATGGTATGTAAAAGATTACCTGTTGTTCGATCAAAAACATATACTGATCCAGCATTTGTGGCGCCAGTATCATCCTTATCTGCGCCAACAACAACATAATTTCCATCTATAGCAACGCTTTGACCAAAATTATCCCCTACAGCAGAGCTTGGATTACTTAAAGTAAATAATAAATTACCCGTTGTAACATCATATATATAAGCTTCACCTGAATTATTATTCGTGTCGTCGGCAAGATATGCACCGACGACAGCATAGTTACCATCTATCGCTACACTCCAACCAAAACTGTCACCACTATTTGTGGAAGATAAAGTAAATAATAAATTACCCGTTGTAACGTCATATATATAAGCACTTCCTGCATTGCCTGCTCCAGTATCGTCGCCCGCAGCACCAATAATTGCAAGGTTTCCACTTATAGCAACACTACTGCCAAAATTATCACTACTCGCAGGCGTTGGATTATCTATTGTAAGTAAAAGAGTTTCTGTTGTAATATCATATATATAAGCGCTCCCCACAAACAAAAAACCGCCTATATCATTCCTTGCTCCTATGATTGCATAATTTCCATCTATAGCAACGTCTTGACCAAAATCTCTGGTGTTTGATGGGGCTGGGCTTTCTATTTCTGTCAGTACACCAGTCGTAAAATTATATTTGAAGGCACTTTCTTCACCTTTACTACCTATGACTGCATAATTTCCACCTATAGCAACGCTTTGGCCAAAAAAATCGAAGTGCCCAAAACCAGCTGGGTTATTAATAGTATTAATAAGATTACCTGTCGTAATATCAAATACATAAGCAACCCCGTTATTTAGAAGATTCGAATTGTTTCCTGTGCCACTGTTTCCAACTATCATATAATTTCCGCTCACAGTGACGCTTTCACCAAAACGATGTGCCGTAGAAGGATTTGGATTAGTTTTTGTAAAACTTAATGTATAGGGATCTGAAGCTACTAGAATATTACCATGCAACGTATCATTTCCAGCTAACCCAAAAATTGTATTGTTATCATCTGTTCCAAATATAATATTATCATTTGCATCACCATTAATAGACACCCCAATCGTTACTGTTCCTATTTCAGGGGTTGATCCATTCTCACCACCATCCGTCAAGGAAACATCAAATCCAGAAATTGTTGTCGCTGACCCATCGTGTATAAAAATAACTTCATTCGCTACCACTTGAGCATGGGTGAAGGTTGTAATAGCAACACCAACATTCGTCGTTAACTCTATCTGACCATTCGTAATAGCACTGGCCGTATAAGTAATATTACCGTCCGCATCATCCGCATCCGCTCCGTCAAGAATTGTATCTGTAATCGTAATCGTACCGCCCTCGGCCATATCAGCAGGATTGTTGACGGTGAGTGTCGGCGCATCATTGATTGGATTCACCGTAATCGTAAATGTATCTGCTGCCAATGTGGTAGTGCCATCACTCACTTCAAAGCTAAACACATCACTGATCGTCTCAGACCCATCATGCACATACACAACGCGGTTATTATCAAGATCATCTTGTGTGAAGGTTGAGATTGCCACGCCAGCATTGGTGGTCAGTTCCAACTGACCATTCATGAGGGCTACTGTTACTGTATAGGTAACACTCCCTGCCGCTGTATCACTATCACTATGACTGAGCATTGCACTTGTGATCGTTTGCGTTGCCGCTTCATCTAATGTTTTGCCTGTATTATTTACCGCCACCGGCGCAAAATCAATCTCAATCGTTACTGTCCCCGTTGCAGGGCTTGATCCATTCTCTCCGCCATCTGCCAATGAGACATTAAAACCACTTGTTGTGGTGTTACTTCCATCATGCACAAACACCACTTCGCCTGCTGCTACTTGTGCATGGGTGAAGCTG
>CALDTV010000010.1 GCA_937923625.1 uncultured Alphaproteobacteria bacterium
ATTATTAGCGGCAATAATAAATCATCCCACGATTTTTGATGTTTTTGAAGAGGAAATCGGACTTTTAGGCATAAAACAGCCACGAATTGATGCTTTGAGGCAGAAAATTATTGAATTAATTAGTGAAAATCCTAATTTTACGGCTGAAAATATGGTTTTAGAGCTTAAAAACTCTGGTTTTTCTAGCGAATTGCGGGTTGTTTTGTCAGATGAGCTATATGCTTTAGCGCGTTTTGCCCGTCCGCAGGCCGAATATGAGGATGTTTGCGAAGGCTGGCGCGGGCTTTATGATGCTATTCAGCAAAGGCGTGGATCGCAAGAAAACAAACGCCAAAACTAATGTGGTCGCGGAAGTGACCAGAAATCCCTTGAAAACGTTTTTTGCTTATATATAAAGGCGTTATACGAAGAACAGCGAATCATATATAAATAAACGCTTATTAAAGGTTGTCGCATAAGATAGCTGTATTTTGATAAGAGTCTAATAGCGGTAAAGATTTTGGCGACAAAAAAAACGACAACAAAAAAAGCAGGTAAAAAAGCAGCTGCCAAAAAGGCGGCGAAGAAGCTTGCGCCTTCAAAAAAAGATATAGTGAAGAAAACAGCCAAAAAAACGGTGAAAAAAACGGTTAAAAAAACCAGTTCCAAAAAGGGGGCGACTCCTGTAAATAAAGCCAGCACTTCTAAAAAATCTGCGGTTAAGACAAAAAAGACGGCCAAGAACATATCTAAGAAAACGCCGACTAAAAAGAAAATAGAATCAACAACTAAAGCGAATAGTAACAACGTGACCCAAGCTGTAAAAAACGACGCATCGAAACAAAAACCTAAAGCGGCTGCTGTCAAAACGGCCGCCAAAAAGGCGGCGAAGAAAGCGTCGAAAAAATCTTCTAAAAAAGATGTTGTTCCTGAGAATAATTCTGAAGAAGATGTAACCGCAGCGCCAAAGCGCACGGTTAAAGGCACGCTTGCGCAAATTGTTAAAAAGTTGGTTAAGCAAGGTAAAGAAAAAGGTTATGTGACCTATGACCAACTAAATAAAGCTTTGCCTGCCGAAGAATTCACGTCGGAACAAATTGAAGATGCTATGTCGACTTTGTCAGATGTTGGTATCCAGATGACGGAGGGCGATGACTCCGATGAAGAGGAAGAGAATTCCTATGATGCAGGTGGTAACATCAGCTCTGATGATACGGGGCGGACGGATGATCCTGTTCGTATGTATCTTCGTGAAATGGGTACAGTTGAATTGCTGTCCCGTGAAGGTGAGATTGCGATTGCCAAGCGTATTGAAGCGGGGCGCGAGATGATGATTGGCGGGATTTGTGAAAGCCCGCTTGCGATTGAATCGTTGATTGCATGGTATGAAGCTTTGCAAAAAGGGGACATCTTATTGCGTGAGGTGATTGACCTTGATGCGACCTATAGTGACGGGCCAGAAGAAGATCATTCCGTCAAGCCAAAGCCACCATCGACTCCCCAAAAGAAAATGGAAGAGATCAAAGAAAAGGCCGCGAAGAAAGAAGAAGAAGCCAAGAACGAAGATGGCACGGACGATTCTAACGAGGAAGAGGCAGAAGAGAATGTTTCTCTGGCGGCGATGGAAGAAGAGCTGAAGCCAAAAGTTTTTGAAGTTTTTAATAAGATTAAAAAGACTTATAAGAAAATTCAGACCCTGCAAAAAGATCGTTTTGAAGCAATTCAGGCGGGTAATGAGCCAGCGGATGCCATTAACAAAAAATACAATAAGCTAAAAACCGAAATGGTAAAATTGATGGGGGAAGTGACCCTTCACAACGCCCGTATTGAGCAGTTGGTTGAAGCTTTATATAAGATCAATCGTGAATTGGTGATGATGGAAGGTAAGCTCCTTCGTATGGCGGTTGATGCCAAAGTGAAGCGCGAAAGCTTCCTTGATAATTATTACGGTTCAGAACAAGATCCCGCTTGGTTGGACCGCGTGCGTAAGATTGATGCAAAATGGGAAAAATTTGCAGAGAAAAACGAGAGTAAAATTATTACTATTCGTGAGCAAATCACATTGGTGACTGAAGATGCGGCCTTGCCGATTAAAGAATTCCGCCGTGTTGTATCTACGGTGCAACGTGGTGAAAAAGAAGCGGCGCGCGCGAAAAAAGAAATGGTTGAAGCAAACTTACGTTTGGTTATCTCCATTGCAAAAAAATATACAAATCGTGGTTTGCAATTCCTTGATTTGATTCAAGAAGGAAATATCGGCTTGATGAAAGCGGTTGATAAATTTGAATATCGCCGTGGGTATAAATTTTCCACCTATGCAACGTGGTGGATTAGACAAGCCATTACGCGCTCCATCGCGGACCAAGCGCGGACAATTCGTATTCCTGTTCACATGATTGAAACGATCAACAAGTTGGTGCGAACATCACGCCAAATGATGCACGAAATTGGCCGCGAGCCAACGCCAGAAGAATTAGCGGAGCGTTTACACATGCCGCTTGATAAGGTGCGTAAAGTCCTAAAAATTGCGAAAGAGCCAGTCTCTCTTGAAACACCAATCGGCGATGAAGAAGATTCATCACTTGGTGATTTCATTGAAGATACCAATGCGATTTTACCCGTTGAAAGTGCAATCCATTCAAACCTGCGTGAAACAACAACCCGTGTGTTGGCGTCATTGACGCCGCGTGAAGAGCGCGTTTTGCGGATGCGTTTTGGTATCGGGATGAACACAGATCACACTTTGGAAGAGGTTGGGCAACAATTTAACGTGACGCGTGAGCGTATCCGTCAGATTGAAGCGAAGGCGCTCCGTAAGTTGAAGCACCCTAGCCGTTCTAGAAAACTTCGTAGTTTCCTCGATACTTAAATCCGGGGCAAACAATGACTGCTTTGTCAGAGCCGATACAAAAAACATTAATTTTTTGCGCGTTTTTACCGCTTTGCCTTGCGCCATTTCTATCCGTTGAATTTCCAAGAATATTGGCGTTTTTGCCATTGATGACAATTTTCTTTTGTTTGCCGTTAAACGGTGCAGAAATTAAAAATAGTCTTAAAGCGTTTAAATATATGTTTGGCTTTTTCGCTTTTTTGCTGGCCGCCATATTTGTGCATAATTATTTTGTTGCTGATTTTAACGAGGCAAAAGATCGTCTTTGTAAAATATGGATGATCTTTGCAGGGGGGGGGCTATTCCTAAGTTGCCTCTGGTCGATAAGGGCGCCACCGCTTAATAAATTTTTAAAAGCGACGCTTATTAGTTGTTCGCTGGGGGCGCTTCTTCTTGTGTTTGAGCTTAAATTTGATGGTATGATTTATCGCCTTGTGCGGGATATACCTGCAGACGAAGTTTTTTCTACATCTGTTTATAATCGCGGCGCTCTCACAATCGCTTTATTATTTTTGACTGTATTTTTATTGAGTAAAACAAAAAAACAGCTGTTTTTTTTAGTGGCCTGCGTTCCTGTCATCATGATGCTTTTTATGGTGCAAAGCCAATCCGCTCAGTTAGTTTTTGTGTTTGGCTTGCTGTTTTATTTTTTGTTTCCAGCATCCTCTAAAGTATTTTGGGGATTGTTATGGATGGGCGTGGTTGTGGTTATGCTGTCTAAACCGTTTATGGTGTCATATTTGTATGACAATTTACCTAGCTTTGTTGATGAGATGCATTTTTTCAAACATAGCTATGTTGGTGCGCGTTTTGAAGTATGGGATTATATCAGCCAGAAAGTTTTTGAAGCGCCAGTCTGGGGACACGGCATAGAATTCACAAGGACTTATGATGAATTTGAAACGCAAGGGCGTTATTCGAATGTGACAAGTGTTTTGCACCCCCATAGCTTTATTATGCAGCTATGGATTGAATTTGGTGCTGTTGGTATTTTACTAGCGATTGGCGTATTTACCGCCATTTTATCCTTTATCTATAGACGCCTTGAGGGCGACCAACAACGCGCTGCCGTGGCGATGTTTTTAAGTTTTCTTGTGGTAAGTGGCTTTTCTTATGGTATGTGGCAAAGCTGGTGGCTGGGGCTGGCATTTATAATTACAGGCTGGTTTGTTTTGGTGGTAAGAAACACAGAAAAAGCAGATTAGTCTTTGAATTTAATAGACTTTTGATCTGTTTTTTGGCATTTAAGTAAGGGTGTGGGCCTGTAGCTCAGCTGGTTAGAGCAGACCGCTCATAACGGTCTGGCCGGGGGTTCAAGTCCCTCCGGGCCCACCACCATTTATATTTTCTAATATCTATATCTACCATAAGGATCGCGCCAGTAATAACGGGAGCGGTCAAGCCTGTCCCATCTTGACCATCTGTTCGCATCTTCGATGGCGTTGGCGTTATCTTGTTGGGCTTTGATTGATAAGATGGCTTTACAATCAATGTTTCTATTTTTGATCTCAGCATCAAATGCCTGTACGGCAGATTTCACCTTTTCGTGCATCCAGCTGTTACAAAGTTCTACATGGGAGAGCTTTTGTGATGCTTGGGTATATTTATTATATATTTCTTGATGGCAATTGAGGCCGCGGCGCTGGACTTCTGCGCTGACGGCGGGGAGGCTGAATCTTGCATCATCAAGGCATAAAGAAACAGGGCTGGTTTCTTGCAACTGCGCGGGGGTCATGTTCAATGTGATGGGTTTTTTATGGGATGCGCCGCAAGCGCTGACAAATAACAATAGGGGTAAAATTAAAATTTTTCTCATTGTTTTATCTCTTTCTAAGTTATTGAACACGGTAATTACACTCTTCTTATACCAGAAAAGCTAGCTTAGGGACAAATTAAGGCCTAATCATGCCCTTTCTTGCGTTTCGACATGAATCGCCTGATAAATCTATTTATAAGATAAAAGGTGAGTGGGGTTTCATGTTTAAAAATGGATTTTTAGTTTTTGTGGTTTTGATAATGGCAGGATGTGCAATGCAAGAGCCTGCTCCGCTTGTGACTGCCGCGCCGCATGATGTTCAATTGGGCGTGCCTAAAAATATACCGATCGCAGCAGTGGGCCCTGCTTTTTATAAAAGTTCTCAACATCAACAATGCGTGCCCTATGCGCGTGAAGTTTCGGGTATTCCAATTCGCGGCAATGCGCATACATGGTGGTATCAAGCCGAAAGCAAGGGGTATGATCGTGGGCGTGTCCCGTTAAAAGGGTCAGTTTTTGTTCTGGCGAAAACAAGTCGTTTAAAATATGGGCATTTATCAGTTGTGACGAACGTTGTTGATTCCCGTAAAATCGAAGTCGAGCACACCAATTGGGGGGGCACCATGGATGAGCGTTGCATTGTTTATAAACGTATGCCTGTGATTGATGTCTCAAAGAATAATGATTGGTCAAAAGTCCGCTTTTGGAATTATCCCTCTAAAAGCTATGGCAGTGTTTATAAAGTCTATGGCTTTATCTACCCAAAATAGGGGCGGGGTCGGCTATTCTATTTCCCCTATGATCATAGAGAGCCGCATCTAAAACCCCGTCATGTCTCCAAGGGGAATAAAAGCGCAAATCCTTAACAGTTTCTTCGGCTTGAACGGCTGCGGCACTATACGGAATTCTGACATGTTCAGCATCTAAGCCTTCTTTTTCAAAATCTTTTGGATTGCGTGAGTAAACTTTACATTTACGGACGATGGCCGCGGCATAAATAAAAGCATCCGCTATGCCTATTTTTGTATCAATTCTTGCTTGCACGGCAATAAGCGCGGTAGTTTCATCTGTGTCATCTATTTCAAGTGATGACTTGAGTAATTCTGCTACGATGTCTCTGGTTTTTTCGTCTTTATAGCCGACGAGAACTTCGGCAAATGTAATGCGGCTTATAACACGGTTAGTATTTTGCCTGAATAATCGTATGGCGTGCGTGCTACCGCTTAACCAATCAATAATAATATTGGTGTCAAATACAGCAGTATTTTGGTTAGATAGAGGCATAAAATTTTATACAAATAATTTTAGTTTATGTAAATGAATAATTCTTGTCATCTTCTCTATAGTTACAGGCGATGCCCATATGCGATGCGGGCAAGGATGGCGTTGTTTGCTGCGAGTATTCAATGTGACGTGTATGAAATAGATTTTAAGAATAAGCCCGCTAATATGTTGTTGGCATCGCCAAAGGGAACAGTTCCTGTCTTGGTGATGCAAGATGGAGCGGTCATTGATGAAAGCCTTGATATTATGTTGTGGGCTTTAGCGCAGAATGATCCACAAAATTGGCTGGCGCATAAAGCAGAAGTGGCACAGCTGATTCAGCAAAATGATGGTGCGTTTAAAGCGGCGCTTGATCGATATAAATACCCTAACCGTTTTCCCGATGAAGATTGTTCTAATGCGCGACAAGACGGAGGTGCGTTTTTACAAGAGTTGGAAGAGCGTTTGGCGCGCCATGAAAATATTTTTGGTAAGGCCGTGACAATGGCGGATATCGCAATATTTCCGTTTGTCCGCCAATTTGCCAATGTTGATCGTGCGTGGTTTGACGCGCTTAAGCTTCCGTACCTACAAAAATGGCTTGCGACACATCTGGAAAGTGATCTGTTTCTTGCTGTCATGAAAAAACAAAAAGGGAATCCGTCTCCGCTTATTTTGTAAAACTGCTTGTGATATTTTTCGTGTCTTTTGATTTATAGTAAAGACATAAAATGGCGCTGAAGAAAGCGGCAAAAAAGCACCAAACAGAAATATAATTTTCTTTAGCGATATAGCTGGTTAAAATAAATGTTGCTAAAATAATCAGGCCAAAAACCGAAAGCCATTTGTGCGAAGATAAAATTAAGGCGAGCGAGATCACGCTGAGATAAATATATTTCGTATATGGATAAACACTAACTTCGTAAAAATTATACAATATATGGTGGTTTTGAATTTGCGGTATGATTGTTCCAGAAAAAATATTGATAAATAAATATACAGAAACCACGGCACCGATAGATGTGATAAGCCATAAAATTTTGCGTCGCAAATTGTTTGTCTCCAGCATAAGTACCGTTGCGGGAACCCATATTGGCCATATAACATTGGCAATAAAGATAAATCCGTCACTAAGGCAAGCAGGTGGCGTCCCTGAGAGTCGATCAGTTAAATGCAGCCAGATAAACCCTTCGAAAAACTGCTGAAGGGAAAAAAATATCGGCAGCATTGCAAGGGCATGTTCGCCCTTGGTAGATGATTTTTTAACACAATAGGCCCCGGCTGCTAAAAGCAAAGAAGCGGTCGCAAGGCTGGCGGTAGCTGAAAAACACATTGTTGTTTTACTTTTATTCTGTTCTCTCTAGCCGTTATTTTGCGCCCCAAAAACTTTCTTTAACAGTTCCGTTGTTTGGCGCACAGGGTCTTGGCGGATGGCGGCTTCTTGTTGTCCAAGGTAATGGAATATACCGTTAATCCCTTGATCTACGACATAGCCCGTTAAATCTGATTTGACATCAGGCATGAAGGGGATAGCTTGGTATTTGCTCATGACGCTATCATAAGCTTGAATAACGCCTGCTTCTGAAATTGCGCTATTGATGAAAGGTTGCATTTTTGCGGCTAAGGGCGCGGACATTTTGCTTTGGAAAAACTGTGTGGCAGAATTTTCGGGGCCTTTATATATGCTCATGACGTCATCAAAAGTCATTTCTGAAATGGCATTCACAAAAAGCTCTTTGGCGTGCGGGGTGGCAATTTCGGCGGCGCGGTTCAGGCGTGTTTCTAAGTCATCAAGAAGGAATGACGCGCCAACTTTATCAAGGACGCCCTGTACCTGTGCCAATGAATTTGGCAGAGGGATCCGCACTTTAGGGTCGAGGTTAAAACCGTTTAAGGTACCCAGCTGGCCAACAACTTCGCCCGTGCCGATGGTCAAGGCTTGTTTAAAGGCGGCAGCGATGTCTTGATTGGAAAGTAATGAGGATACACCGTTTTGATTATTCATGCCGCCAAGAATTGTGGCGCCCAAGGAAACCATATCTGCCGCGCTC
This sequence comes from uncultured Alphaproteobacteria bacterium, assembly GCA_937923625.1. GTDB lineage: Bacteria > Pseudomonadota > Alphaproteobacteria > Micavibrionales > Micavibrionaceae. The sequence continues at coordinate 7,940 of CALDTV010000010.1, forward strand.
ATAGATTGGTTAGATGTTTGACAGCTGCTAAGTAGTAAGCAAGCGGCGGAAAGCGGAAGGATAAGGTTTTTTTTCATGGTTCAGTGCCTCGGTTACGTTAAATTCGCGTTATTAAAGCAAATTTTTAGCTTAAGGGCGCGAATTTCTTGACAATTATCCCCAAAGCCTTATAAATCCTCTCATTCCCAAGAAAAAGAGGCGACTCTTTGTTGATGGGTATCATTTGATACGCTTCAATCCAAACAGGAAATTGGGACAATTAAAAAACGCCATGCCCATATTCGGGAAAGCTGAGTGATAAAATAACACTGAGCGCGGCTTAAAAAGAAGCAGAAGGAACTGTAAATATGAGTGAAAAGAGACCTAAGTCTAAATATAAAATTGATCGCCGCCTTGGGTGTAACCTTTGGGGTCGTGCAAAATCTCCGTTTAATATGCGTCAAACTGCACCAGGTATGCATGGCGCGCGTCGTGCAAAGCCGACAGATTACGGAATCCAGCTATTTGCGAAGCAAAAGCTTAAAGGTCATTACGGTAATATTGGTGAACGTAAGTTCCGTCGTTATTATAAAGAAGCCAACCGCATGCGCGGCGATACAGGTCAAAACCTTATTGGATTACTAGAGCGCCGTTTGGATGCCGTTATTTACCGCGCAAAATTTGTCCCAACAGTTTTTGCAGCGCGTCAGTTTGTAAGCCATAAACACGTGACAGTTAACGGTCAAAAAGTGAATATCCCGTCATACCAAGTTAAAGATGGTGACGTCATTGTTGTGAAAGATTCTTCATTGAAAATGCCAATGGTTATTCAAGCAATAGAATCAGGTGAACGTGATGTGCCTGAATATATTGATGTAGACCACAAAGCAGGAAAGGCAACTTTCCTTCGTGTGCCAGAATTAGCAGATGTCCCATTTGCAGTTGAAATGGAACCACATTTAATCGTCGAATTCTATTCACGTTAATCTGGGATATAAAAGAATTTATAAAAAGCCGCTTTATTTAAAGCGGCTTTTTTTATGCTCTGATTTTAATTTCTTTAAATTGAAGAGCGACGTAATTGCTAAATGCTTATTTCCACCGAGCATTTTTTTTGGGCGGCAGGTCAATTAAATCATCTGGTTCTTTCTTGCCGTCTTTTAAAGCGTAATCTTCATCAGGCTTACGGAACATGTGATGTTCAATCATGTGCATGGCGGCATCCGCAACAGTTTTCATGGCCATGAAGAATAATATAAGTAGGGTGCTTTGTGATGTGATTATAGGCCCCACAATGATAATGATATGCATGGGGATGATACGGCAATAAGGGTAGAACATGAGCGTGCCAATATTCGGTTTTTTATGTTTAAAATCAGTGCTTAAATTATGCCGATAAGAATACCCGTGAGAGCCAATGAAGCCGAAAATTAAAGCCAGCAGGCCGAATATTTCAAAGCTTTCCATGCCTGATAAAGGTGTTTCTGTATATAAAAAAACGGCGTATATCGCATGAAAAAATCCATAATGAATAGCAAAAAATATCGCCGTTTGTTTTTTTATGGCAGGGGTGGCGGACACGTTGCGACCATTCATTTTAAAGTTTTTTGTGCTGAATTCTTTCAATCCCCAGATGCGAAAGAAATTCACAACACCAATAATGACGCTTTGCCCCCAATACACCCATAATATCTCACCTATATCCCAATTTTGTATTATTGCCATGATGATAGATAGGACATTGCTAACAATCAGGACGGTAAGGGAGGAGTCCCGCCATAAGTTTTTATCTTGAAAAGAAAAACTAGATTTCATTTTTAATTTATCTTTTTACCAATGAGAGCAGAGAGAATTCCATGTAGCGTTCTAATCTCTTGCTGGGTTAGATCGGTGCGGGAAAAAAGGTTGCGGATGTTGCGCATCATTGTTGGCTTCATGTCTGGATTACGAAAGAAATTATGGCCTTGTAATTCTTCTTCTAGTCTTGTGATGAACTCATCAAACTCTGCGTGGGTTGCGAGGGCCGAGTCTCCTGTTGGCATATGAACAGGCGTTGTTTTATCAGTCGTTAAATTTATTTCATGCGCCATTAATAAAACGCTTTGGGCGAGATTGAGGGACGCAAATTTCGGATTTACGGGCACTGAAATAATATGATGCGCCAGAGCGATATCATCATTGCTGAGGCCAGCTCGTTCCCCACCAAATAGGGCGGCGGAGCGTTTGCCGTTTGATTGATCAACGGCAATATTTTTTGCCGCCTCACGCGGGGTATAAACTTTTTTACGCATGTCACGGGGGCGGGCGGTGGTGGCGTAAATAGTATGAAATTCCTTTAACGCATCAGCGGTATGATCAAATAGTTGAACAGGTTTTAGAATGTCGAGCGCGCCAACGGCGTTGGCGGTTGCAACGTCGTTTGGCCAGCCATCACGGGGGGCAATCAAACGCAAATCTTCTAGATTAAAATTCGCCATCGCGCGTGCCGCGGCGCCAATATTCTCCCCCATTTGCGGGGCAACAAGAATAATGGCGGGCGTCATAAGCTCAGGCATTAACCAACCAAACGTTTTTTAACTTTTTCAGGGCCAAGTAAGGGTAATAATATTGGCAATTCTGGACCGTGATCCATACCTGTTAAGGCTTGGCGTAACGGCATGAAAAGCGTTTTACCTTTGCGGTCTGTGGTATCTTTTACTTTGCCCACCCAATCTTTAAAGGTGTTTTCATCCCAAGGGGCAGGGGGGAGAAGTTCCGCGGCTTGGGCAACAAAATCTTTATCTTCATCTGCCACCGTCGATGTCAGCGGAGCATTGACAACGTTCCACCATTCTTTGATATCTTTCAGTTTTTCTAAATTTGGTTTAACCGCATTCCAGAAATTTTCATCTAAATCGTTTAAGTCCATATCGTTTAAACGTGATTTAACATCATCATAATTGGTTTGATGTAATATTTTGGCATTCAAACGGTAGAGTTCTTCTGTATCAAACTTTGGCGGGTTACGGGAGAATTTCGAAAAATCAAAGCTTTCAACCAATGGCGTGATGTCCGTGTAAGCTTCAATCGGGTCGCACGTACCAAGCCGTGCCATCAATGAGACAACAGACATTGGTTCTAATCCTTCAGTATTTTCAACTTCTTTTAAGCTAAGCGAGCCAAGGCGCTTGGATAATTTACCCCCTTCGGCATCGGCAATAAGGGATAAATGCGCGAAGGTTGGCACGTTGCCTTCGCCAGAAATGGCTTCGAACATTTGTACGTGTGTTGCGGTGTTGGACACATGGTCTTCCCCGCGCACAACGTGGGTGATGTCAAAATCAACGTCATCAATCACAGAACATAAATGATAAAGCGGGCGTCCATCTTCACGCAAGACGACAGGATCAGATAAATCTTCGCCTTTAAATTCAACATCGCCGCGGATCATATCGTTCCATTTGATGGGCGCGTGATTTAATTTAAAACGCCAGTGCGGTGTGCGACCTTCGGCTGCATATTTCGCAATTTGCTCATCGGTCAAAGATAATCCCGCACGGTCATAGGTCGGCGGCACGCCGCGTGATAATTGTGTTTTACGTTTCAAGCCAAGCTCTTCTGGTGTTTCATAACACGCATAAAGGCGGCCATTTTGTTTTAAGGTTTCAATCACTTCGGCATAACGATCTGTGCGGTCTTTTTGATTAACTTTGTCATCCCAATCAAGCCCCATCCATGTCAGCCCATCCATGATGGCTTGTTCATATTCGTCCTTTGAACGCTCGCGGTCAGTATCGTCAATACGAAGTAAGAAATGCCCGTTTTGATTGCGCGCAAAAAGCCAGCAAATAAGCGCGGTACGGGCATTACCAACATGCAACATACCAGTAGGCGAGGGGGCAAAACGAATTTTAACAGACATGGTGTTTTCTTTCTTTATTCACACTGCATTATTAAGCATCATAATGCTGAATATCAACCTCGCAAATAGCTTGACATTATTTACATAATGCAATACTGTATTGAAAATTTGTCAGAGAGTAAGAATGTCAGTTATTGAAAAAAAACGCCCGTCTAAAAAAGGTAGAACAGATTCTGGCGCGCCAAATATTGTTCCTAAAAAGCGGCGCGAGCCAGAAGAATGGCATGTCCGCTTACTATTAACAGAAGAGGGAAAACAGACGAAATCTTTTAAAGATGATCGAATGCTAGTGAGAGCTACGCACGCTATCGTTCTTCGTGACATTTTTAATATTAAGTATGTTTCAGCTGTTTTGAAAATTGCTGTTGTTGAATCACAAGGATTTACCAGTATTTTTGCTGGTACGAGAGAAGTATGTGAATCAAAGATGCAACAAGCTCAAGATCGTTTGGAACGCATTAACTCTCCAGATTGGGCAAAAGACGCTTTAACATATGACGTTTCTAAAATGTGATTGTAAATCGAATGAGTACTTCCACGATTATACCCCCAACAAAAAAGAAGAAGCCGCATAAGGGGAATCCTTAGGCTAAGATTGTTTTTCATTTGGCCGCAGAAAAACCTGATGATACAAGGATTATGGGTTTTTTAGGGGTGCTTTTAATCTGGATAAGCGCAGGGCAATGCAAAAAGCAAGGCTTGCTATAGATGCTCAAGGGGTTGTTGTATTTACAGGATCTGAAAAAGCGGCCAAAGCTAAAATGAAGACGGCTATCAAATTAAGAAGGCGTATAAAAGAACAGGGTGTTAAAAATACAAGCGGTCTTTTAATGAGAGTGCAGCGATTTAATTGAACATCATAAAGTGTGAAATGAAACCAACACCATGAACGCAATCGTGAAAGATAGACCTGTTGTAGAGACAGCCCTAAAGCCAAAAGAGCCGAGCTTGTTTGATGTGATTTTCTTTAAAAAAGATAATCTTTGCATAACAGACGAGGTGATTACTTTAAAACATGTGTTTAGGGTGGATGAGAATACAGCGATAGATCACGTAGAGCGTGCTGCGGTAAATGGTTTGTCGATTGTTTTTACGGGCAGTGCCGAGATTGCAGAAACCAAAGCAGATCAAGCGAACGCATTCTTACAAAACACGATGTATGGCGAAAAGCTTTTAGCACATTGTTGGTTTACATTCAAAAGAAGATAAAAGCCTATAGTCTTAATTTTTTGCCGTTGATTTAAAAAATCCATTTGTCATGGGAATGCGGCGATTACGGCCAAAGGCTTTGGTCGTTATTTTAACCCCTGGTGGTGCTTGGCGGCGTTTATATTCGTTGCGGTCTAACATCTGCCAAATGCGTTTAACGGTTTTGGGGTCGTGCGGGATATCGGCGGGCGGTGTATTTTTTTCAATTAAATGTTCCAAAATATCATCAAGTACATCATAGGGCGGTAAGCTGTCTTGGTCTGTTTGGTCAGGTTTTAATTCCGCACTGGGCGCTTTGGTGATGATACGTTCAGGGATAACTAAACTTTGGCTGTTGCGCCATTTTGAAAGTGCGTAGACTTGCCCTTTATATAAATCTTTAAGCGCGTTAAACCCGCCACACATATCGCCATAAAGTGTTGCGTAGCCAACGGCCATTTCTGATTTATTACCCGTCGTTAAAACCATTTTACCGCTGGCATTGGATAACGCCATCAGTGTCATGCCGCGGGCGCGGGATTGGATGTTTTCAAAAGTCGTGCCCGCAGTTTTTTCGTTAATTGTTTTTGCGAGCATTTCATCAAACGCCTTCATAGCGGGTTCGATAGAAATAGTATCTAGTGTGATGCCTAACAATCTTGCGCACTCTGCCGCATCATCAAGGCTGTCTTGGGAGGTGAAAGGGGAAGGCATCATGACACAATGCACTCTATCTGCGCCTAAGGCGTCAACAGCTATGGCGGCGGATAACGCACTGTCTATTCCACCAGATAGACCAATGAGCACACCAAGGAAATTATTTTTCGTGACGTAATCATGTAAACCAAGAATGAGGGCATTATAGATCGTTTGTTCGTCACTTTTTTGTAAGGCATGTGTATTTAAGTTTGAGGCACTGATAGCCTCTTCAAATGTTGGAAGAGAATGTGTGACCTTGCCATTTTGATCCATCACAAATGAGCCACCATCAAAAACCAATTCATCTTGCCCACCAATTTTGTTGACATATACCAAGGGTAATCCTGTTTCCTTCACGCGGTCTGTCGCTTGTTTAAGCCGCATTTTGTGGATGTCGGTTTGAAACGGGCTGCCGTTTGGCACGATAAGCATTTCTGCGCCGTGTTCTTTTAAATTCACGGCAACATCACTAAACCACATGTCCTCACAAATCATGATGCCTAGCTTTGTTCCTTTAAAATCATAAGGTTCAGCGATCGCGCCTTGCGTAAAAATGCGTTTTTCATCAAATACACCGTAATTGGGCAAATGATGTTTAAACACCGTATGCAGAATTTCACCGTCATGAATGAGATGCGCGGCATTATAAATTTTGTCCTTTATGCGCCAAGGCGTCGGCAAGATAAGGGCGGCGTTGTAACTTTTGCTCTGCTCAATAATATCTTGAACGTGATGTTCAACCCGATCCATAAAATAAGGATTGAGAACGAGATCATCGGTTGGATAACCTGTTGTTATCATTTCAGGGAAAACAATAAGACCACCCTTTTGATGTGTCGAACAGACATCCAAAATCTTCTTGCCGTTACCCACCAAATCCCCAACGGTGGGGTTTAGCTGGGAGAGAGTGATTTTCAGATCGTTAATCATAGTTGTTTTTAAACCACAGAGCCGCAGAGTCACAAAGTTTTTTTTACAAATAATGTATCTGAAATTTTGAAGAAAGCTTGTAAACACATAGTGTATAAAAAAACGGAGCATAGGGTATATGCTCCGTTAAAAATTTTATTAAAGTAAGATTAATTACTTCCTAGTCGGCCTTGGATCAGTAACACCGCCACCGTAATAATGGCTATATCTCATGTCTTCAGGTGGGGCAACGGTAACGCCAGTAGGAGAAGAAGTTGTTTCTGCTTCGCGTAACATTCTTAAGTGCTCTGGTGTTTCACCGAACGCTCTAGCCATAGACAGATCGTGCTCTGCTTGCTCGTGTGCCGTAAGTGAGGTTTCAGCAGCTGGGGCTTTTTTACTAAAGGCTCTTTGGACTAAACCCGATGCAGCTGCTAGGGCTGCAGCACCAAGGTCTTGATTAGGTGTGCCACCTTTAAAAAATGATTTTCTAAAATCGCTCATAATATGCGCCTTCTCTTTTTGTTTTAATGTGACAACTTTCTAACAGATATTGAATTTTAATGTCCAGTAATTATTTTCATAATATTAAACTATCTGGTTATCTTAGAGCTTTCAGCTCATCTGCCACCAAGAATGCTAATTCTAATGCTTGATTCGCGTTCAGACGTGGATCACAGGCAGTGTGATAGCGGCTGGAGAGGTCTTCTTCGGTGACATCGTGAGCGCCGCCAACACATTCGGTGACGTTTTGGCCGGTCATTTCAAAATGGACGCCGCCCGGATGTGTGCCCTCACTACGGTGAACAGCAAAGAAGCCTTTGACCTCTGCCAAGATATTATCAAAGCGTCTTGTTTTAAATCCTGTCGATGATTTTTCAACATTGCCATGCATCGGGTCACAAATCCAGACGACGTTGCGACCTTCTTCTTTCACACGGCGCACGAGTGGCGTCAGCTTTTCTTCAACTTGACCAGCCCCCATACGGGCAATAAGGGATAAGCGCCCTGCCTCATTTTCTGGGTTTAATTTATCAATAAGTTTAATCAGCGTATCCGCCTCTAATTCTGGCGGAACTTTAATGCCAATTGGGTTATTAATGCCACGGGCAAATTCAATCTGCGCGCCATCGGTGTCTTGGGTGCGTGCGCCAATCCACAGGAAGTGAGCGGATGTGTCATACCAATCGCCCGTTGTACTATCTACACGGGTCATGGCTTCCTCAAAAGGTAGCAATAAGGCTTCGTGACAAGTGTAGAAATCGGTCTCGCGCATTGTCGGGACTTTTTCGCCTGTAATACCGCACGCCGCCATGAATGTTAGGGCACGATCAATGTCACCTGCCAATTGTTCGTAACGCTGGCTGAGGGGGCTGTCTTTGATGAAATCTAAATTCCAACGATGGACTTCATTTAAATCCGCATACCCACCTTGGGCAAAAGCGCGAAGCAAGTTGAGCGTTGCCGCAGATTGATTATAAGCGCGGATCATGCGTTGTGGATCAGGTGCGCGGCCTTCTGCTGTGAAATCAAGCTTGTTAACGATATCACCGCGATAGCTGGGCAGGGTGACGCCGTCAATTGTCTCATCATCGCTAGAGCGCGGTTTAGCAAATTGCCCCGCCATACGTCCCATTTTGACAATCGGCATCGCCCCGCCAAATGTCATGATAACCGCCATTTGTAATAAAACGCGGAAAGTATCACGGATTTTATTAGCATTAAATTCAGCAAAGCTTTCGGCGCAATCACCGCCTTGAAGGATGAATGCCTTGCCATGACAAGCATCAGCCAATTGCTGTTTCAGGTTGCGTGCTTCGCCTGCAAATACTAAAGGCGGCATTTCACCAATAATCTCTTCCACACGGTTAAGCTGGTCTTGATCAGGGTAATTAGGAAGCTGTTTTGCAGGCTTGTCACGCCAAGTTTTGGGAGTCCATTCAGTCATGATTTCAGTGATTTCTTAAGTGTTTAATAGGGCTTATCAATAAGGGATTTGATGTTTGAAAGCAATATAGAAAGCGCCTTAAATTGACATAATAAATATCCTATGTTATTTTGTCTCATGGCTATTTCTACGCGTATTATATCAGGTAAAGACGTGCTTTCATCATGGTTTTATGGCGCGAGCGCGGTTGATTAAGATAAGTTAGGGGATGATATACAAGGAATTTTTGATAAAAATCTTTTGCCACTCCTTGCTGAAGATTTTCCTGAAGCCAGTAAAAACATAAAAGGAATGATTAGGTTAAAAGAAACAAGCGTTATATTGGCAATTGATGGAGCTAAGGTCGTGGGCTATATGGTTGTGCAATATCCAGGCGGTATAGAATATGATGATGGATCTGTTTCTGCGAATATTCGATCTGTCGCAGTTGATAGTGATTCAAGGGGGAAAGGTGTTTTTAAAAATTTACTAAAAACCGCCCAAGAATATGTTCGTAAAGAGCATCCGGAGTGTGTTCGCATGACGGCTCAAACTATCACAAAGCCAAAGTTAAACCGCGCGAGTGTCGGAGCTTTTACAAAAGCGGGATATCATGTCGCTCAATTTGAAAAAAAGACAGGTGAAAGAGAGGCTTATCTTCAGTTTACTTTGCCAGTTGATCGTTTTGACGATGAAAATTTTAAACAAACAGCTAGAGAGCAAGGGCAAGCTCTTTTAAAAGCTGTCAACATTGAAAAAGCTCTAATGGATTTGCCTAGTTTTACAGCTAAGGCCGAAAATTATCCAAGTCCACCTCCTGTTGCTTCAAGTAAAGGTCCGTCAAACGATCCTGCACCTCAAAATCATTAGGCCTTTACAGGCGTTCGCATTGTCACGAATTCTTCGGCGCTGGTGGGGTGGATGCCTATGGTGCGGTCAAAGTCTGCTTTAGTGGCGCCGCATTGCATCGCGATACCAATCCCTTGCATGATTTCAGGTGAGTCTGCCCCGCACATATGCACGCCAAGGACTCTGTCGGTTTTCTTATCAACGATCAACTTCATCAGCGCGCGTTCATCGCGTCCGCTCAAAGTGTGGCGCATGGGTTTGAAGTTGGATTTATAAATATCAATTTCATGGCCTTGCTTCCGCGCTTGTTCTTCAGTCAGGCCGACTGTGGCGATGTTAGGATTTGAAAATACGGCTGTGGGGATATCATTGTACCCCACTATTTTGCGGCCTTCGCTTTGTTTAAATAAATGATCCGCCAGCCAGTGACCTTCGGCAATGGCAACAGGTGTTAGATTAACGCGGTTTGTAACGTCGCCAACGGCATAAATATGATCGATATTAGTTTGATAGCGATCATTGACGATAATTTGACCATTTTCTTTATGCTGAACATCCGTTTTACTTAGTCCTAATTTTTCAACATTGGGAACGCGGCCAATTGCGCTAAAGACTAAATCGCATAAAATCTCTCCATTTTTGTCGGTTTGAACGATTTTTTGGCCGTTATTATCACCTATTTTAGTGATATTTGTTTCCAAAAGGATATTAATACCCTGTTTTTCCATTTCAGCAGTTAGAAATTCACGAATATCTATGTCAAAACCATTTAAAATAGTATTTTTCCTGTAAATTATGGTTGTTTCTACGCCCATGCCGTGAAAAATATGGGCGAACTCAACGGCAATATAACCCGCGCCTTCAATCACGACACTTTTAGGCAGTGTTTCCAAATAAAAAGCATCATCAGAGACAATAGCGTGCTCTGCACCTTCATAATCAGGGCGCCTTGGTTCACCGCCGACAGCGATCAAGATTTTATCAGCCGTAATTTTTTGATCACCCACTTGTAAAGTATGGTCATCAATAAAAGTCGCAAATTCTTTAAAAACCTCGACACCAGAATTCTCAAGCATATTTTGATAAATTCCATTGAGGCGATTGATTTCATTATCTTTGTTTTGAATAAGCGTGTGCCAATCAAAGGTCGGTTTTTCGGCGCTCCAACCATAGCCTTTGGCATCTTCAAACATGGCGTGATAATCAGAAGCGTAGGCGAATAACTTTTTTGGGACGCAGCCGACATTCACACAGGTGCCGCCCAAATATTTGCCTTCTGCCAAGCCAACTTTGGCGCCGTGACCTGCCGCAATACGGGCAGAACGCACACCACCAGAGCCGCCACCAATAACAAAATAATCATAATCATACTTATGCTGTGTCATGTTTTTAATCCTTGTTTTTTAAATCTTGTTCTTTTTGTTCATGTTTTTTTATTTCTTCGTTACTCATCCAACGGCGATGAAGCCATAGCCATTGGGCGGGTTTATCCTTGATCCATTTTTCTAAAATGTCATGGCTTTGGGCAACGATATCCTCAACGGCGCGGTCTTTTGTTTTGATAGGGGGGTGAACAGTAATACGAAATTTTGCGCCTTTTAAACGCTCTATTTGTAGAGGAATAAGCGGGCAATCAAATTTTTGTGCTAATTGCGCAAAGATAGGCGAAGTCATTGCAGGCGCGCCCATCAAATCCATTTTGATTCCAGGGTTATATTTTTGATCAATCAAAATACCCAGCCCCTGATTATTTTTTAATGCGGTAACGATATTGCGCGTGCCAGATTTTGATTTTGGAATGGTTGATAATTTCCCCTTCAATGAGCGTGCCCGTTTTAGTAACCAATCCGAATAGGGATTATTGGGGGCGCGATAAATTGATGCGGATTGATACCCTGTTTGTAAATATATCGCAGGTGGGCAACATTCCCAATTTCCTGTATGGGCGGAGATGAAAATGGCAGGTTTATTTTTAAGCGTGTCAAAAATTTCTGCGCCGATAATTTCTGTGCGCTTTGCGGCGATGTTTTTTAAATGTGGATATTCCAGCATCACGCGCCCCAAATTATCCCACATGCCAGAAATTATTTTACTTTGTTCACTTGGGGTTAAATGAGGCATGGTCATTTTTAAATTACGCAAAGCTTTGCGTGATGCTGCCAAACGGGGGCCAATTGTGCGGGCTATCCAGCCGCCCATGTTTGAGGCCAATGAAACAGGCAGGCATTTTGATAAAATAAGTAAAAATCCCAATAATAGGGCTTCGAGTATATAACGAATATGCTTCATGATATTTTTGTATCTATAAATTCTTTTAGATCATCTGGATTTGAAAATTTTAAAGAGATGGGGAGCGTTTCAATATTTTCTTTTTGATCTTTCGATAAACGCACGAAATCTTTTTCAGTTGTGATTAATTTTGCGTTTTTTTCTGCTGCGATAGCTTTTAAGTTTTGAATATCCTCATAGGTGTATGGGTGATGATCGGGGAAGGGATACCAGACAATAAGCTGTGCTTTAAGATCAAGGAGAGTGTTCTTAAATTTATCGGGAATCGCTAATCCGGCAAAGGCGATATATTGTTGATTTTCATCAATGTTATTTTGCGGTTCTATCGTACTTTCAAAAACGGGTAGGTCAGATTGTAATAGTGCACCAATACAAATGACAGCGTCACTTTTACGCAAAGTTTCTTTTAAGGGGGCGCGTAACGGCCCAGCAGGGATAATCTTGTTATTGCCAAAATCAATTTGACGGTCAATTACCATAAATGTGAAATCCTTTATAAGGCTGTTATTTTGTAGGCCGTCATCCATGATGATTATTTCGGCCTTATCCTTTTCTGCAAGCTTTGCCCCTTCGGCACGGTTGCGACAGATGATGGTTGTGGCATGTTGCGCAAGCAATAAAGCTTCATCACCAACATGGCGGGCTTCGTGTTTGTTCAAATTAACGATCAAAGGCTCAGTTGTTTCTCCGCCGTAACCACGGGTGAGAATGGTAATTTTTTTATCGGTTAAGATTTTTGTAAGGGCAATAACTGTAGGTGTTTTACCGCCGCCACCTGCCGTGGCGTTACCAACGCAGATCACGGGGATAGAAGATTTGTAGGGGGTGGGTTTCAACGCTTGGTTTATTTTATCGCCCAAACGATAAAGCCATGAAAGCGGCGTTAGCAGCGTTGATAAAATTCCGCGTGGTTTGTACCAAAATTGTGGCGTGCGCATTGGCATGGTGTTATGCGGCCTCTTTTTGGTTTGTTGTCATTAAATTATTTATCTGCGTTACGTAAGTATCAAGTATATATGATGTGGGTGAAGCATAATTATTTGCGGCCTGTATCATTTTTTGTTTTTCATCAGCAGAAGTCAAAAATATTTGCAAAGTTTGAAAAAGTTCCTCTTCACTCATGATTTGTTTGGCGGCGTTTGCTTGAAACATGTCATCGAATAATTCTTGTTGGTATTGAATGTTCGCCCCTGTCAGGACAGCGCAATTTAACTGCGCGGCTTCAATGGGGTTATGGCCGCCGCCGCCATCACGGCTAAAGGATCGGCCAATCATCGCAATGTCACTAAGGCGGTAAAACAGCCCCAATTCACCCAACGTATCAACAACGTAAATATCTGTTTTAAGGGTGGGGAGGTTTTTATCGTTACCGCGAAAAACAATGTTTAAATCATCCCGCGTTAATTTACCCGCAATCTCTTCGCAGCGTTCGGGGTGGCGCGGTACGATGATAGTGAGAAGATCAGGAATAGTTTTCTTGAGACGTCGATGGATGCTAGTGGCAAGTTCTTCTTCGCCATCATGCGTGCTGGCGTAAACCCATGTGGGGCGATTACCAATGATGCCCCGCAATAAATCAAGGTCGGCTTTGTTATGGGGCAGGGGCGCGGCACTATGTTTTAAATTTCCTGCAGTGATAACGTTACTGCCACCTAATAATTCGTAGCGAATTTTATCTTGATCTGTTTGGCACAGAATAGCATCAAAAGTTTTTAACAGACGTTTGGTTTGCGTTTTTAGGCGTTTCCAACCACGAAAAGATTTATCCGATAAACGGGCATTTACCAAAACAGCAGGGATATTTTGGGTCTTCATGCTTTGTAGGATGTTCGGCCATAATTCTGATTCCATCCATAAGGCCAAATTGGGTTGCCAGTGATCGAGGAAATTTTTGACCCATTGGGGGTGGTCCAACGGGATATATTGATGAAAGGCGTGAGGGGGTAGACGTTCTGCCATTAAGGTGGCGGAAGTGACTGTGCCGCTTGTGACCAAAAATTGCGCTTCCGAGCGTTGTTTTGTGATTGCGTTAATTAAAATAAGGGCGGATTGCGCTTCGCCAACACTGGCGGCATGTATCCATATAAGTTGCCCTTTTGGGCGTGATAGGGTGGGTTTTCCTTGGCGCTCATGCAGGCGGCTGGCGTTTTCTTTACCGCGTTTGAGGCGCAGGCGCAAAAGTAAATTAAGCACGGGCGCGCTGAACGCGGTGAGGAATTTATACAGTTTCAACATAAAAGCGGGTGAATCCTTGTGCAGTTTAGGGCTTCGCATGGTAGGATATAGGATATTCTGATGATAATGCAAAGGGTATCCCGTGGAAGAATCTCCTGACGCCAAGCCTAAAATAAGTAAAAAACGGCAAAAAATTCTTGAAAAAGCCTTCGCGCAGCTTAGAAAAGCGAGGGGGCAGATGGATCCTGCGCTTTTAAAAAATATCCGCCGTATGATCGCAGGCAGTCCCGATATGATGAAAAAATTGGGTGTCGGCGATGATTTAAAGCCTGAGCAGGCGAAATCGCCAAAAGCTCCGTCACCGTCCAAACCAGCGCACACAAAACCTCCCACGCCAAAGGTGCAAGAGCAACGGCAACAGCAACAGCAACAGTTAAAGGTGGATAAGTCAGCAGCCAGTGATGAAAAAGCAGCAAAGCACGAGAAAATCGATCAAGCCAAGAATATGGAAGTAATGGCGAAATTATTGGAGCTAAACCCCGATGGACGGGATAAAATAATAGCTACGATTAAAAAGGCGGGCGATTAATAAAAGTCACGGAATTGCTAATAAATTCTAGGTTCTTGAGATTAAATGCAAGAAGGAGCGCTTCTACCGCTTGAATCTACGCTGTAACTACAGCCTGGATTTGAGCAAACGGCGTCTGGGTAATCTTTACCGTCCGTTGTTACAACTGTAACGCCTGTATATATCGGAGCACCACAAACCCCTGACTTCAATTTATCGCCTACATCTTTATAAGTGTTAAAAACATTTTCTTGGAATTTATAGGTTTTTTCGCCAAGGTTTTTAGAATTTGAAAATTCTATTCTCCATGAGCCCATTGTTCCGCCAAGATTTGAGCCTGCGCATTCTAAGCCTTTAGGAAATATTCGTTTATCCGAATTAAGCGCTTCAGCGTATCCTTCAACGCTAGGAATGGCTTTCCCAGAACTGTCTACACCATATCCTTTAATTGCTGTGAAGGGGTAGAATCCATCTGTTTCACTAAATTCGTTTTGATCAATGAAGTTTGCACATTTAGCCGTTTGCCAAATTTTTTGCATAGTTGTACACGTGTATTGCTTTGTTGTAATTGGGTTATCAGGCCGTCCTGTTACAGTAACTTTTGTAGGTTCAATAAAATAATCACCGTGATTTTGATAACTATTGTTATTATTTCCTGCGACAATCATTTTGTCTGCACGCCCGCCCAGATATGAGTGGCGGAAATTTAAGTCTCTATATTTTCCAAGTGAATTGTAAACGACATTGTTGAGGGAGTTAGCTAAAACATTGCTATTAAGAGGTTTGGGGCTGAAATAACTCGTATCAGTAAAAATCTTCGCGCCTTCCTGTGCATTGATGGCAACGAATTGGTCAAAGCAAGTATATTCTAAAACACTGTCAGGTTTGAAGATCAAATTTTGATTCTGCATGATTTCACGCTCAGCTTCAAGCCATGCGCGGGAGCTCATTTGATTCCAATACTGTGCGTCGCAAGGTTGAGGAGCGATGTCTATGTTTTGGGCCATTGCACTCTTTGTCACAGGCGCTGATGTGAAGAGTGCTGTAAAGCCAACAACAAGCAAAAGAGCTAATATTTTTTGTGTCATAAATTTCATCCTATACTATTGTACCTAAAATGAGGGAGGTTTGGCAAACTATTGTCTTATTCTATTAAGAAATAACAATAATAACATTGTTGTTGCTGCTATTTCTTACATTCCCCTATTTTGGCGTTTCCTTTTGGTTTGATGTACGTACACCCTTGATTGAGGCAGAAGGCATCTTCATATTCTTCGATATAGCCAATGCCATCATTATTGGCGCGTTGCCTTAAGACATCAACGTTGGTTTTTGTTGGGGGCTGACATTGCGTGGCATCGTGTGACCAAAATTCTTTATAAGATTTGGCTTTTGAGCTTCTCACAAAGGTTCCTTGGGCTGTGGCTATCATTTGTGTTTCGATGCAGGTGCTACCAGAGCAATTTGTCGGACGCGAGACGATGCCTGAGCTGCTTGGTGATGTTGGCGGGTAGTAAGGTTGGATCACTGTACTTCCCGCGCCAGAGCTTGAGCCTGTTCCAGCGATAAGTGTTCCTGCTGTCGGGCCGCTTGTGACGGAACTTGCACCTGCGCCGCGGGCGCGGTCAGATTGTTCGCGCAAGGCCGCAATGTTATCTGCATCACAAATATCAATTTTACCGCCCATGGGGCACTGATTTAGATCTGGATTAACGATATCATCACGAAAATATTTTTTGACACTGTCGCCGTAAAAATAAGCGCCTTTTGAGTTATCGACCGTGCCGACAATACATTGCGCATCAAGCGTTTTACCATTATGTGCAATAATATAATCCAAGTGTGCGACACCGACACCTGTGTCTCCCGTTCTGACTTGGTTTGTGTTTGGATCGTAAGCATCCGCTCCATCAAGGTGCGCATATTGAATTGTTATTCCATTGCCACAATCAAATTTTGCAATGTTACCATAGCCACGAACATAAGGGGTTTTTTTGCCGCCATACACATTCACGCAGCCCTCAGGTGGCCCTTTGGCTGGAGTGCCAACACCGCCATAATCCCGCGTACTATAATCGGTTCCTTTATGGTTAGAGGATGCGCCGTTAATACGTGTTTTTCTGGGGCCCATGTTACTGGTAACGCGGTTCAGTGGTTTTTCAATATTAACAGGGCCGCCATCACACATGGTTTGTGCCATAGTTTGCTGTGTGCCGGTAAAAACACTTCCAAAAATCAACAAAAATACGGCAAGATTTTTCACGGGGCAGGGGGCCTCGTGATGTTAAAATATTCATCGGATTTTAGATCATATTGCATGACATTATATTGCGTGTAATCAATGTTTTGATAAGCACGAAGAGACATAAAGCCGCTTACGCGCTCATCAGTCGAAAGGCCGATCCCTGTTGAATAAATGGGGCCAAAAGCTTTGAAGGCCTTTAAAGATCTCTTTGCATCAGGCAGATTTCTGTCTTGGATAATAAAATTGGGACATAACGGCGTATCGTCTTGCGTATATTTACAAAATAAGCCTTTGCCTTCCTCTGCGCTATCATCAATACGGGCGATAAGCTCATTACGGCCATCACCATCCAAATCAGCAAGGGCCGTGTGAATATCGGGGAACAAAAATAATTTCCCGTTTACGATGTGAAGCCCATCATCAAAATAAGCTTTATCTTTCTCAAGGGGGTTGGGCAATGTTTTTAGCTTGAAATAGGCAATTTTACATGCCGCAGTATCATCGGGACTACCGCATAAATTATAATCAAGCGCTTCCGCCTTTTGAGTCGTAAAGGCCAAAATTAAAGCAAATGATAAAATTAGCATAATATATTTCATTTTAACTCTCATATAACCTCTCAATTACACATCATATTGGGCGGGAATTCCCGGGGGTCATTGCGAACAAGTTCCTCAAAGGTGTAAAAAACATCTGTTCCATCAAAATGGCGGCATTTTGATGCCTTCCATATCTCGGACATGGTGACACATAAAGATTGGCCATTTGTTGCGACGGGCACGGTTCCACTGACGAAGGGGTGATTAAATTGATTATTAATATAAAAATGCGCCGCAGATTCTACGACACTAAATAGTGCTAAATCTAAGGCATTACGCCCTGGATCAAGCGCGATAGTGGTTGTGTCACCATATAGCTCGACAGTGACGTTTGCCCAATTATCTGTTTCGGAAAAGATAGGCCCTAAATTCTCCGCGGCATTTTTAATTTGACCGCCAAAACAACTATATTGAAGGACGCTGTCAGGTTTCACGATAAAGCGTTTATTTATCAAATCTTCGCGCCGTGTTTGCAATACGGCTTGGTTGACCATGGCTGTCCATGTGTCTGCGGCACAGCCACTTAATGTTGATTGTGTTCCAGAAGGAGGTGAAGGCGTATAATTAATAGCTTGCGCCTGTGCCGTCCCTATTGTGCTCAATAGGGTAAAAAAGGCGGCAAAAGCAAAAAATGCAAAGTTTTTATAAAAATTGGCCATCATATCATTAGGTTAAGTATAACCTTTTTAAGCGCATCAGGGCAAAAACCTTGCGAAAAAAAGATCTAGGAGACTGTGTCAGAGAGCTCATAAGAAAAATTATGGGGATTCCAAATAGCGGTTTCGACATCAAAATCATTATAAAGAGCAGTATAAACGGATATTTGTCGAACCCCGTAATTCTTTTTGCGGGAGACTGCCATTTTATGTGCATCAAACTGACCAAGTATAACCGGCTCACGTTGTTGCAGGGCGATAATATACGTTGGGCAGATCGGGGCTTTGGGGCAACTTTGCGGTGATTCTGGCCTTAAAATATACTCATCAATAAAGTCATCGTTCAAATCGGTGGCGGATAAAAAATATTTAATATCAGGCCTTTGCGTATTTTTTTGAAGAAATTGAATGATCTTTAGTTCTTTAAAACCCATAGCCTCACGAAAACGTAAATCTTCCTGTGCGCTGGCGGGAATTGTAATAAGAACCACTGAGCCTAGAGATAATATAACGCTAAATAAATGGCGCAGTAATTTATTCTGGCAAATCAATATCGAGGATGGACATATTAAAGTCATAAGAGGTTTCCCCTTCATCTGTATCCTTATAAACAAGGCCGATAAATTCGCCATTGAGCAAAACTTCGATGGAATCAGCGGTTTGTGAGCGCGGACGCACAGCCAGACCTTCATTGCCGAATTTTGATCTAAGATAGGCTTGAATTTTAATTAGTTCTTCTGGGGCAATATCTGCGCTCATTTTTGTCTCCGCTTGTTTTTTAAGTCGCGATGCCCACATGCGGCAAAGCGTCTATATCGTGCCTAAAGCATTAAGGCGCTCGCGCGTGAAAATCAAGGGCGAGATTGCGTATTTTTTAACCCTACCGCGACATCTTTTTGGCAATCATTGGCAAAAGCTTTACGGTCCTCATAATTTGCAGCAGGGCGCGGTGGGTGAAACGTCACCAGAATATCTGCGCCCTTTAATTTCGCCAGCGCCCACAAATGTGGCGGCAGTTCCATATCGCCATACCAAGCATAAACATCATGTGCTTCAACATTCGCGGGTGGTGTTTGTGCGTTAATACCCGTGATGGAAAGGGTGAAGGGCTGAACGGTTAAATTATTTTTAAGTTCTTTGTTAAGAAAGAGCTCAAATACACTTGATTTAAAAGGTAAAACATTCGTCCCATTTGTTGATGTTCCTTCTGGGAAGAGGATAAGGGAGCGTCCAGCGGTGAGGGAGTTTTTAATATCTGCAATAGCTTTTGTTGCCGCGCTGCGGCTGCGTTCGATAAAAATTGTTTTGGAGATAGAAGCCAGCCAGCCAAAAACAGGCCATGTTTTCACCGAAGCTTTAGAGATAAAAACGGCCTTTAAAATACCGCCTAAAAAGGGGATATCAATATAAGAGAGATGGTTGCCAACATATACGACATGACCATGCGCTATGTTTCCTTGGACATGGGTTTTAATACGAAAAATAAAGCAGGTGGTGTTGTGAAAGAAGGTCGGAACGATGAAATAAAAACGCGTGCGCCCGAATAAAAATAAATTGAGCGTTTGTGTTGGTAATATAACCAAACAAAGTAATCCAAAGATTGTTACTTTAATGAAGGCAATGACCGTGCGCATTTTATGAAGCTATTTCTGCCCGTTCACGCGTGGGAATAGATTTTTGGTTTTTACGTTCATAATGTTTGACGTATTTCTCTTTAACCAAATCGGTTGGTAAAACAATACAAACATCGGTGGTGTTAAATTGCTTATCAACGACTGCGCCATCTCCAATATACGCGCCTAAGCGAATATAACCTTTAACCAATGGGGGCAAAGAAATGAATACGGCTTTGGCGTCTAAATCTTCTTTGGCGTGCAGGTTCATATCAACAAAAAGGCCATCAACCGCCCGCGGACATAAATGTTCTGGCGCGCGGTGGTAATGATGCAAATAAGCAAGCTGTTGCGATAACCCTTTAACGTCGGTTCCATGGAGGCTGGCGCAACCAAACATCAACCCAATATTATGGTCAGCGACGTAATTGGCGATGCCTTGCCATAGTTTTTGCAAGACGGGGCGGGTGCGGTAAATCGGCAAAACGCAAGATCGCCCTAGCTCTAGTAAATCTTGTTCATAGTCCAATAAGGGCTGAATATTATATTCGCTGCTGGTGTAAAATTCCCCATGCTTTTCGGCTATGGCGCGGCGTAACAATCGATAGGTGCCAATAATTTGATCGGGGCCATCGGGTAAGTCACGATCCAGTACAACCAGATGGTCCGTGATGTCATCATAAGAATCGATGTCGCGTTTTTCTTGGCGCATTTCTTCATTTGGCTCGGCGCCAAATTCTTCGTAGAAAACTTTATAGCGTAGCGCCTGTGACGCCCGCACTTCAGCGTCATTTTTGGTTAATCTGACTTGAATTTTATCAGGATCATAGGGAAGGGCGCTCATAAGGCGTATCCTTCAACATCCCCCCTTGATGGTCAAGCCATAAGGCGCTATTACCTTCGCTTATGCCAAAAATTTTATTTGTTTGTACGGGGAATATTTGTCGCTCATCTGGTGCAGAAGCCGTTTTGCGTCATGAAGTTAAAAAAGCAGGGCTTATAGAAGAGTTTAAGATCGATTCCGCTGGAACGCATGGCTACCATATCGGGGAGGCACCCGATCCGCGTGGGATAAAAGCCGCAAAAAAACGCGGCATTTCAATGGAAGGACAACGGGCGCGTCAGGTCATGTCGGATGACTTTCATCAATTTGATTACATTATTGCCATGGATCATGGGCATCGCCAAATATTAGAGAATTTGATGCCTAATAATACACAGGCGAAATTAAATATGTTTGCTGATTATTGTAGCGAACATAAAATTCAAGATGTTCCAGACCCATATTACGGGGATTTGGATGGTTTTGAAACAGTATTGGATATTTTGGAGGATGGCGTTAAAGGCATTTTCGATAAGGTTTGAAGGCCTTATTTATTGTCCACAAGAAGCAGAACAGCCATTTGCGCCTGTATTTAAGATTGAATTAAAAATCGCGATCGGGTCAGTTTCACCGTTAAAGAGGCCGCCGTTTCCACCACAACTGCCAGAATTTGTCGTGCCATCAGGGTTGGTGGTTGCACCCAATGCAGGCGCGTCAGACGCTGATTTATGCGCACCGTTCAAACAATCTTCAAGGGCTGCCGCCATTTCGGCCTTGGCTTCTTCTAAACGGTTCATTTCAAAATCAATCCACGCTTGTTTGATGGGGTTATGAAGTGGAGCGTCTGTTATTTCTGAAATGGTTATTCTGTATTTTTTGTCCGCGGTCAAAGAAAAATCAGGATCGAGAATCACGAGGTCTGTCGCTCTTACTTTTAAGCCAGCTTCAAAATAGGTCTGTCCTTTTATATCAACGGTGATGGCTCTTTTTTCGACAATATGCCCATTGCCATTTGGCGCGGGAGTGGCAACCCAAACAAAGCTTTGATCATTATTGTCTTTTTGCAAGGCGCTGAGGGGAAGACGTTTTGAGCCAATCGTCTCAAGCGTGATAACAGACACTTTATTATTAAGGCGTGATGTATCTGTTGCCTCTGGCAGGGAAATGGTGATGGTTGTGTTATCAATATTTTCGATTTTACCACCCAAGGGCAATGTTTTGCCATTCTTATCGTAAAGAATAACATTTTGGTTTTGCTTTAACGGCAAGTCGCTTCCTTCGGGGAGGGAAACAAGCGCTTTATTTTCTTGATATGTCGCTGTGAAATCAACGGTACGAATAAGGGGGCCAAAATGTGGGACAGCGGCGGTGTAGCCAAATTCTGCAATAGGAATCAAATCTGTTTCTTGTTTTTCTTGATCTAATTCGTTGAGGGATCCATCATTTTGGATGGCTGAAGATGCCTCATTATTTGAAGAGAGGGGATTTGTAATAGCATCGCCATCACCACTGTCATCGTCATTATTGGCGTATGTAACATTATTTTGCTCTTGTATCTTTTGCGGCGCTTTTTCGCTCTCTGCGGTTTCTGTTTGATCAAGCAAGGGAGCGCCCAGATAAGAGGCGATAACTATGATGACGATCCAAAATAAAGCTTTTTTCAATATAGCTTACCGTAAGAATAAGTGGACTTCATTGCTTGTCGCTTGCGCACTTGGAGCATTAGACAATTCAATTTTATCCATAGAGACACCCATCTGGGTGAGGGTTCTTAAAACTTTTTCAGCGTTGCGGCGGGCACGTGTGCTTTCAATCGCAAGTTGCGCTGGATTGCCGCTGGTTGGATGAACAGCAATTAATTCAAAGCGGCCATTGGGGTAACGTTGCATCGCGTTTTGTACCGCAACATAAATTGGCTGCTGATAATCAACATTCGCTTTGTCAAAACGAATTTTCGCCAATGGTTGAGGGGCGCTGACAGAAGGTGCGGACGGCGCGCCAATCGAGGGTGTTATGCGTGTCGGGATAACAGGCGCAGCCATTATACCTGCCGATGGAGCCATGGGGGCGCGCATAACAGGGGCGGCAGGTACACCACCAAAACTTGCTTGTTGTAGCAATGTGCTTTGTGGTGCGCGGGAGAATGGATAATTAGATAAATTTTTACCGTACAAATCACCATTCGTCACGGCTAAAGCAAGCGTGCGAAGATCATTTCTTTCCGTTGAAATATAAGCATTTGTGCGGGTGATGCCATCATTTACATTATTTAACAAACGATCAACCATGACCATATTACTGTTTACTTGGTCTTCCATTTGCGCAAGGCGGGCGTGATCTTCCTCAATAGCGCCTGATAAGCTGTAGGCAGCGCGAATATTTTCGAGCAAGAAAGTTGATTGTGATGCGGCATTGGAAATTTCAACAGCCATAGCATTAAGTTCTGCCGAGTTATTGGCAAGGGTATCAAGGTTATTCTGCGCTTCGTTCAACTTAGCAATTAAACGAGGGTTGCCTGGGGTTGTTCCACTTTGTAGTTGTGTATTGATTGTTGCCACACTGGCGTAATAGCCTGCCGCGATGTTTCTATTGCGGTTTTCGATGGAACGTAATTGCTCTGCAAGGCGGCTAACGGTGGATTGAATGGCAAAAAAATCTTTACTTATGCCCTCTACTTTTCTGCCGACGGCTGTCGTCCCACCGTCAGAGAATGCTTGGCCAACTATTTGTTGTTGTGTGATTTCGGGCGCGCGGCGCGGCGTGTTATAGATAGGGGCGGCAACTTGGGGCGCCATTGCTTTGTTTGTAATAACCAATACTGGCTGTTGCCCCATATCAATTTGGGCGTGCACCTGTTTCGAGCCGCCAAGCAGGGAAATACATGCAATTAAAGGCAGGCTTGAGGTTAATATGTTGTTTTTCAATGTTTTTTTGATCATTTTTCTAGCGCCTAGAGAATTTATACTCGTGTAATTTAAATATTATTTAGTACTTTCTTGGAAGTCTATCTTTAATCGCCTGAAACCCCCATGAGAGTCAAGGAAAACACAGAATTTTTCGTAAAAATGCTTAGGATACTATTGGGGCGCGATATTAAGGCGAATAATGTTTTTAAAATTGCTTTGTTTAAGGGTTGCAATTATGTGTTTGCTTCATGTAGTGTGCCTTCGATTATTAAGGAAGCGTTGCATAAGAACGCCCCTTTTTACCAAGTCTTCCTTCTAGCGGGAACGACAAGCTTATAATAGTGCACCCGTAGCTCAACTGGATAGAGCGTTTGACTACGAATCAAGAGGTTAGGGGTTCGACTCCCTTCGGGTGCACCATTTATTTTTTCATAACATTATAGTCATTTATTAACCTTTTTATTCGATACTGAATAAGAGGGTAACACATTGTATTTTCATAAATAATTTATGCTGCCAAATTTAAATTCTTAAAGGCATAAATGAGATTTATTAATCTTATTAATTGAGTGATTGCATGGAGTCATATGAGTAAAGATAACAATATATCGATGAATGAGCCGGGATTAGTTCTTGATGCCGATTGGGAAGTGGAATCAGCCACCTATGATGAGGCAAAAGCTGAGGAAGTTGCAGCCCCAATAAACAATCCGAACAACAATAATGAAGTTGATCATGATGCTGGTAAGGCGCTGGTTGCTGGCGGAACAGCGGTTCAAAAAACATCGGGTCAATCTTTTTTAAATGAAAAGGGCGAGAAGCTTCGTATTGGTGACAAGCTAATATCTATGGGCCTGATTACCCCAGATCAGCTAAATGTGGCGCTTCAGGAAAAGAAAATCTCTAATAAAATGATTGGTGAGGTCATGGTTGACCTCGGCTTTATAGATGCTGAAGCGTTAAGCGCAATATTGGCAGAAAGTGCAGGGTTTCAAGTTTTTGATCCCAAGAACACGATCATTGATTCTGAAGCTCTTGAGATGATCGAAAAGCCAATGGCGTTGAAGCATTTTATTATGCCTTTCTCAATTGTCGAAAATGAGCTTATGGTTGCGATGGCGGATCCCTATGATGTCCTTGCTCTAGATACGCTTAAGAAATATGTCCCTAAAAATCTTAAAGTTGTTCCTTGTGTGACAACGCCACAAACACTCGCCGATGCGATTGATGCGGCTTATGGGTATGCAAGTTCTGTGAATGCCATTTTGAAGGAACTTGAGGGACGTGATCCTGACGAGTTAGAGGATGTTGCTGAACTTTCGCAAGAAGAAGCGTATAGTCACCCTCTTGTGCGATTGGTAAATGCCCTTATTTTTGAGGCAGTTAAGGTCGGGGCTTCAGATTTGCACTTTGAGCCAGAAGAGAATTTTATTCGTTTGCGCTATCGTTGCGATGGTGTCTTATCGACGGTGCAAATTCTGCATAAGAAACACTGGAATGGTGTTTCGCAACGTATTAAGCTGATGTCGAGTTTGAACATTGCTGATAAGCTCGCGCCACAAGATGGGCGTATAAACATGAATGTAGGCGGCAGGGAAGTTGATTTCCGTGTGTCTTCTCTCCCTACCGTTTTTGGCGAAAATATTGTTATGCGGGTTTTGGACAAACAGTCCAGTATCATGCCGCTCTCAAAACTTGGGTTTAGCCCAACCAATCAAGAGCTTATCAAAAAATCACAAAAACGTCCGGAAGGCATTATTATTGTCACGGGACCGACGGGGTCCGGTAAGACGACCACGCTTTACTCGATGTTGAATGAAATCAATACGGTAGATGTGAATATTCAGACATTGGAAGACCCTGTGGAATATTCTTTGCCGATGATCCGTCAAACGGCTATTCGTGAAGGAATTTTAGAATTTGCCGATGGTATTCGCGCACTTTTGAGACAAGATCCCGATATTATTTTCATTGGAGAAATTCGTGATAAGACGACCGCCGAAATGGCATTGCAAGCGGCGATGACAGGTCACCAAGTTTATACAAGTTTACACACCAATGATTCGTTTGGCGCATTGCCACGTTTGTTTGATCTTGGCATGGTGCCAGGTATGGTTGCAGGGAATATTATTTCTATTTTCGCGCAACGCTTGGGTAAAACATTATGTGCAAACTGCAAAGAACCCCACAAAGCAACAGATGAAGAATGCGAAATTCTGAACCTTAGTGAAAGCGTTGATTTGTTTAAGGCACGTCAAGGGGGTTGTGACGTATGTGATGGTCAAGGATATAAAGGACGTGTTGCTTTTGCTGAAATTTTACCTTTCGATGAAGAAATGGATGATATTTTGGCCACCAACGGCACCAAAGCTCAATTAAAAGAGCTTGCTGTGAAGAAGGGATTTAAGAACATGAAAGAAGATGCTATTGTTAAAATTCTAGAAGGTATCACAACCATCGAAGCGGCATCAAAAGTCGTCGATATGACCAAATAATTTTCTTTTTTTGAGACAATAATCCAGTGGAAAAATTTAAATATAGAGCCATTAATGTATCAGGATCTTCCGTTCGGGGGGTGCTTACGGCGGCCAGTGAGAATGATTTATATAAGCAGCTGCAGGATGCTGGTCTTGACTTAATTAATTGCTCGCAAATGAAGAAAAAAAAAGGGGTGTTCGCTTTTGGTGGTAAAATCGAAATACGCGATTTAATCCAATTTTTTCTCCATCTTAAGCAAATGCAAGGCGCTGGAATCCCCTTGTTAGACTCTTTAGCGGATATTCGTGATAGTTCTGATAATGACAAATTCCGCGATGTTATTTCCGAAATGTATCGGGAAGTTTCCGAAGGTAGTTCCTTTTCTGAAGCGATGGAGCGTCAGCCCAAAGCGTTTAACAATCTTCATGTTTCTATTATGGGGGCAGGAGAAGAAAACGGTGATATAAAATCATCCTGCGCGCAATTAATTGTTTATTTAAAGTGGGTTGATGCCATGCAAACGCGGGTCCGTAAGGCGACGCGTTACCCTATGATTCTTATGGTTGCTGTGATCTTGACGGTTGTTGTCATGATGGCATTTGTTGTGCCGCAAATTGTTGGCTTTATTCGTAACATGGATATGGAATTACCAGCGGCTACGAGATCTCTGATTGCGGTGTCTGATTTCTTTGTGCAGTACTGGCTTTATGCCCTTTGTTTGCCTGCGTTATTAGCGGCTTTTGTAATTGTGATGAATAGGGTGTCAGAATCTTTTCGCTATAGGGTGCATGCACTTATGTTAAAATTACCGATTATGGGTGAGCTTATTCGTAAAATTAATATTGCTCGATTTTCACAAACATTTGGCGCTCTTTTTTCGGGCGGGATTGATATTTTAAAATCCCTTGATGCCGCTTCATTGACTGTTGGTAATATGGTTTTAAGAGACAGTCTGGTTCAGGTGAAAGAATATGTGAAAGAGGGGGACCCTCTATCGCAAGCGCTTAATAAAACGGGGGAATTCCCTTCCATGGTGGTTCGCATGTTAAAAGTAGGGGAAGAATCAGGAAATTTAACGGTCGTTTTGGATCAAGTGGCAGAATTTTATACGAGCGATGTTGACGAAGAGGTTGAAAAAGTTATCTCAATGATTGAACCTTCCCTTACGGCGATTCTTGGTGGTATGATATTATGGATTGCTGTCGGTGTGTTCGGGCCTATTTATTCTAGCTTCGAAAATATTGATTTCTAATTATATAATATGTTTTAGAATATAAGAATAAGTGTTTAAACAAGGTTTTAAAATTGTCTCTATTATCAAGCTCCAAAACCGTTCTCGTTTTAAAGGATGAAGGATTACAGATTTTTAGTGCGGCGCGCGCGGCGACTAAATTTGTTGATCTCATCCCTTGGGAAACAGAAGACTTTGAAACAAGTGTATCAACGTTGCTTGTCAAAAAATGTAAGCGCAAACCTGTCTTGATTTTAAATGACATGGTTGAGCAGCATTATCGCAAAGAAAAAATGCCTAAAGTGGGTGCTTTGGATAAAATGGCTGTTTTAAAAAGACGTCTATCGCTGGCCTTCCCTAATTACAATATTCGTGCTGCTTTGAAATTAAAAGAAACGAAGGGCAACGCGGTTGGGGCGAGTTATCTTTTTGCTGCTATTCCTTCTGGTGATCAGGTTACTAAAACAATTAAAGCAGTCGATATGTCGGGTGTGTCAATTCAAGGTTTATACTTGTTGCCGGTTGAATCTTCCGAAATGGTGCGGGCGTTATCGGCAAAATTGTCGAAAAAAAGAACGCATAAAGCTGAGTGGGTGACGTTTGTTGGTCAACACCAAGGGGGTGGGCTTCGTCAAATTGTGATCCGTAATGGTGAGCTTGCTTTAACAAGAATGACACCGATTATTGATACGGATGTTGAGCCTGACTTGTGGGCCAAAGAAGTATCTGCTGAATTATTGTCAACAATGAGCTATCTAGCGCGACTTGGTTTTAAGGAAACTGATGGCTTAGAAGTTATTGTGATTGCAAATGATTCTGCACATGCTGTGCTAGAGCAAAGCGTCGATGTCGGGGCTGAATTAGAGATTATGACGGCTGCCGAGGCGGGCGCCGTTTTAGGGGTGAATTTAGGGGCGCAAAAGAACCTAAGATATGCCGATGCTTTACATGCGGCTTATGTCGCAAAAAAGCCGAAATTAAAACTCCCTATGCAGTCTTCTGCGATTGAGGGAGTCACAAGACCGCGACAAATTGCAGCTCTTTTAATTGCGGGGCTTTTGGCTGGGTGTGCTTATTTTGGCTATGATGCTTTTGGTAAGTTTAATAAACAAATTGAAACATCAGATCGTCTAGAAATTGTAGAACAACAAGCTCAATCAATTCGGTCAGATTACAGACGTGTTTTAAGTGAACGTAAGGCATTGGGGTATGATTTGCTTTTAGTCAATAACACAGTTGAAGTTTATAACGAAATCCAGGAAAGTAAATATGACGTAGATTTTGTTGTCGAGCAAGTTGGCTTAGCTCTAGGGCCCGATTTAAAATTAAATAAGATGGCTTTAAGTTCTCATGAAATTAAAAAGGAAGCAGAGGCTGCAAATGCTTTTAGTTATCAGCCGCCCTCTACTGAAATAGACACGACAAAAGAGGATACAAGAAAAAATTCTGTTTTAAATCTGGTGATCTCTTTTTCTTTTGCAAGCAGCATTGACGTCGCCGAAGGAGTTGCAAGAATGAATGCTCTTCGTGATAGGCTGCAGAATAGATTAAAGGAGTATGATGTCAAAATTATCAAGCAAGTGGCAGATTTAAGTTACACAGGTAACTTTGTTGTAGAATCTCCATTAGAAAGTAATGCTGATGGTGACGCCGAAGATAATGCAGCACAAGGAAGTGAAGAAGTTTACACTGCTGAAATTCAAATCAGGGGGCGTAAAAAATGATAAAAAGGATTGGTACGGCTAAGATTTTTATTTTGATTGTTCTTGCTGTCTTGTGCGCTTTTTTTGCTTTTTTAAGTTTATATTTCCTTGATTCAAAATTAATAAAGGACACACGTACTTTAAATGCTGTACAGGGCGAGGTAACGGATCTTTCAGAGAAAACTGAAAAGCTAAAGGAAAGCGCGGTTGAATTTGAGAAGCACATCAAAACTTTTTTAAAAATGGAAAAAGATGGTTTTTTTAATCAACAAACCAAGGGGCAAGAAACAGGTGCAATTATTGATGCGGCCATCCAACAAGCAGATTTAATTGCTTATAAATATGAAATAAAGTCTGCTGAAACGATTAACGCTCCTCAGTTAAAAGAAGTGGGGCGTAAATTAATTAGCTCAGAAATACATTTTGATTTGAAGGCCTTGGACGATGTCGATATTTATAAGTTTTTTAATTTATTGATTTCGACCTTACCTGGTGAAGTCTTGGTTCAAGAGGGTTTGGTTTCTAAAAAAGAACAGATTACGCCTGAACTTCTACGTGAGATTGGTACGGGTAAAAAAATACCGATTATTGAGGCAAAAGGAATATTTTTATGGAGAACGATTGTCCCCGATGAAAACGCTTCTGCTGATGTGCGCGATGGTGAGTTTATTGGCGAAGATGGTTCGGGGGAGTTTTAGACTATGTTTAAAAATATTTTAGCCTCTTCTTTGTTGATTTGTTTAACCTCAGTCAGTTTTGTCTACGCCCAAGATATGAATGCTTCTCAGGAGATTGAACTTTTAAACCCATATAATGGGTCATCAGATGATCAACAGCAGCCACAGCGCCCACGTATAAGTTTAGAGCAATTTCCTTCTTTGTTTTTAACGCCAAATGAGCAGAGTTTGTTAAGGGAAGCACGTGCTGGCTTTAACACTGCTGACCCCAATAAGATTGATAACTCGATGGGGAGTGTATTGGGAGGTTCACGTGAATTGATTTTAGGGGGTGTGGCTTATCGTTCCCGTGCGGAATGGGCCATCTGGCTCAATGGGCAAAAAATTACGCCTAAAAATTTACCACCTGAAATTTTAGATATTAATGTTTATAAAGATTATATTCGACTTAAATGGGTTGATTCAGCCACAAATCAAATTTTTCCAGTTAAACTAAGAGCCAATCAGAGATTTAATATGGACACGCGTATGTTTTTACCGGGTGCAGGAATGTAATATTATGACACAGGCAGTGACACAAAATGTTCTATCCGTCTCTTCGCTATCTGCGGGGTATGGACAGGTAAAAGTTGTTGATGATGTTAGCTTTGATATTAAACAAGGGGAGATTTATGGCCTTGTGGGTTTGAACGGTGCTGGTAAGACAACGCTGATCAAAACAATCCTTGGTCTGCGTCAGAGATTTTCTGGTGAGATAGAAACAGGCGGCGCTGATAAGGTGTCTTATTTGCCAGAAAGATTCGATCCGCCTTGGTTTTTAAATGGCTATGATTTTATTCATTTTTCTTTGAAAATTTATAATAAAAAAATATCTAATCAAGAGATTGAAGAAGCGGCCGCAAGTATTTCTTTAAATGTAGATTTCTTGAAAAAATTTGTGAACACATATTCAAAAGGGATGCGGCAAAAGCTTGGTTTGTTGGCGACTGTCCTTTCGGGGTGTCCGTTATTAATTTTAGATGAACCCATGAGCGGGCTGGACCCTAAAGCGCGTCAGGAAGTAAAACGCATAATTAAGGATGTCAAAAATGATGGTAATTCAGTTTTTATGAGTTCACATATTTTGGCAGACGTGGCTGAGCTGTGTGATCGTGTGGCCGTTTTTCATCATAATAAGATTATTTTTATTGGAACTCCCCAAGAAATGCTTGAAAAAGGGGCAGGTGACGACCTTGAAAAAGCATTTTTGTCTTTAATTTCGGTATAGTTTGGGCATTAGGATTTCATAATTTGTATTGATAGGCAATTCTGTTAATATAACGCAAATTGATTTGGAACGTTTAAGGTAGAACCTCAGAAATGATGATGTCATTTAAAGCTAGGAAAAATAAATTATTTTTGAGTGCCTCTTTGGCGCTCATATTAGGTTTCGCTACGCCGGTTATGGCGCAAGTCGAACTTTCCCTAGATGATATTACGCTTGATCTTGGGGATGCGCCGCCTCAACCTGTTCAAACACAAATGATGGAGGGGGGGATTCCTTCTTCACCGCCTGCTGATGTGACAGATATTTTGCCTGAGCAAGTTATGGACATCCAAGAGATTACTCTAGATGAAGCCTCAGAAGGTGGGTGGATGGAAAGTGACCTTTCTTCGGAGGATATCCCTTCTAGCGAAATTATTGATCTGACATCTGTTGATTTGGTAGAAAGCGAAGAAATGCCAACGGTAAGTGTTGCGCCGCCAACAGAAGCTTTGGTGAGTCCAGCGTTTGATGCGCCCGATCCTGTGGCGGTTAAACCTCCTATTCCTGCTTACTCTGGGCAATATTTTGACTCTGATGCGATTGTTGCAAGACCTGCTTTTGGTGCGCGGTTAGAGCCACGTCAGGTTGATCCGCTTTATGAGCCAGGATCAAGTTTTGTCGTTGTACGAAAAAATGCGGGCGCGAATAGCCGACAAGCAAAAATTATTGCCGCGCAAAGAGCGATAAAATTAGGACGTTATTCATCAGCGTTGGAATTATATGAGCAACTATACAAGCAAACACCCAAGGATAAGCGCGTTCTAATGGGGCTTGCTGTGGCGCAACAAAATAGTGGCTTTACCGAATCCGCAATTGCGACGTACGAAGAATTGCTTCGCATTGATCCTAAGAACACAAATGCAACAGCCAACATGTTGGGTTTGATTTCTCAAGAATATCCTGCTGTTGCTTATCGTAAGTTGTTAGATTTATGGCGCAAAGACTCTTCTAATCCTGCTATAGCGGCGCAAATAGGTCTGACGACGGCAAAGGCAGGAAATGTTGAAGAAGCTATCCGATTTTTAGGAATTGCGGCAAGTATCGAGCCAAATAATGCGCTTCATCTTTACAACATGGCGATTGTTTCTGATCAAACTGGTGCGCATAAAGACGCTGTTGATCTATACCAAAAGGCTATGGAATTAGATGCCGCCTATAGCGGTAGTCGTTCTATCCCGCGTGACCAAGTATATGACAGGCTTGCACAGCTTCGCCGTTTATAAATTTTCAAAACTTTGATTTATAATTTTGATAGTGTGCCTATAGAATTCATTGTTTTTCTAGCTATTTGTTTTGCCTTGCTCGGTGCTTGTCTGGGAAGTTTTGCTTCTGCCATTATTCCGCGTATTATTGATGGTAAATCTTGGGCTTTCAACACATCTCAAAAAGCGGCAAGGTCAGAATGTCCCAAATGCGGACACATATTAAATAGCCTCGATTTAATCCCAATCTTTTCTTATTTGCTTCAAAAAGGGTGCTGTCGTTATTGTCGCGAAACGATCTCTAAGCGTTATTTTTTGTTAGAGATATTCTCTGCATTTTTTGCCGTTATAATTTATTTTATTTTTAGCTTCAGTATATTTACGCTCGCTATTTTATCGGTCTACCCATTCTTATTGTCGCAAATACATGTTTATATGACAAAACGTTTCCTTTCGCGTCAGCTTGTTTTTATCATTCTATTATTGCTTATTATTTATGGAATTATAGCGATTGTTAAAATGATTTAAGCTGTTTTGTTGACCTATAGTGAGGATAGGCAGACAATATTTTAGGGTTCTTTACTTTTTGTTGGTATTTTTAGCTTAATAATGAAATATCGGCTAATTCTGCTTAAATATTCTTTTAGGAGGCTTTCTTGGATTTAACACAATTGCTTGCATTTTCGATGAAAAATAATGCGTCAGATTTACATCTGAGCGCAAACAGTCCGCCAATTATCCGTGTGCGCGGCGATATGAAAAAAGTTAAGTCCGATAAGCTCTCTAGTGATGAAATTCGTACCATGTTGTACTCCGTCATGTCTGAAGAACAGCGCGCAACATACGAGCGTGAAATGGATTTAGATTTTGCAATTGCCTTTGGTGACACAGCGCGTTTTCGTGTGAACGCCTTTAATACACGCAATGGTGCCGCGGCAGTTTTTAGAACAATTCCACACGAAGTGCCGACAATGGAAGAGCTGAACTTACCGCCTGCTATACGTAATTTTGCGGAGTTAGAAAAAGGTTTGGTTCTTGTGACGGGGGCAACAGGAAGCGGTAAATCGACAACGCTCGCCGCGCTCATCAATCATATTAATGCAACAAAAAACAAGCATATTTTAACGATTGAAGACCCTGTTGAATTTTTCCACACCTCTAATAAATGTTTGGTAAACCATCGCGAGATTGAAAGAGATACGAACAGTTTTAGATCTGCCTTAAAGAGCGCTTTGCGGGAAGACCCAGATGTTATTTTGGTGGGGGAGATGCGGGACTATGAGACAATCTCACTGGCAATGACAGCTGCAGAGACAGGGCATTTGGTTTTAGGCACGTTACACTCAAATACGGCCAATAAAACGATTGATCGTATCATTGATGTTTTTCCTTCGGGGGATAAAGAGATGGTGCGGGCGATGCTTTCGAGTGCTTTGGAAGGCGTTGTCGCGCAAAAATTGTTAAAACGAGCAGATGGTCAAGGCCGTGTCGCGGCTTTTGAAATTTTAGTTGGTACAAACGCTGTGCGCAATTTGATTCGTGAAAACCAAATTTCACAAATTTATTCGATGATGCAAACAGGATCGCGCTATGGGATGATTACTATGGAAGAGGCTATTAATAATTTAGTCGCAGATGGTTCCATTACGCCTGAGCTAGCGCGCGCCTCTCTTGCAAAAGCGGGAGATGAAGGGTTGGGTACAGTAAGCAAAACAGACGAGGAAGCGCCAAAAGCAAAAGAACCCGCTAAAGTAGCCGCAACAAAAGCACAAGATGATGATGAGGGGTATTCTTTTTGAGCCAGCCAATCGCCTTTAAATACCTAAACGCCATGAATGAGCGTAATGCAAGTGACCTATACTTGACGGTTGGGCACGCCCCCGTGATGCGCGTTGATGACCAGCTTCAGGATATTGATCCTGATCCAATGACGATTGATCAAGTTAATGAAGTCATTCATAGCATTTTGACGGCCAAACAGCGCCGTGATTTTGAATTGAAATGGGAATTAAATACGTCACTTGATGTGGGTAAATATGGACGTTTTCGTGTGAATATTTTAAAGCAACGCCAAAATCCTGCTTTGGTCATTCGCCGTATTATTTCAACTATTCCGCAGATTGGCGATTTAAGATTGCCCAAAATTGTTGAAAATTTATCTTTGGCGCGCCGCGGCCTTATTCTTTTGACAGGGATGACGGGGTCTGGAAAATCCACAACTCTTGCTTCTATGTTAAACCATCGTAATGAGAGAGTTGGTGGACATATTCTTACAATCGAAGATCCAATCGAATATTATCACGAACATAAAAAAAGTGTGGTGACACAGCGTGAAGTAGGGGTTGATACAGATTCATATTCAACAGCATTGAAAAATTCTTTGCGTCAACGCCCAGATGTTATTCTAATTGGCGAGATACGTGATAAAGAAGTGATGGAGCAGGCTTTAACAATTGCTGAGACTGGACATTTATGTCTGGCGACGCTTCATACGAATAACGCCTATCAAGCCATTGAGCGTATTGTAAATTTCTTTTCCGAAGACCAACAAAAGCAAGTGCGTATGAATTTATCAATGAATTTAAAAGCAATTGTTTCTCAACGGCTGCTTCAATCTGAAAAAGGCGGGCTCGTTCCAGCACTAGAGATTATGCTAAATGAGGCCTTGATACGTGATTTGATCGTTAAGGGGGATTATGGCAAAGTAACGGATGTTATGGAACAAAATAATCCAATGGGCATGTGTACTTTTGATCAATCACTTATTTCACTTTATGTTGATGGGCATATAGATGAGGAAACGCTGATAAGTCAATCTGACAAGTCTAGTGATATGAAAGTAAAAGTTCAAGAAGTTCGTTTGGGCGCTGGGATGGATGGTTTGGATGCTATTGATACGTCAATTCTATCCGTTTCTGATTAAAATTATAAATAACTCAACCAAGCTATGGTGTATCTTAGATAAATCCGTTAGATTCTTAAATAGAATCATATTCTAGTAATATATTTTTAAATTCACGCGTTGGGGGTTAACGCAATGTCACATAGTTTTTCAGCTGTTCAAAAGCTTTTCTTGGTTTTGTTTTTTATAACAGTATGTCCTTTTCTTGCGTCATGTGAAATGACGCAGAATTATTTGAAGCATGACCGCGAGAATAATATGGAGCCTCAAGATTATCGTGATGCTCTTGCGCCGCGCCCCATTGATATTGGGGATAAAAACAAAGGGCGCCTAAGTGGGAATATTCCTGCATTGAAACCTTATGTCGCGGCGCCGGATACAAACTATAAGCCAATGCCACTGGTGACAATTTCTGTAAATCAAACAGTTCCGATCAGAGACGTGATTTATGAAATTGCAGAACAGGCAGAATATGATGTTGAACTAGATCCGCGGATTCGTGGTTCCATTATCTTTTCAGCGCGAAACCGTCCTTTAGACATGGTTATTGAACGTATTTCTGATATAGCGGGGCTTCGTTTCAACTTTGAAGATGACATGCTTCGTGTTGAAATGGATACACCATATCATGAAACATATAAGATTAATTATTTAGCTTTAACGCGAACCAATGCCAGTTCTATCAGCAATAACATATCAGTTGTCGCAGAAGGCGGCGCAGAAACGGGATCTCAATTTTCTGCTTCTAATGAGAGCGTTATAGATTTTTGGCAAGAGTTAGAAACAAACTTAACGCAAATAGTTCAATCTAATAGGGATAGTGCTCGTTTAGCGACGGATCGTGACCCTACAGTGACCGTTGCTCAAGGTGCGCCAGCCCCTGTTGACCCGCTTGTTATGGATGATCAGGGGAATATTGCCGAAAATGGCCCCAATGTTCAGGTAGCGCCACCCGCCGCAGTTTTAAATGTAAACGCGATAGCACAAGAGGGTGAGGAAGAATCGAACAGTGAAGAAGATCCCTTTGAAGCGCGCTTCTCTATGAATAGGCAAGCAGGGCTTGTATCGGTTTTTGCGCCTGAAAGAGTGCATGAAAAAGTATCTTCTTACCTGTCCGAGTTAAAAAAATCAGCGACAACTCAGGTGCTGATTGAAGCCAAGGTTCTTGAAGTGACATTGGATGATCAATTCTCCGCTGGTATTGATTGGACGATTATTTTTGATGAATTGTCACGTGGTGGCATTGGTTTTAATGCGACAGGTGGTTTGGTTCGTGGTGTTATTGATTCCGGCATTGCTGATACAAACACGGCGATCGCGACTTACAGCCGTGGTGATGTGAACGCGACGATAGATGCTCTATCACAATTTGGTACGATCCAAGCTTTGGCGAGTCCTAGATTAACGGTGTTGAATAATCAGTCGGCTGTTTTAAA
Organism: uncultured Alphaproteobacteria bacterium; assembly: GCA_937923625.1. Lineage (GTDB taxonomy): Bacteria > Pseudomonadota > Alphaproteobacteria > Micavibrionales > Micavibrionaceae. The sequence goes on from CALDTV010000010.1 coordinate 44,201, forward strand.
CGTCGCAGAAAATGTTGTTTATTTTGAAATTGAATCTGAAACAACGATAACCGATGGTATCGCTCTTACGGAAACAACGGCTGAGACGCGTACTGTGCCAGAAGGCGTTCTCATTAATGTGCAGCCTGCAATTGATGTTGACGACCAGTTAATTTCAATGGCTATTCGTCCAACAATCACAACAATCACTCAAAGAATTCCAGATCCCGTTAATGCTGGAAATACTGTTCCGCAAGTTAATGTTCAGGAGTTTGACTCCATTATTCAAATGAATAACGGTCAAGCGGTTGTTATGGGGGGCTTAATGCAAGATCGCGTTGAAGGAATACGTAAGGGGGTTCCTGTTTTGGGAGAAACACCTTTACTCGGCGCTCTCTTTAGAAACCAGCAAGATCAAGTTAAAAAAACCGAACTTGTTGTATTCCTGAAGGCAACAATTGTTGAAGGCGGAAATAGCATTCATGCAACGGATAAAGATTTATATCGTACATTCTCTAGCGATAGACGTCCTTTTGATCTGTAGATTTTTTTAGCAAGGCTCTTTAGATGATAGGTCTTTTGATAAAATATATTTTGACGGCCGCTTTAAGAGATCGTCTTCTCCTTAGCTTTGTTGTGTTGGTCGGGCTTGGCTTAAGTGTTTCAGTATTTTTGGGGTCTGCGGCACTGACTGAAAAAGATCAATTCTCTCTTGTGTTTGCGGCTGGCGGCCTAAGGATCGCCGGTTTATTAACATTAATATTATTCGTGGTTTTTTATCTTCGACGTTCATTTGAAACAAGGGATGTTGAGTATATTTTATCGCGTCCAATTTCAAAATTTCAGTTTTTATTAGCCCATTCCCTAGCGTTTAGTATTCTGGCAACTTTTATTGCAGTGGTCGTGACCGCGGCGATCACTCTGTTATCTTATCAACATATACAATTAGGACATTTATTGTGGGGGGGAAGCTTTTGGGTTGAGCTTCTTGTGATGGCAAACGTTGCCTTATTTTTTGCCCTTTTCTTATCAAGCGCTGTGACAGCAACATTGATATCATTTGCTTTTTACGTACTTTCGCGCCTGATCGGCGATATCTTAGGGATTATAGAGAAGCCAGGCGAAAGTGGTACAATCGCATTTTTGGAAAAAATAATGAACTTGGTTTCAGTCTTTATTCCTCGTTTGGACCTCATGGGACAGACAAGCTGGCTTTTATACGGCACTGGTGGGGCGGTTAATTTCCCCTTTTTGTTTATGCAAGGGGCCGTATTTTGTGGTCTCGTTCTGGCTGCCGCTTATTACGATCTTAGTCGAAGGCAGTTTTGATGAAGCAAAATAAAATGCCCTTTGTTATCTTTACAGTATTCTTTTTAGCAAATCTTTTTTTTTGGTCACATGCTAAGGGCATACAATCTTTTTGGACAAATGTGCCGCCCGTTCCAACTGTTGAGAGAGCGTCGATGCTTACGTTGGGGGATAAACAATTTGCTTATCGCACCTATGCGACAATGCTACAGAACCTAGGCAATGTTGGTGGACGCTATGTGTCTTTACTTGATTATGATTATGCGCGTCTCAAAGATTGGTTTTTCTTAGTCGATCATCTTGATCCTGTCGCGGATGTTGTTCCAATGATGGCGGCTTATTATTTTGGCGGTGTTCAAGACAAAGACAAACAAAAATATGTAATTGATTATCTAGAGCATGTGGGGCAAAGCCCTATCGGTGAAAAGTGGCGCTGGTTAGGTCATGCGGTTTATCTTTCGCGTCATGAGCAAGAAGATACCGACCGTGCTTTGGAGCTTGCTTATAAGTTAGCAGAAAATAAAAGTCCAGATTTAGCCGATTGGGCAAAACAAATGCCGGCTTTTGTCTTACAAGAAAAAGGCAATGATAAAATGGCCTATCAAATTATGCTTAATATATTAATCTCAAATATAGATACAATGCATCCCAATGAGATTAATTTTATGGTGGAGTATTTATGTGTGACGTTGCCAGAAAATAACCCGTCTTTATACAACCCAGAACTTTGCAAAAAGGGGACGCCATGAATTCAATTGCTTTAGAGTTTAATCTTCACGAAATCATTGCCTTATTAGGATTGGCGCAGTGTCTTTACGCACTCGTTTTTATAAGCTTTCGGATCGAAAATTTTTCTAGAGCTGTCATACCAATTTTATTTTATGCTGTTTTATTAGTTGGCTTTTTATTAAACGTTTCACGGCGCGGCTGGGAAGATCTCGTACCATATTATAATGATTTGCTATGGCTATTTTGGACGTTATGTATTCCAGTTAGTGTTTTGCTGGCGCTGCAAATTGCGCGTATTACAAAAACGCCTGGGTATATCTATTGGAATATTTTGTTTCTCGTTCCAATAGGGTATACGACGTCAATCATTTTTGATTACTTATTTGGTGATTTTGATAGCTGGCTGATCGTCACTGGTATTATTGTCGGCGCATTAAGCTTATTGGTTGTTTGGGCTCGAAGAGATTGGTTGAATAATATCTTAAATCATAAAAATGGACGAGAGCGCTTTTGGCTTGTGATGTCTCTTGTGGCTCTTAATATTGGTTTGATTGCAATTGGCCTTATGTCATTAAATGGCAAGCTTTCCTTCCAAGAGGCTGATTTTATCCGCACTATATTAGGGATCAGCTTTGTGTATATTACGTCAACTAGCCTGTTCCGTTTGTACCCCCATGCTTTGTCTCTTGTGAAGAATTCTAAAAAGAAGAATGAGACGCTTTCTGATAATGAGATTGAATATGCCTTAAAGATTGAAGATTTACTTAATTTAGAAAAAGTTTATCAAGAGCCGAGTTATGGTCGTTCTGATATGGCAAGAGAATTAGAGATAACCGAATCAAGCTTATCAAAGATTGTGAATGTTCATTTTAATAAAAGTGTGCCGCGATTATTGAATGAATACCGTGTTGAGGAGGCCAAGGTCTTATTAAAACAAACTGAGGCAGACGCAACAACAATTTCTTCGGAAGCAGGATTTAACTCGATGGCCACATTTAACCGTGTTTTCAAGGAGATGACGGGTGTTACTCCATCAGAATATAGAAGTTCTCGTAAATAAGGTCTCTCATTTTGTCATTATGGGGTTTAAGACGTAAAATTGGTTTAGATTTGTTAACTTTTGTACTGCTAATATTGATTCATAGATTGAAAAAGGCTGTTTATTCAAAACTACTACAGTTTTTAAATATCAGTTATAATAACTTGTTAATTTCAAAGGAGAAAACACATGACATCCGTCAGATTACATAAAAATAAAAAAAGTGAGGCTGGTTTTACCTTGGTTGAATTGGCCATTGTAATGATTATTATTGGATTACTTATCGGGGGAATTTTAAAAGGACAAGAGCTTGTTGGTAACGCCAGAGTGACTGCAACTGTTGCACAAATCAAAGGGATTGATGGGGCGATTTCAACATTCCGCGACAAATATTCTGCGTTGCCCGGTGATATGCTGACGCCTAATGCGCGCTTAGCGAACTGCACAGCACAACCTTGTGCTGACGCCGGAAATGGTAATGGTCGTATTGATAGCATTGCATTGGGAGCGACAACAAATCAAAATTCTGAAGAGGCTGTTGCTTTTGTTCATTTATCAGCAGCCGATTTAATATCAGGCGTTCAAAATATTGATACTGATTTATTTGGAACAATGTTGCCGGAAGCTGAAGTTGGGGGTGGTTTCTGGTTGGGCTATACACCTGATGGAAACGCGGCAGAATTAGCAGCTGGCGATTTACGTGCGGGACACTATCTTGTGCTTGCTGGAGCTGTAGGTGCTATTACAGCAACGAGTATTGGTTTAACTCCAATCCAAGCAGCACAGATTGATCGTAAGCTTGATGATGGCCAAGCAGCATCTGGTGGTGTTTGGACGGTAGGTACTTCTTGTCACGTAGCTGGTGTATACAATGAAGCAACTGAGGTTTCTCAGTGTAAAATGTATATTCGTGTACAGAGCTAATTCTTGGCTAAATGTATGATAATTCTCAAAAAGCTCCTTTACGAAGGAGCTTTTTTTCAAGGCGAGGTTTCATTATGAATAACAATCAATCTGGATTTACACTTGTTGAATTAGCGATCGTTATGATCATCATCGGTTTGTTGATTGGTGGCATCTTAAAAGGTCAAGAGCTTGTTAGTAATGCGCGTGTGACATCAACTGTGGCACAAATTAAAGGAATTGATGGGCTATCTCAACATTCCGCGATAAATATTCCGACTTGCCCGGTGATATTTTATTGCCACAAACACGTTTAGCGAACTGTACGGCGGCTCCTTGTAGAAGAGGTGGGAATGATGATGGGCAAATTGATATAAATGTTGGGGGCACGCCAGGTATATCAAGGGAAAATTCTCTCGCTTTTGTTCATATGGCTGCTGCTGATTTAATATCGGGCGTGCAAAATGTTGATGTTGTTGCTTTTGGGCAAATGCTACCGCAGGCAAATGTTGGTGGCGGTTTTATGATAGGCTTTACAGCAGATGGTGCAGCCGTTGGTGGCGCAGGCGTTGGTTTTCCAGCTAATCAATTGCTTGCAGGACATTATCTAGTTTTAAGTGGAGAGGCAAATCAAGTCACTCTTAATAATTTAGGGCTGACGCCTATTATTGCCGCGCAAATTGACCGTAAACTGGATGATGGTGTTGGCAATACAGGCGGGATCCAAGTCATGGGAACAAACTGTGCGGATGGCACAGGTGTTTATAATGAAGTGATTGAAATGTATACATGTAAATTATTTATTCGTGTCCAAAGCTAATTTTCATTTGTGGTTAAGGGGGGGGCAAAAAGCTCCTTTTTGAAGGAGCTTTTTTTATTAGCTTAATTCTGCAATGAGTGCGTCACCCATTTTTGCTGTCGATACTTCGGTGCAACCGTTCGCCATGATATCGGGCGTGCGGATGCCTTTTTCGAGGACTTTTTGGACGGCTGACTCGATAAGATTAGCTTGCTCACCGCAATCAAGTGAGTATCTAAGCGCCATAGCAAAGCTTAAGATTGTGGCGAGCGGGTTGGCTTTACCTTGTCCTGCGATGTCGGGGGCGGAGCCGTGAACGGGTTCGTATAGTCCTGGCTTACCAGCTTCACCTAGGGAAGCGGAAGGGAGCATGCCAAGCGATCCAGTGCACATTGCTGCGGCGTCTGAGAGTAAGTCACCAAACAAATTATCTGTCACAATCACATCAAATTGTGATGGATTGCGAACAAGTTGCATGGCGGCATTGTCGGCGTACATATGTTCGAGCGTGACGTCAGAAAAGTTGGCAGTATGTAAAGCAGTGATATCTTCACGCCATAACTTGCCGCTTTCCATGACGTTGGCTTTTTCGCAAGAAGTAACTTTATTATTTCGCTTGCGGGCTAAGTCAAAGGCGACGCGGCCAACGCGGTCAATTTCATATGTTTCATAAACCTGCGTATTGACACCACGACGTTGGCCGTTACCAAGATCTTCGATGCCGCGGGGTTCGCCAAAATAAACACCACCAGTTAATTCGCGCACAATAAGAATGTCCAAGCCACGAACAATTTCAGGCTTTAAAGTTGATGCATCAATCAAGGCATCAAATACAAGAGCAGGGCGAAGATTTGCAAATAGTTGCATTTCTTTGCGTAGATTAAGCAGGCCTTGCTCTGGTCGTTTATCGTAATCAACCTTGTCCCATTTCGGCCCGCCGACACTGCCCATGATAACCGCATCACTGGCTTTACATTTTTGTAATGTTTCATCCGCCAAAGGAACGCCATAACGATCATATGCCGCCCCACCAATATCATCTTCATGCAGGGTAAAGGAGATGTCTTGCGTGTCCTCTAACCAAGTAATAACTTTACGGACTTCTGCCATGGCTTCGGGGCCGATACCATCACCGGGGAGAATTGTGAGCGTATAATTTTTTGTCATGATTTATAAAGCCAACTACGTTTCTGTTTGTCGTTATTTTCAAAATCGGCGATGTGGGCTTTTTTCTCTAATGTTAAGCCAATATCATCTAACCCATTGAGCAAGCAATGCTTGCGGAAGGGGTCAATGTCGAAATCAAAACTAAATTTATTGCCGCGCTTGATTGTCTGGTTTTCTAAGTCAATCTCAAGAGGTGCCTCAGGATTAGTTTCGGCTTCGTCCATTAATTGATCGACTTGTTCTTGGGGGAGTTGAATAGGCAAGATACCGTTTTTAAAGCTGTTATTGTAAAAGATATCCGCAAAGCTGGGGGCGATGAGACAGCGTATGCCCATATCCAAAATTGCCCAAGGGGCGTGCTCGCGCGATGAACCGCAACCAAAATTCTCACCAGTGATAAGAATTCCTGCATCGCGGTAGGCGTCTTTGTTTAAAACAAAATCTGTTTTCTCACTGCCATCTTCATTATAACGAATATCGTTAAAGGCATTTACGCCAAGGCCTGTGCGTTTGACAGTTTTTAAAAATTGTTTTGGGATAATGATATCTGTATCAACATTAATCATCCGAAGCGGTGCGGCTATTGCGCTCAATTTATCAAATTTTTCCATGTTTGTTTTTACCTTGCGGCTAGCTGAAAATCAATAAAACGCTGTAAAATTTCAGGGTGAAATGCGCCGCCATATTTCTTGCCTGTTTTCATGCGCTCTAAAGCACTGGCGGGGCTGCGGCGCTCTGGTTGGTGTGGGCGATGGATCATATCGCCATCAAAGGCATCTATAATGCAAATCGCCTGAATAATTTTTCCGAGCTTACTGGCTTCCAAGCCCTCATAGCCTTCACCATCCATCCGTTCATGATGAAGACGTTGTAAGGATTGAACGATTTGAATATGGGGGTGCGTCAGAAGCTCTTCGGGTGATTTTGAAACCGCCATATCGGTCAGCTCAACGCCCAATTGTGTGTGCTCACGCTTTTCTTGGCGCTCTTCTTGTGTTGGGCGGTGAGGGAGCTGCCAAATAGCTGGATCATAGGAGGGGTGAGTTTTACCCAAATCATGGAGCAAATTTGCATCATAAAAATTGCGGCCAGCACGTTCGGAAAACCCTAGTTCTGTTGTGATAAATTGCATGCCAACGGCGGAGGTACGAATGAGATGCTGGCTCATCACCGAGCCATAATTATTGATTTCCTCAGCATAATTTTCAATGCGTGACCATAAATTGGTTTCAATAGGCTTCCAATGTGTTGCAAGGACGGGGTCGTCTTGGACATCGTAGCTATCCAAAAGGGCGTCAATATTACCAAATGTGTCTGTTTGGGCCGCGTTAAGCATACGCCCTTATAGGCTTGTATAGGAGATTTGAAAAGATTTTTATCCTTAAACGTCATTGCGAGAATGTAATAACAAAGCAATCTGGATTGCTGCAGTCGTTAACGCTCCTTCGCAATGACGGAAGCTGGTTATAATTCGCGAATATCCGTCAACTTCCCCGTAATAGCGGCGGCGGCGGCCATGGCGGGAGACATTAAATGGGTGCGGCCTCCACGGCCTTGGCGGCCTTCAAAGTTGCGGTTGGAGGTTGAAGCACAGCGCTCTTGTGGCTCTAGCTGATCTGGGTTCATGCCCAAACACATGGAGCAACCGGCTTCACGCCAATCAAACCCAGCATTAATAAGTATTTCGGCAATGCCTTCGGCTTCAGCTTGTTCTTTCACCAGTCCTGAACCGGGGACAACCATGGCGAGCTTGATGTTAGGCGCAATTGTTTTGCCTTCGACAACTTTGGCGACGGCGCGTAAATCCTCGATACGGCCATTGGTGCATGATCCGATGAAGATTTTATCAACCGTGATATCCGTTAACGGTGTGCCAGCCGTTAAGCCCATATAATCCAGCATACGGGCGACAGATTTTTGTTTGGCTTCATCGTCAAAATCGCTCGGCGCAGGGACAACACCTGTGATGGGCATGACATCTTCGGGGGTCGTGCCCCATGTGACGGTTGGCGCAATATCTGCTGCATCCAGCACGACTTCTTTATCATAAGTAGCCCCTTCATCAGATTTGAGCGTCGCCCAATACGCAACGGCCTTATCCCATTGTTCGGCTTGGGGTGCCATTGGGCGGCCTTTTAAATAGTCAAACGTGGTCGCGTCAGGCGCGATTAAGCCTGCGCGTGCGCCGCCTTCAATCGACATGTTACACATGGTCATGCGGCCTTCCATCGACAGACTCTGCACTGCGTCTCCCGCATATTCCAGCACATATCCAGTGCCGCCCGCCGTGCCAATTTCACCAATGATTGCTAAAATCATATCTTTGGCCGTTACACCGTCGCCAAGTTCACCATTCACCGTTATGCGCATGGATTTTGCGGGTTTTTGAATAAGGGTTTGTGTCGCAAGGACATGCTCGACCTCGCTTGTACCAATCCCAAAGGCCAATGCCCCAAACGCGCCGTGGGTAGAGGTGTGGGAGTCTCCACAGACAATTGTCATGCCCGGTTGGGTGAAGCCTTGTTCTGGGCCAATAATATGGACGATCCCTTGGCGTTTATCTGCCATATCAAACAGCTGAACGCCGAAATCTTCGCAGTTTTTATAGAGTGTCTCGACTTGAATACGGCTTTCTTCGTTCATGCCGCCTTCTTCCAAACGATCAGTTGTCGTGGGGACATTATGGTCACAAACCGCCAAAGTCGCATCAATCCGCTGTACGGGGCGGTTCGCCATCTTCAAGCCTTCAAATGCCTGCGGGGAAGTGACTTCATGCACCAAATGACGGTCAATATAAATAAGGCTCGTACCATTTTCATCCGTATGGATAACGTGATCATCCCATATTTTTTGATATAATGTGCGCGGTGTAGTGGTCATGTTTTATTTGCCTTTTATGTGGTGCACTCTTATATCGTATTATGAAGCTGTTTTTCAAGTAAGTGGCCTAACGTGTCGCAATATTTTTTTAAAAAAACTTGACATTATTTACATAAGCTGTATTTTGTGAGGCCTGTTTACTCAAGGAGATGGTAATGCATTTAAAAGATATCATGGGTGGCGCGGTTTTTTTGGGAGCAGCAGTTTCAATGCCCACTTTGGCAGCTGCATTTGATTTAACGCGCCAATTACCAGAGTTTGTAGCCCCTTTTCATCATTGTACAAATAATGGTGACGGCGGCGTTTTGCTTATTCGTAATGATGACGCTATGAGCGTTGTTGATGTAGGCAACCAATGGGCAATATCTCAAGGAAACAAAATTTGTTATAATGTAAGTGATCCTTCTCAATATGCTCCCTTTTATCAGGCGAGTGCCTCTAGAGGATTAATATCACAGCTTGCTAAATGATATTGCCTGATAGATTTATATTTTCATTAAAAAAAGAGCGCGGACATGTTGCCGCGCTTTTTTTTGATTATTGTTTGTAAAAGAAAGTTTAACCTTCAGCATTCTCCGCTGGCGCTTCTGCTGCGGCAGCTTCGGCTTCTTTGGCTTTCTTTTCTGCTTCTTTGGCAGCGGCTTTTTCGGCCTTGCGCTTTTCTTCTGCTACTTTGTTTTCTGCGCGCGCTGTCTTCTTTGCGGCTTTCTTATCAGCAGCTTTTTGTGTTTTAGACACTTTGTTCTTTTCTGCTTCGTCAATCACTTCCATACCGTGACCTGTTGTACGCTCGGAAATACGGGCGGACTTACCACGACGATCACGAAGATAGTAAAGCTTCGCACGACGGACAGAACCGCGGCGAATAAGCTCGATTGACTCGATACGTGGTGAAAATAGAGGGAACACACGTTCCACACCTTCACCAAGGCTAATTTTACGGACAGTAAAGCTGGCATTTGCGCCAGTTGTGCCAGAGCGGGCGATACAAACACCTTCGTATGCCTGAACACGCTCACGTGTACCCTCGCGGATTTTCACGTTTACTTTAACAGTATCACCGGCGGCAAATTCTGGAATTTTGTTGTCAGCCAAGAATTTTTCATTCTGACGGGCTTCAAATTTTTCTAATGTATTCATGGTCTTATCCTTGTTTTTTAATACATTTTAGCGGACTCGATAATCAAGGATATATGTATCCAAGGCAGTCCTTTTTGGCTTTAACTATAAAAGCTATGCGGTTTATCCCAAATACCTTGCATTTTTGCAAGTATTTTGTTAATTTACGTAATGTTTTTTGTTTGTGAATTTAATAAAAGTAAAATGAATGAGTAGTCTCGCCACAACTGCAGTTCGTGCCGCTTTAGGGGCTGTAATGCGTCGTCGTGTTCCTGTATCGCCAACAATTGCACGCATGCAATATATTTCACGGCTTAATCCCTTACAATATGTTGAGCTTAATGTTATCGGGAATCTAAGTGTACAAAACGCATTTGGACGAATTGCTGATGATGTGTCAGGCAAGCCGTATCGGCCTCACCTTTGGCATATTGATATAAAAATTGAACGAGGACAACGTATTGGGGATATTGCTGGTAATAACGCTTACAACATTCCTCAGGATAGCCGTGATATTAGAGTGAATATTGGGGACGGGTTGAATAGGCATGATTTTAACCAAATTTTTATTTCATTTTTTCCAGTCTTATCAAGTGGTTGTCTTAAGTATGATTTGTTAAAGTCACTTGAAGACGCTGCGAGACATATGTCTGAAATTAATAGTGTGGAGATCGCATCACTTGTGAAAAATCTTAAAGGCTATGATTCCCAAATAGACTGTCGTACAGGACGGCCTGCTATGTTCCCTTAAGTGCGATAGTTTTAAAGTAAATCGGGACGAATTTTTTTTGTAATTTTTATCGACTGCTCTTCGCGCCATTCGTCAATTTTGGCGTGGTCGCCGTTTTTTAGGACTTCAGGAACGGAGTGCGTGACACTTTTCGTATCTGTCCATTCAGCGGGACGGGTGTAATGAGGGTATTCTAAAAGGCCGTTTATGTTCTCACCAAAGCTTTCATTATCCGCTGTATCCGCATTGCCCATAACATTAGGGAGAAGGCGAATGCAAGCATCCATCAAGATCATGGCGGCAGGCTCTCCGCCGCTTAAAACATAATCGCCGATAGATATTTCTTCAAAGTTATGCGCGTCCAAAATACGTTGGTCTACGCCTTCGTACCGTCCACATAATAGTGTTAGGTTCTCTTCTTGCGATAGCTCTTTTGCGAGGGCTTGGTTTAAGACCTTGCCGCGCGGGGACAGATATATTTTGCGCCCTTGATCGGGCACAGAAAGCAGGGCGCGTTCGATAATATCAGGGCGCATAACCATACCCGCACCGCCACCATAGGGTGTATCATCAACGCTTTTATGGTTGTCGGTGGCAAAATTACGAATATTTACGGTGTTAAATGACCAATCTCCGCGTTCCAGTGCTTTACCCGCCAAAGACTCTCCGAGCATGCTTGGAAACATATTAGGAAAGAGGGTGAGGATGTTAAATTTCATTCTCTTAAACCCTCTGGGATAACGACAATAATTTGATCCTCTTGAATATCTAGGATGGTGTCGTCAGTCATGGGGAGATAAAAACTTTCACCATTTTCTGGTTGAATATCGAGCAGATCACCAGCGCCGAAATTTTGAAAGGCGATTATTTTTCCTATCGATTCGCCATCTTGGCTGATGCAGGGCAGGCCAATAATATCATTGATATAGAACTCACCTTCGTCAGGTTCGGGAAGGGAGTTTTTATGAATGAAGAGGTTGGTGCCGCGTAACTTTTCGGCTTCGGTGCGGTCGTTTATACCGTCAATCTCTGCGAGCCAATGTTTAGCGGTCGCATTTTTTAATTTAATTTTGAGAGTTTTTTCGCCAGTTTCGGCAGTGAATAAATCACCATTAAGTAGATCGGTATTTTCAACAAACACATGAAGTTTGACGAGCCCCTTGATACCGTGTGCCGTGGCAATTTTGGCCACGCATAATCGGTTGTCTTTGGGCTCGTCTGTCATTTCTTAAAGCGAAGAAATTAATCTTCTTTTTTCGCTTCTTCAACAGGGGCTTCAGCTTCAGCAGCTGGTGCCTCCGCAGGAGCTTCCTCAGCAGGCGCATTCTTTGCTTCCTCAGCGGCGGCTTTTGCTTCTTCTTCAGCAGCTTTTGCGGCTTCAGCATTCGCTTTTTTCTTTTCTTCCTTATCGGCAATACGCATCTTTGTTTTTTCAGATGGCTGGCCTTTATTCGGGTTGTTGGGTGTTTCGGGCATGGGTGCAAGACCTGCTTTACCTAAAAACACAGCAACACGGTAAGATGGTTGTGCGCCTTCACCAAGCCAGTGCTTGATACGCTCCTCGTTTAAATTTACGCGGTTGTCATCATCTTTTGCGAGTAGTGGGTTATATGTACCCAAACGCTCGATGTAACGACCATCACGCGGCATGCGTTTATCCGCAACCACGATACGGTAGAATGGGCGGGATTTACGTCCACCTCTTGATAGTCTCATTGCTAGTGCCATTTTAGTTCTCCTTTAGTGTGTTTAAAATGTTTGTTTGTTAATTCGGTTATCTTTTCTTTTTCTTAGGTTTGCGGTTTTTCTTTGAACCGCCGCGTGTGGGAAGGCCGGGCATGCCCATGCCGCCGCCCATATTGCTCATCGGGCCGCCCAGACCTGCAAGGCCAGGCATTGTCGCGCCAGCAGCCATATTACCTGCATCATCAAATGGGTTCGCGCCTAATGGCCCCTCATTATTCATGTCTTTGGCGAGGGCCTCGAAATCCATGTCGCCACCTTCCATGCCCCCACCCATACCTTGTGAAAGCATCTCAAGCTCATCGCCTTTGCCGCCCATAAGGGATTTCATTTGTTTCATCATGCCACCCATGCCCATCTTTTTGATGCGCTTCATGACTTGTTGCATTTGTTGTTGTTGCTTGCACAATTTATTGATTTCTTGAACGGTTGTTCCTGATCCTGCGGCGATACGTTTTTTACGCGAAGCATTCATAAGCGAAGGCTTTTCGCGCTCTTGTAATGTCATTGAAAGGATGATGGCTTCGTGTTTTTTCAACACGCTATCTGCCAAGCCATTTTCTTCCAGTTGCGATGCCATTTTGCCCAAGCCTGGTAGCATTTTCATCATCGCGCCTGCGCCGCCCATTTTGGACATTTGCTTCATTTGTTTTAAAAGGTCATTAAAATCAAACTGTCCTTTTTTTAACTTCTCTGCCATTTCGGCAGCGTCTTCTTGCTCGATATTCTCTGCGGCTTTTTCAACGAGGGAAACAACATCCCCCATACCAAGGATACGTCCCGCAATACGGTCAGGATAAAACGGCTCAATCTTATCCCATTGCTCGCCCGTTCCCATCAACTTGATCGGCTTACCCGTAACGGCCTTCATTGACATGGCGGCACCGCCGCGTGCGTCACCATCAATACGGGTCATCATTATGCCCGTGATACCAACTTTTTCATCGAACTCTTTGGCAACATTCACCGCGTCTTGTCCTGTCATCGCATCGACAACCAGTAAGGTTTCCGACGGATTGGAGAGTTTTGAGATCGCCGTGACTTCGGCCATTAATTCTTCATCAATGCTCAAACGCCCAGCAGTGTCGAGCATGACGATGTCAAAGCCGCCAAGCCTCGCCTCGCTCATCGCGCGTTTGGTAATATCAATCGGTGATTGGCCTTTAATGATCTCAAGCGTTGCAACGCCTGTTTGCTCACCCAACACCGCGAGCTGTTCTTGCGCGGCGGGGCGTTGCGTATCAAGCGACGCCATCAAGATTTTCTTATTTTGCTTATCGCTTAAAAATTTGGAGATTTTCGCGGTCGAGGTCGTTTTACCAGACCCCTGTAAACCCACCATCAAAAACGCCGCGGGCGGCGCAGCATTAATATTTAATTCTTCAACGTCATTGCCGCCGAGCATTTCGACCATGGTGTCGTGAACAATTTTGACGACTTGCTGACCAGGTGTGACGGATTTAACGACTTCTGCGCCAATCGCGCGAGATTTAACGATTTCAATAAATTCTTTAACAACAGGAAGCGCAACATCGGCCTCAAGCAAAGCGACGCGAATTTCGCGTGCGGCATCATTGACTTCTGCCTCGGTCAGGTTGCCCTTACCACGCAGTTTATCAAATATTCCGCCGAGTTTATCGCTTAAACTATCAAACAACCTTTGAATCCTTCATAAATAGCAAAATCGCCCCGGTGAGCGTATCTTCGCCGACCGAGGGGTACCGTTAAGCACTAGCCATTAACAATGACAGTGAATTTGAAGGTTTTTTACCCATTATGCTTGTGGTATGCAAGCATAATGTTGAATTTTAAAAAAATGCATGGGTTGGGGAATGTCTGAATACGATCAATACATAAGAAATACTTGGTTTGAAATCGATCTCAATCAGTTTCAAAAGAATATTCAGATCATTAAAGATCATGTCAAAACGAGAGTTCTAGTTGTTGTCAAGGCGAATGCTTATGGACACGGCCTTGTTAAATGTGGATTGGCCGCCGAAGAATCCGGTGCAACTATGTTGGGCGTTGCAACGGTAGGAGAGGCATCTTTACTTCGCAAAGCTGATGTGAAAATTCCGCTACTTCGTATGACGGCTTATGGTGAGAATGAAATGGAAAGCTTCATAAAAGATGATATTCATTTCTTCGTTTGGACAGTAGAACAAATTGAAAGTGCGAATAGGATTGCGGAGGTCAAGGGCAAAAAGGCGAACGTTCATTTAAAAGTTGATACGGGTATGGGGCGTGCAGGTGTTTTTGCTGAAAACGTAAAACTTGTCGTAGAAATTATTAAAAAATCAGGAAACGTTAATTTTGAAGGTGTTTGTAGCCACTTTCACACCGCTGATATGATTGAGACTGATTCTGTCTTTAGGCAAATTGATAAATTTGAACAAGCTTTAAGCACTCTTGATGATATGGGCATCACGCCACCATATATCCATTTATCTAATTCTCCCGCGTTATTAAGATTTAAAGAGGCGCGTTATAATATGGTGCGGACGGGTGTTATTACTTATGGACAATATTATGAGCGCAATACAGAGCTTTTTGATGGAATGAAAGCTATGGGGACATGGAAGGCCAGGCTTGTCTCTGTCAAAACATTGCCGCCAAACCATGGTGTTAGCTACAGCCTTAAATATAGAACTGAAAAAGAAGAGCGTATTGGCATTATTCCTGTTGGATATGCGGATGGCTTTCACCGCCGACCATTAGGAGCAAATAAGGTTTTACTGAATGGAAGGCGTGTAAATGTTATCGGTAGCGTTTGTATGGATCAATGTATGATTAAAATTCCTGACGATTTAGACGCGCAAATAGGTGATGAAGTGGTTATTATGGGCGGGCAAGGAAGTGACTATATAGACTCTCTTGATATCGCAGACGCATGGGGCACAAATAATTATGAAGTTTTTGCTAATATTAGTGACCGTGTTCCTCGGGTTTATATTTGACGAAATTTTATAACCGCTGTAAATCCATTGCATATGACTAAAAACCCACCTGAACTCGTCACCTTTGGCTGTCGTCTCAATACTTATGAGAGCGAGGTAATGCGCGGCCATGCGCAAAAGGCGGGGATGGGCGATGCCATTATCTTTAATACCTGTGCGGTGACCAAGGAAGCCGAAAGGCAAGCACGGCAAGCCATTCGCCGTGCAAGGCGGGATAATCCAAACGCGAAAATCATTGTCACCGGCTGTTCCGCACAGATTGATCCGGATACTTACGCACAAATGGATGAGGTCGATCAAATTATTGGTAATGATTTGAAGTTAAAAGCCGAAAGCTGGGGGATAGAAGGGGCGGAGCGCGTCCTGGTCAATGATATTATGTCCGTGAAGGAAACGGCAGGGCATTTAATCGAGGGGATTGAAGGGCAGGCGCGGGCGTTTATTCAGGTTCAAAATGGCTGTGATCATCGCTGTACCTTTTGTATTATCCCCTATGGCCGTGGAAATTCGCGCTCCGTGCCTATCGGTGAGATTAGCGATCAAGTACGGAAATTGGTGGAGAGCGGCTATAACGAAGTTGTGATGACAGGCGTCGATGTGACCTCGTACGGTGCGGATTTACCGGGTCAGCCGAGCCTGGGGCAGATGATCCGCCGTGTGTTGGCGCTGGTGCCTGAGTTGCCGCGTTTGCGCCTCTCCTCGCTTGACCCTGTTGAGATTGACGAAGACCTTTGGCGTTTGATCGCCGAAGAGCCGCGCTTGATGCCGCATTTGCACATGAGTCTGCAAGCAGGCGACGATATGATCTTGAAACGCATGAAAAGACGCCATTTACGCAGTGATGCGATAGAAATGTGCCGTAAAGCGCGTGAATTCCGCCCTGATATGGCCTTTGGAGCGGATATTATTGCCGGTTTTCCAACGGAAACCGACGAAATGTTCCAAAACACCCTCGATATTGTCGAAGAATGTGATTTAACCTTCCTTCATGTGTTTCCTTATAGCGAACGTCCCGGAACGCCCGCCGCAAAAATCCCAAACCAAGTGCCGGTGCCGGAGCGTAAAGAGCGAGCAGCACGGTTACGGGCGCAAGGCGAAAAACAGCTGCAAAAATTCCTGCGATCTCACACGAATAAAAAACGACAAGTCATTGTAGAAAAAGGAAATATTGGCCGCACGGAGCACTTCGCCGAAGTGCGCTTAGATCAAGAATGCGAGGCCGGTAGCTTAGTGAATGTGATGACGGGCGATGTTGATGGCACTTTACTAACCTCTAAGGCCGTATAAATTATTTGCATAATTTTTATTTCTGCTCAATGACAGTAATAGCGAATTATATGTTTTAGGGAAAATAACTATTAATAGATAGCTACATGTTTTTTCTAAATTCTGCACAGTGAACACTATTCCAAAATTTTTCACCATGATAAATAGTCCAATCAAGAGCATTTTTTATATTATGATGGTGTGAATCCATCCTTCCTTGTAGGTCTTGTTCAAAACCATCAAATGAGCTACGCATATTTGCTACATGGTATGCTTGACGACAGCCTTTACCTAAAACGCGTTGAATAACATCAGCATCTATTTGGGTAAAAGGAATGCCTGAAACACCTCCTGCGCCACCTCCGGCAGCGGCAAATCTACGATTTGAAAGTATTTTAAATTCTTCCAGGGAATAGGCGGCAATTTTATTAAAAAAATCATATTCTAGAAGCGGGGCTTTACTTCCAGTATTTACTATAACGGAATTTGGACCTGAAGCTTCGTAAGCAACACCTTCAGCGGTGCCTAAAGTTTTAGCTTTTGTGTTAAGAGATATTATACCTTCTAACGCCGCATTATGTAAGTTGTTACTCTCAATACATGATTTTACGCCTATGAGGACACCTATAGAAGCAACCACACCAAAAATTCTGCCAATCATCAGCTAATCTTTCTTTATTATTTCATATATATATTACTTTATTTTCATAAGGTCAATGCAAAAATGACTTTTTAAAATAAGTTTTTAAGAGTATGAATGAGACATGGTTTTTTGGCGGAAAAAGAAGAATGCGGGCGCACAGGAGCGTGAAGAGCAAGATGATGAATTATTACATCATAAAACCGACCCCGCGTTGGAGCCTGCGACTGAATATGACGCTGAGATAGACGAGGCCGCGAAGGCACGTTTAAATAAATCCGAAGATGACATTATCGAGGAATTGATTGAAACTCCCGTACCTGATCATACGCCCGAGCAAGACAGCGTTGAGGCGGAAGAGTTGGGTGATCATTCAAACGAAGGCGGGTGGTTATCCCGTCTTACCAAAGGCTTATCAAAATCATCTAATAAATTAGGTCAAAATATTACGGACGTGTTTACCAAGCGTAAACTGGACGCAGACGCGCTGGAGGAGTTGGAAGACATTCTGATTACGGCTGATATTGGCCCCAAAACATCGGCAAAAATGGTCGCAGATTTTAGTGAAAATAGATTTGATAAAGAAATCGAACGCGGGGAAGTTCAAAAAGCACTTGCGGAACAGATTACGGACATGCTTACCCCTGTGGCAGTGCCGCTGAATATTGAGGAAGCGGAGACGAAACCCTTCGTGATGTTGGTTTGCGGTGTGAACGGCGCGGGAAAGACGACAACCATTGGTAAGTTGGCGTATGAGTATCACATGAAGCAGCATAAAAAAGTGATGATCGCCGCGGGTGATACGTTCCGCGCGGCGGCTGTCGAGCAGCTCGATGTCTGGGCGCAGCGTGCGCATGTGCCGCTGGTGAAAAAAGATATTGGCGCAGACAGCGCGGCAGTGGCGTATGAAGCCATTGAAAAAGCCAAGGCCGAGAATGTTGATCTGTTGATGATTGATACGGCGGGTCGTTTGCAGAATAAGGCCAATTTAATGGAAGAATTGGCCAAAATGATCCGCGTGATCAAAAAACAAGATGAAACCGCCCCGCATGCGGTGGTTTTGGTGCTGGACTCCACTACGGGGCAAAACGCGCACTCCCAAGTGCAACATTTTAAGGATGTTGTTGATGTCACGGGACTTGTGGTCACAAAGCTAGATGGCTCTGCTAAAGGCGGAGTCGTTGTATCGCTAGCCGAGCAATTTGGTCTGCCGATCCATGCTGTGGGGGTGGGGGAGAAGATAGAGGACTTAAGCCCCTTCAGCGCCAAGGACTTCGCCAAAGCACTGATGGGGTCATAAGTCAGTGATACTCTTTCGTAATTTTTACGCTGGGTAAAAATACTTGTATAAACATAATACCATAACTATATTCCATAACAAAGATGTTTTTTACTTTTTTTCAAAGAGTGTGTCGCCTTAGTGATGCAAAATACGCCTATGCCGCTTCACGATAAGCCGAAGTCGTCTTCGGGGGCAGATCAATTCTTTGGTGCCTTAAACCAGCACCTTGGTATTTTGGTTGATGCTTGGAAGGTTTGTAAGGCGAATCATATGCCTAAAGTACATTCCAGAAAATTTAGACCTGTGACGGAAGCTTTTGTTCTGCAATGATATCTAATTCATTGAATTTTCATTATTTTAGGCGATAATGGTGAATGATTAAAATACCAGAATTCGTCAAGCCTTCGCAGTTTCAAACAGCAAAAGATGCCTGCGCGGCGATTATTGAGATTTACGACGCGCAAGTTGAGTATTTACGAACGGCTTTTGATGATTTCTCAAGCGGTGATATTCCGAAACAAAAAATTAGCGGTTATTACCCCTATTTAAAAATTGAAATAACAGAATCGTCATTTAAAAAATTACAATCAGGCACAAAACATTCTTATGGTTTTGTTTCAAAACCAGGTGTGTATAAAACAACGTTAACGCGCCCTGATATTTTTGGACATTATTATTGTGAGCAAATCACCCATTTATTGGCCAATCATGATGGCGTGGTTGAAGTGGGGCTGAGTGATACCCCAATTCCCGTTCATTTTGCGCTGGGGGAAGAATTTCATTTAGAAAGTGACTTAAGCGAAGCGCAAATGGAAGCGTTGCCGAATTTATTCGATCAGCCAAATCTTGAAGTGATGGATGATCAAATTGCCAATGCAACTTATATCGTTGGGGAGGGGAAGGCGAGCCCGCTGGCGCTCTTTACTGCACCGCGAACAGATTTAAGCGTGATGCGTCTAAAACATTATACGGGAACCAATGCTGCGCATTTTCAAAACTTTGTGATTTATACCAATTACCAATTTTACATTGATGAGTTTGTTAAGTTAGGAGAAGAGCGCGTTGGTGAAGAGGGATATACGGAATTTGTTCAACCGCCAAGTGATAAACGCCTACCGCAAATGCCTGCTTATCATTTAAAACGCGCCGATGGCAGCGGCATTACAATGATTAACATTGGTGTTGGGCCCTCTAACGCTAAAAATATTACGGATCATGTCGCGGTGTTGCGGCCGCATGCATGGCTGAAGCTGGGGCATTGTGCGGGCTTACGAAATTCTCAAGAGCTAGGGGATTATGTTTTGGCGCATGGTTATTTGCGTGAAGATAATGTGCTTTATAAAGATTTAAACCCGAGCATTCCGATTCCTGCTTTGTCCGAAATCCAATTGGCGCTGGAAGATGCCGTACAAGAAATTACGGCTAATCATGGACATGATGTAAAAAAAGTGATGCGTACGGGAACGGTTGCCACCGTGGATGATAGAAATTGGGAATTACGTCCGTCGGTACGCCAGAATCAAAGGTTTTCTCAAAGCCGTGCGATTGCACTGGATATGGAATCAGGCACGATTGCGGCGAATGGTTTTCGCTTCCGTGTACCTTATGGCACGCTTTTATGTGTGTCAGATAAACCGCTTCATGGACAATTAAAACTTCCTGGGATGGCGGATAGTTTTTACCGTGAGCGCGTGAAACAACATTTACAAGTTGGACTTCGTGCAATGGAGATTTTGCGCGACATAGGCCCAGAGAAATTACATAGCCGTAAATTACGTTCGTTCAACGAAGTCGCGTTTCAATAATATTTCATTGTCATTAAAAGTTTAAACCCGCGTGTGCGAAGCAATCTATATTGCCGCAGTCGCCCACGTTGCTTCGTAATGATGTGATAATTATTTAAGCTGAAATATCGATTGTTGTGCCACGGTCAGAGCCTGTAGAGACGTTTCCTGAATCTTCTGCCACATTATTACGGGCAAAATTAGTTGTCTCATTCGATGGATTAACTTGGTTAATTGCACCAGTACTTTTGGCTGTGGTTTGTTGCGCAATGTTGACGGTAGGGGCATTTTTATCTGTAACACTTTCTGATGCCTGTTGCCCAGGTTTGAAAGTGTTTGTAATCGGTGCTTGTGGCAAATATCCGTTATTAATCGGCCCGACCATTATTGTCCCTTGTCATTATTTGTTGTGCGTTAATATTCTCTGTCATATCGACTCGAATATTTTACGATCAAAAGGTTAATATTTAGTAACTAGCTAAGAATTTAGCGAAGGAATAAAAAGTAATAAAAAAGATAATTTACGAAATAAATGTAGATTTTTAACTTAATCTAAAGATTCTTCAAATATTATATCATTAATACAACAACGCGCACGTAATATTATGCTGGTGTATTCAGCTTGGGGGTAAATATTTCGTAGTGTGCGATTAACGGGGGGCTTGTCATTGTGACACCAAATTTTTTACAAAAATCGCCTGAGGCTGAGTCACTTTTAGTAAAGTTGCATGATAAGCATACTTTATATGGTTTGGCAGGTAGCCATGAGCCATGCGCTAGGGCTGAATTGGCAGACATAATGGTAGATTTGCTTACATTAGGTGTGTCGCCTTCTGAGAGTGAATTGATTACAGATGTTCTCATGAGCCTTGTTCGTCAGGCAAAACAAGATTTAAAACAGGCTGTCGCTGAGCGGCTTTCTACAATGGATAACGCACCTGTTCGTTTAATAATCAATCTAGCCAATGATGATATTAATATTGCTGAGCCTGTTTTAAAGAACAGTAAGGTTCTTGAGGATATGGATTTAATTTATATTGTTCATTCTCAAGATAAAGAACATTGGCAGGCGATTGCGCAACGTTCAACCATGTCTGACCAGTTGATTGATGTTTTGGCGGACACAAAAGATGAAATGACAGCGATAAATTTAACGAATAACAAAGTTGTGACGTTAACAACACATGCACTAAGCAGTTTTGCAGAAATGGCTATGAGTTCTGATCTTTTAAAGCAGCCTTTATTGACACGGGATGAACTCCCCAAAGACATGGCTAATAAATTATATGAGTATGTGGCATCAGAAATGAAGTCACAAATCAGTGATAATGTAGCACCAGATAGTCGTGATGTGTTCGATAGTGTCCTTGATGAAGTCATGGCAGAATTAAATAAAGATCAAAAAGACATGCAGCCTTCGGATAAGATGGTTGAAGCGTCTGAAATAATGCACAAAAAAGGATTACTTGATGCAAAAACGATGATTAATAATCTACGTCTTGGCCAGTATGCTTATTTTATCGCGCAATTTTCAACTTACTGTCATTTACCATTGGAAACAGTGAAGGAAATGGTAAGGCAAGAAACCGCACAAGGAATGGCTGTGGCTTGCAAGGCGATGAATATTTTGAAATCTGACTTTATCAATATATTTTTAATGACATCACGTTTGCGTGGTGGAAAAATCTTAAGCGAAAACGATCTCAAAAAAGCAATTTCTTATTACGATAAAATTAGTCACGCGGCAGCATGTGATATTCTTAACAAAAGCGCCAAATAATTTTCATTTAAACGGATTTTTCCAAGGCAGCGACTCCAGGAAGCGTTTTTCCCTCTAGCCATTCTAAAAACGCGCCGCCTGCGGTGGAGATATAACTAAAATTATGGGCAACTCCTGCATTCTCAAGGGCTGCAACTGTGTCACCGCCGCCAGCAACACTTATTAATTTATTGCCCTTTGTCAGCTCAGCAACTTTTTGTGCAACTTTGTTTGTGCCGTTATCAAAAGGCTTAATCTCAAACACCCCCATAGGGCCATTCCACAAAACGGTTTTGCACTCTTCTAAAATTTTATTGAGGGATTGGATAGATTTTTCGCCAATATCAATCGCGCTCTTATCGCTTGGGAAGGCATCGGCATCTACTATTTCATAAGCGGCATTTTCTTCTAATTTTGTAACGACAACACAGTCATCGGGTAGGATAATTTTACAATTATTTTCTTGGGCTGTTTTCATGATGGCTTGTGCTTCGTTGATCATGTCTTTTTCACATAAAGACGCGCCAATTTCTTGTCCGTTGGCCAGCATAAATGTATTCGCCATGCCGCCACCAAGAACGAGGTAGTCAACTTTTTTGACCATATTGTGTAGCACAGAAAGTTTTGTTGATATTTTCGCGCCGCCAACAATGGCAAGCACAGGCTTTTGTGGATTTTCTAAAGCATCATTTAGGGCTTTTAATTCCGCTTCCATAAGCAAGCCAGCGGCAGAGGGCATGCATTGTGCGATGGCTTCGGTTGAGGCATGCGCACGATGGGCTGTCGAAAAAGCATCATTTACAAAAATATCGCCAAGCGTAGAGAGTTGTTTGGCAAATTCAATATCGTTGGCTTCTTCGCCTGCATTAAAACGTAAATTCTCCAAAAGGGTGATTTGTGAATTGCTCTTTTTTTCGAAACCAACATCAACCCCCCATTGTTGCGTTAAAATAGGAGGGAGGAAATTAAGAGAATAATCAGGATTTTCCTGACCTTTCGGACGGCCAAAATGCGAAAGGATAAAAATTTTCTTGACGTTTTGACTGAGTAAAAAATCAATAGTTGGTTTCAGGCGATCAATGCGCGTCGTGTCCGTAACTTTTCCTTCTTGCACAGGGACGTTAAGATCAGCGCGCAGTAGAATAATTTTATTGTTGAGGTCAAAATCACGTAAAGTTTTATAAGTCATTGTGGTTCTATTATTTTATTGGTTAAAAGATTTTATGTTTTCTGTCGCTTCAATTAAACGTGACCTTATTGTCGGATCAAGCGCGGAATGTCCGCCATCTGGCACGACAATATAATCGGCTTCTGGCCAAACGCTGTGCAGGCGATGTGCTGAGATTATGGGGCATATCATGTCATAACGCCCTTGAATGATCGTGGTGGGGATATGGCGAAAATGATCAATTTTGTTTAGCAAGCTATCTTTTTTATCAATGAGTTGCGTTGCAAAAAAATGACATTCAATAATTGAAATAGCAAGGGCACGGTCACGTTGCTCATCAGTTGTAATGATCTCGTAATTAGGGATAAGTGATGCACAGGCACTTTCATATAAGCTCCAGCTCATCGCCGCTTCTAGTTGAATTTTTTTGTCGTCACTCATAAGGCGTTTATGATAAGCGGTCAGCAGGTCGCCGCGTTCTTCTTCGGGGATAATGCCCGTAAATTGTTCCCACGCTTCTGGAAAAACATTCTTATTCTCATAGAGAAGCCAATCAATACCGTCTTGTTCCATTAAGAAAATACCGCGTAACGTCATACTCAGACAAACTGCGGCATGTTTGGCGGCATAAGATAGCGCAAGGGTTGACCCCCAAGACCCACCAAATAAGTGCCATTTTTCTATATTTAGATGCTCTCGCAATTGTTTGATGTCACGGATAAGGGCCTCTGTTGTATTGTCTTGAAGGCATGCATGCGGTGAGGACCGACCGCAACCACGTTGGTCAAACAAAATGATGCGGTAAAAGTCGGGATCAAAAAATTGCCGATGGACGGGGGAACATCCCGCCCCAGGGCCGCCATGAATAAATAAAACGGGCTCACCATCGGGATTGCCTGATTGTTCCCAGTATATTTCATGCGGATCATCCACGGGCATATAACCGCTTGAATAAGGAGTGATCGGTGGAAATAGATCAAGCAAGGTTGACCGCCTGAAATCACTTTCTTTATTTTTATTTTTTCTGTGCGGCACAATGAGAGCCTAAAATCTTAATTTGTTAAGGAGTATTTAGAAATTAGAACGTTTTAGATTATGATGCAACTATCGCTGTGGATATGTGGGGCTAAATGTTAAATATACCGATACGACAAACGAAGCGATTAAAAATGGAGCAAACAGAAGAGTTTAGTTATGGCGCGCAGAGATGGTTCGTTACTCTGTGAGCTTTTCTATTTCTGTGATGCTTTCAAGATGTAAGCTGTCTTCTAATTCTATAAGGGGGCCATTATAATTGCGAAGGTAACCTCGGACGCGGAGTTTTTGTCCTTGCATAGATAACGGATCGCGGCCTTCGCGGGCTAACTTTTTACGCAAAGCAGGTTTAACCATAATTGTAAAATCAGTCTTCCAGTTTTTGCCGAAATTTAAATAGATGTTGTTTTTGACACTGGCGGCTTTGGTTACAATACCTTCGAGCAATAGTAATTGACCGCGGTCTTCGTCGATGTCGTCAATGTCATTGGCGTTAAAAATGCGATAGCGACTGCCATCTTCCCACATACCAAGCTTTGCATGACGGGCTTTTTGTTCGAGGGTATACATTTGGGCGGCCATTTCGGGGGCGTTGGGGGCATTATACACTCTTGCCAAACCATTTTCTAATAAGGTGCCATTAACCCAAATGGGGGGCAGTTTTTCTAATTTAGATGTTTTCGGCGGCTTTATTACAACATGCGCCAAGGCATGTTTCATGCGATTAACGCGGCCTTTTTTGGCGGATCTAGTTTGATAAAGCATGATTTCTTTGCCTTCGGGTAATAAGCTCTCTAACAATTCCAGCGCGGCTTGGGCGTGGGGAGCGTCCTCCCAGACATGGAAGTCAGGAATATCAAGCGACGCTAGCCGCACAATTGTGCCATCTTTTAATAATAACGTGAGTCCATCAATAATCTTGTCAATTCGCCCTGATTTAGTATGTTTAAGATCTTGAAAATCGCCAGAAACGGATTTGATAAAAGACGTTTCGGCATTTAGGGCCGCGCCGCGTTTTGACAAATTTTGCGCGAGTGGCTTTGTCGGGGTATAAAAGACACAAGTAAAAACGATTAAGATAGAAAGAAGTATTCTCATGGTTTTAAGATGGACGAAAACAGCAATCAGATGCAAGAAAACAATGTTGGCGGTGACGCTAGCGGGAACAGCCGTAATTGCTGCGTGCAGTGTAAACCCCGCGACGGGTGATCGTCAGTTTACGGGAATGCTCCCCATGGCGAATGAAGCAGCGATTGGCGCGCAAGAACACAGCAAGATTCAGGCGCAATTTGGAAACTTCATGACAGGCCCTGTCGCTGATTACGTCAGCAGTATTGGGCAAAAGGTCGCGCAGAATACAGAGCGCACGGATGTTCAATATCGTTTTTACACCATTGATTCCCCGATTGTGAACGCTTTTGCTTTACCAGGGGGGTATATCTATATTTCGCGTGGCCTTTTGACTTTGGCCAATAGCGAAGCGGAATTGGCAGCAGTTTTAGGGCATGAGATTGGTCATGTCACAGGACGCCATGCGGCAGAACGTATGTCAAAAGGAACATTGGCTGGTTTGGGCACGGCTGTGCTGGGTGCGGCAGTGGGCGGCGGCGTGGCACAGGCCGCAAGTGTTGGCGCTAACTTGTATCTGTCTTCTTATTCGCGCAGTCAAGAGCATCAATCAGATGAGCTTGGTGTGCGTTATTTGGCGCGGGCAGGGTACAACCCGCAAGCGATGGCAGATTTCTTAAGTAGTTTAGATGCGCAATCTAAATTAGAAGCGAAAGCAGCAGGCAAAAAGGCTGGCGGCGCAAATTACTTCTCGACACACCCTTTAACAACAGATCGCGTGCGTGAAGCGCGGGCGGAAGCGACAAAATTCCCCGCAATAAATGTTGAAAATCGTGCGCGATATTTGACGCAAATTAATGGCTTAACCTATGGCGATAGCTCCAGCCAAGGATTCACGCGTGATAATCGTTTTTATCACCCGCAAATGGGTTTTACTTTTTCTTACCCGAATGGCGCAAAAGTAACAAATGGAACATCCCAAGTCGCGATAAATCATCCGAACGGTACTGTAATTGTATTTGATGCCGCTAAAAGCTCTTCAGATCCCATGACCTTTATGACCCGTGAATGGTTGAAAGGCCAAAATACAGGCACGGCTGAAGCAATCAATGTGAATGGTAATCGCGGTGCGATGGCTTCGTTCTCCGGGAATGTTAGCGGGCGCGCTGTAACGGTGCGCTTGGTCGCCGTTGAATGGCAACCAGGACAGTATTTCCGCTTCCAAATGGCGATCCCGAAAAATGTTGGTAGTAGTTTTGAGCGCGAATTAAAAGACACGGCTTATAGCTTGCGTCGCATGACATCAGCGGAGAAAAACTCTGTGAAGCCAAAGCGCTTAATTGTTTTAACTGCACCAGCGGGATCAACAGTTGCTTCAATGGCATCCAAAATGGCTGTGGACGGTAATAAGCAGGAATATTTCCTTGTGTTAAACGGCATGAACGCTTCAGAGCCCGTTGTTGCGGGACAGCCTTATAAGATTGTCATTAATTAAAAGGGCGCTGAAAAACTTCTTGAACGTTTTTTGTAACTAATCTCTTACGCTTGCGAATTATCTCATAACAGATACAACGCAATGGAGATAAGCGATGAATTGCACAACGGAAGTTATTCAAAACAAAAAAGCGACATCGAAAGCGCGCTTAATTACGACTTTTACAATGACAATCATTGCCGCTTTTATCATGATGCTTCCTCTTGCTTTGGCGGCAAATTATGCATCCAATAGTGGTTGGCAAAATCAAGAATATAAAGTGAGCGGAAGCTGGTCAGTCGAGCAACGAAGTGATGGTGACTACATTGTTTTGAGCGACGATTTTAAAACGCGAAATGCGCCTGATTTAAAGCTTTTTGTGTCTAATAAAACTTTTTCTGATATTAATGGCGGTAACGCCACACAAGGCGCGAAACTAATAGCCAAATTATCTTCTTCAAAAGGTGGCCAAGCTTATAAGATTCCAGAGGGTGTAAATCTATCTGATTTTCAAAGCTTGATTATCCACTGTGAACAATTCAGTAAATTATGGGCATCAACACCCTTGTGAAACTGATTTGCAAAGCTTTATTCCTTCCTTAGGTAATAAAGAGGGTCGAGCCGTAAGCGGTTCGGCCTTTTTTATTTTCAATATTGCCATTGGCGAAATTAATTTCAAGTGATAACGTCCCTTCATTCTAATTTATAAAAGGAGATTGGCTATGTTAATTGGCGTACCGAAAGAGATTAAACCGCAAGAACACCGTGTTGGGCTTGTCCCGTCATCTGTCCGCGAATTTGTTGCGAATGGTCATGAGGTGATCGTTGAAAAGAATTGTGGCGAAGGCATCAATTATACAGATGCTGATTATGAAGCCGCTGGTGCCAAAATCATTAATACTGCCAAAGAGATATTTGATAAAGCTGAGATGATTATTAAGGTTAAAGAGCCGCAAGCCATTGAGTGTGAAATGCTGCGCGAAGATCAGGTTTTGTTCACTTATTTGCACCTTGCGGCAGACGAGGCGCAAACAAAAGGTTTGATTGATTCGAAATGCGTTGCGATTGCTTATGAGACCGTTACAGGGCCAAACGGCAGGGGGTTGCCACTTTTGGCGCCAATGTCTGAAATTGCGGGTCGTTTATCGATTCAAGTTGGTGGTGCTTATTTGCTCAAACATTTAGGGGGGCGTGGGCGTCTAATCGGTGGTTCTCCTGGGGTTGAAGCCGCGAAGGTGGTTGTTATTGGCGGTGGTGTTTCTGGCTATCATGCGGCGCAGATGGCTGTAGGAATGGGCGCAGATGTCACAATCCTTGAAAAAGGCCATGACCAAATTAGAGTGCTGGATGAGCATTTTGGCAATACAGCGCGCGTGATCCAATCTTCTGAAGACTCTATTGAGCGCTATGTGTTAGATGCTGATCTTGTTATTGGCGCAGTGCTAATCCCTGGGGCGTCTGCGCCCAAATTGGTGACAAAGGCAATGATTGATAAAATGCGCCCTGGGTCGGTTGTGGTGGATATCGCGATTGACCAAGGCGGCTGTTTTGAAACATCCAAGGCTACGACGCATAATGACCCTGTTTATAACGTTAATGATGTGATTCATTACTGCGTTGCGAATATGCCGGGCGCAGTCCCAATGACTTCTGCGCATGCTTTGAATAACGCGGTATTGCCCTATGCGTTGCAGCTAGCAAATAAAGGCTGGAAGAAAGCTTTGGCTGAAAACCCAGCATTGATGGAAGGTTTGAACGTCTGTAAAGGCGAAGTAACGTACAAATGCGTGGCCGAAGAATTCGGCTTAGGCTATAGCGAGCCTGAAAAAATGGCGGCTTAATCGATATTAATCGTAATTATTCTTAAAAGTCGCCTGTATCAGCTTGACAGCAGGCGGCTTTTTTCGTTATTACACTTCTACTTCTTACCAGTGCGCGGGCGTAGCTCAGCTGGTTAGAGCGCCGCCCTGTCACGGCGGAGGTCGCGGGTTCGAGTCCCGTCGCTCGCGCCATTTAAGAAAAATACAGTAAAAGCGTTCAAAACGCGTTTACAGCCGCTAAAGTAGAGTTTAAAGTTCACTTCATGGCCTCAGAAGAACTCCTTATTAATTACCTCCCCATTGTCGTTTTTATCGCGATTGCATGCGTTATGGCGGTTGCCATGGTTGTTTTGTCCTTTGTGGTGGGGAAGCAAAAACCCGACGCGGACAAAAACGCGGCATATGAGTGTGGATTTGATGCGTTTGATGATGCACGAAGCAGATTCGATGTGCGTTTTTACCTTGTAGCGATTCTTTTCATTATTTTTGATCTTGAAATAGCTTTCCTTTTCCCATGGGCGATTAGCCTTGGTGAGATTGGTATGTTCGGCTTTTGGTCCATGATGACCTTCCTTGGTGTGCTTACCGTTGGATTTATATACGAATGGAATAAAGGAGCGCTGGAATGGGAGTAAGGAAACAGATGCTTTTAAAAACAACCGCTATGGCAGCTGTTTTTAATTACATTGCTCAAAAAAAGGCTGAAGCCGAAGATATGCGTTTAACGATTTTTAATTTTCAAGGTCTGAAAATAAAATTGGATCTACGTGTGTTAAGGGTCGCTAAGAACAGAAGGCAAATTGGATTAGTTGTATGACTCACGACCGTAAAACCATTATCGCCCCTGATGCGCCATTTAAAACAGATCGTCCCATGTTGGATGCTACCGCCCAAGACGTTGTTCCCGCTGCTGTCTCTAAGCATTTAAATGAAAAGGGTTATCTATTGACCTCTGCCGATGCGTTATTTGATTGGGCGCGGACAGGGTCGCTTTGGCCAATGACATTTGGTTTGGCGTGTTGCGCAGTGGAGATGATACATTCTTACATGTCACGTTATGACCTCGACCGTTTTGGGATGATTCCGCGCCCCAGCCCGCGTCAATCCGACGTGATGATTGTGGCAGGAACGCTGACCAACAAAATGGCGCCAGCTTTACGCCGCGTCTATGACCAAATGCCAGAGCCGCGCTGGGTGATCTCCATGGGCTCTTGTGCCAATGGGGGTGGGTATTACCATTATTCTTATTCCGTTGTGCGCGGCTGTGACCGTATTGTTCCTGTTGATATATACGTGCCAGGATGTCCCCCCACAGCAGAGGCGCTGGTTTATGGCTTACTGCAACTTCAAAAGAAAATTCAGCGCGAAGATACGCGTATTGCGCGATAGAGGTAAATTAAAATGTCTGCCACAGAAGCCCTAATTGATTTAGCTGAGCATGTTCTCGAAAGCTTAGATGGCGCTGTCACGCATCATGAAATGATGAAAGACGAGGTTGTGCTGACGGCGAAAGCAGATAAGATTTGCAAAGTGTTGCAATTCTTACGCGATGATTCTGAATGTCAGTTTAAAATGTTGGTTTCCATTAGCGGGGTTGATTATCCTGATCGGGCAGAGCGTTTTGAGATTGTTTATAATCTTTTATCTTTGACCCAAAACAACCGTATCCGCGTGAAGGTTGCGGCAGCAGAAAACCAAATGATTCCATCATCCACCCCAATCTTTAGCACGGCTGGCTGGTTCGAGCGTGAAATTTGGGATATGTATGGCGTTTATTTCGAAGGCCATAATGATTTGCGTCGTATTTTGACGGATTATGGTTTTGAAGGCCATCCACTGCGTAAAGACTTTCCACTCACGGGGTATGTTGAATTACGTTATGACGAAGAACAACGCCGTGTCGTCTATGAACCTGTTCAGCTTCAGCAAGATTTCCGTTCCTTTGATTACCTCTCCCCGTGGGAGGGCATGACCGACATGCAATTGCCCGGCGATGAAAAAGGCACGGTGCCTGAACGGGGATGGAAACCGAGTAATAAAGAAGTGGGAGAGGGAAAGTAAATGACTGACGCACTCCCGAAAATTGACGAAGAATTAGAAGTCTCAACGCAGACTCAAATCAAGCCATACACGATGAACTTTGGCCCACAGCACCCTGCGGCGCATGGGGTTTTGCGTTTGGTACTGGAGATGGAAGGCGAAATTTGTGAACGTGCTGACCCCCATATTGGTTTGCTGCATCGTGGCACAGAAAAATTGATTGAATATAAGACTTACACGCAAGCAGTGCCATATTTTGACCGCTTAGATTACGTTGCGCCAATGAATCAGGAGCACGCTTTTGCGTTGGCCACAGAAAAATTGTTAGGCATTACAGCGCCACCTCGTGCGCAATATATTCGTGTGTTGTTTTGTGAACTTGGACGTATCTTGAATCACATTCTTAACATTACCACTTTTGCCTTGGATGTTGGTGCGATTACGCCCGCACTTTGGGGATTTGAAGAGCGTGAAAAAGGCATGGAATTTTACGAGCGTGTTTGTGGCGCGCGGCTTCACGCCAATTATTTCCGTCCGGGCGGTGTGGCGTTTGATATGCCCGCAGGCTTGGCGGATGACATGATGACATGGGTTGAAGAAATTCCAAAAACGATTGGTGATCTTGATACCTTGCTTTCGAATAACCGTATTTTTAAACAGCGTACGGTTGATATTGGCGTTGCGACAAAAGAAGAAGCGATTGATTGGGGCTTTACAGGTCCTATGCTCCGTGGGTCTGGTGTGGCATGGGACTTACGCAAATCGCAACCTTATGAGATTTACGAAGAATTGGATTTTGATATTCCTGTTGGTAAAACGGGAGATTGTTACGCGCGTTATTTGGTGCGTATGGCGGAAATGCATGAATCCTTAAAAATCATGAAGCAATGCTTAGAGAACTTACCCGCAGGCCCTGTGAAGGTGGATGATTATAAGATCTCACCACCGCCACGCGCAGAGATGAAAGATTCGATGGAAGCGATGATTCATCACTTCAAGCTTTATACTGAAGGCTATCACGTTCCTGCAGGGGAAACTTATACCGCCGTTGAAGCGCCCAAGGGAGAATTCGGTGTGTATCTGGTAAGTGATGGCACGAACAAGCCTTACCGTTGCCACATTCGCGCTCCAGGTTTTGCCCATTTGCAGGCGCTCGATTTCGTAAGCAAAGGCCACATGCTCGCCGACGTTGTCTCCAACATTGGCTCCATGGACGTCGTGTTTGGTGAGATTGATCGTTAAACATCAAAATTACCCAGTTTAAATTTTGATTTTAAATGTGCATGAGCGGATAGCTCTCATGCAATGATACGATTTATTATTTATTGTAATGAAAGATGCCTCATATGACTGCGCCAATAGAGCGAATTGAACCGCTTCAAGTTTTGCGTGGGATTGCGGCGATTCTTATCATGGCGAAGCATGCGCTATATGAAGTTGATCTGATTTCGCCGATTGATTTTAACTATGGTAATTTTGACCATTACACGGTGGGCATTGATATCTTCTTTGTCTTAAGTGGTTTTATTATGGTGTATATCAGTCGTGGTAACCATGGCGTTGCCTATGCCAAAGATTTCATGATGCGTCGCATTATACGCATTTTTCCAACCTATTGGTTTTATACGCTTTTGCTTGCATTTGTTGCGGTGGTATTGCCGCAAGTTTTGGGCAAGGCGGAATTTGTTTTTGTTGATCTTTTAAAATCATTATTTTTCATTCCATATCTTAACGGAGCGGGGGACATACAGCCCTTATTGGCGGTGGGCTGGTCGCTTAATTATGAGATGTATTTTTACGCCATCTTTGCGCTATGTTTGATATTGCCTGTGCGCTATGGCTTGTGGGTGATGGCGGGATATTTCATGGTTTCCGTTGCGACAGGATTTTTTGGTTTGCAGGGCGTTGCCGCAGAATTTTATAGCCGCCTTATTATATTAGAATTTCTCGCAGGGGCGTTTATTGGTTTTTTGCTGTTAAGAAATATCCGTTTACCCGCATATTTTATTTATATCGGTTGGGGCTTTGTTGCGTTATCTGTATCGGCCTTGTTTTTTACGGATATATTGGCGGCGCAAGGGATTGAATATTCAAAACCGTTTGTTGGTATAATGTCCGTCTTGCTTTTAGCGCTGCCTCAAAAATCTGCTCAAGCTAAAATGCCCAAAGCTGGAGTGTTGATCGGGGATTCTTCTTATACGCTTTATTTGGCGCATCCCTTTGCGATTGGGGCGGTAACACAAGCAATATTGCTGATGGGCTGGTAAACTGTTATTCACCCATGGATAATTTTTGCGTTTATTTTCGTGGTTGCAGTTATAGGGAGTATTATTGCCTATATTTTTATTGAAAAACCGCTATTATCCTTTATTCAAAGCTTGGTCTATAAGAAGAAAATTAAAATAAAGTAAGTTGTTAAGATGAAAAAGTCAGATGCCATTAATGCGCCATTCCAGCCCGAAACTTTCGAATTTTTGGATCAAGGCGCTGTAGAAGAAATTTTCTCCCGCTATCCAAAAGGAAGGGAGCATAGCGCAATTATGCCTTTGTTAGATTTGGCGCAGCGTCAAACCGCAACGACAGGCCCGTTTGGCGATTTTCCAACAGGTGGCGGATGGATTACGCGCGCCGCGATGGATCACATTGCGCAGAAATGCGGTGTGGCTAAAATTAAAGTCTATGAAGTCGCAACATTCTATTCGATGTATAATTTGGAGCCTGTCGGCAAGTATCTCATTCAACTTTGTACGACCACGCCATGTTGGTTGTGTAATTCTAATGACGTTGTGAGCGCCTGTACTGATTATTTGGGCATTAAGTTGGGTGAAACAACCGCCGATGGTTATTTTACGTTGATGGAGGTCGAATGTTTGGGAGCGTGTACGAACGCGCCGATGATTCAAATGAATGACTTATATTATGAAGACCTAACTGCTGAAAAAATGGTGGAGATATTGAAGAGCTTGCAAGCGGATGAAATCCCTCCCCATGGCCCACAAAATGGTCGACGTGGTTCAATGGCACTTTCAGGGCCAACAACCTTAGAAGACCAAGCCAAAAAAGCGGGTGTTTTGTAATAAGCTCTGCTTTTTAACATCTTGATCAACATCTGATGTCTCTAAGCGCCAGGGGCAAGGCACGGTCTTTTGATCCCCGTTTTTCGCTAACACCATCTTTGTATACGGAGGAGTTTTATCTGTTTACGGGTAACGTTAATGCTTGCGTTATCATCGCCACACGTGAGTATGTTGCAAATGGCGCAGAACCCACATGCATGGCGGCTTTTAAGTTTAATTGAAAAAAAATGTTATTTACACTAGCACTTACATTTAAATTTTTGTAACGTGCGAGTTATGCACCTGCGGATATGACATAATTCTTTTTGGAATCTGTCTTCTGCTGGGCACTATAAAAATAATATTTTTATTTATTATGGTAACACATGGGGCTTCAAGTCTTTTTTTCCAGAAAATCCAAGACTTGCCTGTTGATAACTAATTTAGTCACTTGATTTTTAAGAATACCATAGTACGTTGACCACAACTAATACATATAAGGAGTTTACTATGAAAAAAATACTAGGAACAGTTGCAGCGGTTGCTGTTGTTACTGTGATGTCATTTTCCGTGCAAGCACAGGATTCTGGCGACATGCAAAAAGTTGCGACATCAACTTTTAACTTTGGGGGAAGCTCGATTGATGCAAAAGCTGGCGAGTGCTACGGTCAAGTGACAATCCCTGCTGTTAAGAAAACAGAAAACAAAAAATTACTTGTGACGCCAGAGCGTAAAGTAGTTTCAAAAATTATTCCTGCAGAATATAAAAATGTTACTGAAACAATTGTTGTAAAAGAAGCATCAGAATCTTTTAAAACTATTCCTGCGACGTACAAAACTGTCACAGAAGAAATTGTTGTGAAGCCTGCTTCGAAGGAAATTGAAACAGTTCCTGCAAAATATGAAGAAAAACAAGTTCGTGTTATGGTTAAGCCAGCGCACACTGTTTGGAAAAAAGGAACATCTTCTTCTATCACCAAAGTTAACGACAGAGGTGAAGTGATGTGTTTAGTAGAAGTGCCTGCTGAATATAAAGTTATGAAGAAGCGTGAGCTTGTAACGCCTGAAACAACTAAAGAAAAAGTGATCCCAGCTGTTACTAAAACAATCACAAAGCAAGTTATTGCGACACCAGCGCGTGTTGAAAAAGTTGCTGTTCCTGCGCAGACTAAGCAGATAGCAAAACGTGTTCTTGTGAAGCCTAAGGAAGTTGTTTACGCAACGAAGCCAGCTGAATATAAGCCAGTTTCTCGTGAAATCATTGTAACTGCAGAAAAAACAGAATGGACAAAAATTCTTTGCCAAACAAATGCTGTTCCTGCAAACGTGAAGCGTCTTCAAAGCGCGCTAAAATCAGCTGGATTTGATCCAGGTGCGATTGATGGTGTACTTGGATATGGTACATACAAGGCTGTTGATGCTTTCCAACGTGCAAAAGGTCTTAGCCGTGGTGAAATCACAATCGACACATTGTCAGCTTTAGGTGTTTCAATCTAATTTATTGATAATATAAGAATTCATTAGGCAGCCTTTGGGCTGCCTTTTTTGTTGCTGGGCGATATTGTCAGTAAGGCCGTCTTGTAATTAGTTTGTTCTTTTACAGTAGAAAATATTTCCCAATTTGCCCGTTTTACTCTAGGTTAAGGCTATAAATATTCATAAATGGCGCGAGTAGCATGCTTCAGGACAAAGACAGAATTTTTACCAATCTTTACGGTTTTGAGCCGTTTAATCTTAAACACGCGCAAAAGCGTGGCGATTGGGACGGGGCGAAGGATATTATCAATAAAGGTCGTGATTGGATCATTGATGAAATGAAAAAGTCTGGCTTGCGCGGTCGAGGGGGAGCGGGTTTTCCAACGGGCATGAAATGGTCGTTTATGCCCAAAGAGGTTGGTGAGAGGCCTCATTACCTTGTGATCAACGCCGATGAGTCTGAGCCAGGAACTTGTAAAGACCGTGAGATCATGCGCCATGATCCCCATAAACTCATCGAAGGGGCACTCTATGCCGCTTTTGCGATGCAAGCGCATCACGCTTTTATTTATATTCGTGGTGAATTTATCCATGAAGCATCGGAGTTAGTGATTGCAATTGAAGAAGCCCGTGAAGCGGGATTACTCGGTAAAAATGCGGCCAATACGGGCTGGGATTTTGATATTACTTTGCACCGTGGCGCAGGGGCTTATATTTGCGGAGAAGAGACCGCTTTGCTCGAATCAATTGAAGGGAAAAAAGGTCAACCGCGGAATAAACCACCATTTCCCGCTATGGCGGGGCTATATAGCTGTCCTACGACGATTAATAATGTGGAGACAATCGCCAGTGTCCCTGCGATTTTGAAACGCGGTGGTGATTGGTTTGCGGGATTTGGTAAAGATGAAAAAAATACAGGTACAAAACTTTTTTGTATCTCTGGTCATGTAAATAGCCCATGTGTTGTTGAGGAGGAGATGGGCATTCGGATGAAAGACCTCATCGAAAAACATGCAGGCGGCGTTCGTGGTGGATGGGATAACTTAAAAGCGGTCATTCCAGGTGGATCGTCTTGTCCGATTTTGCCCAAAGATGTTTGTGATACCGTCTTGATGGATTTTGATAGCCTGCGCGAAGTGCAAAGTGGTCTTGGGACTGCGGGGCTGATTGTTATGGATAAATCAACCGATGTAATTTACGCGATTGCGCGCCTATCACATTTTTACATGCACGAAAGTTGTGGCCAATGTACGCCTTGCCGTGAAGGCACAGGTTGGTTGTGGCGTGTGATGACTCGTATGGTTAGGGGCGATGCCGAAATCTCAGAAATTGATACGTTGCTTGATGTCACCAAAGAAATTGAAGGGCACACTATTTGCGCCCACGGAGATGCTTCCGCTTGGCCTATTCAAGGCCTCATGCGCCACTTTCGCCACGAAGTTGAAGAACGTATTTTAGAATACCGCAAAGCCAAAAAAGCCGCTTAATAGCGGCTTTAAATTTGTGATTA
>CALDTV010000011.1 GCA_937923625.1 uncultured Alphaproteobacteria bacterium
CAACGCGCGGCCATCGCCGTCGGCCATCTCAAGCAGCGCTTCGCGTGCAGGACCATCCAGCGGCAACGCGCGGTCCAATTCCTTTTCCGCACGCTGCGCGAGGCGTTCCATATCCGACAAATCAAGGCGTTCAAGTACCAAAACCTGCGAGCGCGACAGAACCGCTGCGTTCAGTTCAAACGACGGATTTTCGGTTGTCGCGCCAACCAACAAAATGGTCCCGTCTTCCATGTGCGGCAAAAACCCGTCTTGTTGGGCTTTGTTGAAACGGTGGATTTCGTCGACAAACAGCAAAGTGCCTTTGCCGTTCTGACGGCGCATTTTTGCGGCCTCAAAGACCTTGCGCAGATCAGGCACGCCAGTGAAAATTGCGCTAATCTGGACAAAATGCAGGTCCGTCTCATCTGCCAGCAATCGAGCAATCGTCGTTTTACCAACACCCGGCGGGCCCCAAAATATCAGCGAGGACAGCGAGCCCGAGGACAGCATCGTCCCTAGCGGCGCGTCCGGGCCAAGCACTTGTTGCTGACCAATCACATCGGACAATTGCGCCGGGCGCAACCGATCCGCCAGCGGGCGCGGGCCAGCAGGAGTATCAGTTTGGGTGCTGTCAAAAAGATCGGCCATGGAGCACGCATATGCCTTGTGCAAAAAAGCGAAAGCCCCGCTGCGTCAGCGAGGCTTTCAAAATTCAGTCGCGTGGAAGAACTTAGTCTTCTACGTTCTCATACTCGGCCAAGCGCGCCTTATCAGCAGCACCTTTGGCATCGACATCGCGGTCGACGAATTCGATGATTGCCATTGGCGCCATATCACCATAACGGAAGCCCGCTTTCATGATACGGATATAACCGCCTTCACGTTCTTTATAGCGCTCTCCTAATTCATCAAATAACTTACGTACTTGTTCTTGATCACGGATACGTCCCATTGCCAAACGACGATTAGCCAATCCACCTTTTTTACCTAATGTAATAAGCTTTTCAGTAAAAGGGCGAAGCTCTTTTGCTTTTGGCAAAGTAGTTGTGATTTGCTCATGCTTAACCAAAGCAGCAGCCATATTGGCCAACATAGCTTTACGGTGCTGTGACGTACGATTAAGTTTTCTTTGTTTTATGCCGTGTTTCATGACGGTAGTCCTTCAAGTTAATTCAGAGCCGTTACGCGCTGAAAGGGTCATCTAATTTTTTTGCTAATTCTTCAATGTTTTCTGGCGGCCAACCTTCTGCCTGCATACCAAGATGCAAGCCCATATTCGTCAATACTTCCTTGATCTCATTCAAAGACTTACGACCGAAGTTTGGCGTGCGCAACATATCGCCTTCTGTTTTTTGAACCAAGTCGCCAAGATAAACAATATTATCATTTTTCAAGCAGTTCGCAGAACGAACAGAAAGCTCAAGCTCTTCCACTTTACGCAACAAGTTGCGGTTAAATGGCAACTCATCTGCTTCGTCTTTTTCTTGCGCCGCTTCAGGCTCATCAAAGTTCACAAATACGTTTAACTGGTCTTGCAAAATACGCGCAGCATAAGCGACAGCATCTTCAGGGGAAACAACACCATTTGTTTCTACTTGGATGGTTAACTTATCATAGTCTGTGATTTGACCAACACGTGTATCCTCAACATCGTACGACACTTTACGAACAGGTGAGAAAACACTGTCTACAGGAATAAGGCCAACAGGACATTCTTCTGGACGGTTTTGCGCCGCAGGACGGTATCCCTTACCAGTATTCACTGTCATTTCCATGTTGAGTGTTGCGGCTTTATCAAGCGTACAGATCACCAAATCTGGGTTCATAATTTCGATATCTGCACCCGCTTCAATCATACCAGCTGTTACTTCACAAGGGCCTTGCGCGCTTAAACGCATTTTCTTTGGTCCTTCGACATGCATACGAACCGCAATGGCTTTTACGTTCAAAACAATATCTGTTACATCTTCGCGTACACCTTCAATTGAAGAGAATTCGTGCAAAACACCATCAATTTGAATGGCTGTTACAGCGGCACCTTGTAGAGAGGACAAAAGAATACGGCGCAAGGCATTACCTAGCGTAAGACCAAATCCGCGCTCTAAAGGTTCTGCGATAATTTTACCGTTCATTTGGTCGTTTTTGCCATGTGCAATATCAACTTTGGACGGTTTAATCAGTTCTTGCCAGTTTTTGTAAATCAAGGTGATCTCCTTATGTTTTCTTTAACTTGTGTTTTATTTTATCGCTGTAAAAAATACTCTGTAATTAATTCAACACGTTTATGTTTAAACCAAAATAGGCTTACACTCTTCTACGTTTTCTAGGGCGCGCACCGTTATGTGGTATAGGTGTTACATCCTTGATAGATCTGATCGTAAAACCAATAGAGCTTAAAGCTCTTAGGGCTGATTCACGTCCTGATCCAGGGCCTTTAACCTTCACATCAAGCTCCTTCATACCGTGCTCTTGCGCTTTGCGGCCTGCATCTTCAGCAGCTATTTGTGCTGCATAAGGGGTTGATTTACGTGAGCCTTTAAAACCCATCATACCCGCTGATGACCATGAAACAGCGTTTCCTTGGGCGTCAGTAATAGTGACCAATGTATTATTAAAGGTAGAATTAACAACAACCATACCGGTTGTAATATTCTTTTTAACTTTTTTCTTTGTTGCTTTCGCGGCTGGTTTTGCCATTGTTTTGCTCCTTCTTCCGCTACGACTTATTTACCGACCGGCTTCTTGCCGGCGATAGGTTTTGCTGGACCTTTACGGGTACGCGCATTTGTTCTTGTGTTTTGACCACGCACAGGAAGGTGTTTACGGTGGCGAAGACCACGATAACAAGCCATATCCATAAGGCGTTTGATGTTCATCGAAACTTCACGACGAAGATCACCTTCGATTTTATATTTGTCTGTATCAATTTCCGCACGAATTTGGTTTAGCTCATCTTCGCTTAACTCGTTCATTCTGCGTGTGACATCAATGCCAACCGCTTTACAAATATCATGTGCGAATTTTTCACCAATACCGTGAATATAACGCAATGATTTTGGTACACGTTTATTATCAGGGACGTTTACGCCTGCAATACGGGCCATGTGGCTCCTCCGTTGTTAGTCATTTCAAATAAAACCGTAAAATTTACACTTCAGTAAACGCCGGTTTCTCAACCACTAAAAACCTTTATTTTCTGCGCCTTTGACGCAAACAAAGTAAATTAACAGGCCTTCAGATTTGCCGCATTATAGGGATAATAAGCTTCAGGTCAATAGCTTATTTATAGAAATAATCAGCGCCTAGGCTGCAATATCTTCGCCCAAGATCGCCTCAATTTGCATTGTCACTTCGTCGATAGGACGCATGCCGTCAATGGCGTAAACATTTCCTTGGATTTGATAGTATGGAAGAACAATCGCTGAGTATTCACGATATTGATCGAGGCGGGTTTTCATGGCCGCCACAGTGTCATCACTGCGACCTTCTTCCTTGGCCCGTTTTTCAATACGCGCCAATAACGCCGTATCATCGACTTGAAGCTCCAACACCATATCAATTTTCTGACCACGCCCCTTTAGCATCATGTCCAAAGATTGCGCCTGTGCGTTGGTACGGGGGAAGCCATCAAAAATGAAACCCTTAATACGCCTATTGTCTTTTACACGCTCCATGCTGTCAGCAATCATACCAATGACAATCTCATCAGAAACAAGCTTTCCCGCATCCATGATGACTTTGGCTTGCTTGCCAAGCTCTGTGCCTTCGGCAACCTGAGCGCGCAGCATATCGCCTGTTGAAAGCTGTTTTAGGCCATATTTTTCTTCAATAATCTTGGCCTGCGTCCCCTTACCTGCGGCAGGAGGGCCAAAAAAAATAACGTTAAAAGACATCTTTAAAAAACTCCGTTTTTAAGGCGTCATGCCCGCAAGCGGGAGAACGCTTGTAAAAATAAATAACTCTACCGCCTTCTTTGACGTCCGCCTGAACCACGCAATTTAGATTTTTTAATCAGGCCTTCATATTGATGTGCAATAAGATGAGAGTGCACTTGCGCCACAGTATCCATCGTCACCGTCACAACAATCAATAGGGATGTTCCGCCAAAGTAAAACGGAATGCGATAACGTGAGATCATAAATTCTGGCAACAAACACACAAACACGAGATACAAAGCCCCAACAGCCGTGATACGTGTTAAAACATGATCTAGATAATCCGCTGTACTTTTACCTGGGCGCATACCCGCGATAAAACCACCATGTTTTTGTAACATATCGGCATTTTCTTCGGGGTTAAATACAATCGCTGTGTAGAAAAACGCGAAAAAGATAATCAGACCACCGTAAAGCAACATGTAAATAGGTTGACCATGTTGCAGATAACGCGCAATAGCCGCCGTAAAATCTCCACCCTCAGCTCCTGAAAAACCGACAATCGTCAAAGGCAGCAACAACAAAGCCGATGCAAAAATTGGCGGGATCACGCCTGAGGTATTTAGCTTCAACGGAATGTGATTTTGTTGCTGTTGCGCTGCACCATTAGCCTGCTGACGTTTAGGATATTGAACAGTCACGCGGCGCTGTGCGCGCTCTACGTATACTATCAATGCAATAACCGCCACGATCATCACTGCCAAGAAAAGCAATTCAATCAAGTTAAACTGGCCTTGTCTGCCAAGCTCCAAAGTCGAACCAATAGCACGCGGCAATTCTGCGACAATACCCGCAAAAATAATCAAAGAAATACCGTTACCAATGCCGCGCTGTGTGATTTGCTCCCCAAGCCACATTAAAAAGATTGTGCCGCCGACGATAGTAATCACCGTTGAAATGCGGAAGAACATGCCTGGATCAATCACGGCCGCCCCCGCAGAGCTTTGCATTGATTCAAGACCTACGGCCAAACCATAAGCCTGAACAGACGCCAATAACACGGTTAAATAACGCGTATATTGGTTAATCTTCATACGACCAGATTCACCCTCTTTTTTCAAGCGCTCCAAATTTGGCGACATCGCCGCCGCCAATTGCATAATAATCGAGGCCGAAATATAGGGCATAATATTAAGCGCAAAAATAGTCATACGCTGCAACGCCCCGCCAGAGAACATGTTAAACATGTCTAAGATACCGCCACCCTTTTGGTCATAGATTTCGTTCCAAATAATAGGGTCGATGCCTGGCACAGGAATATATGTCCCCAAGCGATAAACGAGCAACGCCCCTAAAACAAAAAGAATACGCTGCTTAAGCTCGGTCGCCTTTGAAAAAACTCCCCAGCTAGCATTTTTGGCCAATTGTTCAACGGCTGATGACATCTTATTTCTTTCTTCTACTTATTTTTGAGGCCCTCATGCGCGTAAACGCGAGGAGACCCACATTATTTAAGGCTAAAACCCGCAAAAACATGACGAGATAGAGCCATTTTTATAATAATAATTTAGAAGATATAGAGAAAATGAGTCTTTAAGACAAGACGGCAATAGTAAAAAATACGAGCCATCAATATTTAGGCGTCATTGAACAAGTCACAATAAAAGAAAGTGTCGTTGTACAAGCAAGCAACGAGAGTGGAAGACCGGACAGCGACCCGGAAAAATTCACCTGCGGCTGCTTCCTTTCGGACCTGACCGGGTCCGGTAAGATTCCGCCCGCGCCGATCTTCCGACCCACGTTCTAATGCTTTATAAAATATTGTTCAAGGCTATAATTTTATCGCGCGTTTAAGGCGCGTAAAATTACAGTCTTAGCCATTTAATCTCATTCAAATGACTTAATATCCCGTCCATTGGCTTTTAGACTTATTAAAATGTCTTTTTTCAATGGACGAGCGTATGGCTGAACTAACAACC
Source organism: uncultured Alphaproteobacteria bacterium (assembly GCA_937923625.1). Taxonomy (GTDB): domain Bacteria; phylum Pseudomonadota; class Alphaproteobacteria; order Micavibrionales; family Micavibrionaceae. The sequence goes on from CALDTV010000011.1 coordinate 5,834, forward strand.
AGTAATAATACAGAGCATACAAAATAAACCATAATGGCCTCCTGATTTGTTTGCTCTATCCCCGCTAACAGTCCCAATTTAATGCAATTATTTTATATCAGACATGCTAATTTCGCATATCTAATTCTTTTTTGCAAGCTCTTGCTTGCCCCAACATTAAATCTAATAAAGGCAATCTAGAAGAAATGTGTTAATAAAAAGTAAATATTATTCTTTAATTTTTGCGAATTAATTTATATTTCGATTTTTATGTTTTCATAAGGCAAGAAACCTCTTATGCCCTTTGACACCGTTGTTGCCAAAACCATTGAATACCTTGCGATTCCGTCGGTTGTTGGGCATGAAAAATTATTCCTACAATATCTTGAAAAAGATTTTAAAAACTTAGGTTTGACCGTCGTTCGGCATAATGGCGCACTAGAAATATCGGGAAATGCCCCCCAAAGTACTATTATCTCTGCCCATGTTGACCGTCATGGCCTGATTAGTATTGGGGAAGGAAAATACGCCTACGCGGCGGAGCAAGTGAAGCGGCAAAAATACAAAGAAGGCCATACATCCTCCCAAACAATACTGCACGCTATTAGTGACCGTTTCGAAGACGAGGTGGTTTACGCCTACAACCCCGTCACAGGCGACAGATTGGGCGAAGGCGTGATCCGTGATTGTGATCCTTGCATCGCTGCTGGGCATGCCATTTTCTTTATTGATGGTATGGATGATATGCCAAAAGACACACCTATCGCTTATGGCCGTACCGCTATATCCGACGGCAAAGTGCTTAAGGGCCAAATTGATAATGTTGTCTCGTTAGGGGTGATTTACACCTTATTCCAAAATGGCTTTCAAGGAACGGCGCTAGTGACCTGCGAAGAAGAAATTGGTAAAAGCTGGATTCATATCACGGATTGGTTAGAGAAAAAAAATATTGAAACAAAAGAATTGGTTATTTTGGACACCAGTCCCTACCGCGAGACAGCGCCCGTTGATGGCGGCGTGATCGTCTTAAGAAACCGCGATAAAAGTGAAAAGTTCAACCCCATCTTGGTCGAGAAAATAAAACAGCGTTGCACTGATTTATTAATGCCGTTTCAAATTAAAGACGAATATTTCCTCAGTATGGGATTAGAGATCAAAGATTTAGGCTCAACCGAACTTGGTCGCATTGTCCAAAACTCAAGCGGACGCTGGTCGGGCGCAACTGTTCAAATTCCCACAACGGAGTATCACACCAGTTATGAAACCACGAGCCGCGAAGCGATTGAAAATTTTTACGCCATCTTGCAAAATATTCTGGTGACACATACCATCATCAGGTAGACTACGCATCATGGACTTCTTCAAAAAATTTACCAGCACAGAAAAATTAGGTGGCCTCCTCCTAATCATTGCAACCTTCACCGCCTTGGCGATTAATAACTCGCCATTAGCATGGCTTTACGATGCGCTTCTAACCACGCCGGTTGTCGTGCAAGTCGGCGCACTGGAGCTCAATAAGCCGCTTTTGCTTTGGATCAATGATGGCTTAATGGCGGTTTTCTTCTTTCTTATTGGCTTAGAAATTAAGCGCGAAGTATTGGGCGGTGAACTGTCCAGCATGAAAAAGGCAACCTTGCCGATCGTTGCCGCGATTGGCGGAATTGTCGTTCCTGCCGCTATTTATACTTATATCAATATGGGCGATGATGTTGCCATGCGTGGCTGGGCTGTCCCTGTTGCGACAGACATCGCCTTTGCACTGGGTATTTTGGCTTTGGTGGGTAAAAACTTGCCAAAAGAATTAAAAATTCTCCTCCTTTCCCTCGCGATTATTGATGACGTCGCGGCGATTGTAATTATCGCTATTTTCTACACAGCTGATTTATCCGTTATGGCTCTATCCCTCGGCTCAATCGGGGCAGTAGCTGCCATCATTCTTAACGTGGTGGGCGTGAAAAAGATTGCGCCTTACATCCTCATTGGCTTGTTTATGTGGGTCTGTGTGCTTAAATCTGGGGTTCATGCGACGCTTGCAGGCGTTGTGCTGGCGATGTGTATCCCCATGACTGGTGAAAAAGATAATTGCCCTGTAGAAGAATTAGAACACGCCCTATATCCGTGGGTTTATTTCCTGATTGTCCCCATTTTTGCCTTTGCCAATTCAGGGATTAACTTGCAAGGCTTTAATGTCGGAATGCTAACGGCTGGCTTGCCGCTTGGGATTATTATGGGCTTACTCGTTGGTAAACAATTAGGGGTTTTCGGGTTCATCTGGCTCGGCTCCGTGCTTAAAATTTGTCAAAAGCCTGCGACCGTCAGTTGGGCGCAAATATACGGATTATCGCTTCTTACAGGAATTGGCTTCACCATGAGTCTGTTCATCGGCACGCTCGCTTATGATGATCCAGAAATGATGGCGCAAATCAGAATGGGGGTCCTAACCGCTTCCTTCTTCGCCGCCATTGGTGGGTTCACCGTCTTGAAAATGACCGCAAAAAATAAATAAAAATATTCGTTTCACCAAAAAACAGCAGAGAGAAGCGAAGAATAAATATAGAAATCGCAAAGGGTCTCTAAAGCAACGTCTCGGTTGCGTTTTCTTTATGTCCTTAGCGTGAATGAAATTTTTATCTACCGATAAAACACGACGCGACAAAACGTTTAAGCGACTTTCAGGCCAGCGTCCTTAATCATTTCTTGATCTTCGTTGGTGTCATTATTCGCCGTCGTCAATAATTTCTCCCCATAAAAGATCGAATTAGCCCCGCCCATCATGCATAAAATCTGTGCTTCACGGTTGAGCATTTCACGCCCCGCAGACAAGCGCACACGTGCCTTAGGCATCATAATGCGGGCAGTGGCAACCATGCGCACCAGCTCCAATGGATCAACACGCTCGCGCTCGCCCATCGGCGTTCCCTTAACGGGGACAAGCGCATTGATCGGCACGCTCTCTGGATGCACTGCCATGTTAGCCAAGATTTCTAACATACGCGCGCGATCCGTGATGGTTTCGCCCATGCCAATAATCCCGCCAGAGCAAACCGTTACGCCAGACTTACGGACACAATCAATTGTATCAAGGCGATCTTGGTAGGTGCGCGTTGTAATAATTTCCTTATAAAATTCTGGCGAAGTATCGAGATTATGATTATACGCTTTTAATCCCGCTTTTGCTAAACGATCCGCTTGTTCTTGGTTTAGCATTCCCAAGGTCACGCAGGCTTCCATATCCATAGCGGTGACGCCTTCAACCATTTCAATGACTTTATCAAAATCTTCGCCTTCGCGCACTTGCTTCCACGCCGCGCCCATACAAAAGCGCGATGCGCCCGCTTCCTTGGCAATTTTTGCTTTCTCCAACACCGCATCCACATCCATCAAAGATTCTTTTTTCAGGCCTGTTTTCTTGGCGTAATGCGCGCTTTGTGGGCAATATTTACAATCTTCGGGGCACGCGCCCGTTTTAATGCTCAGCAAGCTGGCCAATTGCACCGTGTTATCTTCGTGATGTTCGCGATGAATCCCTTGCGCCTTGTATAAAAGCTCCATCAGGGGAGATTCCAACATCTCGACCACTTCATCGGTTTTCCAGTCATGTCGCATTTCGGCTTGCTGTGTCATCTTGTAAACTCTCATTTGATTTTGTTGAATTTGGGCATTATTACAAGATTATGAACAAAATCGAAAGCCTTTACGCGGATTTTATCCAAGAGCGCGAAAATAATGCCTTAAAGCGTTATTTAACCGACGTCACTACACCCAAAGCGGGGCGCGTGATAACAGGCGGGCGTGAATATATAAACTTTTCAAGCAATGATTATTTAGGCCTCAGCCAGCACCCGACATTAATTGAACGCACACAAAAATGGGCAGCGCAATATGGCGCAGGGTCAGCCGCCTCCCGTTTGGTCACAGGTAATGTTGAAATTTTCACAGCGCTAGAGAACAAAATTGCCGCCTTTAAAAACAAACAAGCCGCCCTTGTGATGGTATCAGGTTTCCAAGCCAATGCTTCTATTTTACCCGCTTTGTTTGATAAAAATACTTTGGGCGAAGCGCCCTTGGTTTTTAGTGACAAATTAAATCACGCCAGCATGCATTTAGGATGTCAGGCAGCAAGTATTACGCAAATGCGTTATCGCCATAACGACATGGCGCATTTAGAAGAATTATTAGAAAAGAATAAACAAAGCGGCACGCCAAAATTCATTCTTACCGAAAGCGTATTTAGCATGGATGGCGACATTGCCCCGATAGATAAAATTGCCGCATTAGCCAAAAAATATGACTGTTTCCTCATCGTCGACGAAGCCCACGCGACCGGTGTTTTAGGAATAAACGGCAGTGGCTTGGCACTTAAAGCCGACCTCGTGATTGGCACGTTCAGCAAAGCTTTTGGAGCGTTTGGCGCATATATCGCTTGTTCAAAAATGCTTAAAGAATATCTGGTAAATAAATGTAGCGGCTTGATATATGCTACCGCGCTCCCCCCTGCTGTTCTTGGCGCGATTGATGCCGCAATAGACATGGTTCCCACCATGAATACAGAACGTGCGCGATTACAAAACATAGCGCAAAATTTTAGAAATGAAATGAATGATTTAGGGTTTGATTGCGGAGATTCTGCCACGCAAATTGTCCCTATTATGATAGGACAAAGCGATGACGCCCTGTCCTTTAGCGAAAATTTAAAATCAAAAAATATCTGGGCGGCAGCGATACGCCCGCCAACCGTACCAAATAACACCGCGCGTATTCGTTTTGCTTTTTCTGCTGCGCACACAGAAGATGATTTGGATCAATTAATCACAACACTTAAAAGCTACAACATAAAAGCGGCGGCATAAATGAAATTAGTTTTTGTACATGGTTGGGCATCAGGGCCATTTGTATGGGACAGCATGCGCGATGAGCTTAAAGATTATGATTGCACCCATATTAATTTGGGCTTTTTCGACCAAGAATCCATCAGTATTCCAGACGGTAAATTTATCGGCATTGGTCATTCACTGGGCGGATTATGGCTTTTAAAACATTATCCAGAAAGACTTTCTGGGTTTGTTTCTATCGCAAGTTTTAATTGTTTTTACCGCTTTGTGCCAAAACAAATTTTAAGCGGCATGCAAAAAAATATTGCTAAAGATATGATGAAAGAGCTATCTGCTTTTTGGAGTCATGCAGGATTGAAAGATCCCAAGCGTATAAAAGACATTCATTCTTTAAAATTAATTGAAGGATTAAATTGGCTGTCAAAATGGGAAACAGAAATCCCTAAAGACATTCCCATTAAAATTTTAGCCGCAAAAGATGATCTTATTGTGACAGACAAAATGACCAACGGGAATTGGGGTAAGCAAGATATAAGATGGATTGATCGTGGCGGACATATGCTCCCCCTTACACAAGCAAAATGGTGTAGCAACCATATAAAAGAATTTTTAAATGAATTTAACACATAAGAAAAAGATAGAAGCAGCCTTTGACAAAGGGGCGCATAATTATGATTGGGCGGCACTTATTCAACGTGAAGTGGCCCAAAAATTAATGTGTTTGTTACCCGAAAATCCACCAAATTCGACAACTTATAAAATACTTGAAATAGGCTGTGGCACTGGATCTTTAACAAAAATGCTGATTAAAAAATATCCCAATGCACAGATAACTGCATTAGATATATCAGCCAAAATGATTGAAAAATGCCATGCTAAATTTCCTTTTATCCGTTTTAAAAAAATAGATGGAGAAAATTTTAACTCTACAGAAAAATATGATCTCATTGTTTCAAATATGACTATTCAATGGTTTGAAAAACCAAACGAAGCGATTCAAGATTATAGAAAAAATTTAAAAAAGAATGGCGCTATTTATTTTTCTACATTGGGACAAAATAACTTTAAAGAATGGAAAAGCGTATTAGAAAATTTAAACTTTTCAAGCGATAAAAACCGTATCGTCACTTATCAAGACATTATCAAAGAAGAAAATATACATACAATGTATCGCACTCCTTTTGATTTCATTCGAAGTTTAAAGGCGATGGGTGCAAACTATTCCGCGCATAAAAAATTATCACCAGCACAATTAAAACAAGCCTGTGCAAATCTTGAAAAAGATCATTGCTGTTCTATTACTTGGCATATCTTATATGGAGAAATTATATAGCCCCCCTCCCCAATAATAGGGGATATTGATAATAAGGCACTATCGCCTAAAAGAATATTTTAGTCCTTAAGCCGCAAGATTCATAGGGTTTAACACTTCTGTCATAGCTTTTATAATACCATCATAAGCGCGGCTTAACTGCGTATCTGTTATACAAAAAGGCGGCATTAGGTAAACCGCATTACCAAGCGGACGAATATTTAAACCATTTTCAAAAAACCAATTACGTAGAGCTTCCCCCGCATTATTTTTATAAGCACCATCGTCGTCTTGGATATTAAAAGCCAATACCGACCCCATAACACGCGGCATAAAAATTCTATGATGTTTTTGCAATTCGATAAGAAATTCCCTATGACGTTTTTCGATATGGCTCACCTTATCCATCATTTTATTTTCAATTAACATCTCCAATGATTTTAATCCGACTGCGCATGCCAATGGGTTGGCGGTAAAAGTATGACTGTGCAAAAAAGCGCGATCAGGATCATCACTTAAAAAAACATTATACACATCCTCTGTTGCTACCGTCGCGGCCATTGGAAGATAACCAGATGTCAGCCCTTTAGAGAGGCAAATTAAATCTGGAACAACTCCAATTTTTTCACAGGCAAACAATGCCCCACAACGGCCAAAACCAACAGCGACTTCATCAAAAATAACAAGAATGTCATTTTCTTGCGCCATATCTGTAACAGCTTTGATAAATTCGGGACGGCTGAAACGTAATCCACCTGCGCCTTGCATCAATGGCTCAACAATTAAGGCAGCTGTTTTATCTTTATTTTCTTCGATGACTTTTTTAATTTTTTTCAACGCAGATTTTTCTTTGGCGTAAATATCTTCATCGCCATTCCATGTCGGGACATAAGGAATTGCCTCGACGTCAAAAAGCAAACCATCAAAATCATGAAAGAAACCACAGCCTTTTCCAACTGACATCGCGCCGACAGTTTCACCGTGATATGCTTTTTCAAATGCAATAAATTTTGTGCGGTGTGACTGCCCTTTATTACGCCAATATTGATAGGCAATTTTTAAAGCAATCTCGACTGAAGTTGACCCGTTGTCTGAGTAAAAAACACGATTTAAATCACCCGGTAAAACTTCAGCCAATTTTTGCGAAAAATTGATTGCGGGCGGATGGGTAAAGCCTGCAAACATCACATGCTCTAATTGATCCACTTGATCTTTCAATGCTTGGTTCAGATCGGGATTGGAATGACCGTGAACACATGTCCACCATGAAGAAATCATATCCAAAATCTCATTACCATTTTCATCAAAAAGCGCCGCACCAGAGCCTGAAATAATAACGGGCGGATCAGGTTCTGTTTGATGCTGGGTCATGGGATGCCAACAATGAAGGCGGTCGCGTTCTAGATAACTCATTCGCATGAACCTTTCAAAGCTAAATCAATTTCAGGCTTTATCGCCAAAAGAGAATCTTTGTTTATTTGTTGAAGATGGTCAATTTCAGCAATTATTGCAACTTTGCCATATTCTTCGATAGCTTGGCGGTTATGCGGTGCTTTAGAGCCATTAATAATCATACCCGCAATTTTAATATCACGCGCCCGCATCGCTTCCAGTGAGAGTAACGTGTGGTTAATTGTCCCAAGGCCACTTCGCGCAACTAAAATGGCGGGGAGCGCCAATTTCTTTATTAAGTCGATTACAAAATTATTATCATTCAAGGGAACCATCAACCCACCCGCCCCTTCAACAATAAGTGGGCGCGACGTTTGCGGAAGTCGAAATTGATCTATTTCAATTTGTACATTCTCACGCCGCGCAGCCTCATGCGGAGATAATGGCGCCTTAAGGCGGTATGTTTCTGGATGAAAATCACTTGTGGGTAATTGCGTATATTCACGCACCTTATCCGTATCAGTGGGCGGTTCCAAACCGCTCTGGGTTGGCTTCCAATATTCTGCTTTCAAATGCAGCATACACCAAGCCGCCGCCACCGTCTTTCCAACGTCTGTGTCAGTGCCCGTTATGAAGTACCCCTGATGAATATCTGTCATAAGGCTACTATAAAGCTCCAAGCTTCAAAATCCATAAAAGATTGAAGTTTTGCGTTAGAAGTTTTAAAAGATTTTGATGAAATTACCCGTTCAACTTAAAAGGCTAGGCCAATGGCTCGCAAGCGCCCACATTGTCTTTTGGACAATGCCTTGGCTTATGATTTTGATAGTCTTAGGCACTGTAAGTCAAAAAGAATTAGGGCTATATGTGGCTGTCGAAAAATATCTTAATTCTGTTATCGCTTGGCTTGGCCCCATCCCGACACCAGGTGGCATTACAGTCATTGCGGTCATCTTTGTAACTTTAAGCGTTAAATTCATTTTTTACAGTGGTTGGTCATGGAAAAAAAGTGGCATTCACTTATCACACTTAGGCGTATTGCTATTATTACTCGGCGGTCTGGTGACGTCCTTTACGACGAAAGAAGGGTTTATGATTATCCCTGAGGGCCAGCGTTTAAATAATTTTGCCGACTACCAAAAGCGTGTCGTCAATTTTGTAGAAGATGACAAAATTATCAAGCAAATCGATTTTGAAGAAATAGCACGCCAACAAGAATTTCAAACCGAAGGCCTAACCATTAAAATCATCGATTTTTGTTACAACTGCGAAGCGCAAGCCCCCAGCGGCAAATATGAAGATTTACAAGGGTTAGCAGCAAACATGGAGCTTTTTAGCGTTCCCAATGAAAAGAACATCGAGGCTAATTTTTCTGGTCTTATATTTGAAGTAACAGATGCCTCATCGACTGAATTATTAGGCACCTATATTGTCATGGAAGACATTCCTAAAAACCCCATTATTGACGATGTTGAAATAATTTTAACACGGGCAAAAACACCGCTTCCTTTTTCAATACAATTAAACGATTTTGAAAAAATAAATTATCCACGCACCCAAAAAGCCAAAGAATTTCAATCCAGCTTAACAGTATTAGATGGAAATTTATCTTGGCCTGCATTAATTAGCATGAACAAGCCATTGCGTTACAAAGGATATACATTTTATCAATCCTCCTTTGATGAAATTAACGGCAGAGAAATAACTGTTTTGAACGTTGTTAAAAACCAAGGACGTTATTTTCCTTATATTTCCACTTTTGTTATTTTTCTTGGGCTGGCGCTCCATTTAGTTATGCGAACACGCGGGAGAAAATCATGAACAAAATATTCCTCCTGTTTTTATGCTTTTTTCTTTATGCGACACCCGCAAAATCGGCAAAAACTATGGATTTATCTGCTTGGAATAGCCTTCCCGTTCTTCATGAGGGACGCATGAAGCCGTTAGATAGTTTTGCGCGCCTCTACTTAAAAACATTTTTGGACAAAAATAAGATTGATAATTTAAATGCCCAAGAATGGCTTGCGGAAACAATTTTCACACCAGATATCGCGGTAAATCGAGCGGTACATTTTTCGCGTTATAAAAATTTAAAAGGTGCGTATTATAACTATCAAGAGCTTGGGGGAATTATTTTTGAAGAGCAAGAAGCGATCAAAAAACTTATCAAAATACCGATAAATCAACAAACTGCTGAACAACAAGAATTGGTAAGATTACATGAGAATTTTATTTTACACTCCCAGCTTTTACGCTCAATGACCGCACTTTTACCTTTAGATTTAAAAGGTGACGGTACGATAAAAAATTACCTATATTATTTGGCAAAAGACAACATAGACGCCATTCAAGAAAAATTATCAATCATCGAAAAAGGGGGTGCGAACAATGTTCTACTTAGAATTATTCCCACAGCGGAAGGCGCGCCGCCAGAAAATTGGCGCTCCCCGTGGGAGGCCATCACCGATCAGGCAAACACCCCTTATGTTCAGGCATTAGAACAAATTGCGACCGCTTATGTAGCAGGAAACCAAGAAATTTTTAACCAAAAAATAGCCGTGCTTCAAACCCTGTATCACAATCCGAAACTTAAAGTTGAAATCATCTACAACAAACTTTCTTTAATCTTTGTGAGTAGTGTATTTTTTATCCTTACGCTTTGTTTTGCAAGCTTTAGCAACTTTTTAAAAAATAAAAATAAGAAAGAAATATGGTATAAATTATCGTTTATATTTTTGGGCGCAGGTCTTATTTCACTCACCCTTTATATTTGCTTTCGCGTATATCTTTTAGACCGCCCCCCCGTTGGCACATTGTATGAATCAATTATTTTCGTTGCGCTTGTTTGTGTTGCCGGCTTTTGGTTCATGGCCTTGCGCCAAAAAGAAGATACCAGCTTGCTACTGGGAGGGATTTCAGGGCTATTGCTTTTGGTGACGGCGCAGGCTTTCGTGGGCGCAGATACAATGAGCACGCTCGTCGCCGTTTTAAATACAAATTTTTGGCTCACAACGCATGTGCTCTGTATTTCGATTGGCTATGGCCTGTGCCTCATTACATCTTTGATGGCGCATTATGCTCTTATCGTTCGTAAAACCTATGACATGATCCGCCCGATTAAAACAATGGCCATCCTCTCCTTACTTTTCACAACTATTGGCACTATTTTAGGCGGTCTGTGGGCAGATCAGTCATGGGGACGCTTTTGGGGATGGGACCCCAAAGAAAATGGTGCCCTGTTGATTGTACTATGGCTTATTTGGCTTCTTCACAGCCATATTAGTAAACATTTGGATCGTACCACCTTTGTCATTGGCGCCGCATTTTTATCAATCATTGTCATTTTAGCATGGTTCGGTGTTAATTTGCTGAATGTAGGGCTTCACTCTTATGGGTTTATCAGCGGTGTGGCATGGGGAATTGCCATATTCTGTATTGCCGAAACAATATTGATCGCCCTGCTTAGCTGGCGTTATTATCGCAAAGGGGCAGCATGAGAATAAATATTATCATTTTATGCGCTCTAATGGTCATAACAGGTTTGTGGACTTATCTGGCAAATAGAACGAGCGCCCCTAACAACATTGTATCCCCAAAGTTTATTTCTGATTTTGATTACACCACATTAGACGGTCAAAAAGGAAAACTTCACAATCATAAAGGCAGCGTTATTCTTCTTCATTTTTGGGCCACATGGTGCGCGCCATGCTTGGTTGAGCTACCAACCCTTATTGATTTGGCCAAATCACAGGATAACCTCATTATTCTTGGAATTGCGGTGAATGATAAGACAGAGAACATTAATAGATTTTTAAAAAAAATTGATCGTAAAATACCACCAAATTTCATTGTTGCCCTTGATACAGAAAAAGATATTTCCGCAAAAATATTTGAAACAAAAAAATTACCAGAGAGCTTTCTAATCAATACTGACCTTACACTTGAACGTAAAATAATTGGCGCGCAGGATGATTGGAATAGTGATGAATGGCGGCAAGAAATTGATCGCTTATCTCATAAACACGAAGATAAATAACGACGCTGTTACACCGAATAAGTGCATAACCCTGTGGATAAAATAAAAACAAGCTGTTGAAAACTCTTACTCTTTTCATACGACGTGTAGACGCCATACTAATAAAGTCTTAATTTTTTAAATAGATATATCTATTTTTAAAAAAGTTCATGATGCCATTATCCGCGCTTAGGCTCAAAATCAGCCCAAAACTGTCTCAGCATTGCTTTATTGCAATGGTGTTGCTTTGCGCTTTTACGCTTATAAGTGGCTGTGACACACGTTTTGTGCCTGTCTTTGGTGCGGGTGATGACATCAAATCTGTCAAAGACCTCAAACCCCCAAAATCACACATGGAAGGTAAAATCCTCTTAGAGGATAAGAAATCAGCTGCCGCAAAGAAGGCTATGGAAGCCGAATTGATGCTACCAAAAGATTTACAAAAAGTGCCTGTCATTGATCTCCCTGTTGAAAGCGCTCCGACTACGGACGGTATTTTAGACAATCAGCCGATGGTTATGGCAGATAAGCCTCCGACTGTTCAAAATCCAATAGCTGATGTTATGGTTGCGCAACCTAAGACTATCCAGCCCAAAAATATTAATCGCACCGTGATAGCGCAACAAGCGCCAACAAATATACAACCGCAAATCTTAAAAACTCCAGAAGTGCAAGCACCAGCAGTTATTCAACAGCAGGTCATACAACCCAAAGACGTCCTGCTACCTTTGCCGACAGATTACAACCCAAAGAATATTTTTGCCCAAAGCTTGAGATCAGACAAAGAGCGCCTCGATCGCCTAGAGCGTTCCATGCAAGATCTGCGCAATGAATTCGATAGTGTACGACCATCCATACGCCGCCTGATGGGCGTTGAAAACGATATCCAGCGGTTGGTGAATGAATTAAGAAGCCTCACAAAAGATCCTGCGTTTAAGCAAACTCGCCGAGAGCCGACACCGATACCAGCCCCAATAATGGTGACGCCGCAAATTGTCACAAAAACGCAGACACCAGCCGTTTCACAAACAACAATGCCAAAAGCTATCACGTCACCAAAAACTAATTTCCAGAGCAAAAATCCTCCTCCCATGACAAGTGGTAAACCCACAGTTTACGATGTAAGGATCGGTGAACACCCAGGTAAGACACGTATTGTTTTAGACACAAATGCGAAAGCAGACTTTAACGTGGATATCGATAATAATGAAAATATTATGGTTGTTGATATACCAAGCGCCAATTGGACTGCGCCAGTAACAAGAAATTTTGCCAAAGCACCATATATATCCTCTTATAAAGCCGAGCCAAATGGAGATGGTTATCTTTTAGTTTTCCAACTAAAACGCGATGTCTCACTTGCTTCAAAAACTGACATTGGCGGCACTAATGGTGGAAGACGCATTGTCTTAGATATTACAGCGCAATAAAATTATTAACGAAGCACCACCAAAGCAGATATATATCCCCTTTCCTTAAGCCCGTTCTATCATGGAGTCACAAACTTAAATAATTTTTGATATCCCCTTGGTTTAAAGCGAAATGATGTGGCTGCCCTCTTGCCCGTGCAACATATTAAGTTTAAAGTGGCGGCAATAAATACAACCACATTAAGCAGTGAATTCCATGCCCAAAAAACTTATAAAGCAAGCTCAAGAACGCCAGCCCACAAAAGCAAATACAAAATCTAAGAATAGTAAAATTAACTATAAAGAATTTGTGCAAACCTTCTTTGTCAATGTCCCCAAAGAGGATGTGCGGATGATGGCGCCAGAGAACATTGCACATACGGCCAACACACATATAGAGCTGAGCCAAAGCCGTAAAGTGGGGCATAAACCTGCTATTCGCATTAGCGCCCCCAATGTAAAAAAAGATGGCTGGGATGCAGGGCGCACGATCATTGATATCGTTAATGACGATATGGCTTTTCTTGTTGACTCGGTTGTTGCGGAAATTATTCGCCACAACTATCAAATCTCTGTTTTCGTGCATCCTATTTTACACGCAGAACGTAACAAAAAAGGCGAAATACAAAATATTTATGCCGCGCCCAAAAGCGAGACAACTTTTTCTCAATCACATATTCATATCGAACTTACACGTATTATCAGTAAAGAAGAATGCAAAGAATTAGCCGCAAATTTGCAGAGAGTTTTGCTTGATGTGAAGATGTCTAATCGTGATTGGCCAAAAATGCTGGCAAAAATTGACGTTGCGAAAAAAGCCCTTGAAAGCGCCGCTAAACATTCTTCAGCAACACAGATCGCAGAACATAAAGAATTTATCAATTACATTGAGAATAATAATTTTACGTTCCTTGGCTATCGTGAATATATTTTCACTTATAAGAATGGACAGATAAAAAGTAACATCGTCAAAAACTCTAGCCTTGGTCTTTTATCTGACGAAATACAGCCCGTCTATTATAACGAAGCACAAACAAGCTTAACCGAAGCGCAACAAAAATTGCGCGTTGATCAAAAACCTTTAACAATCGCAAAAGTGAATAAGCGTTCAACAGTTCATCGCCGCGTGCCTTTAGATGCGATCACCATTAAAAAATATGATGCCAAAGGAAAAATTATTGGAGAAATTTTATTCATTGGTCTTTTCACATCGGTAACATATTCCCGCAGTGTTTCTGACATTCCATTTTTACGCACAAAAGTTGCTGCGGTTATTAAAAAATCTGGCTTTGCGAAGGCCAGTCATAATTATAAATCTTTAGGCCATATCTTAGAAAAATATCCGCGTGATGAAATTCTTCAAATGCCAGAGAATCTTTTATATAAACACGCCATTAGCATCTTGCGTTTGCATGAACGCCCGCACATTGCACTCTATACTAGGATTGATCCTTTTGGGCGTTATATTTCTTGTCTTGTTTACATTCCACGGGAAAAATATGACACCAAATTACGATTAAAACTGCAAACAATATTAGAAGATGAATTAGGCGGAAAATGTAAGAATTTTAAAGTTTCACAAGATGACTCCCCGCTTTCGCGTGTCTTATTCCAAATTGATACAAATAATTTGGATCACGCGCCAAAATTCGACAATGATAAGTTAGAAGATATTCTTATTGAAGCCGGTCAAAACTGGTCAGATCGTCTAAAAATTCAAATTGAAGATGATGTTCCTAATGACGAAGAAGCCGCGGAGATGATTAAAAACTTCGGCAATGCCTTTCCAACATCTTATCACGAAACTTATGCGACAAAACAAGCAGTTTTGGATATTGAAAAAATCACAACAATTATTGATGGAAACCAAATTAATCTAGAGCTTTATGAACAGAGCGTCATCAACAAGACGGGTGAAGAAGAAAAAGAATTTCGTTTAAAATTATACCACGCCAAAACGCCTTTGGTTTTATCCGATGTCCTACCCATCATGGAAAATATGGGCTTGCGTGTTATTACAGAATTACCATTTAAAATTAAGCCCGCACAATATGATGGAAAAGTGTGGATTCATGACTTTGAAATTGAACCCAGAAGCGCGGTTAATTTTACTGACATCACAGAATCCAAAGAATCCTTTGAAGATGTTTTCAAAAAGACTTGGAACAAAGAAATGGAAAGCGACAGCCTGAATATGCTCGCGTTCTATGCACAAATGCCGTGGCATGATATTGCTATCTTGCGCGCTTACACCCACTATCTGCGCCAGACAGGCGTTGCCTATAGTTTGCCTTACATGGAAAGTGCGATCACCACCTATCCGACCATTGCGGCAAAAATTGTGACGTTGTTTAAGGATATGTTTAACCCCAAAGGCAAAAAATTATCGGCAGGCGATATCAAAGCGCAAGTTAAATCTATTCATAAAAAGTTAGATAAAGTTGAAGCCTTAGACCATGACCGTATTCTTCGCAGCCTCACTAATCTTGTGTGCGCAACATTACGTACGAACTTTTTCCAAACAAATGAGCAAGGCGATCATAAGAGTTATTTATCGTTCAAACTCGATAGTTCACTGATCCCTGAATTGCCAGAGCCAAAACCTTATCGTGAGATTTTTGTTTATGCCGCCCGTGTTGAAGGGGTGCATTTACGCGGTGATAAAATTGCCCGTGGTGGACTGCGTTGGTCTGATCGCCACGAAGATTTTCGTACCGAAGTCTTGGGCTTAATGAAAGCACAGCAAGTGAAGAACGCCGTTATCGTACCGATGGGGGCAAAAGGTGGGTTTGTCATGAAAAATTCACCAAACGAAGGCGGTCGACCTGCCTTTATGGCTGAGGGCATTGAGTGTTATAAAACATTTATACGCGGCCTATTGGATATCACCGATAACCGCAAAGGCAGCAAAATCATCATACCGCAAAATATTGTTCGTTATGATGAAGATGATCCCTATTTGGTTGTTGCGGCCGATAAAGGAACAGCCAGTTTCTCCGATATCGCCAATGGTATTTCTGCGGAATATGATTTTTGGATGGCGGATGCGTTTGCGTCTGGTGGTTCCGCAGGATATGACCATAAAAAAATGGGTATTACCGCACGTGGAACATGGGAATCCGTCAAACGTCACTTCCGTGAATTAAATCATGACACACAAACCCAAGATTTTGATGTTGTCGGTGTGGGTGACATGGGCGGCGATGTTTTTGGTAACGGCATGTTGTTGTCAAAACATATTCGTTTGATTGGGGCGTTTAATCACCTCCATATCTTCTGTGATCCCGATCCAGATACCGCCAAATCATTTAAAGAGCGTCAGCGCCTGTTTGATAATGTTAAAGGCTGGGATGCATATAATGAAAAATTACTTTCTAAAGGTGGGCGCATTTTCTCACGCAGTGAAAAACGCCTAAAACTCACGCCAGAAATTCGTAAACGTTTTGATATTGCAGAAGATTCTGCTTCACCGAATGAGCTAATCCGCGCCATGCTAAAAGCACGTACAGACCTTTTATGGTTTGGCGGCATTGGTACATACATTAAAGCTACAGAAGAAAGCCACGCAGAAGTTGGTGATAAGGGGAATGATCACTTACGCATCAACGCCCCAGAGCTTCGCTGTAAAGTTATTGGAGAGGGCGCAAATTTGGCAATAACCCAAGCTGCGCGTATTGAATACGCCCAGAATGGCGGGCATTTAAATGCTGATTATATTGATAATGCTGGCGGCGTTGCCTCAAGCGATGATGAAGTCAATATTAAGATTTTACTTGTCGATGTTATGCGTAAAGCAAAATACAACATGGACATTAAAAAGCGCAACAAGCTTTTAGGATCAATGACAGATGATGTCGCCACCCATGTATTACGTGGCAATTACCAGCAAGCGCAAGGCATTAGCGTAATGGAATTACAAGCACCAGAACAGCTTCAAAACCATGATCGTTTAATGCGTTATTTAAAACAAACGGTCAATTTAAGCCGCACATTAGAAGTCCTTCCGAATAAAGAAGAAATTGATGCGCGCAAGCGCATCGGTCAAGGCCTGACCCGACCAGAATTAAGCGTCTTACAATCCTATGCAAAAATCGCCTACACAGCAGATTTATTAGATGGTGAAATCCCTGATAGTAAAGCAATGGAGGAGCGTTTATACCGTTACTTCCCAGCTGTTTTGGGCAAAAAATATCCAAAAGAAATGCTGGATCATCGCCTGAAACGTGAAATCATTGCGACCACTTTAGCCAATGGTATTGTTAACCGCATGGGCCCCGATTTTATTCGTGACCGTATGGATAAATGCGGCGTAAGTTGTGAAGAAGTTGCCAAAGCCTACATTATTGTCCGTGAAGGATTTGGCTTGCGCGATATTTGGGAAAAGATTGAAATGCTAGATGGCAAAGTTCCTGCTGCGGTACAATTAAACGCCCTGCGTGAAACCGCCCGGATGATTGAACGGGCTGTGACGTGGTTCTTGACCCGATTTGGTCGTAAACTTGATATTAATCGCGACATCGCTTTGTTTGAAGATGGCATTAAGGCTGTGACCAAAAATTTAGATCACGTTGTCTCCCCTAATCTGCTCGAAAAAATTAAACAAATTACCAATAGCGGTGTACAAAATGGCCTGCCGAAAAAGCTGGCGCATGATATTTCCCTTATGCCCATTCTTGGGTCGGCTTGTGATATTATTCGTATTTCAATGGACGAAAAATTTGATATTGCAACAACGGCAAAAATTTATTTCCAATTGGGCGATCATTTCCATCTTGATTGGATGCGCCAAAAAGCCCGCCACCTTCCCACCGAAGGCCGTTGGTCAGCGCAGGCTTTGGAAGGGTTGATTGATCAGCTTTATACCTGTCAGGCGGGATTAACGGTACAAATATTAAAAGATATTGGCAAAAATTTACCCGCCAAAGGATCAAAAATAACAATTGTTGATCAATGGATTAACAATCGTGGTGCGCAGGCAAAATTGATGGAGCCACTTTTTGATGAACTTCGCCGTAGCGCCAATCTTGATATATCCATCCTAACAATCGCCGAACAGCGTCTTAGAAACCTATATGGGGGATAGTAAAGCCTGTTATTTTTTCGATGGTGGGTGATATATTTATAAACGCCAAGCCAACTAAAACCATTAAGCCAAAATTATGATTTGATTTGAAAATAAATAACGAATTAGCAGGATCATCAGGCTCCCAATCATTGATTTGGCGGACAAGATGAAAAGATGATAAGGCAAGCAACGTAAGGCCAATGACGCCCGCACCAGCGAGGTAAGCCGCAAACGCAATCAAAAGCAAAGCGAGCGCGTAAAAAATACTCACCCAAAATTTACTACGGCGGCCGAATAATAAAGCCGTTGATTTAATCCCAACCATCTCATCATCAACCTTATCCTGATGGGCGTAAATTGTATCGTATCCCAACGTCCAGAAAAATCCCGCGAGGTATAAAATAAATGGCTCGAAACTATTAAGATGGTGCGTCGCGGCACTAAAGCCCATCAGCGCACCAAAATTAAAAGTAAGCCCCAAGAACGCTTGCGGCCACCATGTGATGCGCTTCATCAGAGGGTAAAAAGCAACAAAAACCAACGCTAAAAACCCCAGCCCGACCGTTAGATAAGACATTTGAAGGGCAATCATAAAGGCGGTGAAAATTAAAAAGAATAGTAAGATGCAAGCCGCAACAATAGAGACCTCACCACTCGCCAATGGTCGGTTTTTTGTGCGCTCAACCTGTTTATCCAAATCACGATCCCACAAATCATTAATGATGCAACCCGCCCCGCGCATGATAACGGCACCGAAAAAAAATAAAATTATCAGAAAAACATCATATCCCACCATGCCCGTGGCACCATTAGCGCCTGTGACAATGCCCCACAAACAAGGCAATAATAAAAGCCACCAACCGATGGGACGATCCAGCCGCATAAGGATGGCAAAAGGTTGCCAAGCTTCAGGGAGTTTAGAAATCCAACCTTGTGTCTTGATGTCTGTATGGCTCATATGCTTTGCTGATCTCATGAATAAAGATGAAACATTTAAATTGCCGCGGCTTTTCACCGCAAATAAATTACAAAAACAGGGTGTCATAGCCTTAGAATCAGTTCAAGCGCATTATTTGTTTAACGTCATGCGCCGCAAAGAAGGTGATTGGGTTCGGCTTTTTGATGGAAAAAATGGCGAATGGCTGGGACAATTAAGCAGCCTTAATAAAAAAACTGGCGATGTTATTTTAACCGAACAGCTGGTGAAGCAGCCAGAAACCGCTAGGCAAATTCATTTCATCTTCGCCCCGATCAAGAAAAACCGTCAAGATTGGATGATTGAAAAAGCCGTTGAATTAGGCGTTAGTCATTTTCACCCCGTCTTGACCCAAAACACCGAAATACGCAAAATTAATCACGATCGAATCACTCATCAAATTTTTGAAGCGGCAGAACAATGTGAGCGTTTTGATATTCCTTTATTAGAGCCTGCATTAAAATTACAACAATTTTTAGCTGATTGGCCATCAAATATACCACTTCTTGCCTGTTTAGAGCGGTTTGATACTACCCCCCTCAAAGAGATTGCGTTGAACGAGAATAAAGATATTGCTTTTTTAATAGGTCCCGAAGGCGGCTTTACGGCAGAAGAAAAACAACTTATTGCCAAACACGCCATTGCCGTGGGTTTGGGAGAGACAATTTTAAGATGTGAAACCGCGGCGTTGAAGGCGTTGGTGTTGCTTAATAATTAAAGTCTAAATTCCGTAATTAAAATATGACCGAATACAAATGATTGAGGCCGTGATTATGACACCAAAAGTGATAATCATCCCACCAGAGCGACATAAAGAGGGGCCTTTTTTACGCATCAACCCTATCGGATGTATCAACCGCGCAAACACCAACGCACCGCCCAGTCCGTGAAGCATATCTTCAGACGCCCCCTCAAATTCAGCCAACATCATTAAAATCAGTGCCAGCGGCACATATTCGATAAAATTTCCATGAACACGCACGCGTTTCGCCATTGATTCGTGACCGCCATCACCGATATTTTGGTTATATTTAAAACGTCCTGCAATGGTGTATACGCTAAGGGCGATGTATATTAAGCCTAATATTCCTGCATATAGAATTGTTACCATGATATGTTCCTAATATTTTATGAAGTTTATTGTTAAAGCATAAATTGAATCGCGAAAAGAAATACTGCAATAAATCTTCGGACTAAATTCTGGTATTTTTCTCTTTTAAAGTCAAAATTTTCCCTGTAAGTAAAGGCTGGTTAGGCGTATAGTTTATTTGCTTAATTACTAATTTATCCTAAAGAATATTTACGAGAATAATAGTCATAATGAAAAAAACCCATTTTTGGATTACAAACCTTTTTATGAGCCTATTGGTTTTAGTCTCATCCCTCTCTTCTGCCTTGGCGGATATAAGCAACGCGCCAAAGCCGACACAGCTTGGTTTGCAAGATGCCGCTTCACCGCAAATGGAGCGCATTTCATGGTTTCATGATACTTTGCTGATGTGGATCATCATCTTAATTGTTATTTTCGTGACAGTGTTATTGATTTACGTTTGTATTCGTTTTCGTAAGAAACGTAATCCTGAACCATCGAAAACGACACATAATGTGACACTCGAAATTCTCTGGACAGCGATTCCTGTTGTAATTTTGCTAATTATCGCAATCCCTTCTTTCAAAATGTTGTATTATTTAGATCGCGTTGAAGAACCAGAAATGACCATTAAAGTCACAGGTTATCAATGGTATTGGGGCTATGAATACCAAGATCATGAAGGTGTAGAATTTCTTTCCTACATGATCCCAGAAGAAGAAGTGGACGAATCAAAAGGTCAAATTCGTTTACTATCAACCGATAATCCTGTCGTTTTGCCAATCGACACAAATATACAAATTTTGATTACATCTGCGGATGTTATTCATGCCTTTACCATTCCTGCCTTTGGTTTCAAAAAAGATGCTGTCCCTGGACGCATGAATGAAACATGGGTGCGGATTGATAAGCCAGGCGTTTATTACGGTCAATGCTCGCAAATTTGCGGTATCAAACATGCTTACATGCCTATTGAAGTGCATGCCGTCACAAAACCAGAATTTGAACAATGGCTTGTTGAAGCCAAAGCGAAATTTGCTTTAAATAATCAACAACGACCATACGAAACAGCCTTTAATTCCATAGGAGCACAATAATAATGGCCGATCACAAGCCCGGATTTTTCACCAGATGGTTTATGTCTACAAACCATAAGGATATTGGAACACTTTATATTATCTTTTCTATCGTCGCGGCCCTTTTTGGCGGCTGGTTTTCTATGATGATGCGTCATGAATTGGCAGACCCAGGATTACAATTGGCGGCCGATGGGCAAGAATGGAATGTTTGGATCACTGCGCATGGCTTGATCATGGTGTTCTTTGTGGTGATGCCTGGCCTTATTGGTGGTTTTGGTAACTGGTTTGTGCCATTGATGATTGGGGCACCTGACATGGCGTTCCCACGGCTGAATAATATTTCTTTTTGGCTGATTATTCCTGCCTTTCTTTTACTTGTGGCCTCCGCCTTTATTGGATCCGGGGCGGGAACGGGTTGGACGGTTTATCCGCCATTATCCGCCAAGCTCGGGCATCCGGGAATGTCGGTTGATTTAGCGATTTTCTCCCTCCATTTGGCGGGCGCAAGCTCGATCTTGGGTGCGGCGAACTTCATTACAACAATCTTTAACATGCGCGCACCAGGCATGACGTTACATAAGATGCCGCTCTTTGTTTGGGCGATGTTGATTACCAGCTTCTTACTTGTCTTGTCTCTACCTGTTTTGGGTGGCGCGATTACAATGTTACTCACGGATCGTAACTTCGGCACATCTTTCTTTGATCCCGCAGGTGGTGGTGACCCTATTTTGTACCAGCACCTTTTCTGGTTCTTTGGGCATCCTGAAGTTTACATTATGATCTTGCCTGCTTTTGGTATTGTCTCCCATATCATTGCAACCTTTTCCAAAAAACCTGTCTTTGGTTATTTGGGGATGGCTTATGCCATGGTCGCTATTGGTTTTGTTGGCTTTGTCGTTTGGGCGCACCATATGTATACCTCTGGTATTTCGGTCAACACACAAGCTTACTTTACAGCGGCAACGTTGATTATTGCTGTACCAACAGGGATTAAGATTTTCTCATGGATTGCGACAATGTGGGGCGGCTCACTTAGCTTCCCAACGCCCATGTTATGGGCTTTAGGCTTCATATTCTTGTTCACAGTTGGGGGCGTAACGGGAGTTGTGCTGGCCAATGCTGGCATGGATACATCGCTACATGATACTTATTATGTTGTGGCGCACTTCCATTATGTTCTCTCCCTTGGGGCGGTCTTTGCGCTCTTTGCTGGTTTTTATTATTGGATTGGTAAAATGTCAGGGCGTCAGTACCCTGAATTTATGGGTAAACTTCACTTCTTCATAACTTTTATCGGTGTGAACCTCGTGTTTTTCCCGCAACATTTCTTGGGTCTTGCAGGTATGCCGCGTCACTACGTGGATTACCCCGCCCCAATTCCGCCAGAGCACTTACAAGGCATGTTGGTTAACCCTATTGAAAAAATCCAATGGATTGCCGCACAGGATTACGGCTATCACTTGTGGAATTACGTTTCCACCTTGGGCGCATATATGTCAGGCTTTAGTGTTCTGGTTTTCCTCGGCATTGTGTTTTACACTTTGTTCTTTGGACGCAAGGTTGGCGATAATTACTGGAATGCAACCCCAGAGACAATGACGTTCGAGTGGACAATTTCTTCACCACCGCCATTCCACCAGTTTGAAATTCAACCAACGGTAAAATAGCCAAGTAAATTATAAATTTTTAAAAAGCCCCGCATTAGCGGGGTTTTTTCTTGCCGTCTAAGGCTAAACCTGTTTTTCTTGTCACCATGACGAATGAGTTACTTCAAAAATTTTATGACGAAGTCCCAAAAGCGCGTGACGAAATCTACGCAATAGGTGACCCGACGCCTTTGCAACAAATTGATATTGGCGCGGATTTTAATTTATTCATCAAACGCGAAGATTTAGGCCCGATTAATGCTTATAAGTGGCGCGGTGGATATAACGCCGTTTTAAACCATCACCGCAATGGTGGTAGCGATACGATTGTCGCCGCCAGCGCAGGCAACCACGCACAAGGGGTTGCGCTTGCCGCGCGCAAACTCGGCCTTAAAGCCAAAATATTTATGCCCTTAGCCGCCCCCATCATGAAGCAACGTGCTGTTCAAAAACATGGCGGTGATCATGTGGAGCTTATATTAGAAGGTGATAACTATAATGCCGCTGGCGATGCCGCCAAAGCATATGTTAAGGAAACGGGTTTTACCTATATTCACCCTTTTGACGATATTTACACCATGGCAGGACAAGCCATGATTGCTGATGAAATTATAAAGGAAAGTGATACGCCGTTTGATTATGCCTTCCTTCAAATTGGCGGTGGCGGCATGGCGGGCGCGGTGGCAGCATGGCTTAAAAAACATTGGCCTGAGATTAAAATTATTGGCGTCGAAGGCGACGATCAAGCCTCGATGAAGACCTCCGTTGAAGCAGGAGAACCTGTCACGCTTGGAAATATTGATACATTTTGTGATGGTACGGCAGTGACCCGCCCTGGTGATCTTACTTTTCAAATTTGCCGCCAGAGCATTGATGCGTTTGTCACTGTGTCCAACGGCGAAGTTTCTGCCGCTATCCAGCAACTTTGGAATGCCGCGCGGATAATTCCAGAACCGTCAGGCGCGATGGGGCTTGCGGGGTTAAATAAATATGCCGAGAGTCACACAAGCGATCTTAAAGGCAAAAAAATCCTGAGCATTATTTGCGGCGCGAATATGGATTTTAGCAAATTGTCCCTTATTGCGGGTAAATCTGCCGTTGGCGCGAATAAACGCCGTTATTACCGTATCAAATTAGCCGAAGAAA
The DNA here is from genome assembly GCA_937923625.1 of uncultured Alphaproteobacteria bacterium. Taxonomy (GTDB): domain Bacteria; phylum Pseudomonadota; class Alphaproteobacteria; order Micavibrionales; family Micavibrionaceae. The sequence goes on from CALDTV010000011.1 coordinate 29,775, forward strand.
AAGGCGCACTCTTAAAATTATTGAATAGTTGTTTTAAAACCGTCAATGTTGCCGAATTCATGTATGGAAAAACTCATGACACCCAAGCGTGGCAGACAATCGCCATTGATGGAACGGCAGATGATTTTGATCGCTTGGGCAGTTGTCTAAAATTAAATAACCATGAATTTTCAGATGTTTCCTTAGATCAGGATATTCAATATAAGATTATCAATTACAATCCCGCATTGTTTCAAGACCCCGTTTTCATGAATATCCAATTTCCTGAGCGTAAAGGCGCGTTACGAGATTTCCTGAGGGATATTTCAACCGTCGCAAGTATTTGTTATTTTAATTATGCCTATTCGGGCGAAGTCATTGGGCGCGCGTTGATGGGATTTGAATTTGCCAATAACGACAATAAAGCCAAGTTTTTAGACATTATCCAAAATTCAGTCGTGCGGGGCGATCAAGTCGATGATAGAACCGTCAGCCGTATCTTACAGCATTAAACGCTTGTCATTTATCGCATGTTTTATCTTTTCATTTTACCCAATCAGCGCTATGAAAGGGAATGAGCACAACGTCATCAACCACGCCGACAAATACATCTAAAAATCCTGATGCCATTAATGCGAGCATAGGTGATTATTTCTCGTTGCTAAAGCCCAAGGTCATGAGCCTGGTGGTTTTTACGGGCTTTGCTGGATTATGGGTCGCCCCAAACGCGGCAGACTTACATCCCTTTTTGGCGGCTACCGCTATTCTTTGCTTGGCCGTCAATGCGGGCGCGGCGGGTGCCATCAATATGTGGTTTGACCGTGATATTGATGCCGTGATGAAACGTACTAAAAATCGTGCATTACCCCTTGGAAAAATTGATCCTGATGAGGCATTAAGTTTTGGCCTCGTGCTAACCGTTCTATCTATATTAACCATGAGCTTGGCGCTTAATTGGGTTGCAGCAGGCTTACTCGCGTTTGCTAATTTTTTCTATGTCGTGATTTACACCATCTGGTTGAAACGAAGCACACCACAAAATATTGTAATTGGCGGCGCATCGGGGGCCTTCCCGCCCATGATTGGGTGGGCGGCAGTCACAGGGGATATCACTTTGGCTTCGCTTTCGCTTTTTGCTCTTATTTTCTTTTGGACGCCGCCGCATTTCTGGGCGCTCGCGCTTTATATGAATGATGATTACAAAAAAGCGGGCGTGCCAATGTTACCTGCCACCCACGGCGAAAAGCACACTAAAATTCATATGATGATATATTCAATTATTATGATGCCAATTGCGCTTAGTCCCTATTTTCTGGGCATTGCGGGAACGGCTTATCTTATCAGTGCTGGTCTTTTAACAGCCTTTTTTATCTATACTAATATTCGGGTTTTATTTGATAAAACCCATAAGTCTGCCAAGTTAATGTTTGGCTATTCAGTCTTTTATCTCTTCGCGATTTTTCTTGCGCTGATGATTGATAAAGTCTGATTGATGAAATTTTAAATAGGAGAAAATGACCATGCCTCATGAAGAATTACACAAAACCAAAAAGAAAAAGAACTTCACCACGTTGGCATTGATCTTCGCTTGGATTGCTTTGATCTGGATTGTCACCATGATTAAAGTGAACCATGCAGGATAAAGATAAAATGAACTACCCGACTTACACGCCCAAAATTGTTATGATTACTGGCGCAACAGGTGGCTTTGGCACGGCCTTCGCGCAACGTTTTGCGGCGGCAGGATGCAGCCTTATTCTCCATGGGCGTGATGAAACTAGGCTGGATGCCTTATGTAAGAAAATTGACGCCCCCATCCATAAGCTTATTTTTGATCTGCGCGACAAAGACGCGACATTGAAAGCTTTGGGGGATATACCTACTGATTTTCAAGATATTGATTTACTGATTAACAATGCTGGGGGCGCGCTTGGTCTTGATAAATTCCAAGAAGCGAACTTAGATGATCTGGAAGCTATGATTGAAATGAATGACACATCGCTTGTGCGTATTACACGCCAAATTATTGGCGGCATGACAGGGCGCAAGCGTGGTCACGTTATCAATATTGGATCAATGGCGGGGAATTGGCCGTATCCGGGCGGGCATGTTTATTGCGCCGTAAAGGCCTTTGTGCGCCAGCTTTCCTTGGCAATCCGCAGCGATTTAGCGGGCACAAACGTACGCGTCACCAACATCGAACCGGGTATCGCCGAAACCACCTTTTCGCTGCAACGCTTTAAAGGCGACCAAGCCAAAGCCGATGCCGTTTATGCCGGTACAACCGCATTAACAGCCGAAGATATTGCCGAAAACGTTTTTTGGGCCGCAACATTACCAGAGCATGTTAATATCAACACATTAGAAGTCATGCCCACACAGCAAAGCTTCGCCGCCCTAAATATTGAGCGTGAGGCATAGGTCAATATTTACATTAAAGGCTTAAATTGATTTGGGTAATCAGCACCATCTAAAAAATGATATGGCTTTTTCCATTGTTCTTTTTGTGCCTCAAGCCACGCGCCCGTTTCCCACGTCGTCACCTTTGCGTCAACCAAACCACCAGCGGTTATTGTTGGCTCTAATGTTGTGACACGTGAGAATTTTCGTTGAATGACAGGTAATTCAATACGGATAAAGAAATCATCTTCTTCCATATCATTTGCCGCAATAAAAGTATGATCGCCCGCGGCAGCTTCAGAAAAAGCTTTAGAGAATATATCCCATGCGGCATCATATTGCTCTCGCGCAAAATGTCCCGATTCAAATTCAGCTTGGTATTTAGCGAAAAAATTATCAATAGAGATTATTGCCCTTGAACTATCCACTTTGTAACAGCGAGGGTTTTGATGTTGGATAAAATAGCCACACAACAAATTATTAATCCCGATAGCATCATCAACATCCCGATTAGACGGATTTTGATACGGTAATCTATGCGCCCAAAATATCGCTTTATTTTCAGGGCCAGTAAAATTTCGGCGGGCGATATCTCTTGCGTTTTTATTAAATAAGGCTAATTTCTGTTGCACGGAAGTCATCCTGTAAAATACAAAAACACATTAATTATGTCAATAAATTATGGATAAAAATAACAAAACACTTTTGGCCGTTTTATTGCTTGTGGCGGGGATGATTGGGCTGGCCTTTGCGTCTGTGCCTTTATATGATCTATTTTGCCGCGTCACGGGCTTTGGCGGGACCACCCAAGTCTCACAATCTGCCCCTGCACCAGATGAAATTTTAGACCGTGAGATCTCTATCCATTTTAGCGGCAACACCCACCGCGACTTAAATTGGTCCTTTAAGCCAGAAATGACGAAAACGACTCTTCAAATTGGGCAACAAGGACTTATTACTTTTAACGCCGAAAATAAAAGTGATCTGCCCATTGCTGGCACAGCAGTTTACAATGTGACACCACTCAAAGCAGGCAAATATTTTCATAAAACACAATGTTTTTGTTTTGATGCGCAAACCCTTAATCCCAATCAAAAAATGGATATGCCTGTTGTTTTCTATGTTGACCCATCGATAGCAGATGATCGCAACTTGGATGATGTCAAAACAATCACACTTTCTTATAGTTTTTTCAAAGCAGACTCATCGGCGCTTGATACTGCCCTCGAAGCCTTTTACAATACTCAATAATTTGCTAGGAAAAGCAGCGTTTTAAGATAATACCGTCCAAAGGAATCCATTATGGCTGAAAAAATTGAATACGGCACGACCGGAAAACCCCACCCTTATCATATTGTCCGTCCAAGTATTTGGCCGTTGGCCGCGTCATTGGCTGCGGGACTTCTTGCTGTGGGAACTGTTCTTTTTTTACACGACGTTAAAATCGGCGCCTTCCCTATCGGCTTTAAAGGGATGATTTTAGGGTTCATGGCAGTTTTAGCCGTCATGTTTTTTTGGTGGAAAGATGTCGTATATGAAGCCGTTACTGAAAAAGTTCATAGCCCCATTGCCAAAATAGGCATGCGATACGGAATGGCACTCTTTATTGCTTCTGAAGTCATGTTTTTTGTGGCCTTCTTTTGGGCGTTTTTTGATGCCAGCTTATATGCCGATGATGCAAAAATGTTTCAACGCTTGGAATATACAGGCGGTATGTGGCCACCAGCCCACATTGAAACAATTCCTGCCTTTGATCTCCCGTTAATGATGACTTTGATCTTGTTGCTATCAGGTTGCACCGTCACATGGGCGCATCACGCGATTTTGGAAGGCAACCAAAAAGATTTTGTCCAAGCATTAGGTTTAAGCGTGGGTTTAGGCGCATTTTTCATGTGCTTCCAAATCTATGAATATGGGCATGCGGCCTTTGGCTTTAAAGATGGCATCTATGCCTCGACATTTTATATGGCGACTGGTTTTCACGGTTTTCACGTTTTTGTCGGAACAGTGTTCTTGGCTGTTTGTTGGTTAAGGGCGAAGAAAAAACATTTTACAAAGGAAGACCATTTTGGATTTGAAGCTGCGGCATGGTATTGGCATTTTGTTGACGTTGTTTGGCTATTTTTGTTCGTTGCAATCTACTGGTGGGGAAGCCTCGGTGCGTCATAAAATAAGCATCAGAAATTGCCATTAGACATTGAATGAATTTCTTCAAACTTTAAAAAAAGCTATGTCCTGTCGCTGTCCTAAATGCAGTGCAGGGGATATTTACCGCTCTTTTGCTAATCTCAACTTGCGTGATAATTGCGCCGTATGCGGCTTTGATCTAGCCAAAAATGATAGTGCTGATGGCCCTGCTGTTTTTCTTATTTTTGTTCTTGGGCTCTTACTCGTCCCTCTTGCATTGATTGTTGATCACATTTTTTCTCCGCATTTATGGCTACATGCTATTATTTGGAGCTTTGTGACCATTGGCCTCACGCTTGGTGCGTTAAAGCCACTTAAATCTTACGTTATCGCGCTTCAATATAAATATAGAAAAAGTGATTGGGATGACTCATGAAAAAAATCTTCGCGAGCATTTTATTTATCACAGCTTTTATAACATTAATTTTTTTAGGAACATGGCAACTAGATAGATTGGCATGGAAAACACAAATTATTAAAAAACTTGACCGTGAGTATCAGCAGGCCAAAAAAATTACATTTCAAGAATTAGAAGTTTTAGACGATGACGCCATTCGCTATGGCACCTTAAAAGGCAATTTTTTATATGACCGTGAAATTCTTGTAGGCCCAAAGCCATTGGATGGAGAGATCGGCTATCAAGTCATAACCCCGCTTCAGCTTTCTGATAACAATCATATCCTTGTTAATCGCGGCTGGATCGGCTTGAATAAAATTGATGATTTGCCACGCACACATAGTAATAATTTAGCCACCATTACAGGGCTGCTTCGTATACCTGATTGGAATAAATTTACTCCCGATAATAGTCCTGCAAACAATATTTGGACCAAGTTAGATATTAAACAAATAGCTAACGTCAAAAATATTCAGCCTGTTTCAAAATTTATGCTGTACGCCACAGAAGTCATGCCAGATACACCTACCTTAAAACTTCAAAATAAACGTTGGTATCCACGCAATAAGCATCAGCAATATGCCTTCTTTTGGTTCACGATGGCTGGGGTTCTTGTCGTTTTACTTGGATTATTTGTTAGACAATCAAAAAGCAAAAATCCTAATTGAGTTGACTATTTGTTTTCTGATCGCTCTTGGCCTTTGCCACGCGTGTTCCCGCAAGCGCCGTTGCAAATGTTCCGCGCATCTCATTCATAACCGCTTTAAACTTCTGCTTTTCACTGCCTGCGAGTTCTTCACCAGTGGGTAAGTTCACTGAACGTGGATTAACCTGACGACCACCAGAAAGCACTTCATAATGAAGATGTGGCCCCGTGGAACGTCCAGTCGTTCCGACATAACCAATAACTTGGCCTTGCTTCACACGAGAGCCAATTTTAACAGCAGGTTTAATTTTGCTCATATGGGCGTAAGCTGTTTTTAATTTTGAGTTATGGCGGATACGCACATATTTACCGTAAGAGCTAAACCAGCCTGCCTTTTCAATGACACCATCACCAGCGGCGAAAATTGGCGTTCCTGTGCGCGCGGCGAAATCAACACCGCGATGCATTTTATTATATCCCAAAACAGGGTGGCGGCGCATGCCAAAGCCAGATGACATACGCGCCCCTTTGATGGGGGTTTTCATTAATGTGCGCTTTACGCTACGCCCATCTGGTTGAAAATAATCAATACGACCATCAGCCATTTTAAAACGATAAAGCGGTATTTCGCGATCATTCAACGTCAATTTTGCGTAAAGAATATTTCCGTTTTTAGCCACATAGCCTGAGTCAGTTTCAAAACTTTCATACATAACTTCTAATTTATTGTTCGGGCGTATATCCCTTTGGAAATCAACATTCCAAGAAAAAATACGTATCGCTTCGGCGACAATGGCCTGCGGTATGCCTGATTTTACAGCTGAGCCAGAAAGCGACACATCCACCTGCGTTTTCTTCGCACGAATAACTTTTTTCACTTCTTTTTCATCAATGTCCGCTTTAAAACCATCACCAGAACGCGCGACAACCAAAGTTTTAATAGGGCTCATTTGCATTTTCATCTCACGAAAAGCCTGCGTATCATTTTCAGCTTCATCAAAAGACATAGCAATTTTTTGTCCCGCACGGATATTACGCGGATCAAAATGTGGTTTCATTACCTTGATAATTTCAGAGGCTTCGGTATTGCCAACACCTTGCTCAGCCATAACAACCCCCAAAGCATCACCAGGTTTGATTTCTATTTCGCGATCAAGTGGCAATTCCGTTGGCGCATCAATTAAATCATCAAGAGTTTCAATAGATGCAACAGCTAAGCCACCAATTTCCTCCCCTTCTAAAATATCAGAATTCTGAACCTCTGTCGGAATTTGATAAGCGGCAACATGTAATGCTTTATTTGAATTTTGGGATAGCAAAGTCATCGCAGACATACCCAAAACAGCGAGCATCATAACAACCGTCACATAGCGTAGGCGCAAATTATTGCGACGGGTTAAAAAGTAACGGGCTTTAAGGTTGAGTTTTACCGAAATAAAAGCAAAAAGTTGAGTCAAGGAATGAGTCATTTTTTTCAAAAATTTATGACTTCGCAAAAAAGCAACGATCTTCTGCTTTTCTGTCTTTTGCTTATCTTGTTTTGTACTTTTATTTTTCATCATAAATTTTCTTAATAATACAATCATATGATCTTATCTGTTTTTAAGATTATGGCGTAATTATTAACATTCTCTTTAAGAAAGCCGTGAATAGCATAGCAAAGACAATATTCCAAGTATTACATGACCACCTTAATAACAGTTTTATTTTTCATAAAATTTAATATTTCCAATAAATCTTTTAAACATCGCACGCCGAAGAAATAGCCTGATAGGCTTTACTAGAGCCAGACAAACCAAATGTGTCTGTGGTGAGCGTTCCACGTTTTGACGTCCCCTTAACAATCATTGTCGTGCCAGCGCGTATGCCTTGAGATAACGCCCTATCACCTGCGGCATCAGCCGCCCATGCTGTATCATCTTGGGTGAAAAGCTTATGCGTGCGACCATTGACAGTGATTGTCACATCACTGCCGGGCTTATACGGATAACCTGTAATATAGCTAAAAACGTCTTTTGTTTTTTCAGCTGGGCGATGCGCGATGAGCGCAAAAACATCCCCACGTGACGTGTAATTCCCAACAGCCGTTTTAGGTTGTGAGGCCATATAGCAAACCTTATTTCCATTTTCCGTAAAGCTATATGCTGTCCAATCGCCAAATGTCCCAAGCAATTTTGGTTCAGATGCTTTTGCCGTGGCGGAAAAAATTAACATAACACTGAAAAAGACAATCGTGCAGAGCCATCTTTTCGGCACTTTATTATCCATCATCTCAATCCCTCAATTACTAATTTATATTCTCAACAATTTTAATGATTTAAAGGCCTAAAATGGCAAATTTAAGGAGAAAATATATGACTTTCAAAATAATACATGAAAGCAAAAAGAATAGAAAATCTCTTCGTTTATAAGAGAAAGAATATTGTGCATAAACTACTTCTTCGGCGTCCGTAATTTTATGCGATGACCATCTTGCACTGTGTTCAGCAGCTCTGTTGGTCCGCCTGCCTTCACAGGACGATCTGCAAATTTTCCCATAGAAAGCAGGCGGTCATACATCGTTAAAGCCCCCGCCACACCCACATTAATACAAAACTTCATTGGAATTTTGATGACGTGATCTGTTTTTGCCAAAATCTCGGGCGATAAATCTCCCATTTCCGGCCCCAAAATATAGGCCGCGCGGGTTGGATGGCGAAAACTCGGAAGCTCTATGGAGTCTTCCATTAATTCAACCCCCACCAGCTGACACCCATGCGGCAGCTCCATTTCCTCAACACTATCCCAAATATGAAAAGGCACATGATCAAACGCACCAGAAGTGTCAGAAGCACGTATCGCCCGAACATCAATTACAGGACGTATCACAAAGAAAAAGCTCGCCCCAAAAGCATGGGCGGAGCGCACAAGATTACCCAAATTTTGCTCCTTCGTAATCCCCTCAACGCCGATGCCAAAATAACCGCGCATTAGCCAATCACCTTTTCTAAACGGTTTAAAGCTTCCGTCAGCTTCTCTTGCGAAACGGCAAAACATAGGCGCATCCAATTGTCACAATTCTTACCAAAGGCACAACCAGGTGCAAGGCTAAGCCCCGCCTCATCAATCAATTTCATCGCAAACCCAAGCGAATCTTCTTCCCCATCAACTTTAAAAAACCCATAAAACGTTGATTGCGGACGGCTGATATACGTGTTTGGTTTTTGGGCAAACCAGTCCATCAAAAGGTCAATATTCCCCTCCCATAAGGTCATTTGTTCCGCGATAAATTCTTCGCCATTTTTTAAGGCTTCAATCGCGCCAAATTGGGTAAAAGTAGGCGCGCCCATATTATCGTAAAGGGCGATATCACGAATAAAATTCTCCGCAAATTCTGGCCCTGTGAGCCAACCCAACCGCCAGCCCGTCATCGCCCAGCTTTTTGAAAAGCTATTCACTGTCATCAAAAGATCATCTGGCGCGGCAACCTCCAAGAAACTTGGAGCGTGGGAAACTCCGTAAGCAGAGCGATTGTAAACCTCGTCCGATACAATCCAAATATCCCGTGCGCGGGCATAATCCAAAACTATCTGCATTTCCTTGGCGCTCATGCACCAGCCCGTTGGGTTAGAAGGAGTGACGACCAGAATTGCCTTGGTTTTTTCTGTCACCGCACCCAACAGCCGATCCATATCTAATGACCAGCCTTTAGTTTGGTCATAATCTAAAGGGACTTGGATGGTTTTAGCCTGCGCCAATTCTGTCGCGCCTAACAAATTTTTCCAAATGGGCGTGATGGCGACAACTTCATCGTCCGTTTCCAAAATACCCGTCAACGCCAAATGCATCGCTGTCGTGCCTGAGCCTGTTACAAAGGCACGGTTTGGGGGTAAATCAACGTTAAAAATACGCTTATAATAAGTAGATATTTCTTCGCGCAATAAAGGTTGCCCCAAGACAGGGCCATAATGGGTTTTTCCTTCGCACATGGCTTTATTTGCCGCCTGAATAATAAAGTCAGGCGTTGGAGCACAACCTTCGCCTTGCGCCAGCGAAATCACATTTTCTTTTTCCCATCCATAACGCAAAACATCCGCCCCCGGATTAGGGGGTAAATTTTGAACATTGCGCCTGAAATGACGTTGCGGCATAGCAATCCTTTAACTCTTATTTTTGATATTGGCTTTAGGGTGAAACGCTCAATATTAACCTTTTTTCTCGCTTAAATGCCTTTATACTGCGCAAGCGAGCAATTTTCACCCTAAAAATACATATAAATTTTGTAACAAGACCGTCCTTAAGCACGAAAACACACTAGACAATAAAGTCTCACTCAAGAATTTATGGAGAAAATTTATGAAATTATCAATTTTAACACTCGCCTTTGCTTTCTTGGCGACCTTGCCATCCTTATCAAACGCGATGGACAAACACGCGATGAAAGACAAGATGATGATGGAAACGCCAGCGGTCAAAGCTGTTGCTTTTCATTCTGATAATTGCGGATCATGCAAAATCTTAGCCCCTAAAATGGCTGCCGCCCTTGAAGCGATTAATAAAGACAAACTTGATATCGTTCAGCTTGATTACACAAATGCTGAAACAAAAGCAGCCTCCATGAGCCTTGCGACGAAGAAAAGCTTAACCAACGTCATGGAACAATATGGCCCTAAAACAGGATTTGTTTTATTGCTAGATGGCCAAGGTCAAGTTGTCGATAAAATCACAAAAGAGAGTACAGCGGGTGAAATTGCCGCTAAGATTGCAAAAGCAATTGGCGATGCAGCAACATCATAATTGCCTAAAATAACAACGATAAGGAAAGCGGTCTCATGCAAAAAAGTAAATTTTATCTATCTAAGATAGTTTTTCTTTTCCTGATAATGATCGGCTTTTCTTTTCCTGCTTTTGCTTTTACTCAGGGGGAGCAAAAAGAGCCAGACCATTACGTCATCCCTCGCTTACTCGCAGATGAAACACAAGTCAGCGGCGGGGAGACAATCCGTATTGGCTTAGAGGAAACTATTCACCCAAAATGGCATGTCTATTGGAAAAATCCAGGGGACTCCGGCACACCCACAGAAATCAATTGGGAATTGCCAAAAGGTTTTAGTGTAAGTGAATTGGAATTCCCCGCGCCCTTAAAAATCGCTTATCCACCCTTGACCAATTATGGGCATGAGGAGCAACCAATTTTCTTGCAAAATTTAACCCTGCCCAAAACACTACCTGCGGGGGAAATAACCCTTAACGCCACCGTCAATTTATTGGTCTGTCACGATATATGCATCCCTGAAACGCATAAGGTTTCGCTTATATTAAATGGTGATCAAGACGCCGAACCTGCCAAAATTAAAGATGCAGAATTAAAACTACCCATTCATCAAGATTGGAAAACAAATTTCCACAAAGACGGTGAAAATTTTGTTTTAAAATCTATACTGGAAGATACATCAGAACTTGCAAAAGCGCAGAATGTTAGATTATTCCCCGAAGATTGGGGCGCAGTTGATAATAATGCTGAGGCCACTTTAGAAATATTAGACACAGGTTTCCGCCTTACCCAAAAAGCGGGAGAGCGCGATTTTACTGAACTTAAAAACTTACCTGTTGTTGTCACCTATGATCTAGATGGTGAAAAAAAATCATTTCGTATCATCGCAAAATTAGAAGCAGACGCAGGTCAGCTATTAGGGTCTATTGTGCCCAACATAGAGCCAGCAGAAAATGGCACAACACAAAAAACAGGCTTTCTTAAAGCGGTTTTTCTCGCGTTATTAGGTGGTTTGGTTTTGAATTTAATGCCTTGCGTCTTTCCTGTTTTATCGATGAAAGCACTCAGCCTTGTAAACTTAAATGACAAAGAAGAAAAGAAGGCTCGCGCCTATGGTCTTTTTTACACCTTGGGAATTCTCATAAGTTTTGCGATTATTGCAGGCACTTTAATCGCTTTAAAAGCAGGTGGCGCAGAAATTGGTTGGGGCTTTCAATTACAAAATCCAATTATGATTATTGTTTTAATCTACCTCATCTTCACCCTTGGTTTAAATCTATCAGGATTTTTTGAATTTAGCGGCAGGCTGGCGGGAGCAGGCCAGAACCTCTCCCAGAAATCTGGTAACAAGGGCGCGTTTTTTACGGGTGTATTGGCGACCTTGGTCGCCACGCCTTGCACCGCTCCATTCATGGGTGTGGCGATGGGCTATGCTCTCACGCAGCCCGCCGCAATTTCGATGATTGTTTTCTTGGCTTTGGGTTTTGGTTTGGCTTTACCGCTGCTCGCCCTCTGCTATTTTCCTATTTTACGCTCTAAACTCCCTAAACCGGGTGCATGGATGGAAACGTTCCGCCAGTTTTTGGCTTTTCCTATGTTTATCACGGCGGCTTGGCTGGTTTGGGTTCTAACCCAACAAGTCGGCAGCACCGCCATACTCTCTATTTTATTAGGACTCATTGCGATTGCGTTAATTATTTGGATTGTGAAGCATCTTCCACGAAACATGGTCGCAAAAGTAATAAGCATGGTTTTACTCATTGCCGCGATCTTTTTTATGATTGTGCCATTTTTTATCTCACAATCATTTAATGCGCCCACACAAAGCGCAGCGCAGAATAAAAATTGGGAGGCATTCTCCACGTCAAAATTAGAAGAATTATTGAAAGGGAATGATCCCGTTTTCACAAATATGACAGCAGATTGGTGTATTACATGTAAGGTGAATGAGCGCACATCTTTAAACATCAAAAAAACAAAGGATTTATTCGCAAAAAATAACGTACAGTACCTTAAAGGTGATTGGACAAATCAAAATCCTGATATTACGAAATATCTTGATTCATTCGAGCGCCAAGGCGTGCCAATGTATGTTTATTATGGACCAAGAAATAATGTAACCAATCAGCGTCCCGCTCCGAAGTTACTGCCACAGATACTAACGCCTAAAAAGATAGAAAAAGCGTTAGAGACGATAAACAAATGATATTTAACGTAAAACAGAAACCAAAACGAGAAAATAAGGAGAGTAAATAATGCCTTTTAAATTTTTAACCGTAATGGCGGCCATGGCCGTGATGACTTTTGCCCCAAATGTAAACGCCGCCCCTGTCGTGGGTGAGCCCGCCCCTAATTTCACGGCTATTGATACCAATGGCGTTGAACACAGCCTGAGTGACTTTAAAGGTAAAAATGTTGTGCTTGAATGGTCAAACCACGAATGCCCGTTTGTTGTGAAGCATTATGAGCCAGGCAATATGCAAAAATTGCAGAAAGAAGCCACAGAAAATGGTACCGTTTGGATCACAATTGTTTCTTCTGCCAAAGGTAAACAAGGCGCCGTCAATGCCGCAGAAGCCAATAAAATTATGGAAGAAGTCGGCGCAATGTCCACAGCGCGTATTCTTGACCCATCAGGTGAAATTGGCAAATTATACAAAGCCAAAACAACACCGCATATGTTCGTGATAAACAAAGAAGGTATCTTGGCCTACGCAGGTGCGATTGATAGCGACTCAAGCATGAGCCAAGAATCAATTAAAGGTGCAACAAATTATGTGATGGATGCCCTTGCCGCTTTAGATGCAGGCGAAGAAGTCAAAGTTGCTAGTACGAAGCCATATGGTTGTTCCGTCAAATATTAAGACGGATTTTTAAGAATAAAAAGAGAGCCGCCCTTGTGGGTGGCTTTTTTTTTAGGTATTTCGGCGAATATAGATTATTATAATTTATAAACATTCGTTTGATTCTTACATGACCTTTCAAATTTTGACCCGCGAGCACGAATTACTTAAGCTGGATGATATAGCCAAAAATAATTTTGGTGTTGATCCGCAGGATAATACTGCGCGGCTTATTGCCTCTGTTACGGGGAAAGTATTATTTGCTAACCCTGCTTTCCTGGCACTTTGCGGCGAAACAGATTCTATAGATGGTCTTATTTTATCTGATTTAATTGATGTTACTGCAGGTATCCCTGAAGAAGGGCAGCACCGCATTATGTTGATTAAAAATCACAATATATTACCGCTGCAATTTGATTGGATTGAAACCCAAGGCGGCCAACGTGTTTTGGTTATTTCTGCCAATAACATGACAGCACGTGAGAAATTACTGCAATTCGTGAGTGAAAAGGTCAAAGAAAAAAACGAAAATATCATCGATAAAACACCGTTTATTGATTTGTCGTTTGATGCATGCTGTATTTCTGATGAGCGTGGAAACTTTATTAAGATCAATGAAAATTTCACAGAGCTATTTGGTTATGACGAAGAAAATTTATATGATTTAACCCTTATAGATTTAGTTCATCCTAATTATAAAAATGAATTTCGCAGTGTTTTTCATGGCTTGCGTGATAATTCGATTGAACAATCTATCTCCATAGACACTTACGTCATTGGTAAAGATAAAGAAGTTTTATGGATTGAATGGAATCACAAATCAATTGGTAATAAAATTTACAGTGTGGGGCGTAATTTAACCCCCTTAAAATGCGCGAAAGAATCTTTGGAGCGCCAACAACGTAAATTAGTTGAAGCAGAAGCCATCGGCGATATTGGACAATGGGAATGGAAAATTGGTGGCGATAATATTGAATTTTCAGACCAACTTTATAAAATTTTTGATGTTCAAAAATTTAACTTTGAACCTACCTTAGAAAGCGTTAACGCCATGCTGCACAAGCATGACTCAGACCGTATGATGCAGGTTTTTCAACGCGCCATTATACAAAAAAATGACTATGAAATAGATTTTCGTATTTTACGCAACAGTGGTGAAACGCGCCATATACGCTGTGAAGGTCGTTGCGAACTTGATGAAGATGAGGATGTCATTGCGCTATACGGTATTATGCAAGACGTCACCGACACCACCAATCGTGAGATGGATTTACGAAAAGCAAAAGAGAGCGTTGAACGCGCTTATGCCGCCAAAACGCAGTTCCTCGCCAATATGAGCCACGAACTCCGCACCCCCTTAAACGCGGTTATTGGCTTTTCGGAAATGATGGAACAACAATTACTTGGCCCGCTTGGCAATCAAAAATACCTTGATTACATTAAAGGTATTCGCGAAAGCGGCGAACACCTACTTGACCTCATTAGTGATATTTTAGACATGTCAAAAATAGAGGCAGGCAAGTATGAGTTATATCTTGAGGAGTTTAATGCCGCCAAAGTCATCCGTATGGCTGTTCACATGATGGAAGGACGCGCCCTTAATGATAATATCTCAATTGATGTTGATTGCACAAATGAGGATAGAAAAATTACGGCAGATCGTCGTGCCTTCATGCAGATTATCTTAAATTTGCTCTCAAATGCGGTTAAATTCTCGCATAAAAATGGCAAAGTTAATATATCCCTATCGGAGAGTGAAAAGGCAATTAAAGTCAAAGTATCAGATCACGGAATTGGCATACCAGCAAATAAATTAGCCAATATCACCATGCCCTTTGAACAAGCAGAATCACATTATACCCGCAGCCACGAAGGATCTGGCTTAGGCTTGGCCATCACGAAAGAACTTGCAGAGCTTCATGGTGGAAGCCTTAAGATTGATTCAACCGAAGGTATCGGCACGACAGTGTTTATCAATATACCCTTTGAGTCAGAAAAACCTCGGTAATATTATAGAATAAAAAATAAACGATTAGTGTCAGCATAAGAACGCACAATGAGTTAAACAAAAATTTCTGGCGCTTCATTCTCATTTTCTTGTGCACGCTCTTCCGCGCGTAAACATCCCTCTAAACCTGCACGAAAATCGGGATAACGTAACGTGACACCTAATGCCTCTTTTATTTTATTATTCAAGATATGCTTATTATCTTTATAAAAACTTTGTGTGATCGGCGCTAGATCAGCCTCTTCAATAGGAATAAGCGGAGAAACTGGTAAACCCAAAAGCTCGCAAGCATAAGCAATAACTTCATGGCTCGGTGATGGCTTATCATCTGCTAAATTATAAATTGATCCAGGGCTAGGGTTAGCAAAAGATGCCAATAAAACCTGAATAATATCCTCAACATGAATGCGGTTAAAAACGTGCCCTGGTTTAATGATACGTAAGGCAACACCCGCCCTCACAGAATCAAGCGCACTTCGGCCTGGCCCATACACACCAGAAAGCCTAAAGATATGAACAGGCACTCCATAGCGCTCATAAAGTGATAGCCACTGTTTTTCTGCGTATGCACGGCGTGATCCACGGCGCGATGTCGGTACCATTTCTGCCGTTTCATCCACGGCGCCGCCATTACGATTGCCGTAAACGCCCGTACTAGAGAGATATCCCACCCATTTTAAATTTGGCAGATTTGCAAAATCTTCTGCATGCATATTGAATACGGGATCACCATTATCATCAGGAGGAGTCGAAATTAAAATATGCGAAAAACGATTAAAAAGTGTTTTAGGGTCATAGATAGGATGTTCAGCATCGAAAATACGCGCCCGTACGCGGCGCGTTAATAATGCGCGACGCCGATCATCATCACGCGTTGTACCGCCAATTGTCCAACCTTCGTCATTATTTTGTAAATCATACCCCAAGTAATCAGCTGTATAACCATAGCCAAAACAAAAAAGTCTTTTACGTATTTGAGTCATGCGCCGATGCTTTATAGATTAAAAATCAACGTTTTCGTAGTGCTCAACTGGCTTAAAGCCAGGGACTTTATCTTCCAAAAGTGTTTTAAAACTTGGACGGGATTTCACCCGCGCATACCATTGTTGCGCGCTTTGGTGCTCTTCCCACGGCACATCCCCAATATAGTCGATTGCAGATAGGTGCGACGCAGCGGCAATATCCGCAAGCGTAAATTCATCCCCTGCCAGCCAATTACGTTTTTCGGTCAAAAATCCAATATAGTCTAAATGATAATGAATATTCGCATTACCTGCACGAATGGACGGACCATGCGGCTCGCCTAATTTCAGCATAGGCTTCATTAATTTTTCACCCAGCAAATTATCAGAGACTTCGCGGTTAAATTTCACATCAAACCAGCCAACTAAACGGCGTGTTTCTGCACGTTGCAGCGGATCTTGGCCTAATAAATTTTGTTGTGGGTAGACTTCTTCCAAATATTCGCAAATCACTTGAGAGTTTGAAAGAACTGTTCCATCTTGTTCAACCAATACAGGAACATCACCCGCAGGGTTCATCGCAAGGAATTCTGTGCGACGCTCCCATATTTTTTCGATTTTCTCATCAAAATCCAGATTTTTTTCAGCCAGAACAAGCCGAACTTTGCGGGAAAAAGGATGCAGCCATAAATGGTAAAGCGTTCTCATTATGCAAGAGTGTAACTCAATTTATGATGGTCGACTAGCCCCCAGAAGGAACTAAAATCATCTAAATATTTCAAAGTTAAAAAACAGCCAATGCGGCAAAAATCATCAAGAAAAACACTAAAACGAACACCAAAATAGGCGGCGCAATATTCCTTAAGGGAAAGGCTACCATACGTTTCAGCGTTGAGTCCCGATCCATATAATGATGCTTAAGCGCGCCAATGACATGAAGCGCAATGGCTCCTGTTAAAATATAGGGCAAAATTCCATGAATCTGGTTCATGCGCTTTCCTATTTCTGGATTTTTGCCTATTAAAGATGGCATTTCCAAACCAAAAAGCGATACGGGGTAACCGCCAGCGGAAGACATTAACCACCCTGATAGCGGCATGCCGATCATCGCAACATATAAAAAGATATGGGTGACCTTGGCCAATAGGCGTTCCCATTTTTGATGATTTTCATGGGGTTCTGGTTGTTGGCTATATAAACGCCAAAGAATACGAAGCCCTACCAACCACAAAACCAGTACACCAAAAGATTTATGATAAGAATATAAATCGCCGCGCAATGGGCTGCGTTCTAAGCCAACCATGTAAAAACCGACTAAAATCAATCCCAAAATTAAAGCAGCAATCGTCCAATGAAAAAATTTGGCCAAACTGCCGTACGTGTCTTTATCATTATTTATCATCATCTCAAAAAGCCTCTTTTTTTGCGTTAAAAATAATTATTACAAGCCCAAACACCTAACCAACCGCCTAAAATGGCAAAAAGCCAAACCATCAAACCATAACTCCAGCGGAGTGATTTATCGCTTTGAATATCTTTTTTACTGCGGTGCCGAAGCAAAACATTGATTGTCCCTAACCCGACGCCAAACCCCATAAAAAAACCTATGACTGCAAAAATATAGACCATTGTCACTTTAACTCTTATTATATCAACGTAATTTCCAATTATAATAATAATCGAAAACATGCCTTTCTACCATATTCTAATTTTAGCCATCGTGCAGGGAGTAAGTGAATTTCTCCCCATCAGCTCCAGCGGTCATCTGGTGTTAACGCATGCTGCGCTAGGTAATGGTAGTACAGATCTATGTTGGACACAAAACAGGTTGCTTGATGTTGCAGTGCATATTGGCACGCTATTATCTGTTATGATTTATTTCAGAAAAGACATCTTTTCTATTCTCTTTAATATCACAAAGCCAAAATCTGATTCCTTTGGTTTAGGGGTAAAAATAATTCTTGCTTCGCTCCCCGTTATAATCGCTGGGTTTATCCTACAATTTTTCAAGCCATCATTTTTATGTATGATTGAAATCATGGCATGGATGACCGTTATTTTTGCTGTCGTGCTTCATTTTGCTGATAAATTTGATGCGGGTAAAAAAATAGAAAATATGACGCATGGCAATGCTTTCGTGATCGGCCTATCACAAGCGCTGGCTTTAATCCCCGGCGTTAGCCGTTCTGGAATCACCATGACCAGCGCGCGTTTTCTCGGCTTCTCCCGCGTTGCATCAGCGAAATTTTCGCTCTTGCTATCTATTGTTGCCATCGGGGGAGCAGGTTTTTTAAGTAGTTTAGATTTAATAAAATCAGGTGATTTTAATTTAGGAACAGATATAATCTTAGCCATCACATTATCTTTTATCTCTGGCCTTATTGCCATTCACCTGATGATGAAATGGTTGTCGAAAGCCACCTTTATGCCTTTTGTTATTTACCGTTTAATATTAGGAATAGCGCTATTAATATTTATATATAGCGGAATTTTTTAACCCTTTTTCGAGGCCAATATAATCTTGGTATCACCATAGATTTTTTCATTTAAAATTATAATATCTGTACCCGTAAAATTTTCATCTTTGGCCATTTCCAAAACAAATACGCATTCACCTGACAGCCAATCACCCTGATATAATGATTTAATCGCTTTCGGAATAAGCTCTTGATGATATGGCGGATCAAGAAAAACCAAATCTGCTTTCGGGGTTTCTTTGGAACGTTCTTTTAATTTCGTTGTGTCCATCAAGGTAATCTTTGCGCGTGTTTCCTCACTTAATTTCTTAAGATTAGAACGGCATAAATCAACGGAGCTTTTATTCTTATCAAAGAAATGACAATAAGCCGCGCCTTGTGATAAAGCCTCCAAACCCAATGCCCCCGTGCCACAAAATGCATCAATTACAACAGCATCAATCACCACGCCTCGGGCATTCAGCATATTAAAAACAGCCTGACGCACTTTGTCCGATGTTGGGCGCACAAGATCATTTTTTGGTGTCTCTATCTTACGGCTTCTATGTATGCCCCCAACAATACGCATTTCAAAAAATCCTACTCTATTGAGACTTATCAAAAAATTCGGGCATATGATCGAGCATCATCTTATATTTAACCTCCGTAACAGAGCTTTTGGGCAACTTCCCTAAATGAAACGGGCCATAAGATGTACGTATTAGGCGATTTACCTCCAAACCGATGGCTTTCATAATGTTTCGCACTTCGCGGTTTTTTCCCTCCCGCAAAGATATATTGATCCAGCAGTTATCCCCTTGCTTCGTCTCAAGGCTCGCCTCAATCCCTTTATAGCGAATACCATCAACAACCAGTCCTTTTTTTAGCTTTTCAAGCTGATCTTCAGAGGTATGGCCGTACGCACGTACGCGATATTGGCGTTTCCATCCCGTGGCAGGCAATTCAAGATAGCGCGCCAATTCACCATCATTGGTCAATAGCAACAATCCTTCGGTGTTAATATCCAGCCGCCCCACTGTCATAACCCGCGGTAATTCTTTAGGCATTTTATCAAAAACTGTATCGCGCCCTTGCTCATCCTTATTGCTTGTCACCAAGCCAGCAGGCTTGTGATAAAGAAATAATCGACTTTTTTCTTTACCAGGCAAAGCTTTACCATCAACAATGATATTATCAGCATCGCTTACCACACAGGCAGGCGTCGTGAGAATATTGCCATTCACGCTCACCCGTCCCTCATTGATCCAACGCTCTGCATCACGGCGCGAGCATAAACCCGCCCGTGCCATCACTTTTGCGATTCGTTCGCCTTTTTTACCCTCTTTATTATCATGTGGGCTTGTCTGTGTGGGTGTCATTATCTATCCTTTATAATATGTCAGATGATCATATATTCATGCAGGCCGCAATGGAAGAGGCACATGCCGCCGCCAAACGCGATGAAGTGCCTATTGGTGCTGTGATCGTAAACCCGCAAAATAATGAAATTATCGCCCGTAACGGGAATCGTACAATTGCCTTAAGCGATCCAACGGCACATGCCGAAATTTTAGTGCTTCGTGAAAGCTGTCATAAAATGGCCTCTCAACGTATTCCTGACTTTGATCTTTATGTAACCTTAGAACCCTGCACTATGTGCGCAGCGGCAATTTCTTTTGCCCGTATAAGACGTTTAATTTTTGCCGCGCCCGACCAAAAAGGCGGCGGCGTTTTACACGGCGCCAAATTTTTCGACCAACCAACATGTCATCACAAAATTACAATTGATCATGGTATTTTGGCAGATAAATCATCAATTCTTTTGAAAAATTACTTTAAGCAAAAAAGGAAATAAAAGCTTAAGCAGCCTTGTCTTTTTGTGCCGCTACTGCGCGCCATCCGATATCCGAGCGATAAAAGCCTTCTGGCCAATCAACTGCCTTAACAGCATGATATGCTCTATTTTGCGCTTGTTGAATTGTAGCGCCCAAGCCCGTGACACCTAAAACACGACCACCACTACCAACCAGCGCACCACTATTATCGCGCATAGTTCCTGCATGAAATAAATACACATCTTCCATGACATCTAGCTCGGACGTATTTTTAATTTCAGTGCCTTTTTCATACGCCCCCGGGTAACCATCTGCTGCCATCACAACACATAGGGCGGCATCATCAGACCATTCAACTTTGTCTTGATATTCAGCCAAATTACCTTTGTCAGTTGCCAACAATATATCGACTAAATCACTTTTTAAACGCATCATAATTGGCTGACATTCTGGGTCACCAAAACGAATGTTATATTCAATCAATTTCGGCTCACCCTTCACAATCATTAGTCCCGCGAACAAAATTCCTTTGAAGGGCGCACCATCTTTTTTCATGCCCTCAACTGTTGGTTTGATAATACGATCAAGAATTTTTTGCTCAAGCTCATCGGTCATAAAATGCGCAGGACTATAGGCGCCCATGCCCCCCGTATTTAGGCCTGTATCACCATCACCGACACGCTTATGATCCTGTGCGGAAGTCAACGGTAAGAAAGTATCGCCATCGGCTAAAGCAAAGTAGCTAATTTCTTCGCCTTCCATGAATTCTTCAATTACAAGCTCCATGCCTGCCTCACCAAAAGAATTGCCCGATAGCATATCCATCACAATCGCTTCTGCTTCCTCGGCTGTTTCAGGCAGTAAAACGCCTTTTCCCGCCGCCAAACCATCTGTCTTGATCACAACACGGGTATTTTGCGCTTGAATGTACGTTTTTGCATCATCTATTGACTTAAAACGCGCGTACGCTGCCGTGGGAATATCATAGCGCGCACAAAAATCTTTCATGTAGCCTTTTGACCCTTCAAGCTGTGCCGCTTCTTCTGATGGGCCAAAAACAGCTATGCCTGCCTCACGTAATCGATCACCCAGACCGTCAACTAATGGTTGTTCTGGTCCAACGACAACAAAATCGATTTTGTTATTTGTCGAAAATTCAACTATGGCTTTCACATCTTCTGCGCCAATTTCAATACATTCAGCAACATTCGCTATACCCGCATTTCCTGGCGCACAATATAGTTTTTCACACTTCGGAGATTGAACTAATTTCCATGCCAGCGCATGTTCACGACCGCCAGAGCCCACAAGAAGAATCTTCATTTTTTAACCTCTTTAAAATTATACAGTCTTTTTATTTTGTTTTTACGGCAGACACAAGTGACGATGTGGGTGTTTTGTCCCTAAGTCACGCCATAACGCAGCCCGAAAGCAAAAGAAAACAGCATTTTATTCTTCTATCATGACAAGAGATGCATTTCCGCCCGCCGCTGTTGTGTCTGTACTAATGACTTGTTCGGTTGCAAAAGCGTGTAAATAATAAGGCCCGCCTGCTTTGGGTCCTGTACCTGATAGACCGCGCCCGCCAAAAGGCTGCACACCCACCACCGCGCCAATTGTGCCGCGATTAACATACACATTCCCCACTTGTATGCGTGATGAAACTTTTTCAATAAAGCTGTCAATACGGCTGTGAATACCAAATGTTAGGCCATATCCAGTCTCATTAATATCATCAATAACCGCCTCAATCTCTGCTGCTTTATAACGTACAACATGCAAAATAGGGCCAAAAATTTCGCGTTCTAAAGCGTTTAAACTGTCAATTTCATAGATACAAGGCGCAAAGAAATGACCTGCGGCTTTTAACTGATTATCTAACGGCGCTTCGGCCAATTTATGGCCAAAACCACCCAAAGCGGATTTATGTTTTTGTACAATCATCAACGCTTCTTCGTTGATCAAAGGGCCCACATCGGACGATAATCTGGCGGGATTTCCTACCCGTAATTCCGCAAGCGCCCCTTGCAACATTAGAATTGTTTTATCGGCAATCTCCTCTTGAAGGTATAAAATACGACAAGCAGAACAACGCTGGCCTGCGGCGCCAAAAGCACTGAGCATTACATCATCGACCACTTGTTCTGTCAGCGCAGAAGAATCAACGATCATGGCATTCTGTCCGCCTGTTTCAGCAATAAATTTTGGGATCGCCCCATCTTTAGCCGCAAGGGTTTGGTTGATAATTTTTGCCACTTCCGTTGATCCCGTAAAGGCAACCCCTGCCACATCATCATGCACCACAAGGGCGGCACCCACTTCACCATCGCCCGGCGCAAAGCTTAAAACTTCGGGCGGTACGCCAGCCTCATGCATCAAGCGCGTTACAAAATATCCCGTTAAATTGGTTTGCTCCGCAGGTTTAGCAATCACCGCATTACCCGCCATTAAGGCCGCAACAATTTGCCCCGTATAAATTGCAATAGGGAAATTCCACGGACTGATACAAACAAAAATGCCCCTTGGGCGAAATTTGAAAATATTACTTTCCCCTGTAGGTGACACCAGTGAACGACCCGCAGGATCAAAGTCAAGCATACCGCGCATGGCGTAATATCGGCAAAAATCAACGGCTTCACGAATCTCTGCTTGCGCGTCTTTTAACGTACGCCCACCTTCGCGTACGCAAAGTGATATAAGTTCTGTTTGGTTCTCTTCCAGTTTATCTGCAATTTTATCAAGCGTTTTCGCCCGAATTTGTGGTGCTGTAGCAGACCAAATTTTCTGCCCTGTTTGTGCCATTTTAAAAATATCATCAACACTCGATACGGACGTGCTTGAAACTGTACCAACAACATCTTGTTTATTGGCAGGATTAAGCACCTCAAGCTTCGCGCCATTTTTAGGCTTCTTGCCCCCAAAAATAGGCATCGCTTTATATGATTTTTTTGCGTATTGACCATCCAAAGTTTTTGATAATTCAGCCACCGCTTCAGGATCATCAAAATCAAATCCTTTGGAATTTAAACGACGTGCACCATAAATATGGGCTGGCAAAGGAATATTGGGATGATGTTTAGAGGCATTATTGCGTGATTTTACGACAGGATCATCAGCGATATCGGTGGGCGCGTACGCTTTATCATATATTTGATTTACAAAAGAGGAGTTCGCACCATTTTCTAACATGCGGCGAACGAGATAAGGTAGCAAATCCTCGTAAGGGCCTACGGGCGCGTACACACACACCGTTATTTCTTCGTCTGCCGTGACAATATTATAAAGTGCATCCCCCATACCAAAAAGCTTTTGAAATTCAAAACCAGTTTTATCAAACTCTTTATTATCTTTCGCCATTTCTAAAATAGCTGCAACTGTATGGGCATTATGCGTACCAAACATTGGATAAAGAACATCACGGTTTTTAAGTAATTTTTGTGCACACCTTAAATAGGATAGATCAGTATTAGATTTACGTGTAAAGACAGGGTAATTCTCAAACCCCTCTACCTGTGCGTGTTTGATTTCCGTATCCCAATACGCCCCTTTTACCAAGCGCACCTGTAAGTGACGATCATACGTACGCGCCATACCAATCACACGATCCAATATGGCTACAGCAGATTTTTGATAGGCCTGCACCGCCAAGCCAAAACCACGCCATGTGGAAAATTGAGGTTGTAGGCAAATATTCTCGATAATTTTTAATGACGGATCAAGACGCGCGACTTCCTCAGCATCAACTGTTAAACCAATATTTGCCTTTGCGGCAATTTCGCATAATTCGATTAATTTATGAGTTAAAGCAGGAATACAATCAGCCGATTGCGCAAATTCATAACGCGGATAAAGCGCCGATAATTTAATTGAAATGCCCGAACGCGCTTTGACATCATGATTTTTTTTGCCCCCATCATCGGCGATTACCATCGCTTCCAATGCTTCTTTATAGCCATCGAAATAACGGGCCGCATCACTTGCTGTACGTGCGCCTTCGCCCAACATATCATAAGAAAAACGATAATTTTTTTCTTCAAAAGATCTTGCGACTTTCATTGCAGCGGGTAAATCTTCGCCAATTACGAATTGCTTGCCCAGCATCTTCATTGCGCGACTCATGGCTTGACGGATTACGGGCTCACCTAATTTAGAAAACAGGCTGTTCATGGTACTGCCTGTAAGCTTCAACCCAAGTCCTGCCGCCTTGGTCATCCAATCTTTATCTTGCCCTGATGCGCTTTTTAGCCAATTTGTGCCTGCCACTTTGTCGCGAATTAACGTGCTAGCAGTTTTTGGATCAGGAATGCGCAGTAAGGCTTCAGCCATACTCATTAACGCAAGCCCCTCTTTGGTGTTCAAGCCATATTGCTCAAAAAAAGACTCCAAACTTGCTGTCTTACGGCGGGTTTTGCGAATGCGTTTGATAAAATCAACAGCATGATGTTGTGTACGTGTCGCAAGGTCATTATCCCACAACAAAGCAGACAGTAAATCACTTACCGCTTCTTCTTCGCTTTGGGTCAAATAATAAGAAAGAGATTTGTGCATATAATCCTTTTTAAAATGATTGTGCTTTATAATGCCAGAGGATAGGATTTTTGACCATGACCTCTGACGATTTATTCACCGTAGCCAAAAAACAAGAAGCCGCACCAAAAGCTGCGCCAGTAAAAGCGAAGGCGCACTCCAATGTGCCAGAAATGAGTGTTTCTGATTTGGCGCAATCGCTAAAGCGCACTCTTGAGGATACTTATGGCCGCGTGCGTATTCGTGGGGAATTGCAAGGGATAAAAGTCGTGGGATCGGGGCATATGTATGGTGACATTAAAGACGTCGATGCCAATATCAATATTGTATGTTGGCGCGGTAATTTATCCAAACTGTCCGTAAAGCCAGCAGACGGCATGGATGTTGTTATTACAGGGCGCGTTTCTAGCTATCCCAAAAGTTCGCGCTATCAAATTATTATCGATGCCATGGAATTAGCCGGCGAAGGCGCATTGTTGAAAATGCTCGAAGAGCGGCGCAAGGCGCTAGCGGCTGAAGGCTTATTTGCACAAGAGCGTAAAAAACCATTGCCATTTTTGCCCGAAATAATCGGCGTTGTGACTTCCCCCACAGGCGCAGTTATTCGTGATATAATGCATCGTTTACGTGACCGCTTCCCGCGTCATGTTTATCTGTGGCCTGTTAATGTGCAAGGGGATGGTGCGGCGGAACAAATTGCCAAAGCGATTAATGCATTTAATCAGCTAGATGGTACAAATATAAAACGCCCCGATCTTCTTATTGTTGCACGAGGGGGCGGATCGCTGGAAGATTTAATGGCGTTTAACGAAGAAAATGTTGCCCGCGCCGCGGCCAATTCTTCCATCCCTATTATCTCTGCGGTGGGGCACGAAACCGATACAACCTTGATTGATTATGCCGCAGATTTACGCGCCCCAACGCCAACAGGGGCGGCCGAAATGGCTGTGCCGCGGCGCCTTGATCTTATGGCGCGGCTTCAAGAAAATAATGAACGCATGATCAGCGCTACCAGTCGTCTGCTTCAAGACCGTCAGAATATTTTAGCAACACAAAGTGCCAAGCTGGGTGATCCTAAGCATTTATTAGAGTCCAAATCTCAAACGATTGATTATCTTGCAGAGAAGTTATCCAGCGCGTTAAAATCTGGCATATATGCCCGCCGCACAGAATTACAAAATGCCAGCGCAAAACTCACCAGCCCAAAATATTTGATTGATCGAAAAAAGCAGACCGTAAATAATTTATCACAACAATTATTCCGCATTTTACCGCGTCATTTAAGTGAACAAAAATCTCGTCTTGAAAATGCTGTACGTATGTTAGAAAGCCTTTCTCCCAAAAGTGTCTTGGCGCGGGGTTATGCGCTGGTTTATGATAATAACGGCCATTTAATGCGCGATCCAAAAACCGTTCAAGAAGGTGAAACTTTAGTAATTGAGTTCGCCAATGAACAAAAAATAGCGACAAAGGCCGAAAAACAGCTTAAAAAGCAAGA
Source organism: uncultured Alphaproteobacteria bacterium (assembly GCA_937923625.1). Taxonomy (GTDB): domain Bacteria; phylum Pseudomonadota; class Alphaproteobacteria; order Micavibrionales; family Micavibrionaceae. The sequence continues at coordinate 56,266 of CALDTV010000011.1, forward strand.
GAATTAACAATTTTTGACGAAATACCGTTATTTTTGGCGTATAATAGGACCCAATGAGAATTACATTAAAAGAATTACTGGATAATTTAGGCGTCGGCTATGTCATGTCTGCCTATGAGACTTGTCCGTGGGCGGCTTACGACGATGAGCAGGGCCTGACCTGTAGTGCCGAAGTTCGCATGAATAATGATGGCGATGAATTAGAAGCCGAAATGCAATTTATGCGCGAATTCCCTAAAGAGGGCGAAAAACCAATTGAGCAAGTTTTCTGGCTCTTGGGGCAACCTGCAACCGCTGATAAATGGGATGTTCGCGGTGTTAAAATTCGTGGTGAGGGCAATACAGAAAATAAATACGCCTTTGAAGAAAAAGCTGTTAGTTTTTTTTGCGCCTGCGTACAGGAATTGAAGATGGGAAAAATTCCCGACATTGACGAAATCTTAGCCCGCGAAATGAAAGATAAAGAAAAATTTAGCGGTAACTCTCAAGGTGGCGGTAGCAAAGCGCCAAAAATAAAACCGCAAGCGCTGATGGGAATGAAATCAGGGCGATAATTTTTGACGTCACTTTGAAATTATCCCGTTACATTTTCTGCAACGATAATGCCGTAATTTTCAGCAAGGGCATTTAAACCACCTTCAACTGTTTCGCCAATGGCGCGGAAAATCCAATCCGTGCCAATGCGTTCCAAATCACCAATAATCAAACCTTCTTTACCCGTTAATTCTTCATCTAATTCATAGCGAAAGATTTCGTGATCCGTATTTTGATTCACAATACGAAAATAAACATTTTTCACCATAGAAAAATCATGGTCATCTTTTTCATTGTCGTAAATAGAAAGGACAAAACAAATTTTTGTCACGTCAAATGGCAAACCTATTAGGTCAATCGTCATGATTTCATCATCACCATCCCCTGCGCCCGTACGGCTGTCACCCATATGTTTAACTGCCCCGTCGCACCCTTGAAGATTGTTATAGAATATAAAATCTTCATCAACACGTGTTTTTTCCTGTAGGTTCAATAAGAAAATACTGGCATCCAAATCTAATGGATCTTGTTCAAATGCTTTTAAATCCCAACCAACACCAATGGTAATATTTTTCAAGGTTGGGTCTTTGCGTAACAAATTGATTTCTTCGCCGCGTTTGATCTTATTTTTCGGCGCGTCTGCGTGCATCATTTCTGGCATATCATTTATATCATCATCAAATTCAGTATCATGCTCTGACATTTTATTTTCCTTCTCTATCTCATAAGAATTTTAAATGATATTAACCGACCGCTTGTTCAACCGCTTGCGCGACATCTTTACTTAAATAGAGCGCATAAATAAGGCCTATATAAAAAACATAGCCTGTTACAAAAACAACGCCAATCGCTTTATTTATTTTCTTATAGGTCAATAGTAAAACTGAAAATAAAACCGTAACACCCAGCATAATCCAAATATCCAGACTAACAACTTGCGGCGCGATAGCTTCATTCGCAATTGGTTTTACCAGCGCCGTTGCGCCAATAATCATCAATATATTAAAAACGTTTGAGCCTAAAATATTACCAATGATAATATCTGATTGTTTTTTACGTGCCGCAATTAAACAAGTCGAAAGCTCTGGGAGAGACGTACCAATCGCAATCACACTCAGCCCAATGACATCTTCTGGCACGCCAATAATGCTTGCACTAACTTTTGCGCCACGCACCAAAAATTCTGCGCCACCTGCAATCGCCGCAAGGCCAAGAATTAAAAAGAAAACGCCTTGCGCCATGTTTTTGTATTTAGGGACGTCCACATCATCGACATCAATTTTACCAGATGCCGCCATTCGATATTGCCAAAGCACGTAGCTGAGCAAAACCAAAATCATAACCCCACCGCCTAGCTGGCTAATGTGGCCTTGCAACATTAAAAAAGTCATCAAGAAACTAGCCAAAAGCATCATGACAATATCACGCATAATTTCGCGTGGAATCGCCACAAGAGTCGTAAAAAATGCCGTTACACCCACGACAAACAAAATATTCGCGATATTGGAGCCAATTACATTTCCAATCGCGATCCCTGGTAGACCGGCCAGATTCGCATTTAAAGAAACCAAAAGTTCTGGCAAAGATGTTCCAAAAGCGATAATTGTAAAACCAATCACCAGTGGAGAAATGCCCAATTTCCTTGCGATATAAACTGCGGCTTCAATTGTCCAATCCCCCCCTTTAAAAAGAAGATACATCCCAAGGCCAAGCGCCCCCATGGAGAGTATAAATAATTCCGTATTTGTTGTGATCATGTAATAACACCTTCATATTTTCTTCTATACTATCGAAATACGACAAAAATAATAGCTTTTAAAACAATGACATTACTATACAGCTTCCGCTAATTTTGCTAAAGAAAGGAATGATTAATATAGTTGATCTCCTTCCCCTTTTTTTTGCTGCTCTCGTTTTAACCTTAAAACCTGGTCCTTATATGCTTGCAATATCAAGCCTTGCCGCCAGTGGTAATATTCGAGCTCTCCTATCTTTTTGGCTGGGATCTACAATCAGTCTTTTTGTTATGTACATTTTAATCCTAACGGGCTTAAGCGCGATTCCTGAAGGACTTGGATTCATTTTCATTTTTTTAAAAGCAATAGCGGCTGTCATTTTTATTTTTATGGGTGCAAAAACCATACAACAAGCTGCCGAATTTTCGTTCGAAGAGGCTGAAAAAAAAGCTAATAAGATTTCAACACGAAACTTATTCTCCAATTTTGCCGCAGGTAGTGCTCTCAGCCTAAGCAATCCTTATGATATTATCTTTATTTTTACAGCGGTCCCCGCACTTGTTGGCGTCACAAAATTTTCAATATTGGATGCATTGCTTATCCGCGGCACAATTACTATTGTTGATATAATTGTTATATCATCATACTGCATTCCCATTTTACTCATCCGTAAAAAACTATCTTTTACACTTTTGGAAAAAATTCGCTTTGGCTGTGGGGTAGCAATGATTGGAATTGGTATCTTTTTGATTGCCAATATTCTGATGCGGAGTGATTTACTAAAAAGTGACCTGCTGAATATTTTATAGGCCTATTTATGCCCCTCATCCCATTTAAGACCAAATCCAAAGGCACGGTCTAGCTCTGCATGGCCGGGGAAATATTCAAGGTAATTTGTCATCTTAATACCGCCGCGTACATTTTCTAGGCCTGCGACCGCACAAAGTGCTAATTCTTGACGGCGCGCTTTTAAGGTCACAATCATCGGTTTTTCCTCTGGCACGCGCACTTGAATTTGTGGCTTCACTGTTTCCCAATTCTCCGCGCCTTCGTAGATGTAAATGTAAATCACAATGCGCTTAAACTCATTCCACATTCTGCCGTTTACTTTTATAAGCTCATCCTCACCTTCGGCATCCCCTGTGCGTTCATCCCCTGATAGGGAAATATAGGGCTCTTCTTCCAATGATCCGTAACGATCCCCAAAAGCTTGAATAGCGCCGCGCTTACCATTTTTCAATTCGTACAAACAACCAACATCTAAATCCACGCCTTTTATTGCTTGCGCTTCTTTAGGGGCTGATTTGCCTAATATCTTATCAAGAAATCCTACTTTTTTAACTGGTTTCGTAGGTACAACATTATCCCATGCAACCCCAATCTCAAAATCTTTGATACCTTCTTTGCTGGGGTTCACAACCGCTGTTTGTCCAGGAGAGGATAAAAACTCGGCCTCTTGTGAGTCATCATGAGGGCTCACAAATCCTGCCGCCCCCAAAGAAGTGGCGTGGTCCGAAAATTTTGCCCTGCCGCGGGTCGCTTCAAAAATAGCGTGTCTGGAATTTTTATCTGTGATAGGTCGCGCTTTCAGTGATTTGCTTTTGCAATACTATATGCTAAATCACTCTGGTCTGCAAAATAGCTTTTAATACAGCCTTCATACGCACATGCTTAATTAATAATAAGAAAAGCGCTATGATTGAAAGAAACTAAAAAAGGAAATCGAAATGTCATATCAATATAGTTACGTGATGAAAGGCCTTAGTAAGACTTGGCCCGGCGGTAAAACCATTTTGAATGATATTACGTTGAGTTTCCTCCCTGGTGCGAAGATTGGGGTTTTGGGGCCAAACGGTGCGGGTAAGTCTACTTTGCTTAAAATTATCGCCGGCGTTGATACAGAATTCCAAGGCGAAGCATGGGCGGCAGATGGTGTACGTATCGGATATTTACAACAAGAACCTGAATTAGACGAAACAAAGACCGTTTTTGAGAATATCGTCGATGCAATGGGCGAAGTGAAGGCGAATATCGACCGTTTTAATGCTATTGGTGGTGAAATGGGTGATCCAGATGCCGATATGGATGCTTTAATGGCCGAAATGGGTGATTTACAAGCCAAAATTGATGCCGCAGACGGTTGGGGCATGGAACGCACCATTGAAATGGCGATGGATGCCCTGCGGTGCCCACCCAAAGATTCTGGTGTGACGAAATTATCAGGCGGAGAAAAGCGCCGCGTAGCATTGTGCCGTTTACTACTTGAAAAGCCAGATATGCTCCTGCTCGACGAGCCAACAAACCATTTAGATGCTGAAAGCGTGGCATGGTTGCAACGTTATTTGGCGGATTATGCAGGTACAGTCATCATGGTGACTCACGATAGATATTTCCTTGATAATGTCACAGGCTGGATTTTAGAAGTTGATCGCAGCCAAGGCATTCCATATGAGGGCAATTACTCTGCTTATTTGGAAGCCAAAGCCAGCCGTATGGATATGGAAGACAAAAAAGAAGCCGCCCGTCAAAAAACACTTACCAGAGAATTAGATTGGATTCGCCAAGGCGCAAAAGCCCGCCAATCCAAATCCAAAGCCCGTATTGCTGCCTATGATCAAATGCTTGCAGAGTCAGAAAGACAAGAAGTACGTACAGCACAAATTGTTATTCCGACGCCGCCACGCCTTGGAGATTTGGTTATTCAGGCTGAAAATATTAAGAAATCTTTCGGGGACAGGTTACTTATTGAAGACCTTTCTTTTAAACTCCCTCCCGGCGGTATTGTCGGTATTATCGGCGCGAATGGCGCCGGTAAAACCACCCTTTTCAAAATGATCACAGGGCTAGAAACCCCAGATAAAGGTAACTTCAACGTGGGGGACACTGTTAAGTTAGGCTATGTTGATCAAAGCCGCGACGACCTTGATCCTAACAAAAATGTTTGGGAAGAAATTTCTGAAGGCAATGATATTTTGAAATTAGGCAAAATTGAAATGCAATCACGGGCGTACGTGTCTGCGTTTAATTTCCGCGGCCCTAATCAACAAAAAAAACTCAGTCAGCTTTCGGGGGGGGAACGTAACCGTGTTCATTTGGCCAAAATGTTAAAAAGCGGCGCGAATGTCCTCTTGCTCGATGAGCCGACGAATGATTTGGATACGGAAACATTATCTGCTTTGGAAGAAGCTTTAGAGCGTTTTCCCGGTTGTGCAGTTATTATCTCGCACGATCGTGCATTTTTGGATCGTTTGGCGACACACATCATCGCTTTTGAAGGCAATTCAGAAGTGGTGTGGTTTGAAGGTAACTACGAAGATTATGAAAATGATCGTAAGCGCCGTATGGGACAAGACTCTGATACGCCGCAGCGTATCAAATACAAGCCACTGCAAAAAACAGGCTAAAACTGTTTGATTTCTGGTTATATTTTGTACGGCAAGAACCCATTTGCCGCTCTAAGCCTATCCATACCAACAGAAACCCGCTCTGATTGGCAAGAAAGACGTTTCACAAGAGAGAATCAAGGTTGGCGTATGAAATAAGAACGAAAATGCTGCTATTTATCTATTTTAAGCCGTCATATCAAAACTCTTCCCAATATTAATAATTCATTTATAATCAATATGTTATCCTAACCTTACAGTCGTGAGGTTGTATTTTATTTCGTCAAATTGGCAACAGCTTTAAGCGCTGTGATATAATCTAATATAGAGAGAAAATTTGTCTCGTGATTTTTGGCGGGACACTAACTGGGGCAAAACGCTTTAACGGATGAGAGCCGTCATAAAGCAAAAAATATATGACAACGAAAATAGAGAATGTGAATACGCTTGAGGAAGAAAGCCGCGATAAACGTCGCGGCAAGAAATCGCGTATTATTTCTTACTTTTTATTGCCCGGTATTATCCCCCAAGCAAAAGAATTATCGCGCGGTGGATTTGGTTATCTCGCACTATTAATTGCTGCCGTATATCAAGCGGTTCGTATTCTTCCGAAAAACCATCCTTATACTTTATACGATAATATGGGATCGTTCGGCATTCGTCAGGTTATTGCGGAGGCCGCTAATCACGTTAAACTTGATCGTAAAAATTTTGATCAAGCCATTGTTTTCTTCGCTGTTTTGGCAGGAATTGTGATTTTATGCCTTCAATTTATTGGCTTTATGCTTTTACTCATCAGTGGCGAAGCCTTCGCGCAAGTCGTGCCAGCAACAGGGCTATTCGGTACAGCATACCCCGAAACAGATATTGCATTTAACATGCTGCGCGAGGTATTTGGACTACCCACCATGTTCGGAACATTAGCAGGCGGGCCAACGCCATTCCACATTGCACTTCAGGCTATGTTTCAATTTTATAACTTTGCCATTCTTATCGTCGCACTGGTTGTTTTTGTTTATTATATTATTGTCGTCGTTGCGGAAACTGCACAGACAGGCACACCATTTGGCCAACGTTTTAGCCATATATATGCCCCCCTAAGATTGGTGATTGCCATCGGCTTGCTTGTACCGCTTAGCTATGGGTATAACGGCGCACAATATATCACTTTTTATGCGGCGAAATTAGGCTCTGGTTTTGCTTCAACTGGCTGGATTGCATTTAACGATCAACTACAAGCATCAAATCCCCTCGGCGCAGATAACGTAACACTCATCGCAGAAACAAATTCCCCCGATCCGCAAGCCTTAATAGAATTCATGGCCACCGTGGTAACGTGTCGTGAAGCTTATAAGTTGAAGGAAAAAAAAGAAATAAAACGATTTTATCAGGTCGTTGATCCTGCAAATAGAAACAGTCAAATCAATTTTGAGGGCAGCCCTTACCAAGTTTTAAACACCTTAACTGCCTCTAAAAACACCAATGATATTCGCGTTGTTTTTGGGATAAAAGAAACATCATATTTAGACTCTTCCGGTAATATTACTGCTTCTAAATCGGCAACAGGGGATTTAATACCTTATTGTGGAAGCGTTATCATCCCGATAACTGTTCCCATGGCTCAAGGTGCTAGTGGTAGTTTTGGCATGAGTGAAGATGCAGTTAGCCAGAACGGTGATCCGGGATATATTCAACGAATCTACACATTATTTGTTGAATCTTTATGGAACAGTGGCGGTTTAAAAACTTTAGGCCAAAAAATTGTAAACACCTATAAATCATGCGAAAAAGACACAGAATGTGATTACACTCACGAAGACAAAACTAAAATTATTGATATATTTAAGGGTGATATTGATTTGCTAACAAAAGAGCATTTTACAGCAGCTCGCGAAAAATCAGATTTTAGCCTCAATCAGGACACAAAAGAGCGTGGATGGGGCGGCGCAGGTATTTGGTATAATCGAATTGCACAAATAAATGGTGCTTATGTTGTTGCTTCGATGAATATACCCACGGGTCAACAATACCCATTGGTTATGGCCAATATTTTGGAACAAAAGCGCGCGAGCGATAGTGACTTTACAAGCTGTAAAGCGTTCGAACCTAATTTAGCAAATAACAAAGATATTGAATATGATAGACCGATAGATAGTAATTATGCACAAATATTAAATGCGACCCATCAATTTTTGACCTGTGACAATGAGCGTGGTGCCTCAAACTTTATCATTGATACGATGGCAATGATTTTTGGCTTAAACGGCTTAATAACCATTCGTGATACAGCCGATGGAAAAGAAATTAGCAGAGATGCCAATGATGATCCCGTATATGAAAAAGTTCAAATTCATCCATTGGCTAAATTATCTGCCTTAGGCAAAGGTTTGATTGAAAGTGCTGTAAGAAGCCTCGGCTTTGCGATGATTACATCTGTTGGTTCAGGTATCTTTGACCAACATTTCGGTGCGGGATTTAAAGCAGCGACGTCGATGTTTACCTCTATTGCGACCATCGGTTTATCTATTGGATTTATCACTTATTATATTTTGCCTTTTCTTCCCTTTATATACTTTTTCTTTGCCGTCGGCAGCTGGGTTAAAAGTATTTTTGAGGCAATGGTTGGTGCCCCATTATGGGCCTTGGCACATTTACGCATTGATGGGGATGGCATCCCCGGGAAAATGGGTATGAATGGGTATTTTCTTATATTAGAAATATTCCTACGGCCTATTCTAACGGTCTTTGGACTATTGGGCGGCATGGCAACGTTCTCGGCGATGGCAGCTCTTTTAAACGAAATTTTTGATGTCGTTGTTCTCAACACAACTGGCGTGGCAATCAATGATCCCGATGCGGCCACATTCAGCCGTCACACAATAGATCAATTCTTCTTTACAATTGTTTACGCGATTATCCTTTACATGATGGCAATGGCTTCGTTTAAAATGGTAACACTTGTGCCAAATAGTATTCTGCGTTGGATTGGTCAAAATGTCTCTGCCTTTAGCGATGGCGCCGGTGATCCAACATCTGGCTTAATTAATTATGCCGCCCTAGGCGGTGCCAGAATTGGTGGACAATTGGCAGATGGCTTTACAAAACTTGGTGAGGCTGCTGGTGGCGTCGGTGGCGGTATTATTGCGAGTGGAAGAAGTGCAGGCGGAGGAACAGCAACATAATGTTATTATTCTTTGCTTCTAAATCAGATATCGCAAAATATTTTCTTATGCCGCAAATTGGTCCAAGGATCAGGGAGTTTATGCTAGCGGGCTTTGGTAATTTGGCGCTATTTATGGCGCTTGTGTTTCGTACTGTTAATTTATTACCACAAAATCACCCATACGCAATAAACGCATCTGCAGGTTCATTCACAGTGCGTGATGTTTTAAGTGAAGCAAATAGAAACCTTGTATATAACCGCCAAAATATTGATAAAATTATTATCTTCTTTGCCCTTATCACGGGCATTGTTTTACTGGCGTTACAATTCGCCCTTCTTTTAATCGCCATACTTGTAAACCCAGCCAGAGCGCAAACTCCTACGGATATTGGCAGTTTTTTCACAACACCCGCCCCAGAAGAAGATTTAGCCTTAAGGCTTTTAGACAGTGTTTTTGGTATAGAAGGACTCTATAACTCAAAAGAAATAGCTTCTGGACCAAGCCCTTTTCATGAAGCCTTACAAGGGTTGTTTTCTTTTTACAGCATTGGCCTTTTGGTCATTGCGGCCTTGGTGATTGCCTATTATATTTTTGCTGTTGTTGCTGAGACAGCACAAACAGGAACCCCTTTCGGCAAAAGATATAACCATGTTTGGGCACCCATACGCCTTGTTGTCGCGATTGGCTTGTTGATTCCCATCGGTAGTGGTTTTAACAGCGCACAATGGATCGGCCTTTATGCTGCAAAATTCGGCTCTGGGTTTGCTACCAATGGTTGGATAAAATTTAATGAAACAATACGTGGCACTTATATCCCTTCAAAGGAGCTAATAGGAACAGTTAACATACCCAGCCTAAGAGATATTTCCGCTTTCATGATGATCGCACATGCTTGTAAAATGGGATATGAGACAGAATTTGGCAAAGATGGAAAAATCATCAAAGCTTGGATTCCTGATCCTCAAAACGTTAAGGAACCTATCGAATTAGCTCTAAGTAATATAGCTGCCGTCAATCAAGTTAATGGACAAGATATAATTATTGTTTTTGGCGAATATAACCCAGCCGAACACCCTAAAAAGCCTTCTAATATTGCTCCTTATTGCGGCCAACTCGTTATAACAAACACACAAAAAGCTCGAGAGTCTCAGAATACCGGGGGATATGATCAAGTGACAACTCAAAGAGACGCTTCCGTAAAAGAAATAACAGAAGGCCGCTATTACGCGCTTATACGCGATATGTGGTTGTTAATAGGCGGTGAGTATCCCGATATAGGGCCTACGGCACATAACTTCATGAAAAAAAGTTTAGGCAAAGACCTAGCCACAGACATACCACTGAAGACGGAAACACCTAAGCAAACCGAAAAAGATAAAATTATTGCCGAAGCAGAAAAACATATCAAAGAGGGCATCAGCGTATCAATCAATAAGTTAGCTAAAAAGTTTCAAGAAAACCAAGATTATAAAAAATATGGCTGGGGTGGAGCTGGGATCTGGTACAACACTATTGCAGATGTTAATGGACAACTTGTGACAGCTCTGGTTGGAAAACCACAGATCAAATCTCTTCCAGCTATCATGGAATATGTTTGTGAAGAAAATAGACAGCAAAACGAAAATGTTGCTCCAAAAGATTGCTATGAGACAAGACTATCCGAAGGCACGCCCTTACAAAACTCTGCTGAGCGTGAGAAGCATATTGCTACCGCTCTTAATCAGATTTTCAGCTATTGGTATGAAGCAGATGATAACAATACTGGCAATGCGTTCATTGATACAATCAATCTAATATTTGGCACGCAAGGATTGTTCGACATGTGTGCCAATGCTAACACGCACCCTTTGGCACAGCTTGCAACAACAGGCAAGGGATTGGTTGATGCCTCTATCCGCAATTTTGGCGGTGCGGCTGTTTTTGGCATTGCAGGCGCCATTGGTGGAGCGTTTGGCCCTGCATTGGGGGCTGTTTCTAGCTTTGCTTCATCCATTGCCAGTATCGGCATTTTGATTGGCTTTATTCTATTCTATATCGTCCCATTCATGCCGTTCCTGTATTTTCTTTTTGCAGTTGGTGGATGGGTTAAAGGACTGTTTGAAGCTATGGTTGGCCTACCATTATGGGCATTAGCGCATATTCGTATTGACGGACAGGGGCTTCCTGGTGATGGGGCGTTAAATGGATATTTTCTTATTTTTGAAATATTTATCCGCCCAATATTAATTGTGTTTGGTCTTTTAGCTTCCATCTTAATTTTTGGCGCGATGGTCAAAGTTTTGAACGAAACATTTTCATTAGCCGTTTCAAATTTATCAGGGTTCGATAACACTAACGTGAACACATGCGGCAGCGGTGGAAGTGGTAATACAGCTGGGGCAACTGCCCCAACAGGAAGCCTTGAATATCTTCGCGGCCCCGTTGACGAATTTTTCTTTACAATCGTTTATGCCATTTTGGTTTACATGATCGGTATGGCGTCATTTAAGTTAATCGACATGATTCCAAACCAAATATTACGTTGGATGGGCGCAGGTGTTTCAACTTTTGGTGATCAAGCTGGTGAACCTGCTGAAGGGTTATTACAAAAAGTTGCTGTAGGCGGAACTATGATTGGTCAATTTAGTGGTGGCGTCATTGGCTCAGCTGCTGAAGCGGGTAAGAATTTTGGCGGCGGCATTGCAAGCAATCTCTTTAATAGAGGTGCTGGAAACTAATGGTCTCAAAAAAAAAGATATTAAAGACAATTTTTCTGCCAGAGATTTTTCCTCGGCTACGTGATCTTTTGGGCTCTGGGCATGGATTTCTTGCCTACCTTTTGGTGACTGTTTACAACACAGTTAAAATTATTCCTTCGACACACCCTTATTTGAAGCCCGGTATGCGCGGTCGATACAGCGTACGTCAAGCTCTTGCCGTAGCCGCAGATAATATTCAGCTCAGCCGTAGAAATATTGACCAAGTATTGATATTTTTTGGTGTGATTGCCGCAATGATTATCATGGTGATTCAATTTATTTTAATGGCCATGGCTGTTGTGGTCACAAAGGCAAGCGCACAAGAGATTCCCGACACAATCCAAGGGTTCTTCGTAACACCAAACCCAAAAGAAGATATCGCTTTTCGTATGCTAGATTTAGTCTTTGGGCTGCCAGATTTTTTTGGCTCAAAAGCGGCGGTCACGCAACCTATTCATAGCGGCCTGCACGCTATGCTCGAATTTTACAGCTACAGTATGCTGATCGTTGGGGCAATTATTATTCTATATTACGTCGTTGCCGTCGTTGCAGAAACTGCGCAATCTGGCGCGCCATTTGGTCAACGCTTTAACAAAGCGTGGGCGCCTATTCGTATTATTTTATTTTTTGCTTTATTAATTCCTCTATCCCATGGGCTGAACGCAGGACAATATATTACCCTTACCTCAGCAAAATTAGGATCAGGTTTAGCCTCCCAAGGCTGGATAATGTTAGTCAATACTATCACAAAAGAGGATGCTTCGATGTTAGGCGTAACAGAAGGAACAATTGCCGTTCCACGTGCCGCAGATTTAGACCATATTCCCTCTTTCATGTTGATCGCAAAAACATGTCAAAAAGGATATAATAAGATATCAAGCCCTTTGCTTAACGGCAGCTTAAACCCAAATAACGCCAATTCAGGCGTTAAAGCTTGGGTTGTGTTTAAGGACAATAATGCTTCCAGCCCTTCTTTTGGTGCAACAATTTCAGAAGAATTAGATAACCAAAAATTTCAAGATTTGATTGTCGCCGCAGGGGGAAGTGATATTAGAGTCGTTTTTGGGATAAAAGATCCTGATAAATATAAAAATGCGCTGGGTAATATTGAGCCACTCTGTGGAAGTATGATCTTACGCATCACCAGTGTTGCAGAACCAGGTGTCGCTCTTATCCAAGATTCTTACTTTGATTTAATAAAAGATATCTGGAAAGCAGACACAGGAATTTATAAACAGCTAGATGTGTTCGCGCAAAATTATACAGATAAAATGATGAGCATCGGCAATAACCCTTCCGCTGTGTTGCCAAACCAAGCTTTTAAAGATCAGTGGAACGCACATTTGCAAACACGCATGGGAGATAAAAATTCTGGCTTGATTAGTGATGTTGTAGAAGCGCAAATCAAAACAGGGGCATGGAATGTCAACACCAACATGACTGATTTTGGTTGGGGAGGTGCAGGTATCTGGTACAATAAAATTGCCCAGCAAAATGGCGCTTTAGTTTCTGCCCTTCGCCAAACGCCTATGACCGTATTATATCCCCGTGTTATGGAGCGCATTAAAGAGCTTAAAATTCAAGAAGATGCAAATACAGATATTAAAACAATTATGCGCCCTATATTTTCTGCGGGATCACCAAAATTGGTAGAGACAATTCCAGGTGAAACAGAAATCGGCAACGTGCTTTCTCATGTTTATGCTTTTTGGGAAGGCGTCCCAGAAGAATCGAAGAAGCCATTAACCCTAAATCCAATTATTGACACCATTAATATGATTTTAGGAACCAGTGCTTTATTTGAAATTTGTGAAAATGTCGATGTTCATCCCTTGGCGCAATTATCATCCGTTGGAAAATCAATGCTTGATAACGCTATCATCGGTTTCAGCCTAGCGGGCGCAACCGGCATTGCCTCTATTCTACCCACTTATTTTGGCCCCGCCGCTGCCGCCGCGTCGAGCTTTTTTGGCACTATCGCCAGCGTTGGTTTGCTTGTTGGATTTATCTTATTTTATGTCATTCCATTTTATCCATTTTTATATTTCTTTTTTGCCGTAGGAAAATGGATTAAAGGAATTTTTGAGGCCGTTGTCGCAATGCCACTTTGGGCCATTGCGCATTTACGAATTGATGGTGATGGCATTGCGGGGGAAGCAGCGATTGCAGGTTACTATTTAATTTTTGAAATATTTATTCGACCAATTTTAATTGTATTTGGGTTCTTGGCGGCAATTACCGTTTTTGCGGCAATGGTCAAAGTATTAAACGAGACATTCTATCTAGCAATTTCTAATCTGTCGGGGCACGATCCGAAATCTGGCGTGGCTTGCCTTCCTACCTCCTCTAATAGTGCAGCGCCAGGTATTAAAGGCGCCCCATCAGGCGCAGAGCTGAACCAAGCATATCGCGGCCCTGTTGATGAATTCTTTTTCACTGTGCTTTACACAATCATTGTTTATTTGGTTGCAACAACCTGTTTTAAGCTTATTGACACAATACCCAATCAAATCATGACCCGTTGGATGGGTACAGATGCGCCATCCTTTAACGACGAATCTGGCGATGTAACAGAGGGCTTATTGACCTACATCTCCCTTGGGGGAAGCCAGTTTGGATCACAAATTGCTGGAAGCTTTTCGCAAATGCGTAGCGGGGCGAGTAGAACAATATCATCATTCGTAAGTGGAAAATAAAGGCGCTAAATAGAGCGCCTATTATCCTTGCAGCTTCACCAATCATTCCGCTGACACCTGAATACTTTAATCACTATTAGCTTTAAGGGTTTGAAAAAAATAAGCCCAATCCTCTCCTGCTATCATCGTAGGAAATCAAATAGTCCTTAAATGTTAAGAAAAATATTATCTTAGGTGCTGAAGCAACACATCAATATTGCCGCCACCACGCTGAATAACGCTCGCGAAATCAGAGCGCTGAGTCAGGCTCATACTCACACCTTCGATAATGACATCAATAATTTTGAATGAGCCATCTTTATTGCGAACACGCCAATCAACTTTCACTTTTGAGCCCCCATTCGGAACAATATATGTGCTCACAAGAGAATCTCTTTTTCCTGTGTCTTTGGCAGAGACAACTTCAAAACCTTCGCCTTTATATTCATTAAAACGTGACGCATAAATTTTAACAATCATGTTTTCAAACAGGCGTAAGTATTCTTGCTGTTGTGATTCTGATGCACTTCTCCAATTTCGCCCAAGAGCAAAACGACCAATTGTTGCCATGTCAAATTTACTTTGGAGCAATTGTCTGAATTTCTCTTCTTTTTGCGCTTGGGACAAGCCATTTTGGCTCAAAAAACCGATGGCTTGATCACCCATATCAGCAACAAATCTTTGCGCACCCGCATTATCAGCCGCATTTGACTGGCTTACATGTGAGAATGATCCCATGACAAGGCATAAAGCAAGGAAAGTTACTTTGAGAAATTTAGATTGATAAAGCATGTATAAGTGCCTCTATGGTTATTGTTAGGTATATTATCACTTTAAAATAAGGCAAAAAGAGGTTCAAACAAGCTCTTATTGATTAAAAGTCGTCATATTCTGGGATTTCAGGGGCAGATCCGCCCTCTTTGTCATTAATCAGCGCATTTCTTTGCTGATAATAAGCACTTCTGATTGCAGCATAGGAATCAAAAGAGTTCTGACGAAGATCATCAATGACCTCTATTAACTCTTCTCTTTTAGACAAAATTCGTATGCCTAAGAGGTTATAATTTAGGTGGCCTTCTTCTATATTAAATAAATAGCTCCGAAGCGGATCCATATATCTGTCAACGACAATTCCTGACACATCACGCAAATTCGATGGCCCCATCAAAGGAAGCATTATATAAGGGCCACTGCCCACACCCCATGTTGCCAATGTTTGACCAAAATCTTCGGGCTCACGCGGAATGCCGCCTTGTTCTGCCAAATCAAGGATGCCGCCAAACCCTGCCAAAGTGTTGATCACCATACGAGCGCTGGCATTTGCCGCACCTTTTGCATCGCCTTGCAAAATTTGGTTTCCAATATCAACAGGGCTATTCAAATTCGTTAGGAAGTTACGCGTAATAATTCGAGCAGCCTTTGGCGTGACCTTACGGTATCCCTTGGCAAGCGGTTCTAACACAATTTTATCAGCAAAATTATTACCTCTTAAGCTTTGGCGGTTATATTTTTCAAAAGGATCATAGATGCCTAATTCTTCATCTCTAAAAACCTCATCGCTACTGCAAGCGGAAAGAGTCACGCTGACGCTCATTAACATCAAGAGCATCATCATTTTTTTGAATGAAGTTATTTTAGTCATAAGATTGTCCGTTTTGATTAAACTATAAGAGAATACGCAAATTAATCGGTTATGGTTACTTTTTAAAAGCCAAAAAGATCATCATCCTTACTTAAGAAATACCCTATATTTTATAAAGTGTATTTCGTAAAAATCAAACAAAATGACTTTTATTTTCTATAATTAACCATCCTCGGTGAGAGTAAGAGCAAAAACGCCCAAGAGAAAACAAATTATAGCGGGAAACCAAGCCGCGACAAAAATCGGGATTTGCCCCGAAGCACCCATGGCTTGAAGAAAACTGGAGGTAAAAAACACAAAAAACCCAATGACAATTCCCGTTAAAATCAAAAAAGCAGAGCCCCGTAATCGCGGCGGTCTCAAAGATACTGATGCGGCCAAAACAATCATCGCCATATATAAAAGTGGTTCAGCCAGTAAATTTTGGAAATAAATTTTTAACGCTGTAGCATTAAATCCGGTTTCTTCTAAAACTTTGGTATATGAAGGCAACTTCCAAAATGAAATTGTCTCAGGCGATAAAAAACCCGTTTCAATATCTGGCCATGTTAAATTTGTTTCCATGCTAATAACATCAGCGGGCTCTGGTATATCTTGATGCCCATTTATGACGGCTTGCCTGAACGTCCACTTCCCTTCAGTCAAATCAGCTTCTTGGGCATCAATGCGACGATCAAAATTTTTCTCTGGATCAAAGAAAAAAACTTTAACACGCTTTAATTTCCAATCAGGCATTTTAATGTGATCCGCGTGTAATATTGCTGTGCCTTCGCCATTATCTTGGCGAAGCCACAATCCCTGTTCGGATAAGCTAATTGTATTGCTTTTATTTTGGATATATTGCGTTTGCATTTTTTCATACTGGCTTAAAAGCAGCGCCCCAAGGGGGTTTATAGCTGTTACCTTTATAACGCCAATTACAAAAGCCGTTAAAATAATGGGCAAAATAAACTGCCAAGCCGACAGACCGCTGGAGCGCATAATCACCAGTTCATGGCGCCGCGTTAATTGCCAAAACGTAAACATCGATCCAAATAAAATCGCGAAAGGAAATAACAACTGCCCGACTTCGGGAAGTTTATAAAGACCCATTAAAAGCACAAGTGATAACGGCACGCCTTTATCACTTGTGCGGCGTAATAATTCGACTGTATCGAACAGATAAATAATTGCTAAAAGCGCAACCAACATTACCACAAAATTAAATAAATAATGCCGTATCAAATACCAGCTTAAAGTGAGCGGGAAAAAATTTGTCATGTTGCCCCGCCCTCCTCGATGATATCTTTTTCCTGCTTTTTTCGAAACATCGAGAACAATACATAACGCGCATTTTCACCCAGTGAGCTTAAAAGAAAAAGTGATATAAGTAAGGGCGCAAAGACAATGACGTGCATTGTCATTAAGGCCAAAATACTGTTTTCAGCTTTGCTAAAGACAGATAAATATAAACCCTGCATTAAAATTACACCCGCCACCGCTAAGGCAATTCTTTTAGATTGGCCGCGCCTGCTGAGTGGCCCTAAAAGCAAGTAACACAGAACCAACGCCGTAAAATTAAGCGCCAAGAATGGAGACACAACACGCCGATGAATCTCCGCCTGATAAGCGCGATTTTGATCGGCGTTTAAGCCTTTTTCATCCATCTTATCTATAAGCTCAAAAATTGTTTGTTCATCGGGTTTTTTCTGTCTATTTCGAATGGCGGCGGCTTCGGGTAGGTCAATGGTATAGCGTTCAAAATTTAAACGGTTCAAAGCCCCCGTTTTTTGGTTAAAATCCTGACGTGACCCGTTGTACACCAACACCTGTTGGCCCTCATCTGTCGCAACAATTACACCGCGCTTAGCAAGAATAGTTACAGGCGCAGGATTTTCAGCACGGCTATCATGAATCATTAATCCTTCAAGCTCGCCTTTAACGTTGCGCCCTTCAATATAAACCGTGAGATCATCACCAATCGTGTTGAAAATACCCTCGCGGAACAAAAGCGTCGAATATTGCGTCTTTATAATCTGCCGCATCTTTTGCATGTTTGTTAACGCTGATGGTGCCAGCCATGTTGTGATAAATATCAGCGCAAAAGTCACCAACAGCCCTAAAATCAAGGCTGGCCGTGCCAAGGACATCGGTGATGTTCCTGCCGCACGCATGACAACAAGCTCACTATCGCTAATCATGCGGTTATAAATAAAAATAGTCGCGATCATCAGCGCCATTGGCAAAATAACCTCAAAAAAGCGCGGCAAAGCCAAAAAGGCCAACATCCAAAACGTCCCCGCAGACGCCCCAGAATCAATGATCAGCTCTAAAAATTTTAACGATTGGGTCAGTAAAATAATCACCGCCAAAATCACGGCAATAATGACTGTCGTAACGGCTAAATGTTTAAAAACATATCTATTAAAAAGCGGCGAGGCGAGCATGTATTTTCGTTCTAAGGGTCGTAATAAAACCGAATTTTCTATTATATAAACACTAGCTGTCTGGCAATAAATGTCTATAGTATCGTTGATGTATCACGGATTGTAAAAAGAGGCAAAGCATGACATTTCCTATCACCTTCGCAAAAAAAGAAAATAAAAAAGCCGACACCACAGTTATTGGCATATTTGAAGAGAATAAATTAACCGATTCTGCCAAAGAAATTGATAAGCGCGAAGGCGGCTTAATCAAAGCTTGCCTAAAAAATAATGATCTTTTCAAGGGTAAAGCGGGTCAAACATTGGTTATTCCCCTTGGAAATTCCAAAGGTCAAAAAAGCCTACAACGCCTTGTTCTTGTTGGCCTAGGTAAGAAAAAAGACATCAACCATCTTGAATTTGAAACAATTGGCGGCAAGCTATATCAAGCCTTAAAATCTGCAAGCGCCCGTGAAATTAATATTGATTTAAGCGACATTGAGGATACCTCAAAAAGCTCAGCCGCAGAAATTACCAATCATCTTGCACTCGGACTGCGTTTAAAATCTTATCGTTTTGATAAATATCGCGCTGAAAAAGACAAAGCTGCGAAAAAAGCCGAACTAAAAACAATTAACATCGTCACACAGGCCAACATTGCCGCAAAAAAATTATTTATTGCCACCGAAGCCATTGAAAAAGGCGTATGTTTTGCCCGTGATTTGGTCAATGAGCCGCCAAATACGTTACACCCAGAAAGCTACGCGGAACGCATCAAAGCCGAACTAAAACCACTTGGTGTCGATGTAGAAATTCTTGATGAAAAGAAAATGCAAAAGCTTGGCTTTCATTCTTTACTGTCTGTTGGTCAAGGATCTATTCGTGAATCACGCACAGTGATTATGCGTTGGAACGGTGCAGACAAACCCAAAAAAGGCACAGCCAAGAAAAAAACTCGCGCGCCATTGGCGCTTGTTGGCAAAGGCGTCACATTTGATACAGGCGGTATCTCCCTAAAGCCAGGCCCTGGTATGGATTTAATGAAAATGGATATGGGCGGTTCTGCCGCTGTGGTTGGCACAATGAAGGCCATAGCCGGGCGTAAAGCCAAAGCCAATGTTGTTGGCATTGTTGGACTGGTTGAAAACATGCCATCTGATCGTGCGTATCGTCCAGGGGACATTATTGATTCTTATTCTGGTAAAACAATCGAAGTTTTAAATACTGATGCCGAAGGTCGCTTGGTGCTGGCAGATATTCTCAGCTACATTCAAGAAAAAGAAAATCCACAAAACATCATTGATCTTGCCACCCTCACGGGCGCGATTATGGTCGCGTTGGGATTTGAATATGCGGGAGCATTCGCCAATGATGATGATCTTTGGAATCAATTAAACCATGCCAGCCAAAACACAGGGGAAAAATTATGGCGTATGCCGCTTGATGAGTCTTACCGCAAAGAAATGGAAAGCGATGTTGCCGACCTGAAAAACCTTGGCGGTACAGGATATGGCGGCGCATGTAGCGCGGCTGGATTTTTGGAACACTTCATCAATGACGGTACAAAATGGGCGCATATTGATATTGCGGGCACAGCGTGGTGGAAGACTGATAAACCAACCACCCCAAAAGGCGGTACAGGTTTCGCGGTGCGTGCATTAGATGATTTGATCGCACATCATTTTGAAAAATAATGACGGCAAAACCGCAATCTAAAGCACAAGAAGCAGAATTGGCACTGGTACAAACGCCAGTCAAAGAGTCGCATCATCGTATCACGCCACAAATAGTTGATACGATGAAAAGCCAAGACACGCTTGACCCTGTCGGTAGGCAATATCTTTATTCTGCTGAAGAAAATAATGTGTTACCCGAAGAACGCTTTGATCCCATTGGTGATTTTAACCGCAGTCCTGTTGAAGGCTTAGTACATCGTTACCCTGATAGGGTGTTATTAAAAATTACCGATATATGCGCAGTCTATTGCCGCTTTTGTTTTCGCAAGGAAATGGTGGGAAAAGGCAAAGGCATTTTAAGTGAAGTACAAATCAATGATATCTTTGATTACATTCAAAAAAATCCAAATATTGAAGAGGTTATTTTAAGCGGTGGCGACCCGCTGACTCTGTCAAACCGTCGTTTAGCCGATATATTAAACAAACTTTCAAAGATAAATCATATTCAAACAGTACGCTTTCACACGCGCGCCATTGTCGTGACCCCAGATCGTATCAATGCAGAATTAATAGAAATTTTTCAAAATTTCTCAAAAACGATTTGCCTTGTTGTTCACGTCAACCATGCCAATGAAATAAACGACAAAGTAAAAACAGTCTTTAGAAAGCTATCGCATAGTGGGTCGCTTTTGCTGTCACAAAGCGTTTTATTAAAAGGCGTAAATGATAATGTTACCTCGCTCGAAACACTTTTTAAAAAGCTCATTGCCTGCGGCGTGAAGCCTTACTATTTACACCATCCCGACCTTGCGCCAGGAACAAAACATTTTCGCCTTTCTATAAAAACAGGGCAAAAAATATATACGGCACTTCGTCATAAAATTTCTGGCATTTGCGTCCCTGATTACGTTTTAGACATCCCCGGTGGCTATGGCAAAGTGCCGCTGAATGACTCCTACGTGACACTTATGGCAGAAGGGCATTATTTGATAGAAGATAGTCACGGCCAAACACATCATTACAAAGATATATGACATGACCGATATTCGTTTTTACCATCTTCAAAAGCAAAATCTGGATCAAGCTCTGCCCTTGATCTTAGAAAAAGCATTAAGCGCAGGCCATAAAATCGTGGTGCAAATGCAAAATGCTGATGAGGTTGAACGTATGAACAAAATTTTGTGGACGTACAAACCCGCCTCTTTCTTGCCACACGGCTCTAAGAAAAATGGTCACGACAGCGATCAACCTATTTGGCTAACGGATAAGACAGAAAACCCTAATGGCTCTTCTGTGCTTATTCTCACCCAAGGGCAAGTCTCTGATGCTGTGGAGGATTATAAAATGTGCTGTGAAATTCTAAACGGTCACGACGAAGACTCAATCACCGCCGCGCGAAACCGCTGGAAAGAGTATCAAAGCGCAGGGCACGACGTCACTTATTGGTTTCAAGATGACAAAGGAAAATGGACAAAAAAAGCTTAAGGTGGACTATTTCACCGCGTCTTTGACCACGTTTTTGATTGTTTCTTTGGCGTCTTCGACTTTTTCTTGCTGCGTTTTAAGCTCCGCTTCGGACTTGCTGATTTCGGCTTCTAAATCATTTAACTTATCTTTGCTTTGCTCCAAATCTCTCTTTTCCTCAGCAACACCTTCTTTGATTGTATCAATTGCTTCTTTTATGTCGGCCGATTCTTCTTTTTCTGGCGCCAAATCAGCTTGTTCAGCGGCAATTTCTGTTGCGCCCGGTAAGGCTTTTGGGGCATCAGATAATGTCCGCAACCATGCCACCATAGCCGCACGATCTTCAGGCTTTTTGATACCAATATAATTCATCTTTGTTCCCGGAGCATATTTTTTAGGCTTCCACAAAAATTTATTTAGCGCTTCATAGGTCCAATTTTCTTCGCCATTAGCATTTAAAACACCTGAATATTTGTAACCGCTATGGCTTTGTTTTTGTATGCCCACAACATTCCATAGATTTGGCCCTACACCATTTTTGCCGCCATTATCGAAACTGTGACAGGCCGCGCATGCCTTGGATAATTTCTTACCGCGTTCAATATCCGCCGTTGCCAACATCGCCAAGATTGGTTCTGCTAATTTTTCTTTCGGTGCGGCGCCACCTACGGCCGCAACGCCTTCAATTTTAAAAGCGTTTTCTTTTAATTCATGCGGGTGCACAAGTTTTTTTGCGACAAAACCAGACAGCATCGCAATGATGCCCGCGACCAAAATCGCTGCAAATATCTTGTTAAATTCCATTCCGCCCATGGCGTTCTCCCCGAAAATATAATTTAAATTGTTTCTCGTCTTAAAATATAGACTAATGAGCGACAAAGCTACTATATTAGGGTTTAGTTTCGACAGCTTTAAAAATCAAGAGGGAATTATGGGCCAGACTATCGCTTTTCAAGGACATCACGGAGCATATCACGAGCAAGCGGCGCTTGAGATCTATCCAGATGCCAAAACCCTGCCCTGTGAAACATTTGAAGAAACATTTGCTGCTGCCAAAAATGGTACAGCAGATATGGCGATTATTGCCGTGGATAATACCTTGGCAGGACGTGTGGCAGATGTTCATCGTCTTTTGCCCAGTAGTAAACTGCATATTATTGGTGAAACATTTCTGCCAATTCATCATGCGCTCCTTGGTTTAAAAGGTACAAAAATTAAAGAGCTTACCGACGTTTACAGCCACGTCCACGCCTTGCCGCAATGTAGTAAAGTCATTCATGAACTTGGTTTAAAACAGCATGTCCATGCCGATACAGCGGGCTCTGCGCAAGATATATTAAAAATGGCTGATCCCACACAAGCCGCCATTGCCAGTACATTGGCAGCAGAGATTTATGGCCTTGAAGTTTTACGCGAAGGGATTGAAGATGTGGCGCATAATACCACGCGCTTTTTGTTTCTATCCCAAGAAGGCTATGTGCCTGCCCATGAAAATGGAAAAAGCTATATCACTAGTTTTATCTTTGAAGTCCGCAACATTCCTGCGGCTTTATATAAAGGCCTTGGTGGCTTTGCGACCAATAACGTCAATATGGTCAAATTAGAATCTTACGTAAATGAAAATTTTGAAGCGGCGCAGTTTTATGCTGATGTTATTGGCCACCCTGAAGAGCGCCCGTTGCAATTAGCGATGGAAGAATTAGGCTTTTTCGCTAAAGACGTACAGATATTTGGCACATATGAAGCCGATAAATTCCGTAAAATTTAACAGCTGTGATAACTATTTGTCATCCACTGATTCTATATGTTAATGTCAGGGCAGAATTTATAGATATAAGGAAATAACACATGCCATCACACGCTGAACTCGCCGCGAAATTACTACGCGATGCTGCTGCATTTTTTAAAACAATCGCAGAGCAGAACCCGCCTTTAAAAGAGCAGATGGACGAAAACGCTGATGTGTTTGAACAAGTAGCTGACCTAGTTGAAACAAACCCCTCAGGCCAGATCGAAGAACAGCAATAAGACTCTTTATTTAGCATCATCGCTTTTTTCAAGCGGGCTAGATTTTTGATTTTAATCTTAATAGTTATACATAAAATAAGATAAAAACCCGACAATCAGGGTCACCATGCCAATGGCGCCGCCCACCAATAAAGGGCTTAATCTGCGTTCATTACCAAAAACATGAAACGTCGAAGAAACATACATGTTCTTCTTTTTATTGAATGCTTTCTTACGAATTTCTACTTTGTCATATTTTCGGGCAAGAAATAAGGCTTCTGCACTTTCTAAAGCAATTTTAGAATCGCGCATTGTGCCCATTAACTTCCAATGATTGCACCCAACTTTATTTTCATCAAAACCCTTATAGGCATAAATAACGTATTCCGGGACAAACGCGGCAGCTTGTGAGTGGTTCAGATTACAAATATCTGTCATTGTTGCACTCCCCCGCCTATTTTTTGCATTGGTGAATAATAAATTTTGTTTTTTAATTACTTAAATTATTAATGAAGAGAATCTCCACCTCTCAACGATGCCTTAAAAGAATTAAGAAAATATTAATAAGTGTTTCATGTCCCCTTTTTAAAAAGTACCAAAAAATAGGGTTTCCTTGTGCTAGCGTGACAAAAAGGATAGAATCATTTTATTGAATTCTTATTTTTCCATTCGTGAAAAACACCTTCTTCAAGTCAAAATTATTCGAGTAGAGCATGGCCCGTAAATATAAAATTAAAACCAAGAAAAGAGGATTTTTAGCCCGCCTTATCCCTGAAAGGGTGCAAGCTTTCTTGGCACGTAGGATCATTGATGGCACAGCTGTCATATTGATATTAGCGGGCGCTTTTATAAGCCTTAGCATCATCAGCTATAATGCCGAAGACCCTTCATTAAATACGGCCACCAGCCTAACAAACACACATAACTGGTTAGGGAATGCAGGGGCGAATACTTCTGATCTATTACTGCAGACATTTGGCTTAGCAGGCGCTTTTTTTGGCATTACCTTTGCCGTTTGGGGGTTCAGTCTTCTTAAACGTCGCCCCTTGCGCTTTTTTTGGGCGCGGATTGTCGCATTAATCATTGGTGTTTTTGCAGGCACTGTGGCTCTATCGCGTGTGCCTTCACATGACTGGCTTCCGCAAAGCTATCTGGGCGGTAGTAGTGGTCATCTCATGACACAAAAATTTGCGGATATCATCCATAGTGTCGGCATCGGTTTCGAATTCCTTATTCCCTCGCTTATTGGCGCGGCTATCATGGTTTTTGCCATTGGTTTTGCTTGTGCTGTGACAAAAAGCGAAGCAAAATTTATGCTCTCTACGGCTTGGTTTTGGGTTTCAACGGCAGCGCTATTTGTGACTGATAAAATCACGGGATTTTTTGATTGGTTGCGCCATTACGGCAACACAGATTACCAACCAAAACCAAAGAAGCAACGCGCCAAAAAACCCGTTATTGAAAAAGATAAACCAAAAGAATCAAAAACAATTTTGGAACGCGTCGCTCCTGTTATTTCATCACCAGAAACAGCCAGCGCAGTCAATAACAGCGGCAATAGTAACGTAAAAGTTGTTGCCCCAACCGAAAGCAATAAGGACAGCAATAAATCAACAGGCATGTCGCAAACGCGCTTTCAATTATTCGATGGTGAAGAATGGGAATTTCCATCCGTTGACCTGCTTCAAGAAGTGCCAGAAGATAACGATAAACACCAAATGGATGAAAACGCCCTGCGAATGAATGCGGAGCTTTTGCAAAACGTGCTTGAAGATTTTAACATTAAAGGCGAAATTGTCAGCATCCACCCTGGCCCCGTCGTCACGCTCTATGAGCTTGAACCTGCCGCAGGGGTAAAGTCCTCCCGCGTGATTGGTTTGGCCGATGATATCGCCCGTTCCATGTCCGCCATTTCTGTGCGGGCCGCAGTCGTACCAGGGCGCAATGTCATTGGGATTGAGATACCAAATAAAAAACGTCAAACCGTATTCATGCGCGAAATGGTTGTCTCTGGGGAATATAATAAAACCAAAGCCAAGTTACCACTTATTTTAGGTAAAGATATTGGCGGGAAACCAATTATCGCTGACTTGGCGCGTATGCCGCATTTGTTGGTTGCAGGAACGACAGGATCAGGTAAATCGGTGGCGGTAAACACCATGATTCTCTCCCTTCTTTATCAATTACCGCCCGAAAAATGTCGTTTCATTATGATTGATCCTAAAATGCTGGAACTCTCTTGTTATGATGATATTCCGCACCTGCTCTCCCCCGTTGTGACTGAACCGGGCAAGGCCGTGGTCGCATTAAAATGGTTGGTCGCAGAAATGGAAGAGCGTTACCGCGCCATGTCAAAACTCGGCGTACGTAATATTGATGGCTATAACGCAAGACTCGGCGAAGCCCGTAAAAAAGGTGAAGTCCTAATGCGCAAAGTCCAAACGGGTTTTGATGCCGAAACAGGAAAACCTGTCTTTGAAGAACAGCCGCTTGATCTAACCGATCTTCCTTACATCGTCGTCATTGTCGATGAATTTGCTGATTTAATGTTGGTGGCGGGTAAAGATGTTGAAGCCGCGATTCAACGCCTTGCACAAATGGCACGGGCGGCAGGAATCCATATTATCATGGCAACACAGCGCCCTTCCGTTGATGTTATTACAGGCGTAATCAAAGCCAACTTTCCGACACGTATTTCATTTGCTGTGACCTCTAAAATCGACTCCCGTACAATCTTGGGCGAAGGCGGCGCAGAGCAATTATTAGGCATGGGTGATATGCTTTATATGGCTGCAGGCGGTCAAATCACCCGTGTTCATGGACCCTTCTCTTCTGATGCAGATGTTGAAAATGTTGTGAACTTTCTTAAAATCCAAGCTGAACCCTCTTATCTTGAAGACATCACAGAAAGTGGAGGCGACTTTACCGGCGAAGGGCTTGGCGGTATATATGGCGATAGCGAAGAAAAAGTCGACGAGCTTTACGATCAAGCCGTCGCCTTGGTTGCAAGAGAGCGCAAAGCCTCCACCAGCTTTGTGCAACGTTATTTACAAATTGGCTATAACCGCGCCGCGCGTATCGTCGAAGAAATGGAACGCCAAGGCGTCATCGGCCCCGCCAACCATGTCGGCAAACGCGAAGTATTGGTCAATGATTTGTCTGAGGCCAGTTAAGCAGCGATTGATAGGGCCTCGCGCTTCATGGCAGTTACTTTTAAAGCAGTAATCGTCTGTGGCTGGTCTGCGGCATCCCTATATTGTAAAAATGGGGTTTCTACATTCGTTGAGAATTGCGAAAATAGTGACATAGGCCTTTTTAGTGTGGTCTCCCCCGTGACAGGATCAGAAAAACAAATTGCGTTATAGATTAATGCCGCCACGTGTCCGCCAACCACACCTTCTGTTAACGTTTGCGGTAAAGCATGTCTTGACCCATTCGCCGCATCTGCAATTCTGACATCCAAGACTTCAACATAACCATTTTTCCGAAGGCTAAGGCTAACGCCATTATAGGCCATAGTAAAAGCATGAATAAGATCACCATTTTGAACAAAAACCGATGGATCTGTAGGTTTAAGATCTTTGTTTAGATAATGAATGTTGCTCATAAATGATCCTAACTTCCCAGATCTTATAATTATGACAGATAGAAGATTCAAGCATAAAATGATCGAATCTCTGCCTTTGTTTTGCCTGCTTTTTTTACTAATAATAAAACCATGAAATATTTTTTGAGCTTTGCGCTTTTTAGCGCCCTTATCTTTATGGCTTTTGCGCCAAAAACATCTGCGCAAACCGCGGCGCCCGATATTTTAAAAGCGGAGACATATCTGCGGGGGTTGAACACCGCCAAGGCAGATTTTATTCAAACAGCGGATAATGGCTCACGCTTAAGTGGCACATTTTACTTAGACCGTCCGGGGAAGTTACGGTTTGAATATAATGAAACAGATGATTTTATCGTCGCGGATGGCATTTTCATTTATTTCTATGATGCAGAATTAAGTGAGCAAACCAATGCCCCCATTGGTCAAACATTAGCCGATTTTTTGTTGCGCAAAGATTTATCGCTTCAAGGTGATTTAAGCGTGCAAAATATTACGCGTAAAAATGGTTATAAAATTTTAACCCTCATCCAAGATGGTGACGCGGGGGCGGGTGCAGTGAAATTATTCTTTAATGAAGCGCCCTACGCGTTGGAGAAATGGCAAGTCATTGATGCCGCAGGCATGAAAACCGAAATCACGCTTCGCAACATGAAGCGCGATATGAAGTTAGACTCAAGCTTATTTGCCTATATCAAACCCAAAAGCGACAAGCCAAGTTATAATGAATAATTTACATTCTAATATTATCCACACTCCAGCAAAAGCGGAGATCTAGGTCACAGCTTCTGCTGGAGTGTGATGATTTAAAATGCTAATCATAGTGAATGATTGATGGCCCTTTAGATTTACTGATTAAACAACTTTCTTCCCTGCCAGGTTTAGGGCGGCAATCTGCCAAGCGTGTGGCCTTACATTTGCTCACCCATAAAGAATCGCTCCTGATGCCCTTAACCAAAACAATGACCCACGTGGCGGATGTTGTTCAAAGCTGTGTTTCTTGCGGCAATTTAGACGAAGGTGATATTTGCCGTATCTGCCGCGATACAAAACGTGACAGATCAACTATCTGTGTTGTAGCAGGCGTTGCAGATTTATGGGCGATTGAGCGCACCCGAAGTTATAACGGAATTTATCACGTTCTCGGCGGCGTCCTCTCTGCGCTTGATGGCATTAGCCCAAGGGATTTGGCGATTGATAGTTTGATTGCCAATATCAAAGATAGCGATATCACAGAAGTTATTCTTGCCCTCAGCGCAACTGTTGATGGACAATCTACCGCGCATTACATCACAGATCATTTACCTTCAACATCAATTAAAGTGACGCGTTTGGCGCATGGTATGCCGATGGGCGGGGAGCTAAATTATTTAGATGATGGAACAATTTCAACCGCACTTAAAGCAAGGGCGAATTTATAAATAATCATCCTTCCTTTTTGCTCTCACAACGTAAGCTAATATTTTTTTTAAAATAATTCATTACCGAAGAGACAAGCCCCCAACTTTCCTTTTTCGCGGTATAGCTTTGGCAAAACAAGGCGCTGGGGGATCAGTGATAAGAGATATAATGACTTATTATTCTTATTCCTTTTCAGAGATATAAAGAGTGCAATCTTCAATTGTACGAAGCGCGGCAATATAAGCATTATGTGCGCCTTTACCCGCGCCGCCGCCAATGGCAATATCATAATAAGTATTTGCAGGGAAATAATGGTCTGCCGTTGTGGCTGTAACACTCGCATCGCCAAAGGCTAAATAAATTGGCGCGGTGGCAAAAACGCTTATTACTTTTGTTTCTTCATTAAAGGCAATGTTGTTACGAACATTTGCGCCTGTCACATTCAAAGTATGTGCTCCACCACTTCGTAAACGTAAGGCTGGTATGGTGTTATTATCGGCATCTTTTGGAAGTAAAGTTGTCATGACTGTTCCTTTTGTTCATTAAAAATAAAAAAAACCGCCAACCGATTGAACGGTATAGCGGTCTTGAAATAGGCAAATTGCCATGCGAAATACGCATTGAGGCTGGTTTGCAGGGATAATAGTGTTCTATATTTGTTCTTTTGTCAAGTATTATGGCTTAAAATGCTTCATATCATCGTTTTTATTAAGAATAAAATAATCGGCTGAAATTTTGGTTTTGGCCAAAAAGCAGCGCGATCTAAATTTTAGTATATAAGCAGATTTTTAATGAGAATGGTGATAGCGCCCTGAAAGCGCTGCCCCCCAACATAGCGCAAGACTGGCGAACCCCAACAACATAAGGGCATTTAAAAACGGCGCAGCCACCACGAAAAAGACATCAACACACAGCATCAATGCCATTAATATAAGGCCAATTAATGGCCTTAAGGTCGAGCGCCTTACATCTAATAAGTTACGCATCAACAAATAAGCAATCGGTATAAATGCGACATAAATGCCATATGCCCCAACCCAGCCAAAATTTATAAAGCGGCGAAATAATCCACTGCCCGATTGTTGCATCAGCTCACTGCTTATGCCTCCAATATTATTGGCCGCGCCATATCCGCCCCCTTTTAAAACATCAAGATCAGGATAATAAACAGGATCAACGATAGGGATCAAAAGATATACCAAACCGAGTAAAACGAAGAAAAGCGGAATAATAGATTTTATCGCCCAACCAACTGCCCTGCGGCTATGGGCGTATGTTAAAGATAAAAACATTATTATTCCAACGAGGCTATATTGCGACATCGCCATCATGATTGTAAAAATATCAGCTTTATATTGGGTTTGTACGGCTGTTATATCTATCTCTGGCCCTTGAAGATTCTGCGCAGAAAATATGATTGGATTAAAACTACAATAAAGCGCCCACCCTATAAAAAGAGCCATAATGCTAAACCAAAAAAGAACATCAAGCCTTTCTAAACGCCGCATAATAAAGCCGCGCATGTCATTTTCTTCATTTGATATACCAAATAAAATTTGTGTCGGTAGATGTAAAAAAGAAGAAAAATTTTGAAATTTATTTTCTAATAAATAGGCCAATCGTAAAAATCCAAAAAGCCCCCAAAACACGCTCAATAAACCATAATGCACACCTTCAATAGGACTGAAGCTAATGACACAAGCCGTCATCATCAGAAAAAAAAGAAAAGCAAGATAGCTTCGTCGTTCCTGATAATAATTTTGGGACATATTATTGAGCGCGTAAAAGAGAGAAGCGCTTCTCATCTTTTAATTTCGTTTGCATTATCTTTAATCTAGCAATTTCTTGCGCCAAGCTTTGATCATAAGGGTTTATTTCCAACGCTTGCGCAAATAAATTATCAATCTTAATTTCTAAAGCAATTTTTTCAGTATGCGATAAAGAAAATTCTTGTGCTTGCTGCGTGTAATAAGCTGCAAGGTTTATATAGTCCGCAGATTTTTGTGCGGGTGATTTTGATAAACACACCGCCATACCCGTTAAAAGTGAAAAGACACAAAAACACGCAAAAATAATTTGGACTATTTTTGGGCAAAAATCCTCTTCTCTCTGATGTTTTTGATAACGGCGCATTTGGTCGCGTTCCTTTTAAAAAATAGTTTTTAATTTAATCTGAATAATATCTTTTATAACGCTGATAATAAGAGACATTATCCTTATAGCCATATTGCGCGTGTCGCTTTACATCTATTTTTGTTAAAACATACGATAACGCATCATAATTAAAATCAGCAAACTGTTTCACACCAGAATTCACAATTTCCCGCGGCGTTTCATTCCAACCAACAGCATATAAGGTGTGATCTGATAAATTCGCTAATAATTTTGCATCTGGAACAGCCAAAGAAGCAGGACTATCCAAAATAATTAAATCATATTTCTTGCGAAGAGACTCAAGTAGTTTCGTCATCTTATTTTGACCAATTAAATCAAGTGCATTGCTCGGGACCGAACGCGCAAAGATGACATGCGCACCAGAAGCAGAATCTTTATGGATAATATCTTCTTGCGTCGCTTTTCCACTCAAATATTCGACCAAAGTTTGATATTTATTTACACTAAATACATCCTGCAGACGTGGCCTGCGCAAATCACAATCAATCACAATCACCTTTTCGCCTGATTGTGCCGCAAGGCATGCCATCCATGCAGATAAGGTTGTCTTGCCTTCATCTGGTAACGAGGATGTAGTTGTTACAACACGCGGGGCGGCCTCTTGATTTTGACATTGTAATTTCAATGATAATCGTAACGCCCTGATTGATTCCGCAACGTTGGAAGCTGGATTATTTAATACATAATCCGAAATATGCCTTGCGCCATTTGAGGCGACGACATAAGGCACATGACCATAACAACAATATCCTGTCTCACGTTCTAGCTGTTTGGCCGTTTTATAATTACTATTCATTTTCTCACGCAACAACGCGAACAAAACACCAAGTAAAGTAGAGAGAATAAAGGCTGTACTTATAAAAATGAGCTTATTTGGATAAGATTGAACCGACGGTGCAGAAGCGTAAGAAACAATTTGTGGCAAAGCCTTATAAGCCTGACTATTACTTGTGGCTTGTTGATACATTTTCAAAAATTGATCTAGGCGCGCTTTATTATCTTCGACCGCCCGTTTTAAAATATCTAAGTCATGGCTTCCCGCGCTGTCATTAACATCAAACTTAAAGTTATTCGATCCATTCAATGAATTTTTAAGCGCCAAAACTGCGGACTGCGCGATATAAAGTTCTTCTTCTATTAATCGCGCAATTGCTTCTTGTTCTTGTCGCAATTGTGATTGAACATCTTTTAATTCAGCACGCGCCGCAATCATTTTGGGGTGCTTCTCGCCATAGCGCACAGATAGTTTAGAGACACGACTTAAAGCATCCGTTTTTTTAGATTTTAATTTTTGAAAAATTGCAGAATTTTTTGCTTCGGTTGTGGCATTTATTTTTTCAGGATTATTTTGCCAATCCTTAATACGACTCATTTTTGACAGCGCTTCCGCTTCTTTTGTTTTGGCGGCAATAATTTGAGGTTGCAGGCTATTCCCTACAGCATTTTCATTCTGCGCCACATGACGTTGTGATATATTTTGATTCATCTTAAATTCTAATAAGTTTTTTTCAGATAAATCGAGCTGCGACTGAAGATTTTCCATCCGCTTTTCAAGCCACCCAGCAAGACGATGACTGCTATGTGATTGCTGTTTGGATTTTTGGTTTAGATAAGCTTGCGCCACAGCATTCGCAGACAATTCCGCATCCTTTGGATCTTTTGATGTATAACGAATTTGCAAAATATACGTGCCCTTAAGAGGGCGTACATCAAGATATTTTAAAAAATCATCTATAGATTTTTTTTGAGCCTCAACACGAAGAGAAGAATTATTTTGTAAAGCTAAATCTTCGGTAGCTTTTTGAACCACATCTCTAGATTGAACAATTGCCATTTCACTTAACAACGCCTTATCCGCATCGCCTTCAAACGGAATTTCGATGAGAGCCTTTGCCGTATATGTAGCTGTTATTTTTGTAGCATAAATAGCTGACAATATGACGCCGATCGCGGCAATAATAAAAATTAATTTAAAACGACGCCGTAGAATACGTAAAAATTGAGCGAAATAATTTCCGATAGTTATTTTTTTTGATGTTTCTTGAAGAAATGTTGAAGGGGAATTTTTATAAGACATTTATATTCATTCTAAAAAGAACGCCCCCTCACAAAAATAATATCACCCGCTTCAACCATATCGAATGACGTCATTTGAAATGAATTATGATGAGCTTTAGAATTCCGCCAAACATCTGCTGAATCTTGATTAGCCAACGATGTATAACCATCCGCCATAGCGACAGCCTGCCGCATATCAATTCCCGCCATATGTTGGTAACGTCCTGGATTATTGACTTCACCTAGAATAAAAAATTCCTGATCGCTGATAATTTCTAAAGAAATTTCAGGCTTTTTTAGATAACCATTTTTATATTTTTTTATTACATTATTTTTTGTTTCACGCACACTTGCCTTATTAACTTTTACCAATCCAATTAAGGGCAAATGAACTGTATTATTTTTTGATATTTTATATTCACCAGAAAGATCATCTTCACCAAGAACAGTCATTTTTAAAATATTTTGGGGCGCAACAATGTCCTGTCTTTTCGGCGTTACAGTCACGAATGATTTTTTTGGCAATATCGATGATTTTTGAGAATAATTTGATATTATATTTTTATTCTCAACAATAATATCAGATGGAATTCGAATGGCTAAACGCGGCTCAGAAAATTCTGATGTCATCAATGGTTCTTGATAAATCTTTGCCGCATCAAAATTTTTTGTTAAAT
Organism: uncultured Alphaproteobacteria bacterium; assembly: GCA_937923625.1. Lineage (GTDB taxonomy): Bacteria > Pseudomonadota > Alphaproteobacteria > Micavibrionales > Micavibrionaceae. The sequence goes on from CALDTV010000011.1 coordinate 89,602, forward strand.
CCTCAATACTCTGCTCTACCAAAGGAGGTTCTGTACGCGGTTTATTAAAATTGGTTTTTTGTTTAGAGATCATGCGCATACCATCCCACCCCAAAACGCTATTTTCTATCGCGACAACCGATAGAGCGAGGAGAATAAAAAAAACAACGATGTGTTTTTGATAACGCATAAAACAAAAATTTTAAAAATCAAAAAAGAGCCAGAAAAGGCACCAGAAAGAACAAAAGGAAAAATGCAGCACGAATCACTGCCTGATCCTCTTATCATAAAGGAATTTAGCCATTATTCACAATAATAGATCTTAAAAAAAACGCCTTAGTAAAAGCATTACCCTGCGGTCGTATCAAATTTTTTATTTAAGACATAGCCATAGGGCGAAGCACCTGTTGGAAGATGCGTAAGGTTAATATTAATCTTCAACTCATTGCCTTGTGCAGGTAAAAAATCACTAATTTCATCAAAATTAGCCGCAAAACGATTAGCGGCATCAATCGCTTCTTGTTCAGAATCAACGCGCTGCAGCAAAATTGAGTACTCATTTTTGCCTGTTTGCCCAATAATATCACTCAATCGGCGCATACGTACAATGTGACGTGCCATTTTAGAAACGCAATAATTAGCGTTATACTCTCCATCAAGCTGCCTAATCTCATCATAATTATCGATTGATATCGACATAATATAAGCAAGCTCGTTATACCGGCCGCTACGATCCATCGCAGAAAGGCAAATTTGATTATAAGCTGATTTAGAAATTATCCCGCCCGCATTTGGAAAATCTTCGGATATATCACCTAAATTAGCAAAAATTTTCTTGAGACGTGCAGCATTCTCAACTTTTAAAAGCATATCCTCAGGGTTTAGCGGTTTTAAGATAAAGTCGTTACAGCCCATTTGCACGGAATGCGTTGTTGTTGTCTCTTGGTCTGTTGCAAGATATATCAAATAAGGCTTTGCCTTTGCGTAACGACGAATATTTAAGGCAATACTTCGCGTGTCCTTCATGGGCGATGGATCAACAAAAATCACATCAAAAGCATCTTTAGAAACACGCTCAATGCCCTCGCTTTTAACATGTTCAAACACGACACTATGTCCGTTCTCACTTAAGCGCGAAGTCATCATTTGCGTAACGATTTCGTCACGATCTATCACAAGAATTTTCATATAAATATAATTTTAACCGTTGAAAATAACATACTCCCCTATAGTGAACTCAAAAGGTTAAAAAATAAATAGCAAGTTGCACAATTAAACAGCTTACGCTTCATACCAGTGAGAGGGACATATCCTTTGACTTTTTAAAGCTGTTTCGGTACAAAAGACCCACGTTTCAAGGGATTTGAGCGTCGCATATTTCTATTTAAGTTTTTTCGTATAAAGGTTTTTTTCATGAGCGTTACTCTCCATAAGGGCGATTTACCAGATAACATTGATTTCGGTGATGCCGTCGCGGTAGACAGCGAAACAATGGGCTTGAATCCCCAACGCGATAGGCTTTGCCTTGTTCAACTCTCTGCTGGCGATGGCACAGCCCATATTGTGCAATTTGCCCCAGACACATACAACGCCCCTAATTTAAGCAAATTAATGACACGTGAAGATGTCACAAAGATTTTTCATTTTGCCCGTTTTGATGTCGCGATCATGAAAAAATATTTAAATATTAACTGTACGCCTGTTTATTGCACGAAAATTGCTTCGCGTTTATGTCGTACATACACTGACAGGCATGGTTTAAAAGAAGTTTGTCGCGAAATGTTAGGCGTTCATTTGGATAAACAGCAACAATCTTCCAATTGGGGCGCAGAAGATTTAACCCAAGATCAATTAGCGTACGCCGCCAGCGATGTTCTATATTTGCACAAGTTAAAAGAAAAGATGGATCAACAATTGGCGCAAGTTGGCAGAGCAAGCCTCGCCAAGCAATGTTTTGACTTCCTGCCAACCCGAGCACAGCTTGATTTAGACGGCTGGGGGCATGAAGACATATTCCATCACTAACATTTATTCGTTTTACATACAGGTTACAAATGAGCAATCCAGAAAAAATAGAAAATGAGGCGTACGACGACCTTACCATAGCGGCACAAACTATACGCATTGAAATTGATGGGCTCAGCGCCCTTGCAGATTCTCTTGATCAAAATTTTGTGGCGGCCATTGACGCCATCCATAATATGAAAGCAGATCGCCGTGGGCGCTTGGTCGTGGCGGGTATTGGTAAAAGTGGTCATATCGCCAAAAAAATTGTTGCCACTTTGGCTTCAACGGGGACACCATCACATTTTGTTCACGCCAATGAAGCCAGTCACGGTGATTTGGGGATGATTACCGAAGATGATGTCGTGTTAATGATTTCAAATTCTGGGCAAAATCCTGAATTAAACGATCTGATGAATTATACGCGTCGTTTTAACATTCCGCTCATTGGGATGACGGGCAAGGCGGATAGCATTCTGGCGCAACATTCTGATATTTTACTCCTCATGCCTTCTATGCCCGAAGCCTGCCCTAACGGTCTTGCGCCAACAACATCGACAACCATGACACTGGCATATGGGGATGCCATTGCAACAGCTCTATTAGCACGTATGAAATTAACGCCTGAACAATTTAGCGTGTTCCACCCTGGCGGAAAGCTTGGCAAACAACTGATGCGTGTTTCTGAAGTCATGCAGTCGCTTGATAACGTGCCTATCATGAACAGTGAAGGCACAATGGATCAAGCAATCTTGCTTTTGACTTCGCATAATTTGGGCTGTGTGATTATCTCTGATAATGGCAAGGATTTAGCAGGCGTGATCACCGATGGTGACTTAAAACGCCACATGGCCGCCGATATTTTAGAAAAACCCGTCAAAGAAATTATGACCGCTTCGCCCAAGACAATCCAAGATACAGAGCTTGCGGCAAAGGCCGTGAATGTCATGACAAAAACACCTGGACAATATGTGACGAGTCTTGTGGCGCTTGATGATAAAAACCGTATTAGCGGCCTTATTCGCCTGCAAGATTGCCTTCAGATAGGCGTCTCATAACAATGGATGACGGTAAGCTTGAAGCATTAAATACTGATTCACGCGAACAAACCGTTAATCGCGGCTATAGCCGCTTTGTGAAATCATTACGTTTTATCCTTCCCGTGATTGCGGCCATTTTGGTTGTTGTTATTATGGCATGGCCGGAAATGGAAGACAAAATTGTTGTTGTCGATAAAGAAGATATCTTGCCCAACAGCGCGTCTGAGATTGGCCAAAACGAATTGCTTAATCCTAATTTTAAAACCACCGATGCACAATCACAGCCCATACATGTAACAGCGTTGCGGGCACTACAAAATCAAGAAAACCCAAACGTCGTTTTGTTGGATAAACCAAATGCTGATGTCAAAACAAAGGATGGAACGCCTATCAATATTCAAGCGCTCGAAGGAACTTATGAGCAAGAAGTCGAAAAATTATTTTTGAAAAATAACGTCATTATTACGCATGGTGCGGGATATGAATTACGCGCGGAAGAATTAAGGGTCAACATGCAAACACGCGATGCCTTTTCTGCACTACCTGTAACGATTGATGGTCCTGCCGCCACGATAAAAGCCACAGGATTAGAAGGAAATGTTGGGGATGGCGTTCTTATTTTTAAAGGGCCAGCGCAACTAACCCTTAAGGCAAAGGCTAAACTGCCTGAAATCAACACAAACCCACAAGAAGAAATATTGCAACAAAGACAAGAAACAGCAAAGGAACAGGACGATGAATAAGATTATTTTACTCGTTTTTTTAATGGTTCTCACCGCCCCTGTAATGGCGCAAGGCCTTGATAACTTATCAGGAAACAACAAGGGACCTGTCGAAATTTCTGCTGATAAAACACTGGAATGGCTTCAAAAGAAAAAACAATATGTGGCCAATGGAAATGTTGAAATTAAACAAGGGGACGTCAGTATAAAAGCTGATAAAATTATCGCTGATTATCGTGATGACAATAAGGGTGGCAATGTCGAAATTTATCAAATGACAGCCACCACAAACGTCACAATAAAAAATGCGGATAGCACCGTGACAGGCGATAAAGCCGTTTATAATATCGACTCTGGCGCCATGACTATTACGGGCAATAATCTAAGGCTAGTGAGTCAAAATCAAATTATTACCGCGAATGAGCGTTTAGAATATAATACGCTAAACGGTGAAGCCAAAGCCATTGGCAGCGCAAAAATTCAACGTGCGGATGACATCATCTCAGCCAATGATATCACGGCACAATTTGGTAAAGATAACACAGGCAAACAAACATTAAAAACAGCACAGGCCGTTGGTAACGCCATAATCACACAAGCAGGGGACAGTTTAAGCGCGAATAAAATTACGGCTGATTTCGTCCAAGACAGCACAGGAAAACAAACCCTTAACACCGCCCGCGCCAATGGAAACGTGAGAATAACAACGCCCGACGAAATCATAACGGGTAATAACGGCATTTATAATGCGCGTAATAACACCGCAGAAATTACAGGTAACGTAAAAGTGAAACGTGGCCCTAACACGTTGGAAGGTGCACGCGCGCAAGTAAATTTAACAACCAATGTGAGTAAAATGTTCGGCGCCCCACAAAGCGGAAAACGCGTCAAGGCAGTCTTCTTCCCAGGATCACAGAAAGCAGGAAACTAATGGAACAATTTTGGCTTAACCTTATTTTATTGATCTTTGTTTTTGGCCTGCCCCTTATTTCACCGGGGCCTGACTTTATTGTTGCTGTACGTAATTCTATTTTATATTCACGTAAAATTGGCCTCGTCACTGCTCTCGGTTTTGCGCTTGGCGTTATTGTACATGTGGCCTATACGCTGTTTGGTATTGCCGCAATTATTGCGCAATCCGTCGTGCTTTTTAATATTTTAAAATATGCAGGCGCGGCATATTTACTTTACATTGGCTACAAATCTTTGCGCTCTGGTGGATTTGATGAAAACCAAAATCAAACACAAGGCCGCGTGCGCAAAAATATGACATCACGCAAAGCTTTATGGTCGGGGTTTTTAACCAATGTTTTAAACCCAAAAGCGACATTATTTTTTCTGGCGATTTTTTCCCAATTCATCACCGTTGAAACCCCTATGGCGCAACAACTGGCCTATGGCGGTACATGCGTCATTATGACGGGGATCTGGTTTAGTATTGTGGCAATTGTCTTAACCAATCCCAAAATTAAAGCTGTCTTTTTGAAAGCAACTAAATATATTGACCGCATTTGTGGCGCAGTCCTAATTGCGCTCGGGATTAAATTAGCCTTAAGCAAAGCCGCATGAGATATAAATGAGTAAAATAGAACAACCTTCTAAATTTCGAACAGTGCCCAAAGGTTTAACCGCTGAGCATTTATCCAAAAGCTATAAAAAACGCCCTGTGTTGCATGATGTTTCATTAAACGTACAACGCGGTGAAGCCGTGGCGCTTCTGGGGCCAAATGGTGCAGGAAAAACGACCTCTTTCTATATTATGACGGGTTTAATCGCCCCCAATAGTGGCGCAGTCAAATTAGATGGTCAAAATGTCACAGAATTACCGATGTATCGACGGGCCCGTATGGGAATTGGCTATTTGCCTCAAGAGGCTTCAATTTTTAGAGGCTTAAACGTCGAAGACAACATTCGAGCCGTCTTACAGGCGCAAAAACTGAAAAAAGAGCAGCAAGAACGCTTGCTCGAAGAGCTTTTATCCGAATTTTCCGTTACACATTTACGTCGTACGCCTTCAACAGCGCTTTCGGGCGGGGAGCGGCGGCGCGTTGAAATCGCCCGCGCCTTGGCGGGACGTCCACAATTTATGCTCCTTGATGAGCCTTTGGCGGGAATCGACCCAATTGCCGTCGGTGATATACGTACGCTGATTAAATATTTGAAAACTAAAGGAATAGGCGTACTCATTACCGATCATAACGTACGCGACTGTTTAGAAATCGTCGATAGGGCTTATATACTTCATGAAGGCCGTGTCCTGATGGAAGGTACGCCTGATGAAATTACCGATGATGAAGATGTCAAACGTGTCTATCTCGGTGAAGGCTTTACGCGATAGCGAACAAGCGCAAAGTATCTTTATATAGGGGCAGTGGAATTCATGCCGAGTTCATCACGACAAGAACATCCCAAATGCTTTGATTAAACAAACTTAAAAGTACAATCAGGCTTAAATCACTTAAGTTCCCCTTAAATCAAGCACAAATAAAATAACTATACTTATCATTTTCATGGATCGTGATAGAATCAGCCTATGAGCGAATTCTCCCAAAAACTAGATCTGCGGCAATCCCAAAATTTGGTGATGACCCCCCAATTGCAACAAGCCATCAAGCTTTTGCAGTTAAACAACATGGAGATTGCAGATTTCATCGAAGAAGAGCTTGCACAGAATCCTTTATTAGAAAAAAAGGATAACGAACCGCAAGATAATGACGCAGAGAACAGGCCAAACGAAAAAGAGCACAGCGCCCCCAATGATGATTTTGACGCAGGATCAGCGATGGCGGATATGGGGAGCGGTGGCAATACCAGCTTCAATAAATTAGATGATGCGTTTGAAAATTCGATGTCGCGCCCCGAAACTTTGCGGGATCATTTAATAAAACAGCTTCATTTAAGTATTCACGAACCACGCGATCAAATGATTGCAGCATTATTAATTGATCAATTAGATGCGGCAGGATATTTACGCTCTAGCGTAACAGAATTAAGTGAAAAACTCGGTTGCTCCCCTGAACGCATGGGAAATATTCTGGATATTTTAAAAGGCTTTGATCCTACAGGAATTTTTGCCCGTGATTTAGAAGAATGTTTAAAATTGCAATTGATTGAACAAAACAAATTTGACACTCCCACTAAAATTTTACTGGAAAATTTAAGCCTTTTAGCCGATCACGATCACAAAAAATTAGCGACCATTTGCGGTGTGAATGAAACTTATCTGCAAGATATGATTAGTGACATTAAAAGCCTTAACCCCAAGCCAGCAGGCGATTTTGACCATTTAGTTGTTCAAACAGCTATTCCCGATGTGCTGATGAAACGCCTACCTAAAAATCTGGGGGGCGGCTGGCGCGTCGAATTAAACACGGAGACTTTACCAAAAGTTTTGGTGAATAATATTTACTATAAAGAGGTTGCAAAAACCGCCACACAAAAAAAAGATAAAGAATATTTGAACAATCAATTATCTTCTGCCAATTGGCTTGTGCGCTCCCTCGATCAACGTGCTCAAACGATTTTAAAGACGGCTTCTGAAATTGTTGAACAACAAGATGCATTTTTTAATTACGGGATTGAGTTTTTAAAACCGCTAACGTTAAAAGATATCGCAGAAAAAATTGATATGCATGAAAGCACTGTAAGCCGTGTCACCACAAATAAATTTATTGGCACGCCACGCGGAATCTTCGAGCTAAAATATTTCTTCTCTACCGCTTTAGTCAGTGAAGATGGCACATCGCATTCTGCAGAATCTATTCGCACACGGGTGCAAGCTTTGGTAGATGCCGAAGATCCAAAAAAAGTTTTATCAGATGATAAAATTGTAGAACTTCTAAAAGCAGAAGGCATTGATATTGCCCGCCGCACTGTGGCTAAATATCGTGATGCGCTTCGCATTCCTTCATCCGTACAGCGCCGTAAGGTCAAAAAAAATCAAGCTTAATCACTCAACCCACTTTATTTATGCTTATTAATAGCTAGCCTGTTCTGCCTTGGCATTATCACCCATTAGCTTTTGAACATTTTTCAAGAAACTCTGATTAACATCTGTGGCGAAAATCTCGAATGTGCCGTTTTTTATCAAACGCTCTTCCATTTCAGGGTGGCGTTGCAAATAATCTTTTAATTTAGGGGGAGTAATCTCATCTTGTGACAAAACACGTACACGGTGGCGGGTTAATTCACGCACAATATCTTTAATTTCAATGTAATGCGTACACCCTAAAATCAAACTATCGAGGCCTTGCTCTATTAATGGCTCTAAATAATCGCCGAGCACCATATCCATGTATTTTGCGCCCTGATTTTCTATCAAAGGTACTAAGAGCGGGGTTGGTTGACCAAAAATTTGGGCTTTTGGCGTGATTTTGGCAATTTCTTCTTCATATATCTTCGAGCGTATGGTGTATTCCGTCGCGATTAGGCCAATTTGGGTCGCGCCTAGCTCTGTTGCTGATTCCAAAGTTGGGACAATCACCCCTAAAATACGGCGATCTGGATAATTCTGCGTTAAAAATTCACGCTGTAATTTATTCAGGGCTGTGACACTGGCGGTGTTACAGGCGATAATCACCAGATCACAGTCATGAACGTCGAATAAATATTTTATTGCCGCTTCAGAAAGTTTATAAATTGCATTCATGGAGCGACCGCCATATGGCACATTTAAGGTATCGCCTAAATAAACATAGTCGTATTCAGGCAACATCTGGCGTACGGCTCGCGCAACATAAAGGCCGCCTAAGCCAGAGTCGAAAATTCCTATTTTTTTTGATCGTGTTACCGCAGACAATTTTTATTCCCGACGCTTTTTCTTCAATTTTTCTCTTAAAAAGGTTATAATGGATTATGCACATCATCCAAGATGTTTCTGACTTATTTCATAAGCGCCCGTGTGGTCGTGGAAAGCAGGAGGCTATCTTATAACATTATCATTTGTCTTCATTAGGCAAACATAATTGATGTGCTTCATTTGCATATAAAATCAACCAAAACCAATAAAGGAAAAAACATGCAGCTCTCCATTACAGGAAAACAAATGGATTTAGGCGACGCCCTGCGCGCGCATATCACTGATAAAATCGAGGACATTAACCACAAATATTTCAATCGCGCGATTGAAGCAACTATTACATTATCACCTGAGGGAAATGCTTTCACTAGGACACATATCTCTATTCGCGTCGGCAAAGACATCATGGTGATGTCAGACGCACAAGATACGGATGCTTATGCATCTTTTGATGCGGCTGCAGAAAAAGTGGCCAAACAATTACGCCGTTATAAAAAACGTTTACGCGACCATCATGAACGCTTGGAAGAAGATAACGTCATTCCTGCCCAAAGTTTTGTTTTAACACCAGAGCCAGAAGCAAAAGATGACGATCACAATGAACCAGAAAAACATGAACCAATCGTGATTGCCGACATGATCACAAATATTCAAACCATGAGTGTGAGTGAAGCCGTTATGCGTTTAGATTTATCAGGTGAGAACGCGTTATTGTTTCGCAACCCGCAACATGAAGGCTTGAATTTAGTGTATCGTCGTAAGGATGATAATATCGGATGGGTTGATCCAGAAGGAAACGAATCATCGCATGTTATGAAAGCCGCAAACGGGTAATCCGTTTCATTCTAATGGTGTTTAGAATGACGTAATTTCCTTCGTTAAGAATTTATTAACCTTTCATCTTTATAAAGACCTCATTAATACATTTTTGAGGTCTTTTTTAGTTTAGCAACGCCATTTCCACTTGCGGTTTTTGCATATCAGCATTAAAAAAAGACAATAATAAGCGCAACAAACGCGCAACAAAAATATGATCGGCCTTGAAGGGGAAAACAATGCCTAACACCACACAAGAGCTACATTTTGATTCTATCATTCTTGATCTGAAATCAAACAATGCGAAACAAGTTATACAACAACTTGCCGCTTACACGTCTTCTATAATCGGTACGCCAGAAGATTACATTGCAGGTCATCTTTTGAACGCGGAAAAGACCGAAGGAACATGTATTGGGCATGGCGTCGCCATCGCGCACATGCAACTTCCTAGGCTCACGAAACCAATGATTATTTTTGCAACGCTCGCCACTCCAGTTAGCTTTAATGGTAAAGATGGGGAGCCTATCGATCTCGCCTGCTTAGTGCTATCGCCAGAATTTGAAGGTATTGTCCATTTAAGCCGCCTTGCGATGGTAACACGCAACATGGTAGATGATATTTTTTGCGAAAAATTACGTAGCGCGGAAACAAAAGACGAGATCAAGTTTTTTGTGCATGAATTAAACAGCCGTAAGAAAGTTGCTGCTTAAATTTATTTTTTTATAAATTCTCTTCTTATTTTTAGAAAATATAAATTTTTAATGCACTGTTACGGCATGCAGGTCGCTCATGCGTACTGCCACCAATGCCATATCATAGCTATCCATCACAGAAATTTGTGATCCATCTGCCGCATGAATTGAAAAATGGCTTTGTGCATTGGGAACATCAACCGTCCTAATATAAGCGATTTGATCTAAACCTACTTTTTTAAAATCCTGAATTGTCAGTGACTTTAATAGGTCTAGTTCATCTTCATGATTGTTTGAATTTTGATTCATTGGTGCTCCTTTATTCTGATCAGTATAAACAGAATTTAATGAACAAGGGCTTAATATTTTACACGCCATACAATATTTATTGTGCGCCCTTGTTCAAAAAAATTTATCAAAAAATATTATTCTTTGTCTTCAGACATCTCTACATCAATGGCCTGTCCACTGGGGCTTTTACCATTGGTTATTTTTGGTTTACCTGAAATTTCTATTTTGCGCGCGTGTGATTCTGGCTCTAAACGCTCCATATCAATGTGCAGTAAGCCGTTATCAATTGAAGCGCCTAAGACTTCAATACCGTCGGCTAGCACAAAGCTGCGCTGGAACTGGCGTGCCGCAATACCGCGATGAAGATATAAACGGTCTTCATCCTCTTCTTGACGGCCGCGGATAATAAGCTGGTTTTTTTCTACCTCAACATCCAGATCATCCATCGTAAAGCCCGCAACAGCCAACGTGATGCGTAAGCCATTTTCATGCGTTTGTTCAATGTTATAAGGGGGATAACCGTCCGAGGCACTTTTGCGAAGGCGGTTAAATGTTTCTTCAAAATGGTCAAAGCCCAAAAACATAGGGCTATCAAACAAGGAAAGTCTTGTTGTCATTATCGATCTCCTTTTAAAAAGCGAGTTCTAATATATGGCCACAAAATTTATGTGACAAAAGCCCGCACCATGCAGCGCTTCTACCTATATTATATGACATTTTGGCAATAATTTCAATATGACTTCTCTTGCACGCCTGTGTGAACAAAGGGTGAGAGCAAAGTGCAGATGGATCAATGAGGCAAAAAACCTAGGAAGCCTGATCAGACTTTATAAATTTCCGTCCGCAGTAATGACAATGCACGCAATCCATTTTATCGAATCGATACCAAACTTGTGGATGACCTAAAGAATCTAATCCTCCGTCACATTTTACCTCATCAGTATCCATGGGAACTTTCAACACTTCGACTGGTTTGCGTTCGTTCGAATTTGTATTTGCGTGCATCTCTTTGTTCACTGTTTTTTAACCTTAATGAGTGATAAATTATAAGATAAAAATGGCACGAAGTGTCTGTCGGGACAAGTTAAAACAATTTTTCACATATTAAAGATGCCAGAAATTAAAACACCTCAATTTAAAGATAACGCTTCTGCTATTAAGTCATTAGATAAGTACACCCTTATCGAAGTAAACGTACGTAAAGTCATCGAAAGCTGGAAATCCTCTCTTTTTAGCTTTGAATGGCTCACACCAGAGGGAACTATTCGCACCCAAGATCAATTACCCAAAGCAGAACAAGAAAAATTTCTCGCTGTCATTAAAGATTATGAAGCTGGCATAGCTCTAGAGCGGCCTATCTTAGGGATTGGGATCATGGATAATATCGAAATAGGGTCGCGTCGCGATGTTTTCTTAACATTGGCTTCACAAGACGTTGACACAATGCAAGTACATGTGAATAAAGCGGATAAAAAAGAGTTTGATCCATTCCTTTAGCCGTACTTGCATTATCCCTTCACCGCATTTGACGACGGAACAAATTTTTATTTAAATCTTCTCCCACGTTGTGCCTTCACGTGTATCCTTAATTTCGACACTCATCTGCAATAATTCATCGCGAATGGCATCGGCGCGGGTAAAATCCTTATTTTCCTTCGCGTCAATACGTTCTGCTAATAAAGATTCGATCTTTTGTACGTCTTCATCCGTAAATCCATCCTCTTCATTGCCAAACCATTCTTCTGGAGTCTGTTGAAACAACCCCATCAATTGACCAATCGCTGTCAGGGATGATTTTAGTTTTGCACCGTCTTGCTCTTTCAAAATTTTGTTAATTTCTGCAATAACTTGCGGAGTATTTAAGTCATCACTTAACGCATTTAAAACAGGGACAGGTATATCATTTGATAAAACTTGAACATCCTCCAGCGCTTCTAAATTTTTATAGACCTTATCTAATAACTTACGATTTTGTTCCAATATAGCCACACTCCAGTCAAGAGGTTGACGGTAATGAGCGCTCAAAAGCGTCAAACGAAGCACTTCACCCGCATATTGCCCCACTAAATCATGCACAAGCAAAAAATTACCCAAAGATTTGGACATTTTCTCACCCTCTACGGTCACAAAGCCGTTATGCACCCAATATTTGGCAAAACTCTCTGGTTCGTTCGGTTTATCATTTGCACAGCAACTTTGCGCAATTTCATTCTCGTGATGCGGAAATTTTAAATCTGCGCCGCCACCATGAATATCAAAGGGCAAATCCAAATGTTTTTGCGCCATGGCAGAACATTCAATGTGCCATCCAGGGCGACCATACCCCCAAGGAGAATCCCACCCTGGTTGATCGGGGGTACTTGGCTTCCACAGGACAAAATCTGCGGCATCCTTTTTATATGGAGCTACCTCCACCCGCGCGCCAGCGACTTGTTCATTACGGCTGCGACCCGATAAAGCGCCATAAGAGGGATCAGACGGCACATGAAACAGTACGTGCCCTTCTGCTTCGTACGCATGCTCTCGTTCAATAAGTTGTGCAATTTGCGCCTTCATTTCTTCGATATGCTCCGTCGCTTTGGGCTGAATATCTGGCAAAGCAACACCCAATGAGGCCATATCTTCATTATATATCTTGGTGTACTTCTCTGTAATGTCAGAGATAGGCACCCCTTGCTCTTTAGCGGCAATCATAATTTTATCTTCAACATCGGTAATGTTGGAGACATAAGTGACTTTCGGATAATAATGCCGCATAACCCGCGCCCATAGATCAAACACAACTGCCATACGTGCATTACCAATATGGGCATAATTATACACTGTCGGCCCACAGGCGTACATTTGTACGTGTTCAGCATTAAGGGGGACAAAAATTTCTTTTTGTCGCGTCAAAGAATTATAAAGTTTTAAAGACATGTTGTTTACCTGATAAGGCCGCTCTTAAAGGTCAAGCGGCTTGTTATAATCGTCATTTATAGATTGCAGGAATAAACCCTGCAATGACGATTTTTCAGGATTTATTGTTTAGGCGCAACAACCGCAAGAGCAGTCTTTGGCGCAACCATGTTTGCAATTACATTTATCGCAGCTGCAACAAGCGCAATTACAGGTGTTTTGGTGTTTTATGTCTTGAGCCATAAGCATTTTTCCGTCATAAAGCGTTAAGTTTGTTTCAACCAGAGCACTTCGCGCAAGGCGCGTGGCTCTCATATATATAAAGTATAGCACAAAAATCATGACAATTGAAAAATTTGAGAAGCCACAAAATTCTGATCGTCCTTCCCGTGAAGAAGCCGAGGCCGCCGTTGAAGTTCTGTTAAGATGGGCTGGAGACAATCCCGAACGCAACGGTTTACGAGAGACACCGGCCCGTTACACCCGCGCTTTTGAAGAATTTTTTTCAGGCTATAATCAGGACCCTGCGGAGGAGCTGTCAAAAACTTTCGATGATATCCTTGGGTATGATGACATGGTGTTGGTCAAGAATATCGAATTCGTCTCCCACTGCGAACATCATATTGCGCCGATCATTGGCGTTGCGCACGTTGCTTATTGGCCTGATCAAAAAATTGTCGGTATTAGCAAGCTTGCACGCATTGTTGATATTTTTGCCCGCCGTTTAACATCTCAAGAAAACATGACCCGTGATATTGCGACAATTATTCATGACACATTAGAGGCGAAAGGGTGTGCCGTCACGATCAACGCAAACCATCAATGCATGAGTACACGCGGCGTTGAAAAATCACAAAGTTCTACTGTCACAAACCATTTTACGGGCGTATTCAAAGACGAAGCCGATGTCAGAACACGTTTTATGGAGATGATACGCTAAAAATTGTTTGAATTTTCTGCCCCTATCATCGCCTATTTACTCTGCGGCATATTGGTCGCCATCATCATTTGCCTTGCGTTCTTCAAAAAGCGCCAAAGCTACCCTTATTATGCACGACAAGAGTTATTAACGGCTGCTGAGCTTCAATTTTTCAATGTTTTGATGGCGGTCACTAAAAATAAATATCACGTAAACTGCAAGGTGCGCTTGGCGGATATTATTAATTGTTCGGATTATCACTGGCGCAAAGGGTACGGCTATAAAATATCATCCAAACATATTGATTTTGTTTTAAGCGATCCAAATACTGCCGCGATTATTTTATGTATTGAGCTAGATGACAAATCGCACAGCCTTCCCGCTCGCAAGTACCGCGATAAATTCGTGAATAAAGCGCTTGATAAAGCTGCTGTCCCTTTTTTAAGGGTTCCCGTCACGCGCGGCTATGATATGGCAAAATTAGAAAAAGATATTGTGCTCGCGCTTCAATAAAATCATACTAATTTCATGACAAAATTTGACGAAACAACAGAATTACACTTAAAATTTGACGCTAACGGCCTGATTGCCGCCATAGCGCAAGATTATCAAACCAAAGATATTTTAATGCTGGCATGGATGAACCAAGAAGCGTTTGATAAAACATGCGATACTGGTGAAGCACATTATTGGAGCAGATCCCGTCAAGAATTATGGCATAAGGGCGCAACCAGCGGCGCGACGCAAATTGTTCATGCAATAAAAATAGACTGCGACCAAGACGCCGTCATTTTATTAATTGGCCAAAAAGGCGGCGGAGCTTGCCATACAGGTCGCCTTAACTGCTTTTACCGCACTGTGAAAAACGGCCAGTTGATTTTTGATAATGACAAATAAATGAGATAGATGGCATTTTATTAAAATTCTTTTTATTTAGGAAATATCTATTTGTTTCAAACAATTACTTCTTTATTGTAAGCAAAATAAAATCACTTTTAGTTTCTTTTTTAAATCTCTTGTTAATTGTTTTTAACTAAAATCATAGAGTAGAAGAGTGCAAATTTTTAAAAATAATCAAAGCAATCACGCTATCGGGCAAGAACAAACGGCAAAAATATAAAAGATGGGTCCTTTAAAATCATCATTACTGAGCTCAGAAGTGCAGAATGTGCCAAAGCAGTCTGTTATTTCGTCATCCTTAAACCGCGTCTTTGGTTTAAATAGTAGTTCCCCACGCATTTGGAAAAGTAGATTAAGCTGGCGCATCGCAACAGTCGTTTTTTTGACCATCCTTGTCACACAATTTGTAATCTTGTTATTACAAGTGCGTGAGCACGAATTAAAATTATTAAATGATGTCCGTGAAGTCGGACGCTCTGCCATTACATCTGTCATTGAAGATGCGCCTGGCCTTTTTGAAACACCGATAACAAAACATAAAGCAGAGAGCATCATTGGCTCGACGATTATAGATGGTTTTAACATCTATTCCCCTAAGGATTTCATGCTACTGGGCACATATGGGAAACCTATTTCTGTTTTAGAAATTAATAAAGATAAGCTATCTCACACCCATCGTTCCAATGATGGAAGGGCTTATGAAGTGATTTACCGAGCTAACGATTTACGCAAGCCTTATATTGTTGCGGCGCGATTAAATTCACAAAATGTTAAACCTGCAGTTGGTTCATACATTAAACAAAGTATTTTAATCATGCTGATTTTATCAACTTTGGTCACAACAGTTTTAATGATTGCTTTAGGACATTGGTTATTAGAGCCCATCTTATTCATGCGCACAAACCTTATTGCCGCGCGCAACAACCCTGAAAATCCTAAAATTCCAGACAGCCCTTATAATACAAAAGATGAAATAGGTGAATCTATTTCCATTGCGCAAGAGCTGATCAGACAAAATGCAGAAAATATGCAGCAAGTCCGCGCCGCAGCTGAAGATAAAATTCACAAGCTCGCTTTTTATGATCAATTAACGGGCTTACCAAACAGAACTTTATTTAGCCAAAAGCTAATGGAACTCGCTTTTACGCAAGGCGAAAAAACCCCAAAAAGGCTTGCTGTTGTGACATTAGATTTGGATCATTTCAAAGACATCAACGATTCAATGGGGCATAATGTTGGCGATGCCATTTTGCGTGGTGTTGGAAAACGTCTGCGTTCTGCTCTCCCCGATCAATCTGTTGTTGCACGGGCGGGTGAGGACGAATTTGCGATTACTGTGCCGCTCAATGTTGGTATCAATACCTCACGCGAAGTCGCAGAAAAAGTTTCGGATATTATCCGCTCTAAACCTTTTAAAGTTTTCAATGAAAATTTTCAGGTAAGGACATCCATCGGTGTTGCCACTTATCCAGATGATGGTTCAGACCCATCAATTGTTTTAAAGAATGCCGATATCGCCTTAAACCGTGCCAAAGAAGAAGGCCGCGACCGCATCAGCGAATATTCCGAAGATTTTGACCGCGCAGTTCAACAACGCTTTCAACTTCTGCGCGACCTCAGAGACGCACTTGATAATGAAGAGCTGACAGTTTTTTACCAACCGCAATTCGATCTCAGAAAAGGAACAATCATCGGTGCAGAAGCATTAATCCGTTGGTGGAAAAAAGATAATAGCAAAGAGGGCAGTACTTTTATCTCTCCTGGTGAGTTCATTCCTATCGCTGAACAATCGGGGCTCATTGTGCCCATTGGCGCTTGGGTGATGAAAGAAGCTTGCC
The DNA here is from genome assembly GCA_937923625.1 of uncultured Alphaproteobacteria bacterium. GTDB lineage: Bacteria > Pseudomonadota > Alphaproteobacteria > Micavibrionales > Micavibrionaceae. Next base: position 106,502 of record CALDTV010000011.1, read on the forward strand.
GCACTGCCAAAAAATGGTACGATGCGGGTAAAGACATACGCATTGCCGTCAACGTTTCGGGTGCGCAATTTTATCAAGCTGATCTTGTTGATCTCACCAAAAATGTTTTGAAAGAAACCGGTGTCAAACCGCATCTGCTTGAATTAGAAGTCACCGAAAGTGTCTTTATGGACGACATCAGCGTTGCGGTTGAGACCTTAAAAGAACTTCATGAATTAGGGGTTGAGTTAGCCATTGACGATTTTGGAACTGGCTATTCATCTTTATCTTACTTACGCCAATTTAATATTGACCGTTTAAAGATTGACCAATCTTTTATCCGCAATGCGCTCACCAACAACGATGATGCCGCGATTGCCAAAACGATCATTAATTTAGGGCATTCCTTGAACCTACAAGTTATTGCGGAAGGCGTTGAAACCAGCGATCACGAGCGCTTCTTACTTGCTGAAGGTTGTGACGAAGTGCAAGGCTTCCGTTATTCTAAACCAGTCCCGAAAGATGAATTCTGGGAATTTGTTGAAAATTACAACGGTTCATTGGATAGTTTTAAAGCTTAAGACCTAAAGCTTGTTCTTGCGACCTCACGGGCAAAATTCTATAAAGCTTATATGAACACAAAAAACAGTCTGACCTCCTCACGATCAAATGCCTTAAAAGGTGATGTTACCATCCCTGGTGATAAATCTATTTCGCACCGCTCCCTTATGTTAGGCGGTTTAGCAAAAGGGGAAACCGTTATTCATGGCCTTTTGGAAGGTGAAGATGTGATCTGTACCGCCAATGCCATGCGGGCGATGGGCGCGCAAATTGCTCGCGGTGATGATGGCATATGGACATGTCATGGCGTGGGTTTAGGTAATTTGAAACAACCAAATGATATTTTAGAAATGGGCAATAGCGGCACGTCAACACGGCTTTTGATGGGCTTGGTTGGGGGGCATAATATAACCGTTCAACTAACTGGTGATGCGTCTTTAACCAAACGCCCGATGAACCGTGTGATTAAACCACTTGAGGCAATGGGCGTGAACATAAGCGCCAGCGAGGGTGGCAGATTACCGCTGAGCATGACAGGGCCGTCTGAAGTTACAGCGATAGAATATAAATTACCCGTTGCCTCTGCACAGGTAAAATCATGCGTTATGCTGGCGGGATTATCAGCCGCAGGCATAACAACGATTATCGAAGAAACCCCAACCCGCGACCATACCGAAAATATGCTTCGGGCGTTTGGCGCAAAAGTAGAAGTCACAGATTTAGAAAATGATGCACAAAAAATTCAACTGGCAGGACGTCAAAAATTAACAGGAACAGAAATTCATGTGCCGAGCGACCCTAGCTCAGCAGCTTTTCCAACTGTCGCCGCCCTGATAAAAAGTGATTCAAACATTAAAATGAAAAATATTTTAATGAATGACCGCCGCAATGGCATTTACACCACCCTGATTGAGATGGGCGCGGATATCAGATTTGAAAATGAACGTATTGAAGCAGGCGAAAAAGTTGCTGATTTAATTGTGACGGGAAATAACCCTTTAAAAGGCATTGATGTTCCTGCAGCACGTGTCCCCAGCATGATTGATGAATTTCCCATTTTATCTGTCGCCGCCAGCTTGGCCGAAGGCACAACAACCATGACAGGTTTAGAAGAATTACGCGTGAAAGAAAGCGACCGTTTATTAATGATGTATAACGGCTTAAAAGCTTGTGGCGTAAATGTTGAAATGACCGAAGACAGCATGACTATTCATGGGAACGGTCAGCCACCAATGGGAATTAAACCAGGCGGAGAACCAATCGAAACCGCCTTAGATCACCGTATCGCCATGAGTTTCCTTGTGCTGGGCACCGTTACAAATAATGCCGTAACAATTGATGATGGCGCCCCTATCAAAACCAGCTTTCCTAATTTCATCGGATTGATGAATGGCTTAGGCAGCAATATAGAATAAAAATATAATTTTTGCGTTCATTTGCGTTCATTTGTGGTTTAAAAACAACTTACAATGAAAAAAATAGATAATATCGTCATTGCCATTGATGGCCCCGCAGCGAGCGGCAAAGGATCGCTTGCGAAAAAATTGGCGGCGCAGCTTGGTTATGATTTTTTAGATACGGGCAGCCTTTATCGGCGCATTGCCCTAAAATGTATCGAAAATGGCGTCGATTTAGCCAATAAAGAAGAAATAATAACCCTCGCACGCAATTTTGAAGAAGAATTAGGCAATTATTATGATGATTCAGCCCTTCGAAACGACAATGTTGGCTCTACAGCGTCAAAAATAGCCCAAATACTGGATGTACGTGCCGTTTTAGTCGAATTTCAGCGTAATTTTGCCAAAAATGCTGAAAAAGGCGCCGTTCTGGATGGGCGGGATATCGGCACGATTATATGTCCCGATGCAGATATTAAGTTTTTCGTCACCGCCAGCACCCAAGAGCGGGCAAAAAGAAGGCATAAAGAGTTGCAATCCCGCGGAATTAACGCTACAACCAGCGCAGTTTTGGCAGAAATGCAGGAACGGGATGCGCGGGACGCGATACGGCTCAATGAGCATTTAGCCCCCAACCATGAAGTTAATATAATTGATACGTCCGATATGACGCCCAGCGAAGTATTAGACACGGCATTAAAAATTGTCGCATCATTTACAAACCCCGACTCGTAAAGTCGTTACCCTCGGTTCACGGGGAGACACGCCTTACCTTCCAAAGCTACACTTGGGTTTAAGAAGGCAGACTGCGGTCGGAAAATGTTCTCCTTATACTCAAAATTAAAAACTGAAAGACAAGTCGAAAGATTTTGTTCTCTCACTAGGCGCGGTAAGCGCGTGTGGGTTTATCCCACATAAGCGTCCGCAACAACGTGAGAGGGCAAAAGATGAGACGAGAAGAAGGAACTGAAAAATGGCTCAAGCAGCTAAGTTAATTAAAGATAGACAAGAATCAGCAGAGTTTGCCGCTTTGTTAGAGGATTCTATGAAAGATCAGGCCATGCAAGGCTCTGTGGTTAAAGGCAGAATTATTGAATTACAAAATGATGCCGTCATCGTTGATGTCGGCCTCAAATCTGAAGGACGTATCTCGCTCCGTGAATTCTCCGCTCCTGGTCAGGAAGCAGAAGTGCGTGTGGGTGATGAAGTTGATGTTTTTGTTGACCGTATGGAAGACAGAAACGGAGAGACTGTTCTTTCCCGTGAAAAAGCACGCCGTGAGGAAGCTTGGGTGGAGATGGAAGAATCTCATAAGAAGAACGAGCGTGTTACTGGGATTATTTTTGGTCGCGTTAAAGGTGGTTTCACTGTTGATTTGGGTGGCGCAGTTGCGTTCTTACCGGGATCACAAGTTGATATCCGCCCCGTTCGTGATGTGACCCCATTAATGGGTACGCCGCAACCTTTTCACATCTTGAAGATGGATCGCGCCCGTGGAAACATTGTTGTTTCACGTCGTGCCGTTCTAGAAGAAAGCCGTGATGAAGCAAGATCAGACATGATGGAAAACATCAAAGAAGGATCAGTCGTTCAGGGTATTGTTAAAAATATCACTGACTACGGTGCATTCGTTGATTTGGGCGGTGTTGACGGTCTATTACACGTGACTGACATTTCTTGGAAACGTGTTAATCACCCATCAGAAATCCTTCAGATTGGTCAAAGCATTGATGTTCAAATCATCAAGTTTAACCCAGAAAATCAACGTATTTCATTGGGTATGAAACAGCTTGAAACAGATCCATGGGAAGGCGTTAAAGCTAAGTACCCAGAGAAGACTGTCTTGAAAGGTCGCGTCACAAACATCACGGATTACGGTGCATTTGTTGAGCTTGAAGATGGTATCGAAGGTTTGGTACACGTTTCTGAGATGTCTTGGACAAAGAAAAATGTACACCCAGGCAAGATCATTTCAACATCGGAAGAAGTTGAAGTCATGGTTTTGGAAGTGGATATGGACAAGCGCCGTATCTCTCTTGGTATTAAACAATGTCAAGAAAACCCATGGGCAGCGATTGCTGATAAACATAAAGTTGATGACACATTTGAAGGTGAGATCAGCAACGTGACTGAATTCGGTCTGTTTGTTGCGCTAGATGATGACATTGACGGTATGGTTCACTTATCTGATATCTCTTGGGAAGATCAAACGGAAGACGCGTTGAAGCCTTTCAATAAGGGCGACAAAGTTAAAGTGAAGATCCTTGATATTGATCCAGAAAAAGAGCGTATTGCCCTTGGTATCAAGCAACTAACAGAAGATCCATTTGAAGGGGCGATGAAAGGCCTTGCCAAAGGGGCGGTTGTTACTTGTACTGTGTCAAACATCACAAGCGGCGCGGTTGAAGTGTTGGTCAATGATGGTGTGACAGGGGTTATCAAGAAACCTGATCTTTCTCGTGAAAAATCAGAACAACGCCCTGATCGTTTTGCTGTTGATGAAAAAGTCGATGCCAAAATCATTGCTGTTGATCATGCAAAACGTCACTTAACCTTGTCGATCAAGGCACGTGAAATTGATGAAGACAAGCAAGCTCTTGAAGAGTTTGGTTCGACTGAGTCAGGTGCATCATTGGGTGACATCCTTGGCGCCGCGCTTAGTGGTTCTAAAGATGGTGACGCCAACAAAGCAAAAAAAGACAGCTAAAAAAAGCCGATAACGGTTAAAACTAGCGTTAAAGCTTATTTAAAAATTTGAAAAACCGCTCTGCATCGCGCAGGGCGGTTTTTTCTTGAGCATGTCTTAAAGGCAATTCCTTACTTTATCAGCAGCCTAATGTCATAAAATTTCAAAATTCCTTGTTATTTCAAGGCATTGGCGAATCTTTTCCTTGACGTAACACGCCGAAAAAGGGCATCATAAACACTTAAGAGACAATTTTAGAGTTCTGTGTAAAAATTTGTGGGTCGCAAAAGCCCGAAACGTATGTAAAAAGCAGGAGCAAAAGATGACAAAATCAGAACTAATCCAACGATTAGCGGATCGCAATCCGCATCTTTTCCTGCGCGATATCGAAAAAATTGTTGATACGGTTTTTGGTGAGATAACAGATGCACTTGCCGCAGGTGATCGCGTTGAATTACGCGGTTTTGGGGCATTTTCTGTTAAACATCGTGCCGCCCGTAAAGGTCGCAACCCACGTACGGGTGAAGCTGTTCAAGTAGACGCGAAGCGCCTGCCATTTTTCAAAACAGGTAAAGCCCTTCGCGAAAAATTAAACGAAGAATCAGATGATTCAAAAAGCAAAGAAGATGAATTCTATAAGCCATTTTCTGAATAAATTTTAGACCCAAAATATTATTAAATAAAAGAATATCACATGGCCTTACTTAAATGGATTATAACGCTGCCGCTTATTGTGGTTGCCGTGCTGTTTGCAATGACTCATGCCGAAAGCGTCAAGGTGACATGGAATCCTTTCCAGCCCGAGATGGAATTACCCCTCTATGCTGTCGCTTTTTTATTCCTTGGCATTGGGGTGTTAATTGGCACGCTAATCGCGTGGGTGAGCATGGGCGACACGCGCAAAGAACGCCGCCAGCTAAAAAAAGAAAACAAGCAGCTAGAAAAAGATATCAACGCAGCGAATGAAAAGCTTATCGAAGAATTAGCGCAGAAAAAAAATAACAACGTTCCAGAAGTTATCGAGCATGCCAGCTAAATTACAAAACACGCCGCCTATCTTTTGCGCCATTGATAAACCAGACTTAGACGCCGCCATAAAACTCTGTGCCGCGCTTAACGGTACAAATATCGGTATTAAATTAGGATTAGAATTTTTTAGCGCATTGGGAATACAAGGCGTAAAAGAAATCCAAAAAAAATTTCCAAACACACCTATTTTCATGGATATGAAATATTACGATATACCTAACACAGTAGCAGGTGCTGTTGCGGCACTAACCCATGTTCTAAAACCCGCTTATGTGAACGTACATGCCAGCGGCGGACTTGCGATGATGCAGGCCGCCAGAGAAGCCTGCCACGAAGATACAAGAATTTTGGCCGTCACGATACTCACCAGTTTTGATGAAAACGGTATAAGCGAAGCAGGTTATCAGGCAGGCGTTAAAGACCGCGTCGTGCAAATGGCCAAATTAACACAAACCGCGGGACTTGATGGCATTGTTTGCTCTTCGCATGAAATTGATCTGATCCGTGATACTTGTGGTGATGATTTTATTTTAATGGTACCTGGCATTCGCCCCGCAGGAAGTGAGGCAGGCGACCAAAAACGTATTATGACGCCACGCGAAGCTATGGATAAAGGCGCCAGCCACCTCGTCATAGGCCGCCCCATCACACAAGCCAATGATCCCAAATCATCCGCACAAAATATTCTGAATTCTCTGAACGGAGCATCGTACTAATGTTTTATTATATGATTGGTTTCATTGCCGTCAGTTGTTACGCGTCTTTAACTGTGCTCAACAAAATCATGCAAAAGGATATTCCGCCCTTTACTTACATAGCGATCACGATGATTTTATTATCATTTTTTTCAGCAACAATTGCTATCTTGTACGAGAAATCAGTTAATTTAAGTCAAATCATTCAACAACACGGTCTGTTACTTATCGGGTTTTCAATTATCAATCTCATAGGGTTTGCTCTTTTACTGTTGGCAATTACAAAAATATCTGTTTTTGAATACCAAATAATAGGGTTGTTAACCCCTTTAATCGGCGGTGTTTTTGCGTATTTTATTCTACAAGAAACACTCACTGCAAAGCATCTAATCGGTTTTCTTATTGCCACAGTCGGATGCTATATTGCTTTAAAGAAATAGAAAAATGATACAAACTAAAATATGTGGTCTTTCGACCCCCGAAACAATGACAGCGGCGATAGAAACGGGAGCAGAGTATATTGGTTTGGTTTTTTATCCGCCTTCACCACGTTACGTCGAGTTAGAAGTGGCAAAATATCTCGCAAGCTTTACGCCAGATATGGTCGAGCTTGTTGGCCTATTTGTGAACCCTGACAATGATCTTTTAGCGCAAACTCTCAGCCAAGTGTCACTCACGATTGTGCAGCTTCATGGGGATGAATCTCCTGAACGCGTCATAGAAATTAAAAAGAAATTCAATATTCCTGTAATGAAAGCGATTGGCGTTGAAACACAGGATGATTTAAATAACGCAAAAGAATATGACGCTGTCGCCGATTGGCTGTTGTTTGATGCCAAACCAGCAGAACTGCCAGGAGGCAATGGTGTTGCTTTTGATTGGAAGCTCATGAAGGGCTATCGTGGGTCAAAACCATGGATGCTGAGTGGGGGATTAACA
>CALDTV010000012.1 GCA_937923625.1 uncultured Alphaproteobacteria bacterium
GGCGATGTGGTGCTTGATCCGTTCTTTGGGACGGGTACAACGGGCGCGGTAGCGAAGAAATTGGGGCGTGATTTCATTGGAATTGAACGTGAGGATGATTACATTAAAGTGGCGAAAAAGCGCATTAAAGAGGCGGTTCGATGTGATGAAGACTCGATTGCGTTGGTGCAAAAACGCGAGCAAATGCGGATTCCGTTCGGCTGGCTGTTAGAGCATGGCCTTTTAGAACCAGGGACACAGTTACAAGACCATAAAGGCCGCAATAAAGTTAAGATAGCGGCGGATGCGAACATAAAAACCACCGAAGGCAACCACCGTGGGTCAATCCATAAGGTTGGCGCGGCGGTACAAAACGCCCCTTCTTGTAATGGCTGGACGTATTGGCATTACAAAGAAGGCAACGAGTTGGTGCCGATTGATCATTTGCGTCAAAAGCTTCGTATGAAGATTGAGAGCGATGTGGCTGTGCCAAAAAGCGCCACTATTCAGTAGAAATACATCAAATCCAATATTGTTATTCTATGGAAAACTGTGGCGATCGGGTATAATTTTATTGTAATTTAGGAGATATTTTATTATATAATTTCGCTATGGGATCATTATTTAGAGCCGTTACAAGTGGGTATGATAACCAGAAAGTCGTTGAGATACGATCTTCTGAGATTGTTGAGCAGCAGATTTTTGTTAATTGTCTTGAGCTTGAAATGTCTATTGGCGTTTTACCCGAAGAAAAATTAACAAAGCAGCGCGTGATTATAGAGGCTGACATCACAGTCGCCCCATCTGGTGATTGGCAAGCTGATGACGTAAAAAACGTTGTGTCTTATGCGGATATTGTTGATGACATCAAAAAGATTGCCGCCGAAGGTCATATGAATTTAGTTGAAACATTTGCGCAAAAAATTATTCAGGCTTGCATGGCTTATAAAGATGTTCAGCAAGTATCCATCTCCATCCATAAGCCTGACATTATGGCAGATGTGGATAGTGTTGGTGTTTCCATGACTGCACGAAGATAGAATTATTTTTCAAAATCTACGCTTGATAATAATCTTTTTTGGCCTTGGTCTTCAAATATATCGACCCCCTCAATTTTACCGACCATAATCGCAAGAGGCTCACCGTCTTTATTTTTTGCTTCGCCCTGATACTCCATTAATGAAATTCTGATGCGGGCGTAAGCGGGTCTTTCGAAGTTCTTTACAATGTGCCTTGGGCCTTCCAAAGTTTCATATTTTCTGCGAACGATAAAAGCTTGGGCTATATGCTCATCAACGCTGACAAAGTCATAAATAAACGGCCTGTTTAATATCATCATAATGTTCTTAGGGTAAAATTTTATATTACCAGCAACGCCGCAAACTCTATTATTATAGGCGTTATCGCCAATTTCAACGCGGCGCATATTGCGGTAAGCTGTGCCACCAATAAGGGGGAAGCCTTTACGTTTCATATCATAACGCCCTAAATCAACAGGCACCATCATCTTAAATTTTGTTGGAAAAATCTCTCTGTTTGCTTCAATCATTTTGCGGCCAGCATCACGGATTCTTGGCCATTCAAAGTCATCATTGTAAAATTTTGTGTAAATATCGCACTCATTTATGAGTAAAAAATTATCAATGGCCTTATCATTGCTGAGAGGCATTATGCCAATTTTCCAATATAGCTTGGAAATATTTTGAACTGATAAATCCACATATTCATTGGCTTTTTCATCAAGGGCAATTGTCACTTCTGCGTCTTTACCAAGCGCAGGCATTTTCGGTGCGGCAGGTTTTTTTTCTAAATTCTCTATATTTTCAAATGTTACTTCTGAGCCAACGGTGAACTCTTTTTCTTCGTCCGCCAAAGTTGGGGCAGAAAAAAGTAAGATGACTAATAATGTAAATAATTTTATGCGCATAAATCTTATCCGTTTAACGCTGCATCAATTTAACAGCTTTTTTAAATAAAGTCGGAAGGCCAACATCATCTACCGTATAGCGTGACAGCCAAACATGGTTGTTTAATGGCAGAATCATGCCTGACGCTTTAAGTGTATCAAAATTAACCGTAAAAATATCCAATGTTAGGTCAAAATGCGTAAAGCTATGTTTGACTTGCCGCTTTTGGTTTATTGCTTTGGGGAGTTTATTTAATGTCTTTTTATCTACTTCCCACGTGGATGTCGGAAGCCCTAACATGCCGCCTAACATCTCTTTTTCATCGCGGCGGATGAATAAAACCTCGTTTTTGGTGTTTTCAACCCAAAAAACATGGCCGTATTTATGTGGTTTAGCCTTTTTAGGCTGTTTTTTGGGCAATTCAGCCTCGATTCCTTGTTTTTTAGCATCACAAAGGGCAATAACGGGGCATAAAGCACATTTTGGGGAGGTTGGCGTGCATATTGTTGCGCCTAAGTCCATTAAGGCTTGTGCGTAATCCCCTGAACGGTCTTTGCGGTCTTTGGTTAAGCTTCCTGCTAATTCTTTTAAATGCTTCTTACTGTCAGGCATTGGCTCTGTTACAGCAAAAATACGGCTCATGACGCGTTCAATATTGCCATCAACCACATTGGCGGGCTTATCAAATGCAATTGCGCGAATGGCGGCACTGGTGTAGCCCCCTATTCCGGGTAATTTCTCCAGTTCCTTTTGATCTTGCGGAAAAACGCCATTTAGTTCCTCGCTCACTATTTGTGCGCATTTGTGAAGGTTTCGCGCGCGGGCATAATAGCCAAGGCCAGCCCATTCATGCATAACATCATCACGCTCCGCTTTTGCTAAATCATGCACCGTTGGCCATTTGGCTATAAATTTTTCAAAATATGGCCCCACTGTGACAACGGTGGTTTGTTGCAACATAATTTCTGACAGCCATGTGTAATATGGATTTTTATCTTTCTTGTTGGTTGCTCGCCACGGCATAGCGCGTTGATGCTTGTCATACCAACCTAACATTTTTTTACGGAAACTATTGATAAAGGCGTCATTAACCTTGTTGGTTTTTGCCGAAGCTGTCATATTACTTTTCATGTGTGCTCTAAAATTACTTTCTGATGCCATACCGCGTGTTGCGGATAAAACTTTCAAGCGTAAATATATAGCGCTTGGACGAATTGTCACCCATTGGCGAGACATTATGGGTGAGAGATTAGCGGATATTGCCCAACCGCAAAAAATTCATTACCGCAAAGCCAAGCGCAAAGGTGATATGCCCAATGCGACATTGGAGATTGTGACGTCTTCGGCGAATGCGTCACTTTTAATCATGCAAAAAGGCGTTCTGCTGGAGAAAATCAACCATATTTTTGGCGAGCAATGGATTACAGATATAAAATTTGTGCATACACCAGCCAATGCCCCAATCAAAAAAGCAAAGCCAACCCCGATTTTATCAGAGGATGATAAAAACAATTTATCCGAGATGCTTGAAACCATCGATGATCCCGCTATAAAGAAGCGTTTGGAAAGCATGGGCGAAGCGTTTCTAACTGACTTAAAAAAATAAGTGATAAAGAATAAAAATATAGGAATTGTAAAATGAAAGTTGCGGCGATTACCCTGCGTAAGGGAAATGTCTTGGAACATAATGGTAAGTTGATGGTCGTAAGTAATTACGAGATCATGCAGCCAGGCAAAGGGGCGTCGGTTATACAAGTTGAAATGCGTGATATTCGCACAGGGAATAAAGATAACGTACGTTTTCGTACGCAAGAAACCGTTGAGCGCATTAGGCTGGATCAAGAAAAGCATCAATATTTGTTTGGCGATGGTGAAAATTATACTTTCATGAATAACGAGACATATGAGCAAGTGATGGTGAGCGCAGAAATTATTGGTGATGCCGCCATATTCCTTCAGGATGGTATGATCGTGAGCATCGAAACGCATGAGGGGGAACCTTTGGGCGTTCAATTACCAGATAGTGTGACCTTGGAAATTGTTGAAGCCGAGCCCGTTATTAAAGGCCAAACGGCGACAACATCTTACAAACCAGCAATTTTAGAAAACGGATCAAAAGTCATGGTGCCGCCACATATTGATGTGGGAACACGTATTGTCGTTAAAACCGAAGATGGCGTTTACGTCGAACGTGCAAAAGATTAAATCAATCAAGGATTAAATAAAATGGCTGCCCTTTCCCCTATTATGACTGTCATGATCCGCGCTGCTGAAAAGGCCGGACGTAACTTAACGCGTGATTTTGGTGAGATTGAAAACCTCCAAGTCTCCCGTAAAGGGCCAGGTGATTTTGTGACTGCCGCGGATAAACGCGCTGAAGAAATTATCTTTGAAGAACTTAAAAAATCCCGCCCTTCTTATTCTTTCCTTATGGAAGAAAGTGGCGAAGTAAAAGGTGAAGACCTTGACCATAAGTGGATTGTTGACCCCCTTGATGGCACACATAATTTTATGCATGGATTGCCGCATTGGTGTGTCTCGATTGCGTTGGAAGTGAAAGGCCGTGTTGAGGCCGCTGTGGTTTATGATCCAATTCAAGAAGAAGTTTTTCGTGCGGAGCGCAGCACAGGCGCTTTTACAAGCCGCAAAAGATTGCGTGTGTCCAACCGTAGTGACATGGAAAGTGCGATTATCAGCTTTGGCTCTGCCCGATCAGATTTTGGAGAGCAAAAAGGTTATATAAAAGAAATTGCAATGATTTCGGCGGAATGTCCGATGGTAAGACGCTTTGGGGCAGCGGCGCTTGATTTGGCTTATTTAGCCGCAGGCCGTATTGATGGCTTTTGGGAGCGCGGCTTAAAGCCGTGGGACGCGGCCGCAGGCGTATTGCTTGTGAAGGAAGCTGGAGGATTCGTCACCAGCATTGAAAGCGAAGAAAATCCGATCTACAGCAAAAATTTAGTGGCTGGAAATCAAGAAATTTACACAAAAACGCGAAAAATTTTGCGTGATGTGGCTAAAAACACTTAAAATATAATTATGTTTACAAAAACGACACTGTATAAGAAGGAAGCTAAATCTCAGCTTTTTCTTACATGTGTTGTCTTGTTGCTGTGTTTACCGCAAGCTTCTTTTGCCCAAGAGCCTTATGTGCCGCCGCCTTTATTTGGTGAGCCCAAATTGCCACCGCCGAGAGATCCTGAGGTGCGTAAAAATGTTCCTAAAATGCCGCCAATTTCAAAGCCTGTCATTGCGGAAGAGCCAAGAGAAATACCAAGAGAAGCACCAAGCGTAAAAAGCCAGTCTGTAGAGCCCTTTAATAAGCCCGCGAAAATAGAACGAAAAGTAACAATCGAAAAAGTACCGCAAGAAGAAAAAGCGCCCGCTCAGGCCAAGCAAGCGCCGTTTGTCCAAAAAACAACGCCCAAGCCAGCTGTTAAACCAAAAGCGCCAACCGCCTCAAAAGAGCCGCGCATAAAGATTGAAAAAGCTGTTGCAGAGGAGGCCTATGCGACAGAAAAACAAATTGACGTCATTCCAGGGCCAGAGCCGATTGATTTGTTAAATGAAATTGAAGGAGATGTGCGCGAAGCAGAAAAAGTGCCCGCCCAAGCAATCGAGATACAAAAAGTTCAAAGCGAAACGGGGAATATCAAGGGCTCAAAATCAATGCCATCCGTCAAAAAACAAGCGGTTGAGAGTGAAGTTTTATTTGAAGGAGATGATGAAAAGCCCCATTTGATGGAGCGCTTAAAAAACCAGATCACAAAACCTAAAAAATCAGAGCAGGTTGAAGAAGCAGAGGTGATCGACGCAATAGAACAAGAAGAAGAGAAAAATCAGGCTGAAATAATTGATTTATCTTTACCGACTATATCTGATAAGGCCGCCGATGATGCTTTATCAGAGTTTGAGACACTTGCGGATGGCCGCAAAAAAATAGTTCTTACCTATGACGATAAACAAATGGATCTATCCCAAGCTCATAAGGACGTTATTAATCAAGTGATTTTGCCGGCTTTGGACGCCAATGGAGAAGCTCTATTAAAAATTCAAGCCTTTGCCGCCCCGCAAGATGGCAGTTTAAGCGCGGATCGCCGTATCGCGCTCAGCCGTGCTTTGGCTATAAGGGAATATTTGGTTGAACAAGAGATTATTTCCCCAAGGATTGATGTGCGCTCTATGGGGGCGCAAACCGATATTACGCCGCTTGATCGTGTTGAGCTGTATTTAATTGAATAGATGCATAAGCTATCGAGTGAAAGAAAACGAAGTTTTCCGTGGATAAGCCGAGCGGCTTAAAACCCCTTGTTGACAGCAAGCCCCCCTTTCCCGCACTTTGTTGTGGATTTCCCAATAAAACTGGTTTAGTTATTATGATAATAGCTATACCGTTATGAAAATACGAAAGGTTTATTCATGTCTAGCTCTGGCAAAGGTATATTAGGTTTACTCATTGCGCTGATTATTTTTCTTCTGGCGGCAAGTGCAGGATGGCAATATTTCAAAAAGACCAATGGCGGTAGCTATGGTGATGATGCGCAAACGGCTGAAATGATGGACAGCCAAGAAACAACAGAGCAGGCCACAGAACAAGCAAATGCCTTGTTGCAAGAAACACACAGCTCTGGCGCCGATGTGCTTGCCAATGCCAAACGTGCGGCGAATATTCAAAAACTAACAGATCGCCCTCTTCTAGGTGTGCGCGGTGTTGGAAATCCTGACGCGCCTGTGCAAATTCAAGAATTCTTCTCTTTAACGTGTAATCACTGTGCGAGCTTTCACACGGGCGCTTATCAGGAATTAAAAGCAAAGCATATTGATACAGGAAATGTTTACTTTATCTATCAAGAATTTCCTTTAAACGGCCCTGCCCTTTATGGTTCGATGATTGCGCGCTGTATGCCAGAAGATCGCTACGCCTCATTTATTGACCTATTATTGCGTGAGCAGGATAAATGGGCATTTAGTGGTGATTTTAAAGCCGCCTTGAAACAAAACGCCGCCCTTGCAGGTATGAGTGGCGAAGATTTTGAAGCATGTTTTGCAAACAAAGATTTGCAAAAACAAATCGCTGCAAACATTCAAGAAGCATCACAGGTCTATGAAATTTCATCAACGCCAAGCTTTGTCATTAATAATGGCGAAAGAGTGCTTCATGGTGGTCAAACAATTGAAGCCTTTGATGCGGTTGTCAAAGAAATCATGGGTGAATAGGTAATGGTGAATAGGTAATAAAATATAGTCATTTGCGCTTTTTTCCCTGACTAGTAGGCGCAAATGACAACGGGTAGCATCGCTACCTTAGGCTTTAGGTAATGCGGTCAGGGATAAATGGTAATTACTGGATATGTTGCAATTTGAAAAATTACGCTTAAGCGGTTTTAAGTCTTTCGTTGATAAAACGGAGCTTGAAATTGCAACGGGACTGACAGGGATTGTCGGGCCGAATGGCTGTGGTAAATCAAATTTAACCGAAGCGTTGCGTTGGGTGATGGGGGAAACATCTGCCAAACGTATGCGCGGTGGCGGCGGTATGGAAGATGTTATTTTTAATGGCACCGATAACCGCCCTGCCCGTAATTTCGCCGAAGTATCGCTTCTTCTTGATAATTCCGATCACTCTGCCCCTGCGGCCTATAATGCAGAAGAAGACATCGAAATTGTCCGTAAGATCGAAAAAGATAAAGGCTCTTTATATAAAGTAAATGGCAAGACAACCCGTGCGCGCGATGTACAAATGTTGTTTGCCGATACTGTGACGGGCGCGAATTCGCCTGCGCTTGTCTCCCAAGGGCGGGTGACGCAAATGATTAATGCCAAGCCGCAAGACCGCCGCATGGTTTTAGAAGAATCTGCGGGGGTTTCTGGTCTTTATGTGCGGCGTCATGAAGCCGAATTAAGATTGCGTGCGGCAGATGCCAACTTACAACGCCTCGAAGATTTGGTCGGTAGTATGGAAGGCCGCTTAGGTTCGCTGAAAAAGCAAGCGCGTCAGGCGGTCCGTTACAAAGAATTGAGCGCGAAAATTCGTGTGCTAGAGACATCAATCGCCTATTTAGAGTGGCGCAATTTGGTCAATAAAATTGAAAAAGCCAAAGCAAAATTTGGTGAGGCCGAAACCATGGTGGCGGATCGTATGGCGACGGTTATGCAGTTAAATAAGACGCAAAATGTGCAGGCGGAAGAATTACCCGCGCTGCGTCAAAAAGAAGCGGAATCTTCTGCGGCGCTTCAGGCGCAAAAATTGACCTTGCAACGTATTGAAGATCAAGAAAAAGCGCTAGAGGCGCAGTTAAATGAAACGAAAGCGCAGTTGGCGCGCTTGGTTGAAGACCGTGACCATGAGAAAAACGCGCTCGAAGAAAACTCTGGCACGTTAGAGCGGTTGAAAAAAGAGGAAGAGCGCCTGCGCTACAACCAAGAAAATGAAGCAGAAATTTTGGAGGAAAAGACCTCTGTAAAGGATAAGTTAGAGGCACAGGTTGAGGAACTTGAAAGCCAGCATGAAAAATTTACGGCTGAATTGGCTGAATCCCGTGCAGGACGCCAAACGATTGAACGTCAAATTAACACTGACACACAGCGCTTAAACAGCGCCCAAGAGCGCAAAACCCGCTTAAGCAATGACTTATCTGCGGCACAAAAAAAGTTTGGGGAAGATAACACGCAAGAGATGCTTAAGACCGCTATTCTGGCGTTGGAAACAGACCTTGGTGATATGCGTGCGAAGCGCGAAACCGCCCAAAGCGATTACGAGCAAGCAGAGCAGGCTTTGGATGCCGCGCGTGAAGCCAATCAAAAAGTAAGCCGTGCAGAATCCGAAATTCAAACGGAAATCAAGACATTAGAAACCGTTCTTAATGCAGAAGATGAAGAAAAATACCAACCTATTTTGAATGAGATTGAACCTGATAAAGGGTTTGAAACCGCCCTATCCCGCGCGCTTGGTGATACTTTGATGGCTTCCACTGATGATGATGCGCCTGTGGTTTGGACAGTGCAGAACTTTAGCCCTTCCGATTTCCCTGCTTTGCCTGCACAAGCCAAAGCGCTTGAGCCGCATGTAAAAGCCCCCACCCATTTAAAAGCGGCTTTGAGCCTTATCGGTGTGGTTGATTCTATTAAAGATGGTCGTGCCTGCGCCAATAGCCTAAAACCGGGGCAATCTATTGTGTCTTTAGATGGCGCCTATTGGCGTTGGGATGGCTTACATATTAAGGCCACCGCGGCAGATCGTCATGCGCAACAATTACAGCAGATGAATCGCTTAAAAGAGCTGAAAGAACAGCAGCCACAACTTCAAGACGCTGCAGAAAAAGCCCGCGCCGCATTAGAAAAAGCACAAGCTGATAAAACAGCCAAAAACGAAACCTTGGAAACTTTACGTCGTGATATTCGCAATGAAGAGCAATCTTTGGCGGCAAAACAATCTGATTTCAGCCGTCAAACCGAAGCGCGCTCCTCACTTTTTGCCGAGGTCGCAAAATATGAAGAATCTCTGGCAAATATTAATAAAGGCATCGAAGAGCTTGAGGCCGCTTTAGTGGAGAATAAAAAAGCGCTTGAAAGCTATGATGACGCTTCTGCTTCGGATCAAAATGAGCGTGCTGAAAAAGTACGAGCGTTGTTGACTGAAACGCGGGATAATTTGCGCGAAGCCTTGCGTGATTTTGATATGGCGCAACAAGAGCAAAGCCGCCGTAAAGCCCGCCTTCATGGGATTGCTGATGAAAGCGTGAATTTGAATAACCGTGTTATTCGCTCGCGTGAGCGCCTTAAAGAGCTTGAAGAACGTGAAGCAACCTTATCTGCGCGTCATGACGAGCTTAAAAATGCCCCCAAAACAATGGGATCAGAGCGTGAAAACCTTATGAGCCGCGTAAGCGAGTTGGAACAACAACGCAATAATGATGCGGATCGCTTGGCAAAAGTTGAAAATGAATTATCAGAAACAAATCGTGCCTTAAAAGAAGCTGAAAGCGTGTTAAGCGAAGCCCGTGAAGCCCGCGCCCACGCGCAAGCAACGGCCTCCGCAGGGCAAGAACAGCTTGATGAAATCGTCACAAGCATTGTTGAGCAATTCGAACTAAAGCCCGAAGCGTTGATTGGTGAGACAAATTTACAGATTGCCGTTGATCAAGAAACAGGCGAAGAAGAATTGCCAGAGATTGAGCCATTAAAGAGTGAAAAAGAAAAAGCTATTCGTAGCCGTGATATGATTGGCCCCGTCAATTTACGCGCAGAGCAAGAATCCAACGATCTAGAAAAAGAAGTCGGCGGTAAATTAGAAGAACGCAATGATTTGGTGCAAGCCATTGAAGAATTACGCGATGGAATTGAAAAATTAAATGTCGAAGCGCGGGAGCGTCTATTAACAGCGTTCGATCACGTCAATGGACATTTTCAACGTTTATTCGTTCAGCTTTATGGCGGAGGTCAGGCTTATTTAAAATTGATTGAATCAGATGATCCGCTTAATTCTGGTTTGGAAATTTTTGCGCAACCACCGGGTAAAACATTACAATCCTTGTCTTTACTATCGGGTGGGGAGCAAACATTGGCGTCAATCGCGCTTATTTTTGCGATGTTCTTGACCAATCCTTCGCCAATTTGTGTGTTGGATGAGATTGACGCCCCGCTTGATGATGCCAATGTTGACCGCGTTTGTGATTTGCTCGAAGAAATTGCGGCGCGTGGCGAAACTCGTTTCCTTGTCATTACACACCACCGCCTTACCATGGCGCGGATGGATCGCCTTTATGGTGTAACAATGGCTGAACGCGGCGTCTCTCAACTTGTCTCCGTTGACTTAAACCAGCAGTTAGATTTCCTCGAAGCGGCGGAATAATTTATGGCTATCACTCCTGACGATGATCCGAAGCTGCAACAGCTTGATAAAGATCTAAAAGCCGCACGAGCGGAGTATGAGAAAGATTACAACCCCAAGCCATCCGATGATGGTGAAAATGTGGGTGTTGGCGCAAGGGCTGGTGTTGAGTTGGTGGGCGCAATTATTGGTGGCGCATTACTGGGGTATGGCATTGATCACTTTTTTGATACGTCCCCAATTTTCTTTCTGATTTTTACGGTTTTGGGAATTATTACGGGTTTTTATAATATTTATAAAATAACCATGAATTTTGGCACATCAGTTGGTTTTAAGGGGTTGAAAACACCGCCAAAAGACGCTAAATAAAGCCAGAATTTATACGATGACGAAGAAGATTATTAAAACTACTGGTAATTAAATAAAACAACCGTCGCGGGCTTACCCGCCTGAGGTAAAATAATAAAACATGGCAAACCCGATTAAACAGTTTGAAATTCAACCGCTTGTACCGTTTCAAGTTGGTCAATTTGATTTGTCTTTTACAAACTCTTCTTTATGGATGGCGATAGCCGTGATTGTCTCTACGGTGGTCTTTACAATGGCGACGCGCCGTAAGGCTCTTGTGCCGGGACGCATGCAAATGTTTGCGGAAACAATTTATTCTTTTATTGCCAATATGATTCGCGATAATATTGGGCCAAAGGGGCGTCAGTACTTTCCGCTTATCTTCACACTATTTATGATTGTTCTTCTAGGTAATGTTTTAGGCTTAATTCCCTACTCCTTTACCTATACGAGTCACATTGCGGTCACGGCGGCATTGGCGTTTTTAATTTTTATTTTGGTCATTGTTATTGGTTTGGCCAAACACGGCTTTCACTTCTTTAGTTTGTTTTTGCCGGCTGGCGTTCCTTGGTGGCTGATTCCACTCATTTTGCCAATTGAGATTATGTCCTTTTTAACGCGCCCTATCACTCTGTCTGTTCGTTTATTTGCGAACATGATTGCGGGCCATATTATGCTGAAAGTTTTTGCTGGCTTTAGCGTTGGTATGATGGCGATGGGAGCAACAGGTTTGTTGGCGGGTATCTTGCCGATGATTTTCAACAGTATTATGATTGCCTTTGAATTGCTGATTGCATTCTTACAGGCTTACGTTTTTGCTATTCTTAGTTGTATCTATCTTAAAGATGCGGTTGAGATCGAGCATTAGTTTTAATTTTAAATTTAACCATTAATCAAAAAGGAAATAGAAAAATGGAATTAGAAGCAGTAAAATTGTTAGCAGGTGCGATCGCATTGTTCCCGCTTTTCGGTGTGGGTATTGGTTTGGGTATGATCTTTTCTTCTTACAACGAAGCTGTTGGTCGTAACCCGAATGCAGCGCCAATTTTGGATAAGAAATACTTCCTAGCGTTTGCTTTGACAGAAGCTTTGGCGATTTTTGCGCTTCTTATCTCACTTTACCTTGTCTTTGTGGGTTAATTGATCCGATGAAAAAGCTTTCCGCTTATATTTTTGCATTTTTATTATCATCGCCCGCTTTTGCGGCCGATGGTCACCATCATGGCGACGTTATGCATGAGTTGGCGGAAGGCATTCATGATGCCGAACATGCTTCAAAAGGCGGTTTGCCGCAGTTTGATCCAACATGGTTTGCATCACAAATTTTTTGGTTGGTGATTGCTTTTGCTTTTATGTATTTCTTTTTTGCGAAGAAAACATTGCCTGATATTTCAAGCGTTATTGAAAATCGTAAAAATCATATTCAATCTGATTTGGATGCGGCGGAGAAGTTGGCGGCAGAGGCCGACGCCGTTCATGATGCTTATCAGGAAAATATGACCAAATCACAAGCCGAAGCGAGCAAGTCGATGCAAGATGCTGAAAGCAAAATGAAAGCTAAGGCGGAAAAATCTGCTGAAGATTTCCGCGTGCGTTCAGAAAAAGAGATTTTGGATGCTGAGGCACGTATTGAATCCGCTAAGGCTTCGGCTATGGGTGACATGAACATGATTGTTGCGGAAACGGCCAGTGCGGCGGTTGAGAAAATTATTGGACAAAGTGCCGATGTAAAGCAAGTTAAGGCTATTGTCGATAACATGAATGCGACAACAAAGGCCAAAGCGGCTTAATTATATAAAAGAAGATAAAGCGAGAATAAGAACATGATGGATTTACTTGCCCATGATACCAGTATTTGGATAGCGATATCCTTTCTCGTGTTCGTTTTTGTTGCTTTTAAATTGGGGCGTAAATCAGTTCTTGGTGCGCTTGATGGGCAGATTGCTGAAGTTAAAAGCGAGATTGAAAATGCCGAGCGCCTGCGCGTTGAAGCGCAAGAATTACTGGCGCAATATCAACGCAAACAACGTGACGCAGAAAAAGAAGCCTCTGACATGCTGGATCGAGCCAAAGATCAAGCGAAGCAAATTCAAAAAACAGCTGAAACTGATTTAAAAGAAGTGATGGCGCGCCGCGAAGTGCAATTGGCGGATCGTTTAAAGCGCATTGAAGAAAATGCGATTGCCGAAATTCAAAACCACGCGGCTGAATTAGCTGTAGCGGCGACGACTGAAATGATTGTGAAATCATTGGATGAAAAATCGAATAACAAAATGAATGAAGACACCATTCAGAGCCTTCCTAAACATTTGAATTAACAAATTAGGTCGATTCCGCTTAAACTATATCACTGTGTTTAAGGTGGAAAGACGATTATGCAACCAAACATTATTAAAAAAGATTCTGATTCTGTCCTCTCTGATATGGGGGCGGCAGCAAAAAAAGCGTCTGCCATCTTGGCTCAGGCGCCAAAAGATTTAATCAATCAGCTCTTAAAAGATTTGGCGACAGCATTAAAAGGGCATGCGGTTGAAATTTTAGCCGCAAATAAAAGAGACTTAGACAACACAAAAGATAAAAATCTATCCCCTGCCCTGATTGATCGTCTTAAACTGGATGAAGAGCGCATCGAGGCAATGGCGAATAGCGTTATCGAAATTGCAAATTTACCAGACCCGATTGGCGAAATATTAGAATCAACGACGCGCCCGAATGGTTTAATCATTGATAAAGTTTCCGTGCCGATTGGGGTGTTGGGCATGATTTATGAATCTCGTCCGAACGTCACGATTGATGCCGCGGCACTTTGTTTAAAATCGCGTAACGCTGTTATTCTTCGTGGCGGTTCTGAATGTTTTTATTCCAACCAAGCGTTTCATGACATTATTGTAAGCTGTTTAGAACAGCATCTTTTGCCGCGCGCTTGCGTTTCAATGGTGCCTGATACAGATCGTTCTTTAGTCGGGGCAATGTTGCGGGCCCATGAATTTATTGATGTGATTATCCCACGCGGTGGGAAAAATTTAACAGCGATGGTGATGGAACAAGCAAAAATGCCCGTTTTTGCGCATCTAGATGGAAATTGTCATGTTTTTATTCATGCGAGCGCGAAGGCTGATTTCGCCCTTGAAGTGGTGCGTAATGCAAAATTACGCCGGACAGGCATTTGTGGCGCAGCAGAATCATTACTTTTTGATACAGCGCTAGAGGACTTATTTGCCGAAAATATTATAACAATGTTGTTGGTTGAAGGATGCGCGATTGTCGGTGATGAACGCGTACAAAAATTAGACGAGCGCATTCAACCTGCTACAGAAGAAGATTGGCGCACGGAATATTTAGACAAGAAAATTAGCATTAAATATGTTGATGGCGTTGAGGCGGCCATTGCACATATTAACGAATATGGCTCGCATCACACGGATGCTATCTTGGCAGAAGATTCCCAAGTGGCAGAAGAATTTCAAAACCGTGTTGATAGTGCAATTGTCATGCATAATGCTTCGACACAGTTTGCCGATGGTGGCGAATTTGGCATGGGGGCAGAAATTGGTATCGGCACAGGTAAACTTCATGCGCGTGGGCCTGTTGGTCTGCGTCAGTTAACGACATTCAAATATCTTGTTAAAGGTAACGGACAAATAAGACCTGCTTAGACATGACAGAGCTTTTTCGTAATTTTACGGCCCCACGTTTTTATGACGGCCAAAGATGGCGCGGTTTGCGTATTGGCCTCTTGGGGGGATCATTCAACCCTCCCCATGCGGGGCACCTGCATATTGCGCAACTGGCGCAGGTAAAGTTTGGCCTTGATTTTATCTGGTGGATTGTAACACCTCAAAACCCGCTCAAAAGCACAAAACATATGCGCCCCTTTGAGGAGCGATTTAATAATGTTGAAAAAATGTTGCAGGGATTTCCGCGGCAAATGCCCTCAGTTTTGGAAGCGGAACTTGGCACGACTTATACTTATGAGACAATTGCAGGATTAAAAACATATTTTCCCCACACTGATTTTTTGTGGATTTGCGGGATGGATAACGCGCATATTTTTCATCATTGGGACAAGTGGCAAGATATAATTGAGATGGTACCTGTTAGCTTTATTGCCCGCCCGCCCGCAAACTATTTGGTGAAGGCATGTCCGCTTCGTATGATGCATAATATTCCGCATCACCACAACACTGCGGGGCGTCAAACGGATTTAAAAACCCGCGGA
Organism: uncultured Alphaproteobacteria bacterium; assembly: GCA_937923625.1. Classification (GTDB taxonomy): domain Bacteria; phylum Pseudomonadota; class Alphaproteobacteria; order Micavibrionales; family Micavibrionaceae. The sequence continues at coordinate 15,284 of CALDTV010000012.1, forward strand.
ATCTATTGGTTAAAGGGCAATAAAATGCTTGATATCTCTTCGACAAAAATGAGAAAAAAGTGATTTTTAACAATGACTTAAGCCTCCTCTTTTGTGTTTTTCGGGTGATATTTATTGTTATTTAAGTGAATCTTGCGTAAAATATAACTATGAAGAGTAGAATCCGTTTTATCGGGAATATTGTAGAAAGAGAGGCTGAGTGGTCATAAACCGCAATAACATCGTTTCTTTATCGTTGATCCCCCATAAAAGAAATCGGGAATTTTTAACCGGTCCGTTGCAAACGGCGCCGGTTTTTTGTTGCGATTTTGTGGAGCATGCTTTTATGATTAATGGTTCATAACAAGAAGGAGAACGCCAATTCTGAACAGCACAATCAAAGGACAATTTTCAGCGTCCGACCTTAAAGACTTTGTTGAACAATCACTTGATGATGACAAGGCTTTAGATATTCAATCCATTCACATCGCGGATCAATCCGCCCTCGCCGATTATATTGTTGTGGCTTCGGGAACATCGTCAACGCAAATAAAGCGAATGGCAGATAAGTTAAAAGAAAGATTGAGCGCGCGTGGTTATAAACACATGAGAATTGAAGGTGCTGTGCAAGGAGATTGGGTTGTCTTAGATGCCGGTGATATTGTTGTTCACCTATTTAGGCCAGAAGTGCGGGAATTTTATAACATTGAAAAAATGTGGACGATGCCTCACTCTTCCCCTGCTCCGCATGATGGAATTCACAGCGCGACTTAAAAGCCAAGATTATATATGATATAGATAAGCAACGCGCTTTTGCGTGAATATATAATTAAGGGTGCTTATCTTTTGTCTAGCTTCAACATTGAAATTATTGCCGTGGGGCGTATGAAAAAGACGTCGGCTTTTGCCACATTGTTTGATGACTACACACGCCGCCTAAATGGTAAATTTAAGCTAATTGAGCTTGAAGGCAAATCCCAAGCAGATGAAAATCAGAAAATTATAGAAAAAATAGACCCTCACGCTGCGTTGGTTGTGATGGATGAACGTGGAAAAGCTTTGGGTAGTGTGGCGTTATCAAAACAGCTTGAAAAACTACAACAGGCCAAAAGCGGTAAAATTCAATTTGTTTTAGGCGGTGCGGATGGCTTGCTGGATGATGTGCGCCAAAAAGCCGATTTATTGATGAGCTTTGGCAAACAAACTTGGCCGCACATGTTGGCGCGTGTGATGCTGTCAGAACAAGTATATAGAGCGCAACAAATCCTAGCCAACCACCCCTATCATCGTGAATAATGAGCTATGCGATTCGTGTTATTCATATTTTTGCTGGTTTTTCCTTTGGGAGCTTTTGCCCAGAGTGCGCCGTCAGTTTTGCCGCCCAACCATCCTGTCCAAGATATTGAAGAAAAAAAGAAAGCAGCGCAAGCGCGTGAAAAAGCCTTAAGAGCCGAGTTAAAGCAAATTAGAGCGGAGGTTGAAGCCAAGCGTCAAAAAATGATTGGTGTTGCCAAAAAAATCAAAAAAAATGAAAAAGAATTAATTGATTTAGAAACAAATATTGATGTGAAGCGCCAAGAACAACTTAAAATAGAAGCGCGTTTAAATAAGGACAAGGCCGCTATTTCCCGACTTATTTTAGCCTTAGAGCGTATGCGCCGTGTCCCACCCGAAGCAATGATTGCCCGCCCAGGCGCACCAATGAAAACGGCACAAAGTGCGATGTTATTACAAAGCACCCTTCCACGTATTTATAACCATGCGGAACAATTAAAGCAGGACTTATCCAGTTTGGATGTCATTATGACGGAGCTAAAAGATAATCGCGCTTTGGTCGTGGAAACATCAAAAAAGTTGCAAGGGGACCATAAACAACTGGCGCAGCTTTTGAAATCGCGCGAAGGTCTTTACGATAAAACTTCCAAGGATGTTAAACGTCGACAAGCGGAGTTGCGAAAGATTTCAAAACAAGCGCGATCATTACGCGACTTGGTTGCCAAAATTGAGCGCAAGCAACGGGAAGAAGATAGTGCCGCTAAGGAATCAAGCAAAAGAGGCACACAAAAAGCCAGCTTTCGCGCGACGCCTGTGCCTAAATCGGGTGAAGCGCAATTGCCTATTTCTGGTGTGATTAAGGTTGGATACGGTCAAACAGATGAAATTGGCGCGCAATCAAAAGGCATAAGAATACAAGGCCGCGAAAACGCCTTAATTGTCGCCCCTATGGGGAGCGTTGTTGATTATGCTGGACCGTTTAAGGGATATGGAAAAATACTTATTCTGCGGCATCAAAAAGGCTATCACAGCCTTGTTGCAGGTTTGGATAAAATTGATACAGTGGTTGGCCGTTCGGTTTCCGCTGGAGAGCCAATTGGACAACTTGGTCTGGGGATAGACGGTGAGCCGCCAACGTTGTATTATGAGCTTCGATATAAAGGGAAACCCGTGAACCCTTCCAAAAAAATCTCAGGGCTTTAAAAAATTTAAAAAAAGGTACGTTTTATGCGCTTCTCATTCTTGTTACTAATTGTCTCTATTTTCATTCTGCCCAATTGCTCTTATGCGCAAGAAGAAAAAATGGCGGTAGAAGTTGAAAAAACAGCTGAAGAAAAAGCGGCTGAAACGTATCGTCAATTAGGGCTTTTTGGGGATGTGTTTGAACGTGTGCGTGCCCAATATGTCGAAGAAGTTGGCGACGAACAGCTTGTTGAAGACGCTGTGCAAGGAATGTTAAGCAGCCTTGATCCGCACTCATCTTATTTGGATGATGACGACTACAAAGATATGCAGGTGCAAACGCGCGGTGAGTTTGGTGGTTTGGGCATTGAAGTCACAATGGAAAATGGCTTTGTTAAAGTTGTCTCCCCCATTGATGACACACCCGCCTTTAAAGCTGGTATTAAAGCAGGTGATTTTGTCACGCATTTGGATGACGAGCCTGTGATGGGGCTTAGCTTATCCGAAGCTGTTGACAAAATGCGCGGCAAAGTCGGTGAGCCAATCATGCTAACAATTGTTCGTGAAGGTGCCGATGAGGCGATGGATATCGAAATTATCCGCGATAAAATTAAAATCCAATCCGTGCGAAGCCGCGTTGAGCAAGAAGATGTTGGTTATGTGCGTATTACAACTTTTAATAGAAACACGATGCCCGGGCTTGAAAAAGCGATTGCTGATATCAAACAAGAAGCAGGCGATAAGCTTATTGGATATGTCGTGGATCTTCGTAATAATCCGGGCGGGTTGCTTGATCAAGCGATTTCGGTTTCTGATGCCTTTTTGGATAAAGGTGAAATTGTTTCAACGCGTGGCCGCAATGAAAGCGACACGAAACGCGACAATGCCAAATTAGGTGATTTAACCAACGGTAAGCCGATCATTGTTTTAATTAATGGTGGATCTGCTTCTGCGTCTGAAATTGTTGCTGGAGCATTACAGGATCATCGTCGTGCTTTGGTTATTGGTGAGCAGTCTTTCGGTAAAGGCTCTGTGCAGACAATTGTCCCGCTTCCGGGGCATGGTGCAATGCGTTTGACAACGGCGCGTTATTACACCCCTTCTGGTCGTTCGATCCAAGCCGAAGGCATTAAGCCTGACATTATTGTGAAGCCCGCAAAGCTTGAAGAATTAGCGAGCAGCTTTAAACGCACGCGTGAAGGTGATTTACGCGGGGCATTGAACAACGACACTAATGCCAATAAAAAACCAAGCGCGGCAAATGATAATTCCCCTGAAGGTGATAAAGAGGCCGAAGAGGAAAAAGATTATCAGCTTATTCGTGCGATTGATTTACTGCGCGGCGTTATCCTTTACGGTGAGCGCAGCTATAAAATGACAAAATCGGCAGAATAGCTTTTTATGGCGGGGTTTGATGAACAGCTGAAAGAGGAAATGGCCAAGCGTGGCATAGATCACGCCGAGGATGATTTAGGCCGCGACCTTGAAGCGCAAGAAGCCACCACAGAGGATCAAGAACGCCCCGCAAAGCTGAAAAAATTAAAAAAGAAGAAAAATAAAGCGGCATCTGAAAAGAAAAAAGAGGGTGATAAAAAGAAAATATTTTCTTTTGGCGCGTTTTTTCAAATTATTGGATTTGCATTTTTGCTTTTTGGCGCTCTAACCGCTTGGGCGGCTTTTAAGGCCGAAGATACCGCAAAAAAAGTTCAAGAAAATCTACCCTCAAAAACAGCCATTGTAACAAGGGGCCTTGGTGGAAATACTTTAGAGCAACAACAAACATTGACGATGCCGCCTGTTGTGAAACAACAAGTTGACAATGAAGATGGGAGCAATGATGCCGTTGAAAATGCGGTGAATACCCCAAAATCAGAGGCGCAAAATACGCCCGCGCAGTCTGCTGTCAAAAATCCTGCAAAAGATAATAATCTGAAACGCAATAAAAATGGCCTTGTCCCTGCGCCAGTGGTTGGCTTATTCGAAGCCTCAGATAACGGCTTGCTTCCGATTATTCGTCAGTCTGATAAATTGACGGCATTTGAGGCTTATAAGCGTCCTTTCGTGCGCGATTCAAATAAGATTTTATTATCAGTTGTGATAGCGGATGTTGGAGTTTCTAAGAGCTCGCTTGCGGCTATTGCCAAAGGTTTTTCGCCTGATGTCACGCTTGCTTTTTCCCCATACGCGGCGGATATAAAAACTCAAATTGATTTGGTGCGTGAAAATGGTCACGAAATTTGGCTGACCCTGCCAATGGAAACAAAAGAATATCCTTTGCATGATCCGGGGCCGTCAACATTGCTGTTAAATGCCAGTGTGTCACAAAATAAAAGGCGGCTGGATCAAACTCTTTCCAGTGGCACGGGATATGTTGGTGTTGTCACGCAAAAAGGCCATCGTTTCCGCCCTGAAGACGCGACAACAAACCCGTCCATTAAAGAGATATTTGAGCGCGGTTTGGCTATAGTTGATAGCAACACAGGCGCAGATAATTTTGTCGCAAACCTTGCGGAACGTGAAAATTACAAAACCGCCCAAAATAATTTTTGGCTAGATGATAATATAACGCCCTTGGCGCTTAACCGCAGGATTAGGCAAATTATTGATTATGGACAAATGAACAAGCATGTTGTGGTGATGATGCGCCCCTACCCCGCAAGCTTAAAGGCTGTTCAAAAATTTTTGAAATCAGAAGCGGCAAAGGATTTTCAATTAGCTCCTTTGTCAGCGCAAATCAAATAAGGATATTGCCTCAATGAATAATTATCGCCCATGTGTCGGGATTGCGCTGTTTAACAAAGATGGAAAAGTCTTTGTCGGGGAGCGTATTGACACCCCTGGTGCATGGCAAATGCCGCAAGGCGGAATTGATCCCGATGAGGATTTGGAAGTCGCCGCCTTTCGTGAGCTCAAAGAAGAAATCGGCACAAATAAAGCCACGATTTTAAAAATCCACGATGAAAAAATCCGTTATGAATTACCAACAGAGCTAGCCCAAAAACATTGGAACGGCAAATATATAGGGCAAGAACAAACATGGATCGCCATGCGCTTTAACGGCGAAGATAGTGACATTGTCCTTGATGCCGATGACCACCCAGAATTCGCTAAATGGCAATGGGTAAACCTTCCTGATACGCTTGACCTGATCGTGCCATTTAAGCGCAAGAGCTATTCGATATTAATCGATGTCTTTAAAGAGTTTACTTAAAAAAATTACTCGTCGCCTAAATGATCCTTTCGAAGTGATGCATAATTATATGAATGGGCTTTTAGGATTAAGGATTCAACGGACTCCATGCGGGATCTGATGCGCCTGATGGGGTTTTAAGGATGCGTTCATTGTATCCCGTTAAATCAATCGTATAGAGCTTGGCGGTACGCCCACCCTTTCCTGATCGGCTTTCCTTGAAATAAGTTAGCACGCGGCCGTTGGGTGACCAGCTAGGCCCTTCAACATGGAATGCTTTGGTAATCAAACGCTCACCTGACCCATCAGGGCGGATAACCCCAATGTAAAATTGCCCGCCTTGCATTTTTGTAAAAGCAATCAAGTCACCACGGGGCGACCATACAGGGTTGGCGTAGCGTCCTTTGCCAAAAGTGATGCGTTCCGCATTACCGCCATTACGATCCATTACATATAATTGTTGCGCCCCACCACGGTCAGATTCAAACACAATCTGTTGCGCCGTTGGTGAGTATGATGGTGCGGTGTCAATGCCGCTATTGGTGGTTAAACGCCTGCTTTCACGGCTACGAAGATCAAGCTCATGAATATCAGTATTACCATTTTTCGATAGGCTCATAATAACTTTATTACCATCAGGCGAAAAGCGAGGCGCAAAGGTCATCCCTGGAAAATTTCCCAGCACTTCTTGTTGCCCTGTATCAATATTATAAAGATATACGCGCGGCTTACCGCCCTTATAGGACATGTAAGTAATTTCTTGCGCCGAAGGGGAAAAGCGCGGTGTTAAAACCAGCTCCCCTGCGGGGGATAAATAACGGTGGTTCGCACCATCTTGGTCCATAATTGCCAGACGTTTAATACGGCTCGTGGCGGGGCCGCTTTCGGAGATATAAACAATGCGAGTGTCAAAATACCCTTCCTCGCCCGTAATGCGTTTATAAATTTCATCCGAAATAATATGCGCAATACGGCGCCAATTTTGTGGCGTGGTCATGTACGCCATGCCTGTTAATTGCTGTTGAGAGAAAACGTCCCACAAACGAAATTCAACCCGCGTGCGTCCATCATCGGTTTTTGTAACAGTACCCGAAACCAATGCTTGGGCGTTAATGGCGCGCCACTCACCAAAACGCGGCTGATCTGCCTCTATCGATTCTGGTGTTTGGATAAAGTTGTTGGGGCTTAAAGGTTCAAAAAGGCCAGAGTTTTGCAAGTTGCGCGCAACAATCGCGGGCACATCTTTTGCAAGTTGCTCTTCTTCTGGCGATTGCGCGGAGAATTTACTAACGGCAATGGGTAAGGATTGTGCGGACCCTGCGGTAACCGCGGGCGCTTGAATTTGTGCCTGCGCTTGCGTGGCAAAAAACAGAACAAGGATAAATAGCGAAAAACGTCTCATGAATAAAAACTCCTATTGGTACTTAAGTAACATTACTGGGGTCGAAAGGCACTTCAATATATTGATCTTTCCAGACCTCATATTTGTTTACTGGTAAATCGAGCGGCGAACAATTGGGGTGATAAACAGCCCGTCTTGCACTTTCGGCCAAGGCACGGAAGGCAGGATCATTGCCCATACGCCATTGATCGGCAATTTCCACTTTGCGCACGGATCTATCTGCATTCGCCCAGATACGTACTTTAACAAGCATATTATTGACATCCTTCGCACCGATGGGGATTTCCCAACATCCTACCAGTTGATTGGTGAGTGAGCTTAGCTCATTTTGTGTCATATATTCCGCAAAGGGGGCATCTGGGGCTTGTTCGGCGGCACCCTCCCCGTTTGTATTGCTCTCTTCTGATGGCTCTGATTCTTGCAAATTTTTCATCAGCGAGGCCAAAGGATCAACATCTGGCACAACGACCTCTTCTTTCACCGCTTCAGGTTCTGGCTTTGGCTCTTCCTTCTTTTTAGGGGGCTCAGGCTTTTTTAAAATCTTTGATGGAGGCGGTGGTGTGGTCGGTTTGGGGGGTGTTTTCTTCACCTTCTCAACGGGTTTTTCAATTGGCTTTTCAAGAGGGGCAATTTTAGGCGGTGTTTTAACATCCACTTTTGGTGGCGCTTTTATTTTTTCAGATTTCTTTGGCTCTTCCTTAGGCTTATCAGGTACAGGAACAATGCGATTTGGCTTTTTATCGGTGGTGGTTAAATCTGCGGGGTTAATAATTTCTACCGCGATAGGTTGCGGCGGCAAAATAACGGGCTTTGAAATCATCGGCAATCCAAACGCCCCCGCAAATACCACAGAAATATGAAGCAACGCCGATAAAATCAGCGCCATTTTCATGCCTTTGGATAAGGATATTTCGTCAGTGGTGAAGGGACTCGCCATGAAGGGAAAATTAATCCTGTTTTATGGCGAATTTGTGGAGCTATTGGAAATCAATGCCACCTTACGAAAACCCGCGCCATTAATCGCGCCAAGAACCCCCATCACATCCCCATAATCCATGGATTGATCCGCACGGATATAAATACGGCGATCTGGATCATTATTGGTCAATGACCCAAGAAGCGCGACCAAACGCGCCTGTTTGACTTCGGTTTCACCAACGTAAATCGTGCCATTTTTCTCAATACTTACTTCAAGTGGTTTATTATCTTCATCGGCTAAAGCCTTGGCATCGCTATCAGGAAGGTCGATGGGCACACCAGAGGTTAGCAACGGTGCCGCCACCATAAACACCACCAGCAAAACCATCATAACATCGACAAATGGCGTTACGTTGATCTCTGCCATGGGTTTGTAACCGCGCCCGCCGCTGTTATTGCCGCTATTTAAATTTGCGCCCATTTTATCTTGCCCCTTTGACGCCGCGACCACGATCTTGGCTTTCAAGATGACGGGATAAAATTGCCGTAAATTCCGTCACAAAGCCATCTAGCCGCGCGGCATAACGCCCAAGACGGTTGCTATAGCCATTATAAGCCACAACCGCAGGAATCGCCGCCACAAGGCCAAGCGCTGTCGCAAATAGCGCTTCGGCAATGCCGGGCGCAACCACCGCAAGCGAGGTGTTATTGCTCTGTGCGATGGCGGTAAAACTATTCATGATTCCCCAAACCGTACCAAATAGCCCGATGAACGGCGCGGTTGAGCCAACGGTGGCCAAAAATGTCATGCCGCGTTCCAAACGTTGCATTTCACGCCCGATGGTCACGGTCATGGCACGTTCAACACGTTGACGCAGGCTGGCTTGCAGTTCTTCTTTGTCTGGCAAACCGTTTGAGACAGTATTTTGCCATTCTTCCATGCCCGCAGAAAATGTTTTCAATAGTGGGTCGCGTGGGCTTTTTTTAATGCGTTGATAAAGCTTATCAAGCGGCTCACCTGACCAAAAAGCATCTTCGAATTTTCTGGCGCGTTTGGTTAATTTTGATATCACAGAGCGTTTTTCAAAAATAATCGCCCAGCACCAAACCGATGCCACCGCCAACATAATCATGACGGCTTTAACAATCAGATCTGCCTGCATAAACAAGCCAATCATGCTCATATCGTGGACATCAACGCTGCCCGCTAAGTTTATAGAATCAACCACACGGTCGGGAGTATTTTGCATTTTTACGCCTTTTCTAAATAATCTTTAAATTTATCCCGCAAATCTTCGGGGATACGGGCGGGCTTGCCGCCTTTATCAATACAGACGATGGTAACATCCATCTTAAATACGTCGATATTTTGACCATTATTGTCCATTGTGATGGCCTGTTCCATCAAAAAAGAAGAGTTCTTCATAGCTTTTACATGGGTGTGAACGGTCAACAGATCATCCAGCCGTACCATTTTTAGATATTCTGCATCCAAATGCCGCACAACAAAGCCAACCCCTGTTTTTTCAAATACCTCAGAGGCAGGCACACCCAAATCCCGTAACATGTCGGAGCGCCCCCGCTCACAAAAGCAAATAAAGTTCGCATGATACATAATCCCACCCGCATCGGTGTCTTCATAATAAACGCGGAAATCAACGGAGTGTTTCATAGGGAAGCCTTTTTCTTGTTATGTTTTAATCTGCTAATAGTTATTAAATTCAAAATAATCGATGTTAATTCTGTCAGAATTTGGCCTATAGATTGGAATTTTATACCATAAGCCAACCAACCAAAAGAGCCAATTAAGCGACAGTATCGCATAGATATTCCAGAAAGTTTAAACATTGAAAAACTTCCTAAGAGAGAGCAGAAAATTGGTAACAAATCATAGTAAGTTTCAAAAACAACAAAACCGATAACGATGCTTATAGACATAAATACAATCATCAAATTAGTTGATTTGTGAAATTTAATTGATGTTCCAACGCGTAATAAATTGAGTAAATTAATAGCCATACCGGCATTGGCGTCCATCAAGAAAAAATGTGTCGCAAAAAGTAAATTTGCCGTCATAAGGCAAATTTTTAAATAAATATCTTGTTTTTGATAGTAAGAGAAAATCATAAACCCACTGGCAACAACGCCAATGGCCTGAGCAATAAAACCGTAGGAAAGAAAATCAAACATTTTCTGAATTCCTTTTGTCCATATGAAGCCTTATGACTGTTGTTGATGAGATAAAAAATAATATGACGGAGTTTATCGTTCCGCCGATTGAGCCGAAATAAAGATTATGTATGATCCAAAGTAATGTTGCGATGACAACAAGCATTCTAAATTTTATACCGCCCAACAAAAACATTCCAATACAGGTTAAAAATGCGGCTATAACAGGCAACAGATCAATAACAGATTCATAAGTGAAAATGGCAATGCATAAGTATAATAAAACAAAAACATAAAACATGTTTTTTGATTTGAACAAATAAATGGATGACACATTTCTTATCGCGTTCACAACGCAAACAGCTGCCGCGGCAAAAGCGCCGAGCATGAAAAAATGCACGGTAAAAATAACAGAGGAAACAGTTAGAATAGTTTTCGTTTTAACATCAGACTTTATGCCATAGCCCAAAATTAAAACAAAGCTAGCGACATATCCCAATATTTGTTCAAAAGAAAGCCAATCGCTCAAGATGTTTTCGCCTTTTTATCGCGCATGAGGCGTATGATTGTTATGAGGTTTGTTGTCTGCATAAAAAACTCAGTCAATAAGCCACCAATGGACTGATAAATAAAATCATAAGCAATCCAGCTTAGTGAGGTGATAATCATACAAAGCCGCATAGGAATACCCGATAATTTGTAAAGCGCAATAGTTGATGAAATGCCAGCAATTAAAGGAAGAATGTCTGCGGCTTTTTGATATGTTATAAGTGTCGCTATGATGTAAATGACAATAAAGAAAAACATCATATTGTTTGATTTGTAAAATTTTTTAGATAAATGTGTTCTTACCGTACTAATTAAGCTAATGGCTAAACCTGTATAAGCGCCAAGCAAGAAATAATGACAACCAAAGGTAAAAACACCAATTGTCAAAAATGTTTTAAACCGATCGTCACCCTTGTTTGCAAAGGCGAAAACCATAAAAAACGCACCGATCAAGCCAACAATTTGCGTCCAAACATTATAGGCAGATAAATCAATCATTGAGAAAATCAGTTTGTGAAGTGATCGCGGATTTTAATGGTTTTAGTCCGAGATATTTATATCCTTTTTCACTGATGCAGCGGCCTTGGGGGGTGCGTTGGATATAGCCTTGCTGTACCAAATAAGGCTCAATCACATCTTCAACAACATCACGTTGTTCTGCCAAGACGGCGGCGATGGTTGCCACACCGACAGGGCCGCCGCCGTAATTCTCAATAATGCAGCTCATGTAACGCCTATCCATACTATCGAGGCCTTGCGCGTCGACATCCATGCGTTGCATCGCTGTATCGGCGATTTTGGCATCGACTTTATTTTGTTTGGCAACTTGTGCGAAATCACGCACGCGGCGGGTTAATCGTCCTGCAATACGTGGCGTGCCGCGGGAGCGCTTGGCAATTTCTTGCGCGCCATCATCGGTTAAATCTATGCCAAGAATGCGCCCAGAGCGTTGAACAATCAGCCCCAACTCTTCAACGCTGTAAAATTCAAGGCGTAACGGAATGCCAAAACGATCCCGTAAAGGATTGGTGAGCAGACCACTGCGCGTTGTCGCGCCAATAAGCGTGAAAGGCGGCAAATCAATTTGCACCGACCGCGCCGCAGGCCCCTCGCCGATAATCAAATCAAGCTTACGGTCTTCCATGGCGGGATAGAGAATCTCCTCAACCGCACTATTGAGGCGGTGAATTTCATCAATGAATAAAACGTCATGCGGTTGTAAATTGGTAAGAATAGCCGCGAGGTCTCCTGCTTTGCCAATCACGGGGCCAGAAGTCGCACGAAACCCAACCCCCATTTCCTTCGCAATAATTTGCGCCAATGTTGTTTTCCCCAACCCCGGCGGGCCAAAAAGGAGGACGTGATCCATGGCATCGCCGCGTACTTTTGCGGCTTCGATAAAAACTTTTAAATTCTCCCGCAATTCTGGCTGGCCGATAAATTCATCGAGCTGTAATGGTCGCAATGGATTTTCGAGGGCTTGTTCGGCTTCTTGGGGGATGGCTTGAAGGTCTGGGTTGTTCATAGCGCCAACTCCTGCAATGCAAGGCGGATCATTTCAGATAATTCAAGTTCATTATCATTGCTTTGTTTTACATTCATCACGGCGGCATAGGCATCCGTGCGTTGATAGCCGAGGTTAATAAGCGCAGAAACAGCGTCTTGATCAACGCCCCCTGCTCCCGCACCGTCATTAATAGCGTTCGGAATAGCGACACCTTTTGGTTTGGCCTCAAGATCAATTTTTCCTGCTTTGTCTTTTAGCTCCGTCAAAATACGTGCGGCAAGTTTTGGCCCAACGCCTTCGGCGCGTTGAATGGCGGGTTTATCGCCCGCCGCAATCGCAAAACCAATTTGATCTGGGGGGCAAGCGGTAAGAATATTCATGGCGGCCTTTGCGCCAACGCCCTGCACGGAAATAAGAAGGCGAAACCATTGTTGTTCAGCGGCGCTTAAAAAACCATATAAATTAAAAGCATCTTCGCGAATTTGCGTGTCAATAAGCAGTGATAATGGCTCACCCACGCCATGACATTGCGCCAATGTCGCGCTTGAGGCATATACCTGATACCCCACCCCCTGCACATCAAGGATGAGAAAATTGTCATGAACACTATCAAGAATGCCAGAAAGTTTTGAAATCATAATAAATACCTGTCTAAAGAACGTCGTTTATTTCAAATGCCATATTTTGCCCAAAAAACGCGGAGTAAAGAAGAAAGATAGCTATCAGTAAAAAACTAATATTAATAAAAAGATTGATATTTTTGCCTGTGTTACCACCTAAAAAAGCGCGTTTCAATTGTGAGATAAGTGTTAATAAAGGCCAGTCCACCATAATCCCAGACAGCAAAACCAAAGATGCACCTAAAAGAAAGCTATTTACGTCTAAGCCGTCTAACGGAATTAAAGAGGGTAAAATACCAATAAAGTAAAATATCCAAAATGGACTGGTCATTGCCATGAAAAAACCTAGGGTAAAACTTCCAAAAAATCCTGACTTTTTTTGAATGGCATTATTTGCCTTAGTAAGATTTGGAGCAGTTTCATTTCTATAAATTTTCTTAAAACCTCTGGTGCTTAAATAAATTAAATAAATAGCCCCCAAGATTTGTAAGACAAAACCCGTATAAGAAAAAATATCTGACAATGCTTTATAACCAAGACCAGCAACGACAAAGAAAATTGAGCACATCAAGATGCTACCGAAGGAAAATGAAATGCCATAAGGCAAACCTTTATCAAGGGTTGTCGCAATTTTTAATAGCTGGGCAGGCCCTGGCTTAATCCACATCAATAACATTGAGATAAAAAATATAAGTCCTGCGTCGAAGGTCATAAATAAATTCCTTTGAATATTAAATTCATCGCGCTGCGCCGATCATTTTACCGCCCATCAGCACACTTGAATGGGCATGATGCGCGTGACAGATGGCCACGGCAAGGGCATCGGCCTCATCTTCGCCAATCTCTCCACAGGTAGGAAGCAAAACGCGGATCATCATGCCAACTTGATCTTTACCCGCCTTCCCCGCGCCAACAACAGATTTCTTCACGAGGTTGGCAGGATATTCCCCAACGACTAAGTCGTGGCGTGCGGGAACGACCATTGCCACACCGCGTGCCACGCCAAGTTTTAAAGCGCTTGCGGGGTTATTATTCATGAAGGTTTCTTCAATCGCGGCTTGGTCAGGGATAAAGCGCGCCAGCACTTCGCACATACCATCATCAATTTGCCGCACCCGCTCAGGGAGTGTTTTCGATGCCGTGGTTTTGATGAGGCCGCTTGCGACGTAGGACAGGCGGTGGCCTTCGGATTCAATGATCCCCCATCCTGTTTTTTGTAAACCTGGATCTATTCCTAATATGCGCATTTATGAACCCCAATGTTATCTTTGATATAGGAGGGATGCTTTGGGCAGACCGAAGCAATATAATGATGACTCCATTAAAGCACAAAAGGTGAACAGGTGATAGCCCTATTCTTCCGCCATTAATTTTTCCATGATGTCATCACTGACATCCATGTTGGTTGTGACGACCTGAACATCGTCATCATCTTCAAGGGCTTCAACCAATTTCATCATGGTGGAGGCTTGGTCTTCGTTGATTTCACTCATCGTGTTTGGTTGCCAGATCAGCTCGGCCTTTTCTGCTTCACCGAATTTCGGCTCTAATGCATCACGAACGGCGGCCAAATCTTCCATGCCAGTTGTGATAATATGGAAGGATTCATCAGTTTCGCAATTTTCTGCGCCTGCTTCGACGGCGGCTTCAAACATCTCATCGCCAGAAGCTTTATCAAGGGGGTAGATAATTTGCCCCATGCGGTCAAACATAAACCCAACAGAGCCTTCTTCGCCTAAATTGCCGCCAAATTTGCCAAAGGCGGTACGCACTTCAGCAAAAGTTCTGGCGCGGTTATCGGTTAGGGCATCCACAACAATCGCCACGCCGCCTGCGCCATAGCCCTCATAACGAACTTCTTCGTAATTGGTTTGATCGGCGCCGCCTGCCCCTGTTTCGATGGCGCGTTTGATTCGGTCATTGGGCATGTTGACGGCTTTGGCTTTAGAGATAGCAAGGCGCAAGCGCGGGTTCATATCAGGATCGCCGCCGCCCAATTTTGCCGCGACAATAATTTCACGCCCAACTTTTGTGAATGCCTTGGCACGCAGTTTATCCTGCTTGCCTTTACGGTGTTGAATATTTGCCCATTTGGAATGACCAGCCATGCTTTTTTCTTTCTGCCTTAATCTGTTTTGGAACGGGTAGCCCTGCTACCGCGTTAAAACTCAGGAATCTCTTGTGATAATCTACCACCCACGCGGATCGGTGCAATGTTTTTTGCCAAACCTGTTATGTCATCTGTTTCGATGAGTGTTCCACAAAGCGTGGCTTCGCCATCGGCAGGAGACATACGATCAATGGCAATTTTGCGGGTGAATCTATCAATCGGCACAGAAGATTTTACCCCTATAACACTATCATAATCACCACACATGCCCGCATCTGTTTGATAGGCCGTGCCTTTTGTTAATATCTGCGCGTCCGCTGTGGGAATATGGGTGTGCGTACCAACAACCGCGGAGACACGCCCATCTAAATATTGGCCTAAAGCCATTTTTTCCGACGTTGCTTCGGCGTGAAAATCAACGAAGACAGAACAGCCATTACCAATTTTAAGGTCTTTTAAAATTTCATCCGCCACGTCAAAAGGCGCATCAAAATGATGCTTCATAAAGACCGTGCCACATAAATGAATGACAATAATTTTTGCGCCATTCGCTGTAATCATTTCCCAAACACCTTTGCCCGGAGTGTGTGAAGGCAAGTTTGCTGCACGCAAGATATTATGTTTGTTTTCAACGACGCACATCATCTCCCGTTGATCCCAAATATGGTCGCCCCCCGTCAGGCAATCTACGCCCACATCCATTATTTCTTTAGCCGTGTCTTTGGTGACACCGCGCCCATTGGCGGCGTTATCGACGTTACAAATAACAACATCGCTTTTAAGTTTTTCTTTAAGGTCCGGCAGGTGTTTTTTTATGGCATCACGACCGCTGCGGCCAAAAACATCCCCTAGGAATAAAATTCTCATGCATTTTTAAAAGCGGTCATGCGCGCAAGCGCGAGGACGCTATCCTTCTTTAAAGCTAGTAACACCTTGCGGGGTCAAAATATAATCAAGCGGCACATCATGCGGCTCTATCGGCAGTTTAAATAGCACAGCCTGTTCCGCATAGCCAATACCGATATAGCTGACTGATTTTTGTGCACGCAAGGCCTCAAGCGTCGCATCATAATAACCACCGCCTTGCCCCAAGCGATATCCCTTTTGATCAAACGCCAATAAGGGGGCAATCACTATGTCGGGTATAATCGCTTCGCTGTCTTCAGGCTCCTGTATTCCAAACGCGCCTTTGGTCATTTTTGTTTTATGCGTCCATGACACGAATTTTAAAACACGGCTGTCTTTTTCAACGCGCGGCAAAGCGCATTGAAAGCCACGATTAACCAGTTCGTCCATTAAAAAGCAGCAATCAAATTCTTTCTTATGCGGCCAGTAAAGCGCGATTATTTGATCCTTTGAGGGCGTAAAATATTTAAAAAACGTTTCTATAATTATTTCAAAATCTGCCCCATCCACATCCAGCCTGTCACGGTGCAAGCGCGCTTGTTCTCTATAGGTTTGTTTTTGTGACATGTTTTTCTGCCTCAGGCACGTAAACGCGCTACGGCCTCATTATTTAACGATAATTTGTCGTGTCAGCCTTGGTCGGCTTGCTAACTTGAAACCATTTAAACGCGACGCGTTTTAAAATTAAGTCGCCGCGGAAGCCGTGCCCGTAACAATATTCGTCATGAAGCCCTAAAAAATAAGGTGGGCGCCGTGTGCCATGCCGAAGCGGCAAAACACTAAGAACACAACAGGGACAGCTCCCTCATGCGAATGCATCGGCCTCAAGAATAATGGGGGGTCACCTGCCCCGCAGCTATAAAAGTTATAACCGACATTGATGGAAAATAACAGCATAATCCGCCGTAACGAAGCAGTAGAATATCAGCGGCAAGCCAGCCTTTTTGTGACACTATTTATTATTTTTAAGCTTTTTGTAGCTCACTCGTAAGTTTTTCAATACGTTCTGCCATATGGTCAATAGCGTTCGTGATTTTGCCTTCATCTTCGGTAGTGATCTGCAGGCCTTGTAATGGCGCTCTATTAACATTTGCCGCGGCATCACGGGCATCGAACAATTCATCTGCCATGATGATTGACGTCAAAACAAGTAAATGGGAGTCATTTGTGCCCGCGCCAGCCGCCTTAATGGCCTTTAAGCGATCATCGACAAAGTTGGCTAAATCCATGACGCGTTGTTCTTGACCCTCATCACAAGCGATACCATATTGGCGACCATTTATGCTTACATTTACTTCAGACATGTTTTTATTCCTCATCTCTCAAAAGTTTTTCAACCTTGGCTATTGCCCCATCTAAGCGACTGGCCAAAGCTTTTGTGTCGACATCGGCTTGCGTCGCAGACGTTACGGAGAATAAATCTGGCGGAGATGTTCTTTTGCGGGGCTTGCTCGCCTCTTTTTGCATATTAGAAGCAGATTCTTCCAACGTGTCCAAAGCCTTACTAAGGTCATTCAACGAAGATTTTATAGCAGCGGTCACTTTGCTCTCCCTATGTCATATAAATTTGTATTATTTTGGCATTATGGACGGTGATCTTGCGGCGTCAACCATTCCGCAAGAGTTTTCCGCAGGTTTTACTTGTTCTTTTGTTTCAGGTAGTTGACCTGTGCGTCTTCAAGTTGCATGTTATCGCTTACATAAACACTTACACATAAAGGCTCTTACATGTCCCAAGCTCAAGCCGCAGCTGCGCCAAATGCTTCTTTAGAACTCGATCTTAACAAAATGGCGAATGCGATCCGTATGCTTTCCATGGATGCGATCAAAAAAGCCAATTCGGGACATACAGGGATGCCGATGGGCATGGCGGATATCGCCACGGTGCTTTATTCAAAATTCTTAAAATTTGACCCGAAAAATCCGCATTGGACGAACCGTGATCGCTTTATTGTCTCAAACGGTCACGGCTCAATGCTTCCCTACTCTATTGCTTATTTGACGGGGAATGAGAAACTCACCATTGAAGAGATCAAAAATTTCCGTCAGCTTGGCTCACATACCCCCGGTCACCCTGAGGTTGATGTGGATGCGAGCATTGAAACGACCACGGGCCCGCTTGGTCAGGGCATTTCAAATGCCGTTGGTTTTGCCATTGCGGAACGTATTTTAAATGATAAATATGGCGCAGATTGCGATCACTTTACGTATGTTTTCACAGGCGATGGTTGTCTAATGGAGGGAGTGAGTCATGAAGCTTGCTCTCTAGCAGGGCATTTAAAACTCAATAAAATGATCGTGTTTTATGATGATAATAACGTCACTATTGATGGCACGATTGATTTAACCTTTAGCGAAAACGTTCAAGAACGCTTCAAGGCCTATGGCTGGAACGTCCTAGAAATTGATGGGCATGATCACAAAGCCATTGCCAATGCGATTGAAGCGGCGCAAAAATCTGATCGTCCCAACTTGATTGCCTCAAAAACAAAAATTGGTTTTGGTGCGCCAAATTTTGAAGAACAGCCAAAAGCCCACGGCGCCATCACGGCAGAGGATGAAATCGCCGCGACACGCGAAGCCCTCGATTGGCCGCATGCCCCGTTTGAAATTCCAGATGATATTTTGGCGATGTGGCGGTCGTTGGGGATGGAAACACCCAGCAATGCCCTCTCTTATCATATTGACACCTCAAAACTTGAAGCTGTGACGGCAGAGCTGAAAAAAACATTTGATGAGGAACGCCCAAGCAAAGCGACGCGTCAAACCTCTGGTGCGTGTTTAGAAAAACTTCTCCCCGCGATTGATATGATGGTTGGTGGTTCTGCTGATTTAACAGGCTCGAACAACACCAAAGTCTCTGCTTCTGAATTTTTCACTGCGGAAAATGCGGCTGGAAATTACATTAATTACGGCGTGCGCGAGCATGGTATGGCTGCGATTATGAACGGCTTAGCGCTTCATGGTGGCATCATTCCTTATGCGGGAACATTTATGCAATTCGCCGATTACAGCCGTCCTGCCATTCGTTTGGCGGCGTTGATGGAGCAACGCGTTATCCATGTCATGACGCATGATTCAATCGGCCTTGGCGAAGATGGGCCAACGCACCAACCAGTGGAGCATCTCTCTGCCCTTCGCGCTATTCCCAATTGTTATGTGTATCGTCCGTGCGATGGTATTGAAACGGCAGAATGTTGGGAATTGGCAATTAAAAATGAAACCGCCCCTGCTATTATGGCGCTCACCCGTCAGGGCATCCCGACCATCCGCGAAGATGACCCCGTGAATAAATGTTCACTGGGGGCTTATATTCTTGAAGATTGCGTAGGAGATGAACCCGAAGTGACCCTTTTCGCCTCTGGCTCCGAAGTGCATTTGGCGATGGAAGCGGCAGAGATTCTGGGTGACGGTGTGCGCGTTGTTTCTGTTCCTTGTATGGATTTATTCTGGGAGCAAGATGGCGAATATATTCAATCATTGATCTGTAACAAATCCATCAAAGTTGGTATCGAAGCAGGTATTCGTCAAAGCTGGGATCGTTTAATCGGCGGTCATTCGACCTTCATCGGCATGGACAGCTTCGGCGCAAGCGCCCCCGCAGACCAACTCTTTAAACATTTCGGCATCACAACGGACGCGATTGTCGCGGCAGTTGAGAGAAAAAGATTAAACGCAAAGTGACGCGAAGTCGCGCAAAGTATGACAGAGCTTAACGATATAACGGAAGAAACCAACAAACTTTCAAAAGAAATTTTAGATTGTTGTTTCTATATTCATACAAAACTAGGCCCAGGCTTATTAGAGAGTGTTTATGAGGATTGTTTGTTTCACTTTCTATTGCAAAGAAAAATAAATGTAGAAAAGCAAAAGACACTGCCAATTAAGATTGATGATTTTAAAATTCCTACGGCTTTAAGATTAGATTTACTTGTTGAAGATCAAATTATTGTCGAATTGAAATCGGTAGAGCGTTTATTACCTCTTCATGAAGCCCAACTTCATACCTACTTGAAATTATCAGGCAAACCTTTAGGTTTACTTTTGAATTTTAACGTTAAATCAATGAAAGATGGCATAAAACGCATCGCTATGACAAAACAAAGATAAAACTTTGCGGAACTTAGCGCCCTTTGCGTTAATAATTTTTAATTTAAGGAGAAAAGCATCAATGACTATCAAAGTAGCAATTAACGGTTTTGGCCGTATCGGACGGAATACCTTACGCGCCCTATTCGAATCTGGTCGTGATGACATTGAAGTTGTTGCGATTAATGATCTTGCGCCGCTCGCGACCAATAAGCATCTTTTAAAATATGACTCCGTTCATGGGGCTTTTGGCTTTGATGTTGAAACAGTGGATGAAGACACGATCATCGTTGATGGCAAGAATATTGATGTTTGTCAGGAGCGCAATCCCGCCGACCTTCCATGGGGCAAAATGGGCGTTGATATTGTGTTTGAATGTACAGGAATTTTCACCTCCCGCGAAAAGGCCGCGATGCATATCCAAGCGGGCGCAAAAAAAGTGCTTATCTCTGCGCCGAGTGGTGATGCTGACATCATGACTGTTTATGGCGTGAATTCGGATAAAATTACGGCGGAGCATGAAATTGTTTCTAACGCGTCCTGCACCACAAACTGCCTTGCGCCAATGGCCAAAGCGTTGAACGATGCCATTGGTATTGAAAGCGGTTTTATGACGACCATTCACTCTTATACAGGCGATCAACGTATTGTTGATACGGCGCATGGTGATTTGCACCGTGCCCGTGCAGGTGCCGTGAACATGATTCCAACTTCAACCGGTGCGGCCAAGGCCGTGGGTAAGGTGTTGCCAGAATTAAACGGTAAGTTGGATGGCGTATCGATGCGCGTCCCTACACCCAATGTGTCTGTAGTTGATTTTAAATTTACTTCATCAAAGCCAACAACTGTCGAAGAAGTGAATAAAGCCATTGTCGCTGCGGCTGGTGGTGATTTGGATGGCGTGCTTGGTACGTATGATGAGCCATTGGTTTCTGGTGATTTTAACCACAACCCGTTGTCTTCTATTTTTGCGGTCAACGAAACCAAGATCATTGGTGGTAATCTTGTACGCGTCATGAGTTGGTACGACAATGAATGGGGTTTCTCAAACCGTATGTTAGACACCGCCCGTAAAATGCATGAAGTCGGTTACGCGGCTAAATCAAAAGCGGCATAAGGAGAAAGACATGAATACAGAACAACTCAACAAAATCAAAAATGGTAAGGGCTTTATTGCCGCGCTCGATCAATCTGGTGGGTCAACACCCAAAGCGTTAAAAGCGTACGGCGTTGAAGAAAGCGGATATAATGGCGAAGCCGAAATGTTCGCTAAAGTGCATGAAATGCGTGCGCGTATCATTACCTCTCCTGAATTTAATGGCGATAAAATCCTTGGCGCGATTTTGTTTGAAAAAACTATGGATGGTGACATTGAAGGCAAGCCAACGGCAACCTTCCTCTGGGAGGAGCTTAACGTTGTTCCTTTCTTGAAAATCGACAAAGGTTTGGCGGATGAAGCTGATCAAGTTCAAATCATGAAGCCTATGCCAGAATTAGATGCGCTTTTAAAACGTGCGGTTGCGGCGGGTATTTTTGGGACTAAAATGCGCTCCGTCATTAACGGCGCAAATGCGGCGGGTATTGCAAACGTGGTCGAACAGCAATTCGATATTGGTAAACAAATCATCGCGGCAGGTCTTGTGCCAATTATCGAGCCAGAAGTGTCGATTGGCAATAGTGATAAGGCCGAATGTGAAGCCATCATGAAAGCTGAAATACTTAAACAGCTTGATGCTTTAAACGATGATCAGCTTGTTATGCTGAAGCTAACACTTCCTGAAGAAGCAAACTTTTACAGTGATTTGATCGCGTATAAAAACGTTCTTCAGGTTGTGGCACTTTCGGGGGGCTATGACATTGAAGAAGCCTGTACGCGTTTATCACAAAATGATGGAATGATCGCCAGCTTCTCTCGCGCCCTTAGCCAAGATTTACGTGCACAACAAAGCGATGATGAATTTAACGCGGCACTTAAAACGGCAATTGATAAGATCTTTGCCGCATCAATGGCTGGTAACGGCACAGCCAAAGCGGCGTAAGTTTTATATGTTAAAATTAATCAAATCCAAAAAAGCCCTTCTTGTCATGGCGGTTGTAACCATTCTCGGCTGGGCTGGTTTTCAGGTTAGTGAGCAGAAGGTGACGCAAGTTGTCGACATGGCAATGAGTGCGACGGGGAATGATGAAACGGGGCAAGAAACCCGACAGGCCACTGTTGCTGATGAACAGAGCAGAGAAAGTTTTAATGACACTCCCCCTCAATCCGTTACGCAGGATTTTAATAAAGCGAGTGCTATCTCCCCCGCCCGCCGTACGCATATTCTCTATGGTGATGCGACAGGGGGCGGTCATTTATTTGGGCAAAATAAGCCCTGTAAATCCGAATTTCCAAAACATTGGAGCGAAGAGGTCATTATCAAAGAGGTTGATCTTATCGCCGCGAATGATAATCTTAATTGGGAACAGCAACGTAATGGCTATTATGTCACCGAACAACAAGTTGGCACAGTCAAAGTGCGTGTTGTGAAAGGGCGTGACAATAAAAACGTTATTACTGCCTACCCTACCAATGTGCGGCGCAATCCCTGCCCTGCAAATGATCGTTAAGATTTATAATTATTCAATAAAAGGAAACTACAAATGACAAAAATATTATCAATTCTGGCTTTAGCAGCCTTTCTTATGATTGCCGCCCCATCAACATCCATGTCGCATTGCGGTGTTTGCGAAGCATCACAGCATAAAGGCGGCGAGATGAAGCCTTGTACGAAATGTGTGGATGCGGGCAAGACATGCGATTGTGCCCATAAGAAGCATGATAAAAAGCATAAAGAAAAAACATGTGGAAGCTGTAAAGATGGTATGAAACATGGCCATGGCAAAAAGCCTTGCAAAGTTTGCGAACAAAACGACAAACGTTTTGAAATGGATAAAGAAATGACCAAAGGAAAACAGAACTTTGGCGAAAAAGGGACATACCGCGTTCAATCCCGCGGCCCAGCCAATACAGGTTATAACGAATAAGATTTATGACATGATGAATTTAAACACCCTCGATAAGGTTAAATCCTTTTCGGGGGTGTTTTTATATATCACACCATAAAACATCCTGAATATTCTCCGCGCCAGTGGTCAGCATCACAAGGCGATCAATTCCAAGCGCTATTCCACCGCTTGGGGGCAAGCCATGCTCTAAGGCGGCTATAAAATCCTCATCAAGCGGGTAACGCTCGCCATAGAGGCGCTCTTTTTCATCCATTTCGATATGATAGCGTTTACGTTGCTCTGCCGCATCTGTCAGCTCTGAAAAGGCATTGGCCAGCTCTATACCGCAAACATACAACTCAAAACGTTCGGCAAAACGCGGATCGTCGGCTTTAGGCTTTGACAGACTCGCCATGGATATAGGGTAATCACACAAAAATGTTAGCTGCCCTATTCCTAGTTGCGGTTCAATTTTCTCATCCATAACACGAAAAAATAGATCATCCCACCCATCATCCTCAGCTGTATGAAGCCCTAAGGCTTTGACTTCACGATGAAATCCTTCTTTATCCTCTAAATAATCCACAAGCTGAATATTGGCATAGCGTTTAAATGCTTCGCATACCGTCAAATGCTCCCAATCTTTAAACGGATCACAGGACAAATTTTTATAATTAAATTCATTTTTCGCCGCCGCGATAGCGCAAGCCCGCAACAACTCCACGCAATCAGCCATGATGTCCGTATAATCGGCTTGCGTGCGATACCATTCAATCATTGCAAATTCTGGTACATGCCTAGTTGAGCCCTCGGCATTACGAAACACATGGCAGATTTGATAAATCTTACTCATGCCTGCCACCATCAGTTTTTTCATCGCAAATTCGGGGCTGGTGTGAAGATAGACGGTTTCTTTAATGTTGCCATCAACACCCCTTAAATCCGTCGCAAAAGCACGAATATGCGTATCAATCACGGGGCAAACCTGCAAAATTGGTGTTTCGACTTCATCAAAGCTATGTGAGTCAAAATAACCCCGTATGGCCTTTATAATCACTTGCCGCGTTTTTAAATTGGCCTTTTTTGATGCAAAATTTTCAGGAATCCACCAATTCATTCATTCTCTTTCTTTTTTTAGTCGTCCCGCAAAAACCTTAATAAACGGGCAAATAATTCTGCGTGTAAGGCCACCATATCCTAGCCCCCTTTTTAATTATTAGGGCGTTTCAACACAAGAAAAGGCTTGTTTTTCACCGAATCTGTCGGTATAAACACTCCAGAATTTAAAAAGGATACACGACCATGAAAGCTGATACGCACCCTGATTACCACGAAATCACGATTGTGATGACAGATGGAACAGAATTTAAAACGAAATCGACTTACGGTAAAGAAGGCGATGTCATGAAGTTGGACGTCGATCCCTTAACACACCCCGCATGGCAAGGTGGAACAGGCCAAGTGATTGAGAAAGGCCAACTTGATAAGTTCGAGAGCAAGTATGGCTCGTTTCTATCTGCTGGCGCAGGTACAAAAAAAGAAGGTAAATAAGACGCTTAAGCGCTCTTCTTCAACCACAAATTCAGGCCGCTTCATGCGGCCTTTTTTTATTTGTAATATCTTTGAAAATTATAAAAAGACTTTGCTGATTTTTTTATAATCTATAATAAAAAATTTATTTGAATTTTATGAGGCATAATTTTTTTGAGGCTTTTTTTTATGGAAGCACTGCTGCAGGCTCCTTGGCTGTGTTCCCTTTTGAGCTATGCGCCGTTTGAAGGACGCCAGTTCGTTTCTCAATTAAATATATTGCCGTCTCAGCAAATGCCTGTTTTAACGCAGGGGATAGATTTTTATATTTTTCAGTTAACTTTGCTGCGATAGCTTCAAATGGCATTAAATCTAGATCTGCTTCTTCTGCAGATGCCGCTATATCGTTGGCAAAACTGATCAGTTTGAATCTTTTCCCACTCACAGGGTCTTTTAAGCTACCTGTTTTTGCAACAATTTGAAAACTTGTTCGGGGAATGATAGCGTACGTGACATCTGCTTTTCGATAAGCTTCTTCTGTCCCATCCCAAGCTTTGCAATTTACAACACGCTCATAATTTATACTTTTCATAGCGCCCAAGATAATTAAGGTAAATCATTATGTCAATAAAAATTTACGCGGCGTCTAGCTGTTTTAGCGCCAGCCCTAATTTTTCTTGTTTCTCACGATCTTGCTCGACAATACCTTTTTTCTCGGTGATGATTTCTTCGGGGGCATTTGCGACGAAGTTTTTATTTTCTAACTGCGCGGAGATTTTTTGGATGTTCTCCTCCAGCTTTGAAATTTCTTTCTTTAAACGCTCACGCTCTTGAACCAAATCAATCAAATCCGCAATTGGTAACGCATAGGTTGCTTCGCGAATGATTGTTTTAATTGCACCTTTTGGTGTTTCGGAGGCACTGGCATCAATTGATGAGAGGCGCGCCATTTGTTGTATCATGGCCGCATATTTAGCTAAATTTTCCTGCGTTTGTGTATTAGCATCCATCACTAGCAGAGCAATTTCTGCCTTGGCGGGTACATTCATATCTGCACGGATGGAGCGTATTTCACCAATTAAAGCCTGCACCCATTCAATCTCTGCCTTGGCGGCATCATTTTGAAGGTTTGCTTCGTAAGTCGGCCATTCACCGCTTAACAAAGTTGTGCCATCTGCACGCTTTGCGATAGAGGCATAAAGTTCCTCTGTAATATACGGCATGAAAGGGTTTAACAGCGTCAAAATTTGATCCAGCACCCAGCCTGTCGTACCACGCACTTCGTCTTTAAGCGCGTCATCATCGCCAGCCAAAAGCGGTTTGGTGAATTCCAAATACCAATCACAGAACGTGCCCCATACAAATTGATACACAGCATTGGCGGCATCATTAAAACGATAAGCCTCAAGCGCCTTATCAATAGCTTCTTTGCATTCGACAACGCTGTGAATGATCCATTGATTGGTTGGATTTTTGACGTTTGATGGGTCAAAATCTGCCTGCGGCAAACATTCATTCATTTCACAAAAGCGCGTTGCATTCCAAAGTTTGGTCGCGAAGTTACGATAGCCCGCAACGCGGTCTTCGGAGAGGCGAACATCCCTGCCCTGCGCCGCCATTGCCGTCAAACAAAAACGCAAAGAATCCGCACCATATTGATCAATCAAATCGAGCGGATTAATCACATTGCCTTTCGATTTCGACATTTTTGCGCCGTTTTTATCCCGCACAAGCGCGTGGATATATACTTTTTTAAACGGTACATCACCCATGAAGTGCATGCCCATCATCATCATCCGCGCCACCCAGAAGAAAATAATATCAAACCCCGTAATAAGCGTATCACCAGGGTAATATTTATTCAGTTCAGGCGTTTTTTCTGGCCAACCTAATGTTGAAAACGGCCATAAGGCAGAAGAAAACCATGTATCAAGAACATCTTCATCTTGGGTTATTTTAACGCCTGCGCCCGCTTGCGCTTGCGCTTCTTCGATGCTTTCAGCAACATAAATATTACCAGCCTCATCATACCAAGCAGGAATTTGATGTCCCCACCATAGCTGGCGCGAGATACACCATGGCTGAATGTTATTCATCCATTCAAAATAGGTATTCTCCCAATTTTTCGGGACAAATTCGGTTTTGCCCGTTTTCACCGCCTCAATCGCGGGTTGTGCCAAGGTTTTGGCATCAACATACCATTGATCCGTTAGATAAGGTTCAATGACCACGCCGGAACGGTCGCCATAAGGCACTTGGTGGGTATGCTTTTCTACTTTAACAAGAAACTCTAAATCATCTAAATCTTTGATGATTTTCTTTCTGGCCTCGAAACGATCTAGCCCGACATACTCGTCTGGGCAATTCTCGTTCATTTTACCATCGGGGGTCATCAGGTTAATCAATTGAATGTCTTTATCGGGGTGACGCTTGGCGACCTCAAAGTCATTATAATCATGGGCGGCGGTAATTTTCACCGCACCAGAGCCAAATTCAGATTCCACATATTCATCCGCAATGATGGGTATAATACGGTTACAAACAGGCACTACCGCGAATTTGCCCACTAGATCCGTATATTTTTCATCCTCTGGATGCACCGCAATCGCCCCATCGGCCAAAATGGTTTCTGGGCGCGTGGTGGCAATATTGATAAAACCGCTGCCATCTTCAAGCGGATATTGAACGTGATACAGCTTGCCTTTGATTTCTTTATGTTCAACTTCGATATCGGACACAGCCGTTTGGAACTTAGGATCCCAATTCACAAGGCGTTTATCACGGTAAATCAGCCCTTCTTTATGAAGCTGAACAAATACTTTTTTAACCGCGGTCGATAATCCCTCATCCATCGTGAAGCGCTCGCGCGCCCAATCAGGGGTTGTGCCGAGGCGCTTTTGTTGACCAATAATCGTCCCGCCAGACTCCTCTTTCCATTCCCAAACTTTTTTGATGAACGCATCGCGCCCCATGTCACGACGGTCAAGGCCATCTTCGCCTAATTGACGCTCAACCACCATTTGTGTCGCAATGCCCGCATGATCCAAACCTGGTTGCCAGAGCGTATCTTTGCCCTTCATACGGTTCCACCGCACCAAAATATCATGCAACGTACAGTTCAGCGCGTGCCCCATGTGCAAACTGCCCGTCACATTGGGCGGCGGCATCATAATAGCAAATGGCTGATTATTACTGGTCGGGTCGCATTTAAAGTCGCCAGATTTATCCCATTCTGTGTAATGACGCGCTTCGATATCTTTGGGGCTAAAGGTTTTTTCTAAGGGCATAGGAATGGCTTTATTCTGTAAGGGTTAACATTGTTAGAATGTTTTAATATCTTCACTTCTAAGTTGCAATATAAGCTTTTCGTTGACAACAGGCTAGTTACCTTTACTTACTTATGTCTAAAAGAAGGAGATCGTTATGAAATATGAAGAGTTATTAAAAAATTTAGATTTTAGAATGGGCACTGATGCCGTAATTCCTGAGGTTGATGTCAAAGTTGAGGCATTATCTAAAATTTTTATCCAATATGCCGCAAGTCATGTAGCACAATCTCAAAGGCTTCAAGAAGTTATTGAATTCATGGAAGTTGATGCCGAAGAGGATGAAACTTATTCGTCCAATCCAACAGCTGTTAAGCTTCTTGAAGATTTTGGCGTTACAGACGGATCAATCATATTTAAAATAGGTAGAACAACAGAGACAGCCAAAGAAAAAATTAGTCGCGCTGAACTAGATGATAGAATTATGAAATGTCAGATAGCGATAGAATACGCAAGAGAGGCACTATACGCTCTTAGACATGTTGACGCTCAAACAAATCATAAAGGTCGCATAACAATCGCAAGGGACTCGCAAACAGATAATTTTGCGAAACATTGTGATTTAAACAGGCTTTTTGTTGATAAATTTATGAGGGAGGCTTCGAAAAACGCCCTAAGCGAAGCCCCTAAAGATCGACACAATGATTATGTTCATAGTGTTGGTATGCAAATCATTTCGAATGCCGTCAGAGCGCATGGTTACAATTTTAAAGGCTGAATTTTATAGAGGACAGAAAGATCAATCATCCATCGCGCGGCGGGTGAGTTTTTCGATTTCCTTTTGGACAATACGCTCAACCATGTTTGGTAGATGGTCATCCATCCACTCACGCAACATGGGGTGAAGTGTTTCACGGACAATGTCTTCTAATGTAACGCCATCATATGAACGCGAACGTTCAATCGGCATACGGGTTTTTAACTTCCCTAAACTGCCCAAGGCTGCGGCTTGTGCGCCAGAGGACAAAATATCAGACGGAACAGGAACTGCGGGCTCATATTCAGGCTCAGGCTCTGCAACAATTTCTGGTTCATCATCCATGTCTTGATAGGCGTCATCAACATCACGCATGTCAATTTCGATTTCTTCTTGAGGTTCAGGCTCTGGCTCTGGTTCAGGTTCTGGCTCAGGAAGTTCTTCCTCTTGCGCGGCCAAATCATCTTCGGTGAGCTCAAGCACATCATTACTTGAATCTCGCACAGGACTCTCTATAGGATTCTCTTCTTCCTTTTGTTCTTCTTCGTCATCATCAGAAATAATTTGGCGAATAGAAGCCAAAATTTCTTCGATGGAAGGTTCCTGATCTGTTGGGTTGTCGGACATATGCTCGATAGAATCATTCAATTTATAATGAATTCAGTTTGTTACAGTCGCAAAACCTTGTCAAAGCCTAACAAGGCCAAAATAATTTCTGTCCTCATTTAATCTCTTAAAGAAGCGCAAAAATAAGGCCTAGCCTTGGGATAAGGGCGGGATAACTTTGGGATAAAACATGAATAACTTATGGCTTAATACCAGAAAACCCTAATTTTTGCGGCACAAGCACCCCTAAATTACGCGCCAAGGCGAATCGTGCAATGATTTCATTGCCCTGTGCCTGCACCAAATTAACTTGGGCGTTGAGTAATTCTTGATTTGAATCAAGCGCATCAAGCAAGGTTCTCTCGCCAAATTCAGTTTCATAATGCACACCTTCTCTGGCAATGCGGGCGGCTTCTACTTGAATTGTGCGGGCTTTAATCTCCGCTTCTGCGGCGCGAAGGTTTTTCCATGTTGTAATGATTTCTTGTCTGACCTGTTGATGCGCTTCGGTCATTTGAACGTGCCGTTGATTGGCGCGATGTTTTGCTTCACGCACCCGTGAGCGTGCAGCGCCTGCCTGATATAAAGGGATAGAGGCACTTAAACCAATACTCGCTTGTCTTTGATCGTCAATAAAATCAGTAGGATCATAGGTTTTGTTCAACTGCCCAATCGCAGAGATTTCTGGCAGTAAGGCGCCAAATTGGCTGTCAACGCTATCTTGTGCCGCGCCAGCAATAAATTTGGCTTGTAAAATCGAGCGATTATTTGTTTCAGCAAGTAACAATGCTTCTTTCAGAGAGGTTGGAAGACTTAATTTCCTGGCGGGAAAGGCAATAAGCGGGAGCTTTGTCTCATTTACGAGTTGTTGATATATCGCAACAGCGCTGTCATAAGCTGCTTCTGCGTTAATAATTTCAGCTTCTGCCTCAGCAAGCCTTGCTTTGGCTTGGCTGACATCGGTACGCGTAAGCTCCCCTACTTTGAAACCATTTTCGGCACGCTCTAACTCACGCGCGGCTAAGCTTTTATTATTCTCGTTGAGTGCCAAGATCGCTTTGTTTTGAACTAAATTTATATAAGCAACGGCAACATCATATAAAACAGCTTGCTCGGTTGCGCTTAAGCCAAGCTGTTGTGCGGTTATAATATTTTTTGCGGCGCGAATATCCGCCATAGTCCTTCCACCACGATAGAGCGGCTGATTCAAATTTAAAGATGCAGATTTGGCCGTATTACCACCATCCGAAGAAACGAACGATTGCCCATCCGTTTTTGTATTACTGTAAGTAATGTCCGCCCCTGCCGTAATGGTTGGTTTAAAGCCAGCCTGTGCCTGTGGAAGTTGCTCTTGTACAGCAAGTAATTCTGCCCTTGCCGCCTTTAAACTAGCATTATTTTGATACGCAATCGCAAGAACATCATACAATGTGTCTTGACGTTGATCCAACCCATCGAAAACTGGCTGGTTGTTATGTTCTAACAACAGCTCTTCAGTTTCTTTTAATAGGCTCGATGGCTTATTACCCTCATTCGCCTTGGGTGACGAAATGTTCAATAGCATCAGGACAAGACAAAGAAAAAGAATTCTCATTTAAAAAACAAAATCATTTTGCGGCGCAAAGCCTTTTAAAAATGGCGTTCCAGAATCAAATAACACCCTTTGGGAAAAATGATCACCGCGCCTTTCCACCAAAGTGGCCTTGCCAACAGCATTGTTTGTTTCACGCACAACCGCAACAAGACGCCCACCATCATTTAATTGCTCTTTAATTTTCTGAGGGATAGAAGCAACAGCGCCGTTAAAGATAATAATGTCATAAGGCGCATTAACAGGCGCTCCCTCAACTAGCGGCCCTAAAGCGGCCGCTATATTGCAATAACCAAGATCATCCCAAATAATCTGGGCTTTTTTGATCAGCTCTTCTTGTTCTTCTAAGGCGATGACAGTACTTGAAACCTTGGATAATATTGATGCGTTATATCCAAGCCCCGCCCCAATATTTAAAATCACATCTTCTGATTTTGGGTTTGAAAATTGTACAAGGCGGGCAAAAACCGATGGCTCCATTAGATAGCGACCATCAACAATCTCAACATCTTCGTCGCAATAACTGGCGCCGCGTTTATCCTCGGGGAAAAATAGCTCCCGTGGAACATCTAAAAAAGCATTCAGCAAGACCTTATCAACAACCCCCATTGGATGGATCTGGCTGTCAACCATGGCCTTGCGGGCATCTATGTAATTTGTGGCAGTGGCTTTCATTGTTTTCTTAATTTTATAAAGGGGTAAATAGAGAGGAATTTAAAACACACCATATAATAGCGTAATTCCTTCTATTCTTAAATAGATGAATTGAAAAGTAAAAAAGCGGACAAACAAAAAAATCAGGGCTAGATTTAACAGATCAATAATGATATCTCATACGCCTACACTCAATTATCGGCTGGCGCGGTGGCAGAGTGGCTATGCAGGGGACTGCAACTCCCCGTACAGCGGTTCGATTCCGCTCCGTGCCTCCATTCATTTCCCCCCTCTTTAAGAATATTTTTTGTGCGCTGAGTTACTGCTATCCTTATTTATACAAGAGATGCTGGAATGAAGAGCTTTACTAGGATTAATTCTTAATCTTTGTTGCCTTTATTTCCCATTACAATTAATTTTATTTTCATAATGCTTGACTTTTGTGTGGTATATATGTCATATGACCCATGTTTAAACGTGTATCAATGATAGCTATCGCGGCCGTCTTTTCTGGCTGTAGCTTGGCACCTCAACCTGCCATATTCTCAGGAGATAACGATATAAATTTGCGCAATTCGTTCGAATTGTCCTGCGGCAATATTTATGCTGCGACGATGTCCGTTTTTGACAAGCTCCATTATAGCGGAAAAACAGATAAAACAGCGCAAGAATTGTTAAATATTGGTTTGGACGCGCTCCCTGCCCTTGATAAGAATAGCCCAATAGAAATAATGGGGCCGCCAGCACCAGAAGCCTTCCCGCTTAAAAAATATTTAAAAGTTTGTGAGCATCTTATTCCTCATGTTATAGCTTCCGCGGCGCAAAGTGGCGATACAATTGAAGCCCATTTGGCCGACATAACCGATGCAACAATAGAAATGACCAGAGACAAAAGGTCTGGCTTTGAACTTTTGCAAGAAGGCGAACAAGTAAGAGACTTCTTCGAAGGTCGCGATAACGGTCTTGGCGCAAGAATTTTAAGACGTAACGGCATGTTTATTGTTACCGATGTCGAAAAAGGCCGTCCAGCCGAGCAAGCAGGAATTAAAAATGGCGATATTATTAACGCTGTAAATGGAAAAGATGCCTCTTCTCTGCATTATTCTGATTTTATTGAAACAATGTTTAAACAAAATAATGACTATGTATCTTTCATCATTGAACGTGACGGGCAGCAGATAAATTCTGACTTCACGGTTACAATGGACGAAGGCATGCCAAGGAATGTGTCATTGGAGTCCATCGGAGACGCCACTTATTTAAGGATAAAACAATTCACCAGCTCCGCTCTTGATGATGTCATAAAATTGTTAGAGAGAAAAACGTTAGCTGATGGGAAACCCACAAAAATTATCATTGATCTTGAAGACGACCCTGGTGGAGAAGTGTCGATATCTCATGCCTTAACCGATTTATTCCTGCCGCAAATTAACGGATCACAAACGATTTCTAAAAGATCTTCTCTCAATGAAACAGGCTTATTTGTTTCAGATGAGGGTCGTGAAGTTTCTTATGGTAGCGCGGACATAGCCGTGCTTGTGAACGGTAATTCAGCCTCCGCGGCAGAAGATATGGCAGGCGCGTTAAAAGTAAATTCAGCCGCGCGGCTATATGGAAGCCGAACCTATGGCAAAGGCACTGTTCAATCTATCTTGCCTATCGGTGAACGTGGTCGCGCGCGCATAACGCAGGAATTATTTGCGGCAGGCGGCGAACAATACACGCAATGCTTCGGTGTTGAGCCAGACGTAAAGGTAATGACACAAGATTATAGAGATAGCGTGAATCATGTTTTAGATCCGCTTAAAAGAGAGACGTGTGACGAAGATTCAATCCAATCGGCAGGCGCCTCTTCTCTTATTCAGGAAAACCATGAAGAATTATGCACATTACGCACCAAATATGCAGGGGTTTTAGCCCCCCAAACTGCAGACAGCCTTCCCGATTATTTAAAAGAATACAAAGTTTTTAAAACTAATGATGGTGAAATCATAAAAGGATATTTCTTTAAAGCCGCTTTGGCTTGCGCCTTAAGTGACTTTGGGCAAGATATGAGCCAGTATGTTGCATCTAGACCTAATCACGCTCATAGGGCTTCTAACACCCCTCAAATAGGACTAAATAACTAAACTGTTCGACTTGACAGCTCTGAGCGATTCCTTCATAAATCCTTTCAGTGTTCCTCGGTAGCTCAGTGGTAGAGCAGGTGACTGTTAATCACTTGGTCGCTGGTTCGAATCCGGCCCGAGGAGCCACTCGCCTTATCCTATTGATATGAATAATTAATTCCCTTTGCCGCTGTACAGCTTTCCTATTTTGGTTAACCCGCTCACAATCTATGTTTTTAAGAATGTCCGTTTTCGGCTATTAGCAGACATTAAAGCTTCATAAAAGCTCGTTACGTTTAAAGGGAAAAATACTTTTTAGATACAGTTTTTGTATAGCCATTTGCACCACATTCTCTAGAATTTTTTGAGATGCTATAAGTGTTGGTTATACAACTGTATCTAAATGCCCGTTTGTTTCTAATACGCCCGCATCCAGACCGGCATTGCCAATAATAGTTATAAGGTCGACAAAATTATCAGCGCCACCATCAGCATCAACTTCCAAAATTGCATCACCGCCGCTATCCCGAATTCTAACAAAATCACTTAATAAATCTGTCATCGGATCATACCCTTGAAGAACATGAGAGATATCAATGACGTCATTATCAGCAACATCAAAGTCATTAATAATGGAGTGCCCCGAACCTTGAGCGTTAAATAAAAATAAGTCTGCCCCACCACCACCTATGATGATTTCATCCTGCCCAAATAATAAAAAATAATCATCATCCGTTGTGCCAGCAACCGCCCCCACATCATCAAAATCACCGCGATAGGTAAAGGTAGCTCCTGACCGAGTTGCACCAACATCACTAAATGGTGCGCCGATTAACAGATGATTTCCTTCTATCGTGACGCTATCACCGAACCTGACTATATTACCGGTATCTGGATTGTTAATTTTAAAAACAAGATCGCCAGTGTTAACATCATAAACATAAACTGATCCCGCAGATGTTACTCCCTCAACCATATTTTGATTAGCAGAAACGGCTGCATAGCTTTTACTGATTGTTGTGCTCCATCCGAAAAAATCAAGACTGGTTGGATCAGGATTATTTAGGGTATGAAGAAGATTGCCCGTCGCAACATCAAATATAAAAGCGACGTTTGGATCGCCTACGCTGGCATTATGACGAGCGGCTGAAACAATAATATTGTTTTCATCAATATCCACACTAAAACCAAAGCGATCCTGACATCCTAGTAAAGGATTATTTAATGTATAAAGCAAATCACCCGTTATCACATCGTAAACATAGGCAGAGCCCGTATCACTTGCGCCTGTGTCATCACGATTTGCTCCAACAATGACATAGTTTTCGCTAATAGCCGCATTTCCGAAACTATCTGACGCTTGGGGATCAGGATTGTTTAATATGTGAAGCAAATTACCCGTTGCCACATCAAAGATGTAAGCACTACCTGCGTCTGTTGCTCCCGTGTCATCGAATAATGCCCCTGCAATTATGTAGTCACCATTAATACCGGCAGATCGCCCAAAACCATCAGACGCTTGCGGGTCAGGATTGTTAATGCTGTAGAGTAGATTTCCTGTTGTAACATCAAAAACATGAATTGACCCTGCATTGCTCGCTCCTGTATCGTCTTGGCTAGCAGACACAACAGCATAATTACCATCTATGCTTACCCATTCGCCAAAAAAGTCTGTACCAGGCGGATTAGGATTGGTTAATGTGTGTAATAGATCACCATTCGTAATATTATAGATATAAGCAAAACCAACTTGGCCGCCTATAATCGCATAATCTCCACTAATGTTAGAAGTAGATCCAAAAAGGCCATTCGTTATTGGAGTGGGATTAGCAAAAAATGATCTTCCTACTACTATCTCTGGTAAAGTGAATGGCGTGCTTTCTTCTGTCTCATTACTTTGATTATGAGATACAAATTTATTCTGATGAAATTGAGAACGAGTAATACTCTGATAATCTAAAGATGTAGTCTTAAGCCCAAGCTCTTCATAATTAACAATGTTACTATTTATAAATTCTGCATCATCCCTCATTATTATTGAAGAAACTTGATTGATGGAAGAGCTAAAGGTTGCTAAACCGCCTTCATTATTTTCTCCCTGATCAATAAGAGAGAATTCGTCAATTAGGCTATTTGGGCTTAGATATTTTTGATATGGCTTACCTTTATCGCCGTCACCATCATTCTCTGAGGTTTCCGCTAAAAATTGAAGAAATTCTTTAAAGTTTGAATGATAATCACTCATTATGCCCCTAAGCCTTTAACGAAAAATCATAATACGCCTCATTATATCAATAAACGGCTTAATTTTTGGTAAATGAACTAGCTTTACTCTTTATTTAAGAGGTAAGCTATTGAGATAACTATTTTATAATGGCGACGATCCAAGTCCAATGCTTATGTAAGCTTTCATGGAGGTTGATAACATCGACATAGAAATTTGCTCGTAATGTATCAATTACGCTAAGCCACTTCCCTACTTCCCCCAATTTATACTAGTCCAAACGAAAGATAATGTTGAGTTTTAGACATTTCTAACGCCCTCCTATGAACGGTCTTGCTTCCTTCTGAAGTGGACTGTTTTTAGTTGTTATTTGTGCGTAAATATATAAATTCCATTATACGAAAAAACACAAAAAATCAGGCTAAATGGGCAGTGAATTCTGTTTGAACCAATTCAACCAAAACTAGAATTTAATGTGGAAAAATAATGAACAAAGAAGCAGAAAAAAACGCATCCTCATTAAGCAATGCATTGCTGTCTTTTCGGAGTGGAAATATTCGTGATGCTGAACGGCACTTGGCGGTGTTTATTTCACTTAAATTTGGGCTTGAATTAGATAATCTAACTATCCGCGAAGATAGCTTAAGCCTCAATTCTATTAATGGCACTTTCGATGTTGTTGGCGGCGATAAATTGTTTTTTAAATTTCACATGGAAGAAAGCGAAGATACCGTGCAGGAATATTATCGCGCAGAACTTTTATCCAATGCTGGCTACCCTGTTGAAAAACCTCTTTATATTTCCAAAGATGTTGGGGAACAAATTTTGATTTACCCCTATAAAAACAGCGAACGCCTTGCGGATATGTGCCGACGGCTAGATGTTGAGCAGGATATAAACAGCGAAGAATGTCAAAACCTTATTACAGCACAAAAAAATCTAGATATTATTTGCGCCGACAAGTCTATTGAAACGCTTAAAACGAGCACACCAAAAAACCTTCAAGAAGAACCATTATTACAGCTTTTTTATTGGCGTCTTGTTGATAAACAAGAGGACGACACAGTAATTGCTGGGGGGCGTTATAAAAGCTTTTACGTAGATCAAGATTTTGAATTTCCTGACGAACAAACGCTTTCTTATGACACATTAGCAAAATTGCAATGGAATATTAACGGGATAAATTACCCGATAACGATTGAGCAAGCGTTCCAACAAGCGCGAAAATTATTAGCGCCAGATTATTACAGTGAATATGCCGCCTGTACGGCGCATGGTGATGCACATAATGGCAATGTTTGGGCGAATAAAACCCCTGATGAGAAAATTGATCTAACATGGTTTGACCCTGCTTTCGCGGGAGAACACATTCCTGTTCTTTTGGCGGATGTAAAACATTTGTTTCACAACATATTTGCTCACCCTGATTGGCTCTATAATTCAAAAGAAGCGCATCCGCACTTAAAGGCAACGTGCGAAATAGAAGGCAACAAAATAATTGTAGATCATGATTGGCAATTAACCGATTTAAGAAAAGCTTTCTTAGAGACTAAATTGGAATATTTTTGGATACCTGTCTTAAAAGAGATAAACAGGCGCGGTCAACTCCCCCCTGATTGGGAAGAATACGTACGAAGCGCCTTATTTTGCTGTCCGACTTTGGTGATGAATTTACGCGCGAACGCGGGAACGGAGCAAAATAGTCACACCCCTAAGACTTCTCTTCTTGGTTTGTCTATCTCCATTATGTTAGCGTCAGCACCAGATAACGGACAGGACATAGTCGCCGATTTTTTTAATGAACTGAGAGCGTCAATTTAACAAGGAATAAATGATGAATATCAACTATTGGAAACTATCAGAACTAAGCGATGCACAGCGTGGTAAAATCATGAAGCGCGCCGAAGCTGATATTGCAGATATTTCAGCGATCGTTGAGCCAATTATAGAAGATGTGCGCCAGCGTGGTGATGCGGCGCTAATTGACTATGCAGAAAAGTTTGATAAGTCAGTTATCAAAGGTAGCTTAAAAGCCACGGAAGAAGATTTTGCACAAGCTTATAAGCTCGTTGACGCCGATGTTATTGAGGCCATAAAAACATGCGCTGAAAATGTGCGTATTCACCACCAACAACAAATGGATAGGGTCGAAAAACAATGGATGGACGAAGTTAAACCAGGGATTTTTGCGGGTGAAAAAGTGACCGCCCTTCCCTCTGTGGGGCTTTATGTTCCGCGTGGTAAAGGGGCTTTTCCTTCTGTTATGTACATGCTTTGCACCCCTGCGGTGATTGCTGGTGTTAAAGAAATAGCGGTCTGTACGCCCCCTACTCCTGATGGCGGGATTGACGCCGCCTCATTGGTTGCCGCAGATATTTGTGGTGTTCATAATGTTTATAAAGCTGGTGGAGCGCAGGCCATTGCGGCAATGGCGTTTGGAACAGAAACAATTCCCAAGGTTGCGCAAGTAAACGGCCCTGGAAGCCCTTACGTGGCGGCGGCTAAGCGTCTGTTAAGCAATGTTATGAATCCGGGCATGCCCGCGGGCCCTAGTGAGGCTATTATTTTAGCAGATGAGAGCGCAGACCCATGGAATACAGCGCTTGATTTAATTAATGAAGCAGAACACGGGCCTGATTCCGCCTCCGTACTTGTCACCCCTTCTGAAAAATTAGCAGATGCCGTAAAAGATATTCTTCCAGGAATTATTAACTCACTGCCCAAGCAGAGACAAGAATTTTGCACAACAAGCCTTTCTGAATATGGTGGTATAATGCTGTGTGATACCATGGATGATGCTATCGATTTTTGTAATGAATATGCCGTTGAGCATTTGCTTATGAAGGTCGAAAATGCTGAGGATGTTCTGGATAAATTGCAAAATACGGGCGAAATTCTCATTGGTGAAACCACCCCTATAGTAATGGGTAATTTTGGCATAGGGATTAACGCCATTCTTCCCACAGGGCAAAATGCCTTAACCCATGATTGCACATCTGTATGGACATTTTTAAAGCGCACAAGCCTGTCTTACATTAACGCCGAGGGCTACCAATCTTTAAAAGCGCCCGTGACAACTTTAGCAAAATATGAAGGTTTTGATGGCCATGCAAAAGTTATAACAGATCGCAATGAAGACGCTTTTAACGATCCCCCCTTAAAAAAAGTATTCTAAAGTGACAGCCTTTAAAGATCACATCTTCATTTTTGATCTTCATAATACCTTGTATGATGAAGTTATTGAATATGGTGGCGCTATGGATGCCGCGATAGATTGTTTTTTCGAACACGCTAAGCAACATAATCAAAGTTTGATAAAAGATGACTTGTACAAATTCATCGCCAAAGGCCACGGTGCGTTGGGGTCTGATTGGGATGAAGATGTGTGGAATTATGTTGCAACAGAATGCGGTATAAATAATTACGAGGCAATTAAACAAAAAACTATAGATGTTCGGCGTAAAACGAGCGAGCGTCTGACTAAAAAACATGCCTACACAGACACATTAAAGACAATTCAAACGTTAAAAAAAGACGGCGCGCAAATTTATTTAGCAACCGAAGCAACAGCCAACGCGGCAGCTGATGGCGTTCGTTGGTTAGGTTTGGATGGTGTTTTTGATGGCGTTTATTCATGGCCTTTTTCCAAACCGTATGAAACATTAAATCATACAAAACAATTATTCTTTCCAAGTGTCTCCGTTGAAAAAAATATATTTTTACAAAAGCCGCACCCTCATATTTTGGCAACAATTATCTTGGATATTGCAAAAGGCAAAAAGCTTATACCAGAAGACATCGCCATATCAGATGTTTTTGATACCGTGCTAGACACACGAATAGATATATCAATATTGCTTTCAAAAATTGAAGCCACGCCAAATAATGAACAAGCAATGGAAACCATTAACGCCATTAAAACGCGGATCACTCTAAAAGACAGCGCTTATAAAACCGATTTAAAAGAATTATGGGGCAAGTGTTATTACGTTGGCGATAGCTTTTTTAAAGATGGTTTTCTTGCGCGCAATGCTGATTTACCATTTATCCATGCGGCCTATGGTAAAGAAGTGTCCGCAGAAAATCAGGCCCCCTATGAAAAGGCAAGAGACACGTTATATCGTGTCACGGGCTGGCCAACTTACCTTCTTAAACTCACGCAAGAAGCAGGTCGATTGCCAGAATTAACGGATAAAATAACCCCCCATTTTACATGCCATAAAAGCTTTTCCGAATTTGTCATCGAAATAGATTAAAACAAGGCCAACTTACATATATGTCGGCCTTGATTTAAAACGTGGTAGTGAGGCACGGACAGTTTAAGCCGCTTTGCCATTGCGGTGATTATTACGTTGTTTGTGACCGCCTTTTACGCCTGACTTTGCACTAGTGTTCTTCTTACCCTTTGGCCCCTTTGAAAAAGAAGGCTTGCCAGATTTCTTTGAAGCCGTCTTTCTTGACGCGGGCTTATCCCCTGATTTACCAAAAGGTTTTTTATTAAAAGACTTCTTAGGTTTATCGCCACCTTCAGTTCTATCCGATTTTGAAACATATTTTTTATAAGGTTTTTTTGTACGCGGCTTATCACCGTCTTGACGTTTATCGCTGTCAAAGCGTTCTTCATTTCTTTGGCCATCTTTCTTAAAAGGCTTTTTGAAATTACGCTTTTGATCGTCACGTTTTTCTTCGTTTGCGTTGGCGTTATCGCGGCGTGATCGGCTTTGTTTATAGCCGCCCTTTTTAAATTCTGGCTTGCCACTACCAAAATTACCGCCCTTGCCAGAACGTCTCGGCTTTCCTTTTTTACCAGAAGATTTGCCGCCACCCTCGCTCTTCTTATTGGGATCAAGAAGGCGTTCAATCGCACCCCATTTCATCGCCTCTTGGGGGGAGATAAAGCAAAGAGCTGAACCTTCCGCGCCTGCCCGCGCCGTCCGTCCCATGCGGTGAATATAATCCTCCGCAACTTGTGGAAGGTCGTGGTTAATCACATGTTCAATATGTGGAACATCCAAACCGCGCGCAGCAATATCCGTAGCAACCAAAATGCGGAATTTTTTATCACGGAAACGTTGCATCACTTTGTCACGATTACGTTGGCGTAAGTCACCATGAAGCGCATCGGCTTCAAAGCCGTCACGGTTCAAATTCTTCGCCATGCGCTCTGTGCCGTATTTTGTTTTCACAAAGAT
Organism: uncultured Alphaproteobacteria bacterium; assembly: GCA_937923625.1. Lineage (GTDB taxonomy): Bacteria > Pseudomonadota > Alphaproteobacteria > Micavibrionales > Micavibrionaceae. The sequence continues at coordinate 56,093 of CALDTV010000012.1, forward strand.
AATAACGGAGCCATTGCGATCATAAAGCTGGTTAACCAGCTCCTTATATTTTGCGCCTTGGTCAATGCGGATAATTTCTTGTTTGATTTTTGTGGCAACGACATTTGTGTCACCCATTTTAATGCGCTCTGGATTGTCCAAATAACGCGAAGACATTTGCACAATTTCTTTTGGCATTGTCGCAGAGAACATTAATGTTTGTTTTTTCTTCGGCATGAATTTTAAAATGCGGTCAATCTGAACGCCAAAGCCCATATCAAGCATGCGATCAGTTTCATCAAGCACAAGAAAGTTTGCATCATGCAATTTCATCGTGCCGCGTTCCAAATGGTCATTGATACGCCCAGGCGTACCAACAATAATACGCGGGTTACGACGTAGCTCGTTCATTTGTTTATCCATGGACGCGCCACCAATAAGAAAAGCCGTGTTGATTTTGCTTTCACGACCAACAAGCTGGGTGATGACATCTAAAACTTGTTTTGCAAGCTCACGTGTTGGCGTTAAAATCAGTGCCGATCCACGCTCAGAGTTTAAGATTTTTTCGACAACTGGAATACCAAACGCCGCTGTTTTTCCTGTACCTGTTTGCGCAGATCCAAGAATATCGCGTCCATCAAGCGCCAGTGGAATGGCCTTTGCCTGAATCGGGGTTGGTGCTGTATATCCCATTTTTGTTAAGGATTTCATCAACATTGGAGATAGGCCAAAGCCTTCAAAATTATTTTGCATTATATTTTTCCTTTTCGAACAATCGCCCCTTCACGGCAATGGCAGCGGTGAAGAATTTTCGTTCAGGTTTAAGTGTCTTTTTTAAACGACACATGAAGCCATTATTGGCGTTTTAAGTGTCATCACGCCATATATGTGAAAACACTTATCAAAATCGCCATACGCTTTTGCTTCATTCGCATTTGCCAGTGGGCGACACCTATAAATCTGAACTTGTTCCGAAAAGATGATTTTAAAATCATGCACCCAAGAAATGGATGACTTTCTGTAAGCTCTTTCTCATAGAGTTGGGCATATATGACAGGCTGAATAGATTCTGTCAAATTTTATTTGCTGAATGAACCTAAAGGTTAATGAAGCCTTAACGCTAAATTTATTGCCAAAGGATAAAATATTGCCAAAACGCCCAAATAAGGACAAAAAATCACTTGCTATGCATTTACTGCATAATTGACAGCAAAAAAACTCATTATTTCGCTTGCCTTAACCTAATTTTAGTGTAATATAATATTACACACCCTCTATTACCGCTATTGTCCGGAGATCTGATAAAACAGATTTTCGGACATTTTTTTATTTTTCATTTGAGGTGATTCTCCACTCTAATACTGCCCCAATATCTGTTCTCATGGAGGCTGGATAAGCAAGCAATTACTCATTAATATCGTTCTGACGATAATTGAGCCTCTCTCTGGTGTCGTTTACGCTGTATATTATCGTAAGAAAATAATACTCTTAGCCATCGCTAAAATTTACATTAGACGTTTTTAAGTGCAGATCTCGCTGTGGGAACGGAATTTCAATGTCGTTTTCTTTGAATTTATTCCAAATGCTGAACATAACCTCACTCTTGATGTTACGAAGGCCTTTATTGATATCTTCAATCCAAAAATAAAGGATAAAATTAACGGAGTTATCACCAAAATTATCAAGCCAGCACACGGCTTCTGGTGTTTTGATGGAGCGTTCATGTTCATTAACGGCTTCTATCGCTAAGTCACGTGCTAAAGTTATGTCAGCGTTATAAGAAACGCCAAAATTAATTGTCACCCGCGCTTTTTTGTTATTTAACGTCCAGTTCACCACCTGTTTGATTATAAATTCTTCATTTGGAACAAGGACTTCTTTGCCATCAATGGTCTCAATCAATGTTGCGCGTGATGTCGTTTCAAGAACATAACCAAATGTGCCATCTTCTAATTCTAACAAATCGCCTTTTTTCAACGAGCGTTCAAGTAACAAAATCATGCCACTAACAAAGTTGGAAGCAATTTTCTGCAATCCAAACCCTAAGCCAATACCAAGTGCTCCGCTCAAAATCGTTAGGCTGGTTAAATCAATGCCTAAGATATTTAGCGTAAACAAGAAGGCGATAAGGTATATAATAATTTGAAGCACCCTTTGGAATAATGCTTTGTTTGCAATATCCATTTTCTTCATGTTAGCGATACGCTTTTCAGCAAATTCTGAGACAATCGCTGTTATCCAAAACACAAAAATAATGAGCAATAATGCCTTTATCGCAATATATAGAGAAATATTGACATCCCCCAAAGACAGGGTGAATTTTTCTGTGTCTAGATATTTCTTCGCAAGGTCAAAATGCCCTTGCGTCCATAGCCACACGACCCCACCAAGCATCATTAAAATAAGCCATTTTGCAAAAATACCTTTTGGCTTAAGAATAAAACTCCAGATTTTGTTCATCTTACGCTTCGTGTTGTTGTTTGTAGGTAAATGGTGATCCCTTCAGGACTCGAACCTGAAACCCCCTGCTTAGAAGGCAGGTGCTCTATCCAGTTGAGCTAAGGGACCATATATAGAGTGTTTTATCCATCATAAACTTGGATAACAAATGCACTTTAGAATATTCAAGTATCTTAAGGAATGGATGGTGTTACGCCAAGTGTAAAATTAATCTTCGCTCACAGCTATATATTTAAAATTATCCATGTAGCTGCGTGGGCGGACATTTGGCTCGCGATTAACCGCAATGCTATATTCCCATCCCTGCCTTTCAGCATGGGCGATAGCTTCTTCTCGGGTTTTGAATTTTAATTTTATTTGCGCCAATGTGTCATCAGCACTTGTCCAGCCCATAAGCGGTTCAGGAAGGCGCGCAGAGGTTGGAAGTGCTTCCAAAATCCATTGCCCTGTTTTTCCATGCCCTGATTGCATAGCGCTTTTTGATGGTTTGTAAATTCGTACTTTCATAATCAAAGATTATACGTACGTGTAAAAAAAAGTCACCACTTAAACAGCTTGCGGGCAAAGAAAGATAATCCCGCGCCAACAACCGCAAAGGGCATGATGTGGTTAATCAACACATGCCCCATATCAGCCATAGGACAGGTCAAACGGAGTCCCATCCAACCTAGGGCTGAAACAGCCAAAATGTTCATCGCCATAGACCAATAAGGCTGCGTGGTGTGTCCCCGCATGGTGATAATAACGAGCGCGATAATTGGCACAACCTCCATCAACAGACCTTCTTCGGCGCAATGACCGATATGCAGGCCGCCGTTAAAAACCGACGCCCCCTGCTCTATCATGTTTGCAATAATCCATAGGATAAAAGTCGCAAATAACGTCACAGGGACGACCTTCATCCATGGGCGACCTATACAATCGGGAAAGCTAAGCCATGAGGACGCTAAGGCTGCCGAAGTAAACATAAAAAACACGAGTGATGTTTCAAAAAGATAAACGCTATCCGATAATTTATCGGCTAAATCACCGCGAACGCCAATGACACCAACAATAACTGCTAAATAAACCAAAGACAGAACAAACCAAACCCCCACATGACGATAAGGACATCTGGGGCATTCTTTTTTTAAGTCATCGGTCAGCTCCCCGATTAAAGCATCAGGAAGATCAATGGGTGTTTTTTGGTCAAAGTTACTCACTTCAAAATACCTTGTAATTTTTTCATTGTTCGATGCGCGGAGACTTTGACCGCGCTTTCTTTCATATCTAGCTCATTCGCCACTTCTTTGGCCGAATATCCTTCAATTTTAATCATGCGAAAGATGCGTTGCTGTTGATCGGGAAAAGCGGCAAGTGCCTCTTCTATATCTTTTAATTCGCCTGCATGGGCACTATTGGTTACATTTGCGGCTAAATATTCTGGATTATCATCAATAGTGGCGGTTTTATCGTCGCGTTGCGCATAATGCTTGCGTAAAAAGTCCGTACGGCGAAAGTTAATGATTGCCATCAGCCAAGGCTTAAACGGTCTGTCACCG
>CALDTV010000013.1 GCA_937923625.1 uncultured Alphaproteobacteria bacterium
CGCTTGTCTGTCATTTTTAAATTCACCAATATCCCATGCCTCGACGCCACGTTTGGCAAAGAGAGCTAAGAGTTTGTCAACATTTTCTGGTGGTACGGCGAGGGTCATGCGTTCTTGGCTTTCCGAAATCCAAATTTCCCATGGCTGCATGCCTGGATATTTAAGCGGCACTTTATCGAGTGCTAAACAAAAGCCGCCAGAACTTTCGCCCATTTCGCCAACGCTTGAAGCCAATCCGCCTGCGCCGTTATCGGTGATGGCATTATAGAGGCCGAGGTCACGAATTTCTTTGACGATAGCATCAGAGAATTTCTTTTGTGTGATCGGGTCGCCAATTTGTACGGCTGTCGCGGGGGAGCTTTCATCAAGCGCCACAGAAGAGAAAGTTGCGCCGTGAATACCGTCACGACCAACTTTACCGCCAACCATAATGATGCGATCGCCATTATGGGCAGACTTTTCATGGCTTGGCTTGCCGTTCACTTCGCGCGGAATGATGCCAACTGTGCCTGCAAAAACGAGGGGTTTGCCAACATAACGATCATCAAAATACAAGAAACCTTGTGGTGTCGGGATACCGGATTGATTGCCACCACTTTCAACGCCAGCCACGACCCCCTTCATGATCGTGTCAGGGGAGAGAATAGGTGTCATCTTGTTTTGACCGCGGAAATATTCCGGTGAGGTGCGTGGGTCAGCAAGGCAAAATCCGTAACGATTAAGCACAGGCTTCGCCCCTTGGCCAAAGCCCATGCAGTCGCGGTTAACCCCAACAATCCCCGTAATCGCGCCACCGAAAGGGTCAAGAGCGGAAGGGGAGTTATGGGTTTCAACTTTATCCGTAATCATCCAATGATCGTCAAAAATAATGCCGCCGGCATTGTCACTAAAGACGGAGATACAAAAATCATCATCGCCTCTGGCGGCGCGAATCTCATTTGTTGCGCCTTTGATGTAATGCTTATAAAGGCCTGCCGTAATCTCATCGATGGGGCTAGCGAAAATGGTGTGTTTACAATGTTCTGACCATGTTTGGGCAAGGGTTTCTAGTTCTACATCGGTAGGGTTACGACCTAATGTCTTAAAATGCTCTTGTACCGCTTTCATATATGTTAAAGACATACCAAGCGGGCCGCGGCGTGTGCCATCAGGGTTTGCGATACCTTCTTTGCCGATGATAATTAATTCTTCATCACTGACATTTAAATTAACCTCATCAACGATAATCTCTTCCGTGCCTAAAACAACTTTAGGGATAACAATGCCCATGCCGCTATCAGATTTAAATTGAGTTTTATTTTTATTGGTCGCACGCTGGATAAGAGGGTTGTGAAGCTCTGCTGCTATAGCTTTCACATCACCTTCGTTCATGTCTCCCTTGATAAGCAGCAGTTGAGAAGAATAGATGTTTCGTTCATCACCAAGGGTGAGGGTGGTTAGCTCTTCAGCTGTATGTCCAATATTATCGGTTACCCCTGGGAGGAAGCCAATTTCTAAAGCCCAGTCAAAGTCGCCGACTGTGTCCCAATAATCATTGGCGGGGGCGTTATTTTCACCAATAACAAAAGCGCGTTGTGTCACTGGATTGGTAAAAGATTTTAAACAGTCCTTAATCTTTTCTTGGGATTTAATGGGTTGTTCAACGGTGTAAACATCGACGACACGGATGCCCTTAATACCGTTGATAATTTTGGCAAAATTCCGTTCATATGTTTTGGCGCGGCCATCTTCGGAAACGGTAAAAACTTCAATACGTTGTGACATGCTGTTTAATTAGAGCATTTCACCCACGGCGTCTATGCAAAATTAAGCTGGCACGCAAGCTTGTCGTGGATGGTTTTCTGCAACGTCATTTTTGTTAGATTTGTAGGCACTTTCGAACGTACTTAATTGAGTTCTTGCAGCCGCAAGATCGTTAAAAATAATGCCTTTTTCTAAGCCTCTTAATGAAAGCTGAGCTTCTTCTATATCGCCTACTAATGCTCCATTTTCTGCCGTTTTTTGAAAAAAGCCTTTTACAACAAATTGGCCGCCTGTATGTTCTCTAATTTCTTGCCACGTAATTCCTGCAATATTACCATCCTCTTCCGTGTTGTCATATTTGAAAGCTTTGGAAAGTTTGATTATTTTTGGTGAGGTCATAGTCATTTCTTTTTTTTTAAGATATTTACAATTAGCTGTTTTAAAAGTTATGTCAATGTTGTTTCCTGTTTCTTATGCAGTGTTTTTTCTTTTTTTTGTACAATCTTCTGTGTACTCTATCGATTCAATGAGATAGGTAAGTATTTATGCCAAAATTAACCATCAATGATCAAGAAATCGAAATTGCCGCTGGCACGTCTATTATTCAAGCAGCCGAACAGATTGGTGTGGAGATTCCGCATTTTTGCTACCATGACCGCTTAAGCGTTCCTGCCAATTGCCGTATGTGCCTTGTTGAGGTTGAGGGCGGTCCGCCGAAACCTGTGGCATCTTGTGCGATGGCGTGCGGTGAAGGCATGGTGGTTAAGACCGACTCGCCGATGGTAAAAAAGGCGCGTAAAGGCGTCATGGAAATGCTTCTTATTAATCACCCGTTGGATTGCCCTATTTGCGATCAAGGCGGTGAATGTGATTTACAGGATCAAGCCGTTGCTTATGGTTATGATCGTTCGCGATATCATGAGAATAAACGCGCTGTAAAAGACAAAAATTTAGGCCCGTTAATCAAAACCATCATGACGCGCTGTATTAATTGTACGCGTTGCGTTCGTTTTGGTGAAGAAGTGGCCGGCGTGACGGAATTAGGCCAGCTCAACCGCAGTGAAAACGCCGAAATAGGTACATTTATTGAACAGGCGGTGACGACAGAACTATCGGGCAACATGATTGATATTTGCCCTGTTGGCGCGCTAACGAGCAAGCCTTATGCGTTTAAGGCACGTTCTTGGGAATTAAAAAAGACGGAAACTATTGATGTGCACGACGCCGTTGGTTGTAACATCCGTGTCGATAGCCGCGGTGTTGAGGTGATGCGGGTTTTACCGCGTTTACATGAAGATGTGAATGAGGAATGGATTAATGACCGTTCGCGCTTTGCTTATGATGGTTTGAAGAAAAACCGTTTGGATAAACCTTATTTTAAAAAAGACGGTAAGCTTCAGCCCGTGACATGGGACGAGGCATTGAAGGTCGCTGGCGACAAGCTTAAAACTTTCAAACATGATAATATTGCTGCGCTGGCAGGGGATTTGGCGGATGCGGAGAGCATATATGCCCTTAAAACCCTCATGGCTCAATTAGGCGTAGAACAATTAGAATGCCGCGTTGATGGCGCGAAATTCGATACAACGCAAAAATCTGGTTACAGCTTTAATTCGACAATTGCTGGCATTGAAGAGGCTGACGCTATTTTATTGGTGGGCACAAACCCACGCCATGAAGCGACATTAATTAATGCGCGTATTCGTAAAACCTATAATGATAAACGGATTCCAATCGCTTATATCGGTGAGGAAGTCGATTTGGCGCATCCTGCTTTGCATGCGGGAAAAACACTTCAAGATTTAAAGGCGCTGGCGAATGATAAAGATAATCAAGTGAAGGCCGAACGCCCGATGATGATTGTTGGTATGGGGGCCTTCCAACGCGAAGATGGTATGGCTGTTCATGGTTTACTCCATAATGTAGCGGAACAATTGGGTGTTGTTAAAGAAGGTTGGAACGGTTTTAACGTACTTCATAATGCGGCCTCCCGTATGGCTGCGTTGGAAATGGATTTTACACCCGCGCGTCATTTTGATTTGGATGAAATGGGGCTGGTTTATTTATTGGGCGTGGATAACCCTGAAACCATTGATGCCATTAACCCACGTAGCTTTGTGATCTACCAAGGGCATCATGGTGACTTAGGTGCACATCGGGCAGATTTGATACTTCCAGGGGCGGCCTACACGGAAAAAGATGCTATTTACATGAACATGGAAGGCCGCGCGCAACGCGGTCGTCGTGCCATTTTCCCACCGGGGGAGGCGCGTGATGATTGGTCAATTATACGCGCAATATCAACACATTGCGATAAAGAGTTAAAGTTTAATAACCTCTCCGAATTGCGTGAAGAAATGATTGCCGCTTACACGCGTTTGGGGCAATTCGATGAAGTGCATCCTGCTTCGTGGGCAAGCTTTGGCGGTAATGCTGATAGCGTCACTGACGAGGAACTTGTCTACCCCATCGAGAATTTTTATATGACCAATGTTATAACCCGTGCATCAGAGACAATGCGTCTTTGTACAGAAAAATTTGCTGAAACATCAGAATTTCAAGAGGCCGCAGAATAATGACCAAAAGCACATTAGACCAAGTTCAAGAATTTCATGAGACTTATGGCCTGCCCGTTGAAAGCGATCAAACAACTGGAAGCGACCAAACAAAAGAATTACGAATCAATTTGTTACAAGAAGAACTTAATGAATTAAAAGAAGCGCTGGAGAACGATGATTTAGTTGAAACGCTGGATGCGTTGATTGATCTGCAATATGTGCTGGATGGTGCGTTTTTATCTTTTGGTATGCAAGAGGTGAAGGAAGAGGCTTTTAATGAAGTGCATCGTTCAAACATGTCAAAGCTAGGCGCGGACGGCAAACCCATTCGCCGCGAAGGTGATGGCAAAGTCATGAAAGGCCCAAATTATTTCAAACCTGATATGACGCAGTTTATTAAGGTGAAGCGGAAAGCGGCTTAAAATGATTTTAACTATTCGTCATTGCGAGCGTAGCGCGGCAATCCATAGTGATGTTTACCGCATTGAGCTTCCGTGTTCGCTTCGTTCTCTCGCAATGAAACATAAAACGGTGCTTTCATGATTGAAATTTGGAATACATACGGGATGCCAACACTCTTTATGCTGATGCATATTGGTATTCTCATTGGCGTGCTTTTGGGCGCGGTGGCTTATTATACTTATCTCGAGCGTAAAGTAATGGGGGCGATGCAACGCCGCCAAGGGCCTATGACCGTGGGCCCCTTTGGGTTGCTTCAGCCTATTGCGGATGGGGTAAAGCTTCTGTCGAAAGAAACCATTGTTCCTTCAAACGCCAATGGCCCTGTCTTTGTGATTGCGCCGATGTTGACCTTTACCTTGGCATTAATTGCGTGGGCGGTGATTCCCGTTAACGCGAAGTGGGTGCTGGCGGATATTAATGTTGGTATTCTCTACCTTTTCGCTGTCTCTTCTATGGGGGTCTATGGTGTGATTATGGCGGGATGGGCGTCTAATTCTAAATATGCTTTTCTTGGTGGGTTGCGCTCTGCGTCGCAAATGGTCTCATACGAAGTCTCGATGGGGCTCGTGATTGTATGCGTTCTGTTATGTGTTGGCTCACTCAACCTCTCTGAAATTATCACGACCGAGCGTCCATTTTGGGTTCAGGTAATGTTGTTCCCTATGTTGATCGTGTTTTTGGTGTCTATTTTGGCAGAAACAAATCGCGCACCGTTTGATTTACCAGAGGGCGAGTCAGAGATTACAGGCGGTTTCATGGTCGAATATTCTGCCATGACTTTTGCGCTCTTCTTCCTTGGTGAATACGCCAATATGATTTTGATGTCAGCGATGACCGTGGTGTTGTTCCTCGGCGGGTGGTTGCCGCCGTTTGGGATTGACGCGCTTGCGTTTGTGCCGGGTGTTGTCTGGTTCTCGCTCAAGACCTTGCTCGTGATGTTCTTTTTTGTATGGAGCCGCGCGACATTCCCCCGTTATCGCTATGACCAGTTGATGCGCTTGGGCTGGAAAGTATTTTTGCCATTTACATTGTTTTGGGTTGTTGTCGTGTCTGGCTCGCTCATTTATTTTGACGCATTGCCGAAATAGGCCAAAGTAAGATAGATTGTTGATATGAAAAAATTCTTTAAAGCATTCTTCCTGACTGAAATTGTCAAAGGTATGGCCTTAACATTGAAATATATGTTTTTTATGCCACGCGTGACGATTAATTATCCCAATGAAAAAGGGCCGATCAGTCCGCGTTTCCGCGGGGAGCATGCGCTTCGCCGTTATCCCAATGGTGAAGAGCGTTGCATTGCTTGTAAATTATGCGAGGCGATTTGCCCCGCGCAGGCGATTACAATTGAGGCAGAGCCGCGTGAAGATGGATCGCGTAGAACGACTCGGTACGATATTGATATGACAAAATGCATTTATTGCGGCTTGTGTCAGGAAGCGTGCCCAGTGGATGCCATCGTCGAAGGGCCTAATTTTGAATTTGCAACAGAAACCCGTGAAGAGCTTTATTACAACAAAGATAAACTGCTCGATAATGGCGATAGATGGGAAGCGCAAATTGCCGCTAATCTTGCCGCTGACGCGCCTTATCGTTGATTTTTTTCCTTTTAAAAAATACTTTCCAATATACGTTCCAATATAAGAGGGATAGATGTTGTCTTTTTGCGCATCAAGGCTTGCGTGTTTTGCCTGATCAGATTAAAAGTTAAGCTGTTATAACAACAAGATATCTCATTCACAATGCTCACTGCTTTTGCCTTTTATTTATTTGCTGCTATCACGCTATTAAGCGCGATGATGGTGATTACGGCGCGTAACCCTGTCCATTCGGTGCTTTTCCTTATTTTAGCGTTCTTTAATGCCGCAGGTTTATTCGTGCTGTTGGGGGCAGAATTTATCGCGATGATTCTTGTCATTGTTTATGTGGGCGCGGTGGCTGTGTTGTTCCTTTTTGTTGTCATGATGTTGGATATTAGTTTTGCAGACTTGCGTAAAGGGGCAATGCAATATGTGCCTGTCGGATTAATTGCAGGTGGCGTTTTATTGGCAGAACTTATTGCGGTTTTTGTGGCGTGGCGTTTTTCAAATAGTGCAGAACAAAATATTGCTGTCCCAACCCCCGATGCGGCGGAAGTAACCAATACGGAAGCATTGGGGCAGGTGCTTTATACCGATTATATTTATGCATTTCAGATATCTGGTTTGATTTTGTTGGTGGCGATGATTGGCGCGATTGTTTTGACTCACCGCCGCCGCCCTGGGGTTCGAAAACAAAAAATTGAAGAGCAAGTGTCCCGAACACAAGAAGAAGCGATGGAAATTCAAAAAGTCACACCAGGTACGGGGATTTAATGAAAAAGTATAACGTCATTGCGAGAAGCGGAGCGACGAAGCAATCTAGAATGGTTGTTGCGGCTCTGGATTGCCGTGTCGCTATCGTTCCTCGTAATGATGATAAAAGAGGGTTTTAAATCATGGAATTCTTTGAAATCGGCTTGGCGCATTATCTCTCTCTGGCGGCGATGCTATTTACGTTGGGTGTGTTTGGTATCTTTTTAAATCGTAAAAACGTCATTGTGATTTTGATGTGTATTGAGTTGATGCTTTTGGCTGTGAATATCAATTTTGTGGCATTTTCTGCGCATTTAGGTGATTTGGTCGGGCAAGTTTTTACAATTTTTATTCTAACGGTTGCCGCTGCGGAGGCCGCGATTGGCTTGGCGATTTTGGTGGTTTTGTTCCGTACCCGTGGCTCTATCGCGGTTGAAGATATTTCGAGTATGAAGGGCTAGTAAGAGGGTAATTCTATGGAAATAATCGCTGTCTTTGCACCGTTGGTTGGCTTTTTGCTTGCTTTCTTATTTGGTAAAAATATGGGAGATAAAGGCGCCCAACTTGTTACTTGTGTGGGAATACTTATTGCGGCTTTTGCCTCATGCTATTTGTTTTCTACGGTGGTTTTGGGTGCTGGTCATGCTGGTGAACAGGGTGTGTTACACGCAGCAGAGGCGTATGTTGTTACGTTAATGAATTGGATTTCATCGGGTGCGATGGTGGTTGATTGGTCACTCCGCATTGACGCGCTATCAGTTGTGATGATGTGTGTTGTGACGATTGTTTCAAGTTGTGTTCACATTTATTCAATTGGCTATATGAGCCATGATGCCAATAAAGCGCGCTTTATGAGCTATTTAAGCTTGTTTAGCTTTGCCATGTTGATGCTTGTGACCTCTGATAATTTGGTGCAACTCTTCTTTGGTTGGGAAGGGGTTGGCGTTGCGTCTTATCTTCTAATTGGTTTTTGGAACCATAAGGACAGTGCCAATGCCGCAAGTATTAAAGCGTTCTTGGTGAACCGCGTAGGGGATTTTGGTCTTGCGCTAGGTATTTTTGCTGCTTTCTTTGTCTTCGGAACAGTGCAGTTTGATGAATTATTTGCCTTGGCGGCAGGCAGTGCCGATACGATGATGAATTTCTTCGGCTATGAGCTTCATGCCATGACGGTTATTTGTTTGTTACTGTTCATGGGGGCGATGGGCAAATCCGCGCAATTGGGACTGCACACATGGTTGCCAGATGCAATGGAAGGGCCAACACCTGTTTCCGCACTTATCCATGCCGCCACGATGGTAACGGCAGGGGTGTTTTTGGTGGCACGTTTATCGCCTATGTTTGAATTTGCGCCTATCGCGTTGATGGTTGTAACTATTGTTGGTGGATTGACTGCCTTCGTCGCGGCAACCATTGGTATGACGCAGTTTGATATTAAGCGCGTCATTGCTTATTCGACGATGTCGCAGTTGGGCTACATGTTCTTCGCGCTTGGAGTTTCGGCTTACGGCGCAGCGATTTTTCATTTGATGACGCACGCATTTTTCAAGGCCTTGTTATTCCTTGGTGCGGGATCAGTGATTCATGCGATGTCAGATGAACAAGACATGCGTAAAATGGGGGGGATTTGGCGAAAAATTCCAACAACATATGCGCTTATGTGGATTGGCTCACTTGCACTTGCGGGGATGCCGTTCTTTGCGGGCTATTATTCAAAAGATATGATCTTGGAAAGCGCCTTTGCAGATCACACATGGTTTGGTAATTTTGCTTTTTGGATGGGGATTGCGGCGGCGTTAATGACGGCGTTTTATTCTGCGCGTCTTTTATTTATGACGTTTCACGGCAAAGCACGCGCCAGTAAAAAAGTTATGGATCATATCCATGAATCGCCTTTTGTTATGTTGTTGCCGTTATTTGTTCTGGCGGCAGGATCGTTGTTTGCGGGATATGTTTTTTATGAGAAATTTGTCGGCCATCATCAAATTTGGAACGGTAGTATTTTTGTTCTGCCAGATAATGACACAGTAACCGCGGCGCATCATGTGCCGCTTTGGGTGAAAAAGTTACCGATTGTGATGGGCGCGTTGGGGCTATTTTTAGGTTGGGTTTTTTACGCAAAATATGTTGGTTTGCCTGAAAAATTTACTAAAATGTTTAGACCGCTTCATGGGTTGTTTTTCAATAAATGGTTCTTTGATGAGTTTTATCATAAAACAATGGTTGCGCCTGCAAGTTTTATGGGGCGTTTGTTTTTTAAGACAGATAAGAATGTGGTTGATGGCCTTGGCCCCGATGGTATGGCAAAAAGCTCACTTGGATTGGCAGGAATGTTAAGCCGTTTTCAAAGTGGGTATGTCTTTCAATATGCGTTTGTTATGATGCTGGGACTGATTGGCATTATTACCTGGTATTTTTTCAAGATGGATTTAGGGGCGGTTGCACCGAATATCGAAGTGCCCACAATGGAAATGCGCGGTGGGGAAATACAAGATACAATTATGCCCGTTGATGGCACGACGGAGGCGTTTGAGTAATCATGGAAAATATTTCTATCTTATCGCTATTAACTTTTTTGCCACTGATTGGTGTTCTTTTCATTTTGCTTATTCGGGGTGATGAAGCGCGTGTAGCGCTTAATTCAAAACGCGTCGCGCTTTATATCACATCGTTTAACTTCTTGCTTTCACTGTTTATGTTACTTCGTTTTGATGGCTCTTCGGCTGACTTCCAATTTGTTGAATCGGTTGAATGGCTGCCTGCGCTTGGGCTGCAATATAAAATGGGTATTGATGGTATCTCGCTTTACTTTGTATTGCTTTCAACGTTCCTGATGCCAATTTGTATTTTGGCAAGCTGGAACAGCATTAAAAACCGTGTGCGGGAATATATGATTGCGTTTTTGGTGTTACAGACCTTTATGATTGGAACTTTCTGCGCGCTTGATGCCGTACTGTTTTATATTTTCTTCGAAGGTGTGCTTATCCCAATGTTTATTATCATTGGCGTTTGGGGTGGAAAACGCCGCGTTTATTCCGCGTTTAAATTTTTCCTTTATACGCTGCTCGGTTCTGTCTTGATGTTGTTGGCATTGCTGGTTTTATATCTTGAAGTTGGCTCTAGCGACATGGAAACACTCATGGCGAACCCTGTGGCGCGCGGCATGCAAATGTGGCTGTGGTTGGCTTTCTTTGCCAGTTTTGCCGTCAAGATGCCGATGTGGCCTGTCCATACATGGTTGCCCGATGCCCACGTTGAAGCGCCAACGGCAGGATCTGTTATTTTGGCGGGTGTGCTGCTTAAAATGGGGGGCTATGGCTTTCTTCGTTTCTCTTTGCCGATGTTCCCTGAAGCAACAGAATTTTTTGCACCAATGGTATTTTGGTTGTCGGTGATTGCCATTATTTACACTTCGCTTGTGGCGTTGGTGCAAGAAGATATGAAAAAGCTGATTGCTTATTCTTCTGTGGCGCATATGGGGTTTGTAACGCTTGGAATTTTCACAGCAACAACGCAAGGGATTGAAGGCGGTATTTTCCAAATGATCTCTCACGGTGTTATCTCTGCGGCATTATTCTTATGTGTTGGGGTTGTTTATGACCGTTTGCACACGCGCGAGATTTCGCGTTATGGGGGGCTGGTGAAGAACATGCCGAAATATGCGACCGTGTTTATGGTGTTAATGCTGGGCTCTGTTGGCCTGCCTGGAACATCGGGTTTTGTTGGTGAATTTTTGGCGTTGATGGGGGCGTTTCAAGTGAACACAGTGATTGCTGTTTTTGCGACGACTGGTGTTGTATTGGGGGCTGCTTATATGTTGGCGCTTTATCGTCGTGTGATTTTTGGTGAGCAGAAAAATGTGGACGCGGCGGCGATGAAAGATTTGACCAAGTTAGAATATAGCTATTTCGTGCCGCTTGTTGCGCTTGTAATTTGGCTGGGTGTTCAACCGAGTGTTGTGATGGATAAAATATCGCCATCAGTTGAAAAGCTCATAGGGCAATATGAGGCAGGTATTAATAAATCAGAACAAACTGAAACAGCAGAACCAATAATGTTGGAAGTCATAGAAGAGGGTTTGAATAATGAATAGTCTAACTTTCGCTCCCCTTGCGCCCATCTTTCCAGAATTATTTTTGGCTGTGGCGGGTATGGCTTTGTTGATTGTGGGTGTTTTGCGCGGCAATCAATCCATGCGATTTATCACACAATCAACGATGTTTGTCTTCGCGATTGCGCTATTTTTGCTGATCGGACAAGAGCCGAGTAACGAAGCAATTTTAAATGATATGTTTGTTCAAAATAGCTTTACGTACTACATCAAGGCCATTTTGATTGTGGGTGTGATCGCTTCGCTTGCATTGTCTAAGCAATATCTAGAACAAGAGCTGGTTATTCGGTTTGAGTATCCCATTTTGGTCTTGTTTGCGGGACTGGGCATGATGTTGATGGTTTCCTCTAATGATATGTTGGGGCTTTATATGGGGTTAGAGCTTCAATCTTTAAGCCTATATGTGTTGGCGACTATTCGTCGTAATCATGTGAAATCAGCAGAATCAGGGATGAAATATTTTGTCCTCGGTGCGATATCATCAGGGATGTTGCTGTTCGGTATTTCGATGATTTACGGCTTTACAGGCTCGACCAATTTCGATGTTATTGGCGCGACGCTGATTGAGGAAGTTAGCCTTGGGGCGGTGATTGGCTTTGTTTTTGTTTTGGCAGGGCTCGCGTTTAAAATATCTGCGGCGCCTTTTCATATGTGGACGCCAGATGTCTATGAAGGCGCGCCAACTTCTGTGACCGCTTTTTTTGCGATTGTTCCAAAAGTGGCGGCAATTGCGTTGATTATCAGATTGTTGTTTATCCCCTTCGCGGGGATTAGTGAGCAATGGTTCCAAATGATTTGGTTGTTATCATTCCTTTCCATGATCGTCGGAGCGTTTGCAGGATTGCGTCAAAATAATATTAAACGCCTGCTGGCTTATAGTTCGATTGGGAATATTGGCTATGCGTTGATTGGTATTGTTGCGGGCGGTGATGCAGGGTTGGCGTCAGTGTTGGTTTATTTAACGCTTTATATGGTTATGACAGCGGGTGTTTTTGGCATTATCCTATGCATGCGTGTTGAGGGCGTGTCGGTAACGTCAATTTCAGACTTGGCGGGGCTGTCACGCAATGCGCCTTGGTTGGCTTATTCTTTGGCGATCTTGATGTTTTCTATGAGTGGTATTCCGCCTATGGCTGGCTTTTTTGGAAAATTCATGGTGTTTGAAGCCGCAATGCAATCAGGGCTTTATACTCTGGGCGTGATTGGTGTGCTTAGCTCCGTTGTCGCATCTTATTATTATTTACGCATTATCAAAACGATGTTTTTTGATGATCCTGCGCCAGCCTTTGACAGTAATATTGATTTTAGCCGCCGTTTGGTCATTGGCTTTTCCGTTTTGATTGTCTTGGTGTTTATCTTAAAGCCGTCCCCCCTGATTGAAGTTTCTAAAGGTGCTGTGGAGAGCTTTTTTAGTTAATCATGTCTGTTGCGTGGCGTGTTAATCTTTACCAGTCAGTCAGCTCGACCATGACTCTTGCGCATGAAGCCTCAGCGGCAGGTGCAGAAGAGGGGTATGTTATACAAGCCTTGATGCAGGAGTCAGGGAAGGGGCGTCATGGCAATGACTGGACATCGCCAATGGGCAATCTCTATTTATCGGTTCTGTTGCGCCCTAATTGTGTGACAGAGCGGGCAGGGGAGCTGGCTTTTGTTGTGGCTGTTGCTTTATCAGCCGCGCTTGATGTTTATATTGATCCTAAAAAGCATGTTAAAAAATTGAAATGGCCAAATGATATTTTAGTCGATGGCTTGAAGATAAGCGGTATTTTGATTGAAACGAATTTACATGACAATTCCTTGGACTCTGTTGTGATTGGTATGGGGCTCAATATCTTTAAAGCCCCCGATTTGGCCGTGAGTTTAAATGATATCGCTGAGGAGCCTGTCTATATTAATAAGGTGCGTGAAACGGTTTTAGACAAGCTGTCGCATTATTACGGTGAATGGCAAGAAAGCGGGTTTGCACCGATACGTAAAATATGGTTAAACCAAGCGCATGGATTGAATGAGCCAATGACAGCGCGCCTGCCGCAGGATAAATTTAAAGGTATCTTTAAAGGTATAGATGAAGCGGGAAGTTTGATTTTGACTATGGATGAGGGCGATAAAATTATTCATGCAGGTGATGTGCATTTTGGGTGATCAAGAATATGACGCAAAATGAAAATTTAATAAGGTTTTGAAATGCTTTTAGCCATTGATGTTGGTAATACAAATATCGTCTTTGCGGTCTATGATGGATCTGTACAGCAGGGCTTTTGGCGCTTAGAAACGCAGGCTGATGCCTCACCGATATTTGAAGATATCGCCAATCAATTCCAAGTTATAAAGGATGTCATCATCAGTTCTGTTGTGCCGAAGGTGAATGATAAATTAGCAGAAGCGTCTGAAAATTTTTTAAAGCTTAAACCATTTTTTGTGACGCATGACAAAATTGATTTAACTATTGCGCTTGATAACCCCGATGAAGTCGGTGCAGATAGATTAGTTAATGCAGTTGCCGCAAAAGTGCATTATCAATGCCCCGTCATTATTGTCGATTTTGGTACAGCAACGACATTTGATGTGATTAATGCGCAAGGGGAATATGCGGGCGGTGTGATTGCACCAGGAATAAACTTATCGTTGAAAGCATTGGAACAAGCGGCGGCAAAATTGCCGCATATTTCGGTGGAACGTCCTGATTACGTGATTGGCAAAAATACAACTCATGCGATGCAATCGGGTATTTATTGGGGCTATATTGGTTTGATTGAAGGAACATTGAAACGCATCGCCGAAGAAATGGCAGCGGCAGATTCAAAGGCTGAAAAACCTTACGTGATTGCGACGGGCGGCTTGGCGTCTTTGTTTGGTAAAGGAACAACGATGATTGATGCAATGGATCAATATTTGACGATGAAAGGCTTGGTTTATTTAAACAGCCAAATGGCCAAACAAAATAATGAAAGAAAGAGCGCCTGATGGCCAAAAATAAAGACCACAATTACAACCCTGATGAATTGCTATTTATTCCGCTTGGTGGGGCGGAGCAATTTGGGGCGAATTTAAATGTTTACGCGTATAAGGGAAAATATCTTGCAATTGATTGCGGAATTGGTTTTGCGGATGATTACTATCCAGGGATAGATATTTTACTACCCGATCCTACATTTTTGGCAGAACGTCAAAATGATTTGGCGGGGATGATTATTACGCATGCCCATGAAGATCATATCGGTGGCGTTGCGCGTTTATGGCCACGGCTAAAATGCCCAATTTTTTGTACAGAATTCACGGGCAAAATTCTGGCGAAAAAACTGAAAGAAAATCCAGAATGTAAGGGTGCGCGGGTGCGCATTATCAAACAGCATGATCCAGTGGCTATTGGGCCGTTTGAAGCCACTTTTTTGCCTGTTACGCACTCCATCCCTGAAGCATCTGCGATATTGCTTAAAACTGATTTGGGTAATGTCATGCATAGCGGTGATTGGAATCTTGATCCGCGCCCTGTGATGGGCAAACCGACGGATGCGACGACATTTAAGAAAATAGGGGATGATGGTGTACTTGCCTATATAGGGGATTCAACCAATGCGGGCGTGGACGGTTTTTCTGGCTCCGAAAGCGATGTCGCCAAAGGCTTGGCGAAGGTGTTTAAAGATTGTGAGCAGCGAATTGTTGTGACCATGTTTGCTTCGAATGTTGGACGTATAAAATCTATTTGTAAGGCAGCCGCAGAAAATGATCGTCACGTTGCGGTAATTGGTCGCTCCCTCCATAACATGATTGGCGCGGCGAAAGAATGCGGCTTTATGGATGATGTACAGGACATGATTGATGAGCAAGACATCAGCGTTATCCCGCGGGATAAACTGGTGATTATTGCGACAGGATCACAAGGCGAGGCGCGCGCCCAAATCGCGCGGATTGCGCGGGGCGACCAACGTAATATTAAAGTGCAATCGGGGGATACAGTTATATTCTCTGCGCGCCCTATACCGGGCAATGAAAAAGAAATTAACTTTGTGCAAAATCGTTTGGCAGGGTCGGGCGTGAACGTCATTAATCCGCGTGATGTAAATGAAACCATTCATGTCTCTGGTCACCCAGCACGGGATGAAATTAAACAAATGTATGATTGGCTGCGCCCCGAAATTGTTGTGCCAGTACATGGCGAAAAAATCATGATCGAAGACCAAGCGACATTAGCGCGGAGCAGCCAGATCAAACAAGTTGTGCCACCGAATAATGGCTCTGTTGTGCGGCTTGCTCCAGGAAATGCAGAAATTATTGACCATGTCGAAACGGGATTATTAGCCGTCGAGCCTGGGCGCATCATTAGCGCGTCACACGTCGCCATATCAGAGCGCCGCAAATTACAATTTTCGGGAACGGCACATGGTAGCATCGTGATTGATGGCAAAGGTAATTTAATGGCACGCCCTCAGCTTGATCTGGTTGGATTGGTTGATGAGAGTGATGAGGAAGAAGGCGACTTCGTTGAAGATTTAATTGATGATATGGAAGATATGATTGCTGGTTTAAAACGTAAGAAATTATGTGATGAAGAAATAGCCGATAAGATTCGTATTAGCGTCCGTCGTAATATTTTTGAAGTCTTGCGGATTAAGGCGAAAGTTTCGATTCATTTGACGAGGATTTAATGTTTGAGGTTTCTGACTTTAAAGAAAGCGATAAAGAGCAGTGGGGTATTTTGTGGCGAAGTTATGAGCGCGATGATGCCTCAGAAGAGCGAATTCAAAGAGGTATCAACGAGGGTTGGGAAAATGTTTTAAATAATCCTGAGTTTAATTCTAAAGCTTTAAAATTAAAAAATAATGGCTGCGCGGTGGGCTTGGTGACTTATGTCGAACATCCGTATGTGCTAAGTAAAACTAATGAATGCTATTTATCTAATCTGTTCGTAATGGAAGAATACCGACGTAAAGGTGGAGCAAGATTGCTGATTGATTCTGTTCTAGAGTGGGCAAAAGAAAAAGGGTTGTATCGTGTGAAGTGGATAACAGAGCCAGACAATAAAGATGCACAAATGTTATATAACAAGATTTCAGATCCTGAGATTTGGCTGCAATATAAAGTAAAGGTTTAGATGTGAATATATTTACAGGAATTATTGTTTATCTACTTATTTTTTGGACAGTGTTGTTCATGATTTTACCTTGGGGCAATCGTGCGAAAGATAAAGCAGAAATTGGTATGGCTGGCAGTGCGCCAGCTAATCCGCGTATTAAAAAGAAATTTATTGTTACTTTCATTGTATCCTCGGTACTATGGATTATTATAGCAACGCTTATCCATATGGAAGTGATTGATTTTTATGAAATTTCGCGCAACATGGTCGCCGAAGATGCGATGAGAGAGAGATAATTATGAGAATATTTTTATTACTAACCTTGTTATTGTTTCCTTCTTTTGTTCAAGCAGATGAATTAAAGCCGGAGATTTGTGGCTTATTATCTCGCTCTATAAATATATCGAATGCTGTCGCCTATCAAGCGGGTGTTGACGCCTATGGTAATGCAGTTGTCCCCGCAGATGGGCGAACAGGTTTAGGGGGCAATATTGATGTAGTAAAAATGCCTTTAACGATTGATTTGGCGCGGCGCGTCCAGAGCTTATCTGGCTCAAATTTTGAATTAAAATCGCAGATGGGTATGATTGAAATTACCAATGATGGGGCGGTGAAATATGGCGATCAAGATTGGACGAAACAGGTAAAAACACTTTGTGGGATTTCGCATAAAGAAGTGATCGAAGCTACAATGGCGGCCAATTTACCCAAAGCTATTGATAAGGCAAAAGCTCAACCTCAACCTCAACCTGCGGTTCAAGCACCGCAAATCCAAATACCCCGTGTGCCAAAGCTGCAAACACCACAAGCGGCGCGTGTGCAAACACCAACCGCGACACCTGTGGCGAGATTAGAAACCCCGCAAGTTCCAAAAATTAGACCTCCAGCAATGACTTTACCGCAATCCACAGATAATCGGCCTATGTTAAAAGTGCCCAAGCCTGTGCCGCTTGTTCAAGAACAGGCTACTCAAGCAATGCCTAATTTATTAGAAGAAAAGATTGAAGCAGAGCAGTCACTGAAACTGAAGCGTGATGGTACGCGTGTGAAAACAATCGCTCAGGGATCTGAAACGATCAATGGCGGATCTTATAAGGATTTTAATTACAATGAATAACCCCCAAAAACAAAAAGACCAGCAACAACAGCAAAAAGGTCAGGGCAAAAAACCTAGAACGGCAATTACGCCAACACGTGAAGAAGACTTTGCGGAATGGTATCAGCAAGTTGTCAAGGCGGCTGATATGGCGGAAACATCCCCGACCCGTGGGTGTATGATTGTCAAACCTTATGGCTGGGCAATTTGGGAAAAATCTCAAGAGATTTTTGATAAATGGCTGAAGGATTATGGTGTTCAAAATTGCTCTTTCCCGCTTTTGATCCCGATGAGTTTTTTCAGCCGCGAAGCAGAGCATGTTGATGGCTTCGCCAAAGAATGCGCCGTTGTCACCCACCATCGTTTAGAAAGTGATGGCAAAGGCGGCTTGCAACCTGCGCAAGAGGCAAAATTAGAAGAACCCTATGTCGTGCGTCCTACATCGGAGACAATTATTGGTGATGCGATGTCACGATGGATTCAATCCTATCGTGATTTGCCGATGCAATTAAATCAATGGTCACAAGTACTGCGGTGGGAAATGCGGACGCGACTATTTTTGCGCACAGCCGAATTTTTCTGGCACGAAGGGCATAACGCGTTTGAAGATCACGAAGGCGCAGATAATGATTGTCGCCACGTGATGGGATTGTATGAAAAATTCTTTACTGAGTATTTAGCTTTTGATGGTTTTGTTGGTGTTAAAACACCCGAAGAAACATTCCCGGGTGCCAACAGAACTTATGCGTTTGAAGCCATGATGCAAGATGGTAAAGCTTTACAGGCCGCGACCACGCATGATCTTGGTACAACATTTGCTAAAACTTTTGATATTAAATATCAGGGGAAGGACGAGCAGGAGCATTTATGCCATACGACGTCATGGGCCTTTAGTACGCGCACAATTGGGGGCTTGATTATGATGCATGGCGATGATGATGGTATGATGATGCCACCACGCATCGCGCCGCATCAAATTATTATTTTACCTGTGATCAAAGATGATAACGAAGATGCTGTGATGGCATTTTGTCAGAAACTTCAAGGCGATTTAAAAGCCAAAGGTATTCGCGCCCATCTTGATAAACGTGATATGCGTACGCCTGATAAAATGTGGGATGCGGTGAAAAAAGGCGTGCCGTTGCGTGTTGAAATTGGTGGTCGCGAGGTTGAAAATAATCAACTGACTCACGTGCGCCGAGATATTGGGCGTGATTCTAAAACGACAGTTGGTGTTGATGAATTTTTAGGACAAGCAGAAGGAATATTAGACGCGATTCATGATTCAATGCTGGCACGTCAACGTAAATTCCGTGATGACAATACGCATGACATGACGAGCGTTCAGGAAATCGATGATTTCTTTAAAGCCAACAAAATTGGTTTTGCACGCGTGCCAGTATCCTTGTTAGAGGACTCTAGTTTAGAAAAAGTGATGGGTGAATATAGCTTGTCTTGTCGTAATATGCCGCTAAGTGATAAAGGCAAAAAAGTCCTTATTTCGAAAGCATATTAGCCCATGTTTTGTTTTTTAAAGCCGTCATTGCAAGAAGCAAAGCGACGAAGCAATCTAGAATCTAGATTGCCGCGTTGGCCTGTCGGCCTCCTCGCAATGACGATGAGAGGAACATAATAAATGTTTTCCCCCTTTGAACGCATGATGGCATGGCGGTATTTACGGGCGCGTAAAGCCGAAGGATTTGTGTCAGTCATTGCGGGCTTTTCCTTTGCAGGGATCATGCTAGGCGTTGCGACACTTATTATTGTGATGTCAGTGATGAATGGTTTTCGCGCGGAGCTGGTGAATCGTATTTTAGGCTTAAATGGCCATTTAAATGTCTATTCCCAAGGCGGTACGTTACAAAATTATATGTCCCTTGTTGATCGTTTGGAAAATATAGACGGTATTGAATCCGTTCGACCAATGGTTGAGGGGCAAGTTTTAATTTCCGTGAATGGGGCGGCAAACGGGGCGATGGTTCGTGCCATGAGCCGTGAAGATTTTGCGACGAAACCCTTATTATCAAATAGTATTATTCAAGGGCAACTGACCAATTTTCGGGGCGAACAAGTGGCAATAGGCAAAGATTTGGCACAACGATTGAATTTACGCTTGGGCGATAATATGACGTTGCTCGCACCGAAGGGAAAGGCGTCACCGTTTGGCACTATTCCGCGTTCGCGAACATATTCCATCGGGTTAATTTTTGATGTGGGCATGTATGAGTATAATAATGGTTTTATCTTCATGGACCTCGATAGCGCCCAAAAATTCTTCCAATTGCCTAATCAAGTGAACTCCATTGAGGTGATGGCAACCAGCACGGATAAGGCAGATGAAATCACGGATGATATTGTGCAAGCCCTCGCGGGTAAGGCGCAGATTTATGATTGGCGACAAGCGAATAGCTCATTTTTAAATGCGCTTGCGGTGGAGCGTAACGTGATGTTTCTTATTCTCACGCTTATTATTTTGGTTGCGGCTTTTAACATTATTTCAAGCATGATTATGCTGGTGAAGGACAAGGGCAAGGATATTGCCATTCTTCGCACAATGGGGGCAACGCAATCAAATATGTTGAAAATATTTACCCTGACAGGGGCCAGTATTGGTTTTGCAGGAACGATTGCGGGTGCGGTGTTAGGGATTGCTTTTGCGACCAACATTGACCGCATTAAAGTATTTCTCGAGGGACTTACGGGGGCAGAACTTTTTGCAGATGAAATATATTTCCTCTCCAAGCTTCCTTCGGTTATTCATTGGGATGATGTTTTGACTGTGGTGTTAATGGCGTTTGTACTTTCTATTGCAGCAACTTTTTATCCCGCATGGCGCGCCTCACGTCTAGACCCTGTGGAGGCGTTGCGTTATGAATAAGGCTATCTTAGAGGCAAAATCTTTGACGCGCGTCTACACGCAAGGGGAGAAAACCTTGAACGTGCTAGATGCAGTAGACGTTCAAATTAATTCTGGCGAGATTGTTGCTTTTGTTGGGCCCAGCGGGTCAGGAAAATCGACTTTTTTACAAAGCGTTGGCTTGTTAGATAAACCGACAGGCGGTGAAATTATTATTGGCGGTAAAAATGTTGCGCCAATGGATGATAAAGAGCGCACAGAAATGCGCCGTCAATATATTGGGTTTGTGTATCAATTTCATTATCTTCTGCCTGAATTTTCCGCACTTGAGAATGTGGTTATTCCGCAAATGGTCGCGGGTGTGAAACGCATAGAGGCCGAAGTGAAAGCCAAAGAATTATTGGCAGGGCTTAAGATGGATCACCGTTTTGATCATCGCCCTGGTTTGTTATCTGGGGGGGAGCAGCAACGCGTTGCTATCGCGCGGGCGTTAGCGAATAACCCCAAATTACTACTGGCAGATGAGCCAACGGGCAACCTTGATCCCGAAACTTCTGAGACAGTTTTTGAACTATTGATTGATTTGGTGCGTAACGCAGGAATTGGCGCCGTTATCGCCACTCACAATATGCAAATCGCGGAGCGTATGGATCGGATTTTGGAGCTAAAAAATGGTAAAATCTTAAGTTATTAATTGTCAAAAACTTTGGCAGTAATTCTTCTGGTGGGCGTTTCAGGTTTATTTTTATCGGTACCAAGCCATCTCGCACGAGTAGATATTTTAACATCATCTGGAAATTCTACATTTATCTCCATAAAGCTTTTTCCTAGCTGTCCAATGCTAGGTAAGCGTTTCTGATTAGATACAAAAACAAAGCCAGTTTGGTTTTGGCCTCTTGTAGCCAGCCCAGCTGCTAAATATAAATCACCAGCTGGGCCTCCATCTGCATTTATAAAAGAAATTTTTGCATTTTTATCACCGATTTTCCCATCGTAATGTCTAATAGCTTTATTTTCAAAAGCTGGTAATTCTTCACCAAATAACTCTGCTTTCATTGTATCCACAACCAAAGACTTTCCAGACCAAGGGTCACCATCTAATTTAATATAGTAAGTTTTATTAGGATTTTTATCGAATTTTTCACGCGCCTTTTTGGCAAATTCTTTGCCAAGGGCAATCATTTCGTCTCTGCTATTTACGTTATAACTTTTTTCAAACATAAAAAAACTTTACAACAATATGGTAAATATTTGTTTAATTTGAATAAATTAGGTTTTATTTAATGTGGGACTATTAGATTTTTGAAAATTGTAATATTAATTACCTATGTCTCAACCAACTCAATTCGTGCATTTGCATGTTCATTCCGCTTATTCCCTTGCGGAAGGGGCATTGCGTACAAAAGAAATAGTCGAGCTTTGCGCACAGGATAAAATGCCTGCGGTGGCGGTAACGGATACGAATAACATGTTTGGCGCGCTTGAGTTTTCGATGGCGGCAACGGGCAAGGGGGTTCAACCGATCATTGGCTGTCAGGTGAATGTTGGTGAAGCAGAACAACAAATTGTTTTGTTGGTGCAAAACCAAACTGGTTATTTGAGCCTGTCCAAAATTGTCAGTGATACGTATATGGAAGGCGATGTTTCAAAATCTATCGCGACAAGTTTTGAAGCATTGAAAAAGCAAAACGAAGGTTTGATTTGTTTTACGGGCGGCGCGGTTAAAGGTTTTCGTGAGGAAAAAGATATCCTTGCCCTACAAGAAATATTTGGAGATCGCCTTTATATTGAATTGCAACGTCACGGCCTACGTGAAGAAGAATTACACGAAGACGCCCTGATTGATTTAGCATATGCGCATAACATCCCGCTTGTTGCGACCAATGATGCCTATTTTAGCTCCCCCGAAATGCATCAAGCGCATGATGCGTTACTGTGTATTGCAGAGGGGCGATATATTACAGAGGATGATCGCCGTAAAGTCACCCCGCAGCATTATTTTAAAACGCCAGCGGAAATGATTGAGCTGTTTTCGGATGTGCCTGAAGCTGTCCAAAACACGGTACAAATTGCACAAAGATGTTCTTTCATTTTAAAAGAGATTGATCCGTTATTACCCCCATTTGAAACAGGCGAGGGGCGTGATGAGGTTGAAGAATTAAAATTCCAATCACGAAAGGGATTAGAGTGGCGGCTTGATACGTTTAAAAACCATGCCGAGCGAGAGGTCTATTTTGAACGATTGGATTTTGAGTTAGATGTTATTATTAACATGGGCTTCCCTGGTTATTTTCTGATTTGTGCGGATTTTATTCAATGGGCGAAAGATCATGATATTCCTGTTGGACCGGGCCGTGGTTCTGGCGCGGGGTCGGTGGTGGCTTGGTCATTAAAAATTACCGACCTTGATCCTTTACAATTTAATTTACTGTTCGAGCGCTTTTTAAATCCTGAACGTGTCTCTATGCCAGACTTTGATGTTGATTTCTGCCAAGACCGTCGTGGTGAAGTGATAAATTATGTACAGGAAAAATATGGGCGCGACCGCGTGGCGCAAATTATTACCTTTGGTAAATTACAAGCCCGTGCGGTGGTGCGTGATGTTGGACGTGTTCTACAAATGCCTTATTTCTTGGTTGATCGTATCGCCAAGATGATCCCTAATAATCCTGCTGCGCCAACAACATTGCAAGAAGCCTTGGATGCAGATCCAGATTTTCGCGCCGAGATTGCCAAGGATGAAACATCTGAAAAGTTAATTGATATAGCGTTGAAATTGGAAGGGTTATTCCGTCATGCTTCCACCCATGCGGCGGGACTGGTGATTGGAGATAGGCCACTGCATGAGCTTGTGCCGCTTTACCGTGATCCGCGTTCTGATATGCCCGTCACGCAGTTTAACATGAAATATGTGGAACAGGCTGGATTGGTGAAATTCGACTTTTTGGGCTTGAAAACCTTAACTGTTGTGCAAAAAGCAGTGAAGTTCATTCAAGAAACTAAAGGTGAAGAGCACGATATTCTTAAAATCCCGCTTGAGGATACAGCCAGTTACGAACTCATGGCCTCTGGTATTACGACGGGGGTTTTCCAGCTTGAGAGTACGGGCATGAAAGATGTCCTCCGCAAAATGAAGCCGACACGGTTTGAAGATATTATCGCGCTCGTATCGCTTTATCGTCCAGGCCCGATGGATAATATTCCCAAATATATTTCTATTAAAGATGGTCATGAAGACCCCGATTACCTGCACCCCAAACTGCAACCAATTTTGGAGGAAACGTTTGGAATCATGATTTATCAAGAGCAAGTTATGCAGGCCGCTCAGATTTTGGCGAATTACTCGCTCGGTGGGGCGGACTTGTTGCGTCGCGCAATGGGCAAGAAAATTAAGGAGCAAATGGATATTGAGCGCCTTAAATTTGTTGAAGGTTCTGCCAAACATAATGATGTTCCTGAAGAACAATCAGGCATGATTTTTGACCAAATTGCGAAGTTCGCCGGCTATGGTTTTAACAAATCACACGCGGCGGCATATGCGTTGATTGCTTATCAAACTGCGTGGTTAAAGGCAAATTATCCTGTTCAATTTATGGCGGCCTCCATGACGCTTGATGCAGGGAACACGGATAAACTGAGCGTGTTTAAGCAAGAGCTTGATCGTATGGGGATTGAGCTTTTGCCCCCTGACATCAATAAATCCGATGTCATGTTCAAGGTCGAGGGCGATGCGGTGCGTTATGCACTTGCCGCCTTAAAAGGCGTAGGGGAGGGGGCGATGGAAAAGGTACTCGCGGAGCGAAGCGAAAACGGTGATTTCAAAGATATGGCCGACTTTATTACGCGCCTTGATACCAAAGCGATGAATAAACGCCAATTTGATGGGCTGATCTGTTCTGGCGCGTTTGATAGTTTTAATCCTGACCGTGCATTGCTGCATGGCAATATGGAGATGCTATTGCGTCACGCCAGTAGCTTGGCGGATGAACGCGCCAGCGGACAATCAAGCTTGTTTGGCGGTGATGATGCAGGAAGTGATGTTCCTGATTACGTCGCCGTTGAACCATGGGATCAGCTAGAAAAATTAGCGCATGAATTTGGCGCGGTTGGTTTTTATCTGTCTGCGCACCCACTTGATGCGCGAATGGATCAATTAGAAAAAATGGGCGTCACGCCACTTAACCATGTGGCAAATAAGATCAGCCGTTCGCCCTCTGGCCGTGTTCATATGGCGGGAATTCTCATACGTAAACAGGAGCGCGTATCGGCAAAAACAGGTAATAAATTTGCCTTTTTGCAACTCTCTGATGCAACGGGCGTTTATGAGGTAATGATATTTTCCGAAACACTAGCGCGTGCGCGCGAATTTCTTGTTCCAGGTACACCTTTGCTTATTCGTGCCGACGCGGAGATGAAGGATGAGGAATTGAGGTTTTTAGGACAGATCATAGAACCGCTTGATGAAGCGATGGCGGATAAAGTCCGTGAGTTAAAAATCTACATTGATGCAAGCGAGCCGATACAACGTTTGCATGATGTTTTAAAAATCAGTGGGGCAGGCAACGTGAAAATTCACCTATACGCACATATCAACGACAATATTGCAGAAATCGAATTAAAAGGTCGCTATACAATTCCAAGCGACCTCATCAGCATGCTCCAAAAAACCCCGGGTTTTGTGAAGTATAGCGAAGGGTAATTATTGTCTGTAAAAAACTATGAAAAAAGATCAAGAATGTTTGATTGGCTGCTTAAGGATAATGCTGTTGTTTGTATCTGTTGTCTTGTTTGAAGGCTCAATAGTTCAGCGCCATTTTGATTTTGATTGGCAAGAGTTAAGTCGTCTGATCCAGCGCTCAGCGTGTTAATATTTTGTTCAATAAAATCACGGCGCGTTGTTATGATGGTTAAATCATTTTGTAAGCTGGCGCTGTAATCTCTCAATGTCTCACGGGCATCGCGCAGCTCATCAAGAATTTTAGTCATCTCGACCTTACTAATAAAATTGTCATTATCTAGCCCTAAGCCTAATGCACTGGTATCGATTCCTTGTGTTGTTAAG
The DNA here is from genome assembly GCA_937923625.1 of uncultured Alphaproteobacteria bacterium. GTDB lineage: Bacteria > Pseudomonadota > Alphaproteobacteria > Micavibrionales > Micavibrionaceae. Next base: position 25,294 of record CALDTV010000013.1, read on the forward strand.
CTATGTTGGTTTTCTTGATTAAAGGTTGTTTCAAGGTCATCTTCTTTTAAAAGCTGTATGCCTCTATAGCTGGCATCAGTAGAGATATCTTCCATTTGGCTAAGAACTTCTAGATAGCGCTCTCTATATTCAACGCTATCGCTAGACACGTTAATATCGGGATTATCAATGAGCAGGTCGCCGCCCCATTCAATGATGTAATTTAAATTTCTATTCTCAGGAAGATCATTCCAGAATCCATCGGATCGCATATGCGCATAATTTTCTGGGTCTGCTGCGCCAAAAAATTGGTTAGGCTCACCTGGTGCCCAATTTGTATAAGCGCCGTTGACAGAACTTCCAGCCACAAGGCCTTGCCAGAATTGCTCTCCTTCTTCTGCCCCTTCAACCCATCGCCATTCTCCCTCAACGGCTTCGTCACTACCGCCCAGCCAGCTACTTGATGTTAGCAATGCTTGAACAAAATCATTTTCTTCTTGGGATGTAATCGTGGCTAAGTGTCCAGTCAGCTCTGGCACGCCGTCTAAACCTGCTTGCGCGGCTGTGGCGCTTGCGTCCTCCCACGAAGCGAAGTCTGTTGTGTTTTGATAGAAGTTATTTGTGGCGGCAAAATAAGCCTTGTCGGGGTTTCTATATAAAATATATTGAATTGCGCGTGCATCAGGCGTTTCATCGGTGCGGGGGAAAAGCTCTGTTAAGCCATCCTCAACTAATTGCTCTGCTGTATCAATAAGTTTGAGCATGGTTTCAACCCCTATATTCGCTTCTTGTATTGCACGGATACTGGTACCTATATGGTTTAGGTTACGGTCTAAATCATTGGCTTTATTAATAAGGCTTTTGCTAGCGAAGTAATTTTGGGGATTATCTAAAGCCGAATTAACGCGCTTGCCAGAGGCAAGAGCCAATTGCATGCGATCAATGTTGCGATTTGTTTGCTCCATAGAAAACAAAACATTGCGCTGAACAGAAGATAAGACATTGTTTATCATAACCTTTTATTATAGCCATAAATGCATTAACAAGGCTTTAACTGACTTGGTTTGGGGATGGTAAAGCTCTCTATATTTTCACTTGCATTTCAGCTGAAAAACACATAAAACACCTTTAATTCTGCAATGTTGTAGAAAATTCACAGGTGCGATTCCTTATACGGTGTCATAACGAATGACCAAGGCGCACTGAGGACTTAAACAAGTACGCCGTGTCGCTCTATATTTTATGTGGGCGGGAGGGCGTTTAACCGAAATCCACTTTAAAGGTGGTTTTATCAGCTTTAGCGGGCTTGCCCGCCCAAGGCTTTTACAAAAAGAGGAAAACTAATCATGCCTATGCCAATCGTAAAAATGAAAGACTTGCTTAATGCAGGTGTTCACTTTGGTCACCATACACGTCGTTGGAACCCAAAAATGCAACCATATATCTTCGGTGTGCGTAACGGTGTTCACATTATGGATTTACAACAAACTGTGCCAATGTTGGGGCAAGCGCTTCAGGCGATGCGCGACATTGTTGCTAATGGCGGGCGCGTTCTATTTGTTGGAACGAAACATCAAGCAAAAGCAAAAATCGCGGAGAGTGCAAAGCGCTCTGGTCAATTCTATGTCAACCACAGATGGTTGGGTGGAATGATGACGAATTGGAAAACTATTTCTAATTCAATCAACCGTTTGCGCGATGTTACTGATATTTTGGCTAAAGGCGAGCAATCTGGTTTGAAGAAAAAAGAATTGCTGATGATGGAGCGCGAGCGCGATAAGCTTGAGCTTGCTTTGGGCGGTATTAAGGACATGGGCGGACAGCCAGATGCGATTTTCATCATTGATGTAAAACAAGAAGATATTGCTGTAAAAGAAGCAAATAACTTAGGAATTCCTGTTTTTGCTATCTTGGACTCGAATGTTGATCCTGTTGGCGTTGATTATCCAATTCCTGGCAATGACGATGCGCTTCGTGCGATTTCGCTTTATTGTGATCTTTTCAGCGATGCTATCTTGGACGGTATTCAGGCAGAGATGAACAAATCTGGTAAAGATGCTGGTGCGGATGTCAATGCAGGCGTTAAAGTGGCTGCGGCGCAAAAAGAAGCGGCGCCAGCTGCTGACGATGCTCCTAAGGCTGAAGAAAAGCCAGCCGAGGCTCCTAAAAAAGCCGCTTCTGCGGGTTAATCTCAATCAATCACGCATGCCCCAGCGAAGGCTAGGGTTTGTAGATTTTAAATAACGTCATTCCGCGGTTGAATCGCGGAATCTTCTCAAAAAAACTAAGATATTGTGGCCAAGCCACAGCATGACGATAACTTAAAAAGGACATATAAAATGACACAAATTACAGCAAGCATGGTCAAAGAACTTCGTGAAAAATCAGGCGCAGGCATGATGGACGCTAAAAAAGCTTTAACCGAAGTCAATGGTGATATGGAAGCCGCGATCGACTTTTTGCGTAAAAAAGGTATGGCGAAAGCTGATAAGAAATCGAGCCGTACAGCGGCAGAAGGTCTTGTGGCGATTGTTTCAAAAGGAAATGAAGGCGCGGTTGTTGAAATTAACTCCGAAACAGATTTTGTTGCCCGCAACGAGCAATTCCAAAAATTTGTTAGAAACACTGCGGATAAAGCAATGGACGTTGATAACGTTGAAGTGCTTTTGGCGGCAGATTATGACGGTAAGTCAGTCTCTGACACAATCACAGATTTAGTGGCAACAATCGGTGAAAACATGACGGTGCGCCGCATGGAAAAACTTTCCGTAAGCGAAGGGGCTGTTGTAGGTTATGTGCATAACGCTGTTGCTACAAATTTGGGTAAAATTGGTGTGTTGGTTGCGCTTGAGTCTGCTGGCGATGAAGCGGCTTTACAGGCGCTTGGTAAACAGCTTGCAATGCATGTCGCGGCAGCGTTCCCACAATGTTTGGACGCAAGCAGTGCCGACCAAGATGCTTTGGAGCGCGAGCGTAATATTATTCGTGAAACAGCGTTGGCTGAAGGCAAGCCCGCAGAAATCGTTGAAAAAATGCTGGATGGTCGCATGAAGAAATATTTGAAAGAGATTTGCTTGATGGATCAAACCTTTGTCATGGACGGTGAAACAAGCATTGCGGATCTTGTAAAGAATGCAGAAAAAGAAGTTGGTGCGCCAGTCACGTTAAAAGCTTACTCACGCATTCAGCTTGGTGAAGGTATTGAAAAGGAAGAAGAAGACTTTGCTGCTGAAGTTGCGAGAACTGCAGCGGGTTAATTTTTAATGGCCTCAGGCGGGCAAGCCCGCTATGGCTGATTTATTAATAACGTCATTGCGAGCGGAGTGAAGCAATCTAGAATAGCCATTGTGTCACTTGATTGCCGCAGTCGCTAACGCTCCCGCGCAATGTCACAGAGTACAAAAAGCCGCTTTGTTGCGGCTTTTTTGTTGTTTAGCTCATTTCCATGGTGAATTTTATAAACGCAGAATTGCTTTCGTTCACGGCTTCGCTTATGTTGATTTTGCACAAATTGTTGATGTTCGGGGAAGATATGAGCAAACCAGATTATAAACGTATATTATTGAAAATGTCAGGTGAAGTGTTGATGGGGGACAATGAATTTGGCCTTGATCCAGCAACGGTAAAGCGCGTGGCGGAAGACATCAAAGAAGCGGTTGATAGCGGTGTCGAGGTCTGTGTTGTGGTCGGTGCAGGGAATATTTTTCGCGGTGTGTCTGGCGCGGCGCAAGGGATGGATAGAACCACCGCTGATTACATGGGGATGTTAGGGATTGTGATTAATGCTCTCGCGCTTCAAAATGCGCTTGAAACTCTAGGAAAACAAACGCGTGTGATGTCTGCTATTCCGATGTCAGCCATTTGCGAGCCGTATATTCGCCGCAAAGCCATGCGACACATGGAAAAAGGGCGTGTTGTAATCTTTGCTGCAGGCACAGGAAACCCATACTTTACAACTGACACAGCGGCGGCGCTGCGGGCGTCTGAAATGAATTGTGATGCGTTGCTGAAGGGCACGAAGGTGGATGGGATTTATAACGCTGATCCGCAAAAAGACGATACAGCAACGCGTTTTGAAAGTTTGAGTTATATGGATGTCTTGACCAAAGATTTAAAAGTGATGGATGCTACAGCGGTTTCGCTTGCGCGTGAAAATGATATTCCGATTGTGGTGTTTAATGTCCGTGAAAAGGGTAATCTCACGAAAACATTGGACGGTACGGGAACGTACACAACTGTAACGAATTGATAAGAAGGAAAACAAAATGAGCAATGCTGACTTACAGCGCCGGATGGATGGGGCGCTTGATAATTTAAAAACCGAATATGCAGGCTTGCGGACGGGGCGGGCATCGACCTCTATGTTGGATCCTGTTGTGGTAGATGTTTACGGGTCGAAAATGCCGCTTAATCAGGTGGCGACAGTCGGTGTGCCTGAACCACGTTTATTGACGGTGCAGGTTTGGGACGCGGGCAATGCGCAGGCGGTTGATAAGGCTATTCGTGAAAGCGGCTTGGGCTTAAATCCACAAGCTGAAGGAGCGCTGATACGTGTGCCGATCCCTGAGTTGAATGAAGAACGCAGAACGGAATTAACCAAGGTGGCAGGGCAATATGCCGAAGCCGCCCGCGTGGCAATCCGTAATGTTCGTCGCGATGGCATGGATGATATCAAAAACGACAAAGATTTTTCAGAAGATGATAAAAAGCGTGAATCTGATAACGTGCAAAAATTAACGGATGAGAAAATCAAAATTGTTGACGAAATGTTAGCGGCCAAAGAAAAGGATATCATGACCGTTTAACGGTTTTGATGCGTGTCTGTTTTGACAAAACAACCTTCCACCAACACACCACGTCATATTGCCATTATCATGGATGGTAATGGGCGTTGGGCAAAACAACGAAGCTTGCCGCGTACTGCAGGACACCGTAAGGGTATTGAGGCCTGCAAACGTACGGTGCGTGCGGCGGGCGAGATCGGGATTGAATATTTAACGCTTTTTGGTTTTTCAACAGAAAATTGGAGCCGCCCTGCGGATGAAGTCAATGAACTGATGCGGTTATTGCGGATGTATTTACGCTCTGAAACAGCGGAACTTCACCGCAATAACGTGCGTATGACGATGATTGGCGAACGGGCGGCTTTTTCGAAAGATTTATTGGAATTAATTGAAAACGCTGAAAAATTAACCGCTGAGAATGATGGTTTGAACCTAACAATTGCCCTTAATTATGGGGGGCGGGATGAGATCATTAGGGCGGCGAGCGATATGGCCTTGGCAATGAAGGCGCAAGGAATAGAGCCAAATTTTGACAATGCCCAAGAACATTTTGCGTCACATTTAATGACCAAGGATTTGCCTGACCCAGATATCCTTATTCGTACCAGTGGAGAGCAACGTATTAGTAACTTCCTGCTTTGGCAGTGTGCCTATACTGAGTTTGTTTACACAGATACCTTGTGGCCAGATTTTCAAAAATCAGACATGCAGGCCGCCATTGATGAATTTCAACATCGTGACCGTCGTTTCGGCGCCATAAAGACAGTTTAACAATCATGTCCATCCGCAACCTTAGTGATCTTAGACAGCGCGTCATTTCTTCTTGTGTGATTGTGCCGTTGACGTTGCTTATAATATATTTAGGCATGATCCCGTTTATTTTGTTCGTGGTGTTTTTATTGGCGGTCTCCTTGCATGAATGGATGGCGATGGCGGGTAATAGCAAAAAGCCACGAAAGGATAAGATAATTGGGCTGGCTTATTTAAGCATGGGGCTTGGTGCGTTTTTAGTTCTTAGGCAACTGCCTATTGAATTTGCGGCGTATAAAACATTAGCCTTAATTTTTATGATTTGGGCAGCAGATACGGGCGCTTTTGCGGCAGGAAAGACTATTGGGGGTAAAAAATTATGTCCTGCCATAAGTCCAGGGAAAACATGGGCTGGACTAATTGGCGGATTATTGGCGGGTGGCTTAACGGCACTTGCCTTTTTCCTTGTGTTTGGCTTTTACGGCACAGCATCCGTTGCGTTTTTAATTGGTGTAGTGATAGCTTGCGCGTCGCAAGCAGGGGATTTAATTATCTCAATTTTTAAACGTCGTGTTGGTGTCAAGGATACGGGCACAATCATTCCAGGGCATGGCGGTATCTTAGACAGAATTGATTCTCTGTTGTTGGCCGCGCCAGTCTATTTGATGTGCTTGCACCTTTTATATGCATGGATGGCTTGGTCGTGAAAGAAATAAGATCGTGACACGGAAAATATCCATCTTTGGTTCGACGGGGTCAGTTGGGCAAAACACCATTAAGGTGCTCGAGGCGCAAAGCGAAGCTTATGATGTTCAGGTTTTAAGCGCGTATAATAATACAAAATTATTAGCGCAGCAGGCGATAGCCTTAAAAGCTGATCACGCAGTGATTGGCGATGAGACTCAATATGAGCGTTTGAAGGAATTTTTGGCTGGCACAGACATTAAGGTGAGTGCAGGAGAAGACGCGCTTATCGAGGCGGCCTTAATACCCGCAGATTGGATTATGGCGGCGATTGTTGGTATGGCGGGCTTGCGTCCGTTAATGGCGGCAATCAAGCAAGGCACTACAGTCGCTATCGCGAACAAAGAGCCTTTGGTTGCGGCTGGGCCATTAGTATTAGAGGCGGCGAAGGCGGCTGGCACAACAATTCTACCGATTGATAGCGAGCATAATGCAATTTTTCAGGTTTTTGAGCAGGAAAATAAGGAGGCCGTTGAAAAAATTATCTTAACTGCTTCTGGTGGGCCTTTTCGAGCCAGCACAATTGAAGAAATGGCGCTTGTAACGCCGCAACAAGCCTTGGCACACCCTACATGGGATATGGGGGCAAAAATTTCGATTGATAGCGCCACGATGATGAACAAGGCGTTGGAGATTATTGAAGCGCAGCGTTTATTTAATATGAAGCCAGAGCAAATTGATGTGCTTGTGCATCCACAATCATTAATTCATAGCATGGTGCAATATGCAGATGGCTCGGTTTTGGCGCAAATGGGCGCATCAGATATGTGTACCCCGATAACCAACGCGCTTGGTTGGCCAAAAAGGTTTGAGACACCAGGGGAGAAGCTCGATATTAATGCACTCACAAGCATGAGTTTTGAGCCAGTGGATCACGTCCGTTTTCCTTTTGTACAAACGGCTTACGAATGTCTGCATAGTGGTTTGGCGGCATGCATTACTTTAAATGCGGCAAATGAAATTGCGGTAGAAGCGTTTTTAAACCATAAAATTGCCTTTTTAGATATATATAACCTTGTCTTAGATATGCTGGATAAATGCCAAAGTAATGATGGGGCGAGAGCGCTTCATTCGTTAAAAGATATCTTATCTTATGATAGTTTTGTTCGTCAGCAGGCAAATTCATGTATATTAAAGATTACCTCGTAAAGCCATATTGATTCTATGGCGGCATCTTAAGGAGAACCCAATGCCTTCGATTTTTGATTTGTTACAATTAGTGGCCAGCAACCTTTGGTTTTATGGCGGAACGTTTATTCTTGTTTTGTCTATTTTGGTTTTTGTTCATGAATGGGGGCACTATATTGTTGCGCGTATGTGTGGCGTCAAGGTCGAAGTGTTTTCGATTGGCTTTGGTAAAGAGCTTTTTGGCTGGAACGATAAAAACGATACACGTTGGAAAGTCTCCCTTATTCCGCTCGGGGGATATGTCAAAATGTTTGGCGATACAGATCCCGCAAGTGCCGGGCATACGGATACCGTGCAAGTCGTAGGAGGAAAGCCTGTTGATTTAGAGGCCGGAGAAAATATCAAGCAGGAAGCTATAGCCGAAGCAAAAGCACAACAGCGCCCCATGACAGACGAAGAACGTAAGGTTGCGTTCTTTTCAAAATCTGTTGCCAAGCGGGCGGCAATTGTTTTTGCAGGGCCCGCTATTAACTTCTTATTTGCGATATTATTACTCTTTGGGATGTATGCCTATCACGGGCAACCTGTCACACCGCCTGCGGCTTCAGCCGTGATCGAAGGAAGCGCTGCTGACATAGCAGGCTTTTTGCCGCATGATAAAATTACGCGTATTGATGGTGAAAATATTAATCGTTTTGAAGATATTCGTCGCGTTGTGTCCGTGGCTCTTGATACAGAGCTAACATTTGAAGTGGATCGTGGCGGCGAAGAAGTCATATTGACAGCTATTCCTGAAAAGCAGGAATTAACGGATCGTTTTGGCTTTTCTCATTCGCGCGGCATGCTGGGGATCATTGGTCCTGCACAAGGTTTGGCGATTAATAATATTACATCCGTCAACGGACAAGATGTCGAAGGCGAAGATGCTATTCGTAATGCTTTGCTAGCTTCTATGGGGAACGATGTCAAAATCGGTCTTGATCGTGGTGAGCAAACAGACATTTTAGTCGTGAACCCGCGAAAAGATTTAAATCAAGGTCTGTTGAGTGCGGATAGTCCCGATTACAATGTCTTGGTTGTTTCGGATGTGTTTAGTGAAGAGATCCTTCAGCATGGCATTGCGAATAGTGCGAAAGCAGCCGTATCTGAAACTTTTAGTATTACCGTTTCAACTTTAAAGGCGATTGGTCAGATATTTACAGGGACGCGAAGCGCAACGGAGCTTGGTGGTATTATCCGCATTGGTGCTATTGCGGGGGATATGGCGCAAGCAGGTTTGATTGCGATTATTACTTTCACAGCGCTTCTTTCCATAAATTTAGGCTTAATTAATTTATTCCCAATTCCCATGCTTGATGGTGGCCATTTGGTCTTTTACGCAATTGAGGCACTAAAGGGTAAGCCTGTGCCAGATCGTGTTCAAGAATACGCCTTTCGTGCTGGCTTTGCGATTTTAATTGGGATGATGTTGTTTGCAAATCTTAACGACCTATTCCAGCTATTTTGGGCGTCTTAAAGAGTTAAAAAAACTGTTTAGATCATTTGGATAAGTTTCCTAAAGGCTTGTTTCAGTCTTGAAAATTCTTTAATGTCGCGATTATGTTACATATGTCTTCATCACGCATCATTGCTTTTTTGTCCTTGCTTATTATTTTTGCAGGTGTTTTTACGCCTCAAAAAGTCCTCGCGCAGTCCCAAGTCATTCGCGAAATCCGCGTAAATGGAGCAGAACGCGTTGAGCCTTCCACGGTTCTAACCTATCTGGGGGTCAGCGTTGGCGATCCTGCTGATTCCGCCACGTTGAACCAAGCGCTTAAAAATCTTTATGGCACAGGGCTATTTGCAGATGTGAATATGAATCTTGATGGCGGTATTTTGATGGTTAATACGACTGAAAATCCTGTGATTAATCAAATTGCTTTTGAGGGAAATGACGCGGTTAAGGATAATGAATTACTGGCGGAAATTTCTTTGCGGCCGCGTCAGGTTTTTACCCGTACCCAAATTCAAAATGACTTAAGCCGTTTATATGAAATTTACAGACGTTCTGGCCGTTTTGCCGCAAGTATTGATCCAAAGATTATCAAATTAGATCAAAACCGCGTGAATGTGGTTTTTGAAATTGTTGAAAGTGGCGTGACAAAAATTAAAGGTATTCGCTTTGTTGGAAATGAAGCTTTTAGTGATGACGCGCTTCGTTCGGAATTAACGTCGAAAGAAGACCGTTGGTACCGATTCTTGAGCTCTAGTGATCGCTATGATCCAGATCGTATTGAATTTGATAAAGAATTACTGCGTCGCTTTTACCTCAAAGAAGGATATGCCGACTTTCAAGTTTCTTCTGCTAATGCTGAATTAGCGCCGGGTCAAAAAGAGTTTTATTTAACTTTTAATGTAAATGAAGGGCCACGTTATCGCGTTGGCGACGTTGCTATTAGCTCTGAATTACGTGGTTTTGACGGCAAAGAGCTGCGTGACGATGTGTTGTTTGTACCGGGTGCATGGTATAATGCGAATGAAGTGCAGGAATCTATTGATAAGATGACTGAAACATTAGGCGATAAACAATATGCGTTTGTTGATGTCCGCCCAGATGTAAAACGAAACCCCGAAAGCGATACGGTTAATATTAACTTTAAGATTAATGAATCACCGCGCGTATTTGTTGAGCGTATCAACATAAGCGGTAATGTGAGGACAATTGATAAGGTTATTCGTCGTGAGATTTTATTGGCTGAAGGCGACCCATTTAACAGAACCAAATTGGCACGTTCCGAAGCCCGTATTCGCGACTTAGGTTTTTTTGAAAATGTTGCCGTTAGAACAAATCAGGGCAGTGCTCCAGACCGTGTTGTTGTTGATGTGAGTGTTGCCGAACAATCAACGGGTGAGTTATCAATCGGTGCAGGTTTCTCAACCAACGATGGGCCTTTGGCTGATTTAAGTATTCGTGAACGTAATTTGTTGGGCAAAGGTCAAGACCTTTTATTTTCAACCACTATTGCAGGCGATAGAACACAATTTAATGCCTCTTTCACGGAACCACATTTCTTAGACCGTGATTTGTCAGCGGGTATTGATGCTTTTCATATTGAACGTGACTTACAAGATGAAAGCTCCTTTGACCAACGTCAAACAGGTGGAGCGGTTCGCTTAGGTTATCCGCTTTCGGAAAAATGGCGTCAGTCTCTAAAATATCGTTTTGAAAGCAATGATATTACTGACGTTGATCAAGATGCCTCTCGCTTTATTCGTGATCAAGAAGGAAAACGTACAACATCTGCCATTGGCCAGCGTTTGACATATGATGATCGTGATAGCCGATTATTTCCAACAGAGGGGTTGTTTTCTTGGTTGGATGCTGAGGTTGCTGGTTTAGGTGGAGATGCACAATTTGTTTCTGGTAAGTTGGGTTCTCAATATTACATTCCCGTCTATAAAAAGAGCGTGATCTTCGATGTTCTGGGCGAGGTCGGTGCCATTGGCGGCTGGGGTGATGAAGATGTTCGCATCAATGAACGTTTTTATCTTGGCGGTAATTCATTACGCGGGTTTGAGCGTGCAGGTGTTGGACCGAGAGATAGTCTCACCGATGACTCCCTTGGGGGTAATTTATTCTACCGTGGTTCAGCAGAGTTGAAATTCCCTCTTGGCTTACCAGAAGAGCTTGGTGTTGCTGGTCATGCTTTCTCTGATGTTGGATCGCTTTGGGATTTGGATGAAAATAGTAATCTAATTCAAGATGAAAATAGCTTGCGTATGTCTGCAGGTGTTGGAATTTCGTGGCGTTCACCACTAGGCCCTGTTCGCGTTGATTTTGCTCAACCAATATTGGAAGAAGATTTTGATAAAGATGAAGTCTTCCGCTTTAGCTTTGGAACACGGTTCTAGAAAATCATGATCTTTCGCTTTGTCCTCATTGTCTTTTCTATGTTGATTTTATCAACGACAGCTTCTTTGGCGCAAAATGCAAAAATTGCTGTTCTTGATGTTGAAAAAGTTTTGAATGACTCCTTGGCGGGTAAGTCTATTCAGGCACAACTATCATCACGGCGCGAGGCATTTCAAAAAGAATTTTCCTCACGTGAAAATAACTTAGTCTCTGCAGAAAGAAGTCTTATTGAGAAAAAAGCTGATATGTCAGCTGATAATTTTGCCGCAAAGCGTAAAGAGTTTGAAACGCAATTGTTAGAAACGCGTAATTTATTTCAAAAACGTCGTAATGCGCTTGATAAAGGTTTATCCGCCGCTCTGGCAGATCTTCGTAAAAACGTTATTGAAGTCGCTGCGAAAGTTGCAGATGAAGGTAAACACGAAATTGTTTTGACACGTAATAGTGTCGTGATTGTTCAAAAAGAAATGGATATTACCGAAGCGGTGCTTGCGCGTCTGAATAGTAAAATTCAAAGTATTAAATTGGATGTGGTTCAATAGGGGCGCATAAATGGCAGACCCGAAATTTCACAAGCGCTCATCGCCACAATCTATAAAACAGCTTGCTGAGCTTGTTAATGCCGATATTCACGGTGATGAGACGTTGCTCATTGAAGATGTAGCACCGCTTGAGAGCGCAGATGATAAATCAATTAGTTTTCTAGATAATATAAAATATAAAGAAGATTTCAAAAACACGAAGGCGGCAGCCTGTATTGTGTCAGAAAAAATGATCGAATTCGCGCCTGAAAGCTGTACGCTTTTAGTCTCTAAAAACCCTTACAAATCTTATGCGCTTATTGCGCAAAATTTTTATCCTGACGCGCTGCCTGAAAGCCATATATCGCTTGCGGCGCATGTTCACGAAACGGCCAATATCGGGCAGGGATGTATAATCGAATCTGGTGCTGTCATTGGCGAAAATGTTACATTGGGGGATGGTTGCTGGATTGGGGCAAATGCAGTTATAGCCAATCATGTCGAGATTGGCTCTTATTCTCGGATTGGGGCAAATGCTTCTGTTACCCACGCTATTATTGGTGAAGGTGTGCGGCTATATTCAGGCGTGCGTATAGGCCAAGATGGTTTTGGTTTTGCGATTGATCCTGCGGGGCATGTAAAAGTACCGCAACTGGGGCGTGTAATTATTGGTGATAATGTTGAGGTTGGCGCGAACACATGCATTGACCGTGGAGCGGGGCCAGACACAATTATTGGCTCTGGCACTTGGATTGATAATCTTGTTCAAATTGGTCATAACGCTAAAATTGGAAAAGGATGCGTGATCGTTGCTCAAGTTGGTATTGCGGGAAGCACAGTGATAGAAGATTATGTGGTTATTGCCGCGCAAGCTGGTATTGCGGGACATTTGACAATAGGCATGGGCAGTCGTATTGGCGCACAATCAGGAATTATGCAGAATTTAGAACCGGGCTCTGAGGTGTTAGGCTCACCTGCTGTGCCAATTAGGGAACGCTTAAAACACGTTGCTTACTTAAAAAAGATGACGAAACCATTGAAAAAAACACGGAAAAAAGAATAATAAGAATCATGACAAATCCAGATTTCAAAGAACCTTTAGACGTTACCCGTATCATGCAAATGATTCCGCATCGTTATCCTATTCTACTTGTTGATCGTTTAATCGATTATGTGGCTGGGGAGAGCGCTGTTGGGCTTAAAAATGTGACAATGAATGAACCACATTTTAACGGACATTTCCCCGGTATGCCCGTCATGCCAGGTGTGCTTATTGTCGAAGCAATGGCACAAACATCTGCGATTTTGGTTGTTCAAACCTTGGGTAAAGAAGCAGAAGGCAAAGCTGTTTATTTTATGACGATTGATGGGGCGCGCTTTCGTAAACCTGTCGTACCGGGCGATAGCCTTCATATCCATGTCGAAAAAGTGCGTCAACGTGGACAAGTCTGGAAGTTCAAATGTGAAGCCACCGTCGAAGGCAAAGTCTGTGCCGAGGCAACAATTTCTGCGATGTTGACGGACCAAGATGTTGGTTAGGCAATTATTTGCTGTAACATCTGGTAAAACAAAGTGAGTTGAGGCCTAAGCTTGCTCGCACTAGGCTCTAGTCATGACTAATTCTAATGAAACGCAAATCCATCCAACGTCTGTTATAGAAAACGGCGCGTCGTTGGGCGTCGGTTGTAATATTGGGCCATATTCGATTATTGGCGCAGATGTTGTCCTTGGCGATAACGTAAGCTTGAAATCTCACGTCGTTATCGATGGAAGAACACAGATTGGCGATGGAACAACAATTTATCCTTTTGCTTCTATAGGCACTGCACCACAAGATTTAAAATTTAAAGGTGAACCGTCTGAACTGATTATTGGCAAAAATAACACTATCCGCGAACACGCGACAATGAATCCAGGGACAGCTGATGGCGGCCTTAAAACGGTGGTAGGGGACAATGGCCTGTTTATGATGGCAACACATGTGGCGCATGATTGCATCATTGGTGATAATGTCATCATGGCAAATAATGCAACACTTGGTGGACATGTCACGGTGGGGGATCGTGTTTTGATTGGCGGACTGGCGGCAGTGCATCAATTTGTGCGCATTGGCTCTTTTGCGGTTATTGGCGGAATGAGCGGCGTTGAAAGCGATGTTATTCCTTTTGGTCGTGTAAAGGGGGAGCGCGCTTCTTTGGCGGGGCTTAATTTAGTTGGTTTAGAGCGTGGTGGTTTTACCAAAGACCAAATTCGGATTATTCAGCGGGCGTTTAAAGATATTTTTGATGGAGATGGCAACTTAGATCAACGGCTCGAGCATGTTGCAAAAGATAATGTGGGAAATGATTTGGTTGAAAAGATTGTTGATTTCGCCCGCAATAGAGAGAAGTTCGGACTATGTCAGCCGGAACAGAAAAAAGCTTAATTCCCGAAATTAAAAAACTTGGTATCGTCGCAGGAAGCGGCGGCATCCCCAAGCAATTAATCGACGCTTGTAAGGCGCAAAATATCCAAACATATGTGATTGGTATTAAGGGCCAGACAGACCATGTTGTCCCTGATAGCTGGGGGCGCATTGGAACAGCTGGAAAAATGATACGCGATTTTAAATCCCAAAATTTATCGGATTTAATTTTTATCGGCGGCGTAAAGCGCCCTACTATTTTTGATCTTTGGCCTGACTGGTTCACGTTCAAATTTTTTTTAAAAGTTTGGCTTAATTCTTTTGGGGATAATAGCTTGTTAGAAGCCATGCGTCAGGAGCTGGAATTCCAAAATTTTAGAATTCATGGAGTTCATAAATATTTACCTGAGCTGTTGATGACAAAAGGCTGTATCAGTCATTTACATCCCTCAGAGAAACTAAAAGCAGATATAAAAATAGGAATTCAGGACTCACAAAGCCTAGGACTTGCGGATATTGGGCAGGCTGTCATTGTTAAAGATGGTACCGTAATAGCGCGAGAAGATAAAAAAGGCACAAGCGCGATGATAATGCGTCATGGTGTTGAAGGGGCGATTTTGGTAAAGACCTGTAAACCGCAACAGGATAAAGATTTAGATCTACCAACTATAGGGCCGAATACAGTCCAGCTTTGCGCCGATAAAAAAATGGCAGGAATTGTTGGGCATGCGGGATATAGTTTATTGGTTGATAAAGATCTTGCAGTAAAAATTGCCGATGAAAATAATTTATTTTTAATAGGAGTGACAATTGATGATGCCTATTAGAATTTATCTTATTGCTGGAGAGGCGTCGGGGGATTTTTTGGGCGCGCAATTAATGCGGGCGCTTAAGGAACATAAACCCGATATTAAATTTTTTGGTGTTGGTGGCTCTTTGATGGAAGCTGAAGGGTTAAGCAGTTTGTTCCCGATGGAAGATTTATCTGTTATGGGGATTAGCGAGGTTTTACCGCGTTTGCCATTGCTTATAAAAAGAATAAGACAAACAACAAAAGATATTATTACGCGTGAACCTTTTATGGTGGTGAGTATTGATGCGCCAGATTTCTCATTCCGTGTGCAAAAGAAAATAAGAGCATATTATGACAGTGACCCCATGGCGCGGCCGCGTCAAATTCATTACGTCGCGCCAACAGTTTGGGCATGGCGACCCAAACGGGCGAAAAAAATCGCGGCATTTTTAGACGCACAAATATGCTTGTTTGATTTTGAGCCTCCTTACTTCGAAAAAGAAGGATTAAAGGCCATTGGTGTGGGGCATCCCATGATGGAAAGTGGCCTGCAGGAGGCAAAGCCATTACAAATTGGAGAGGAAAAAACAAAAAAACTGGGTGTTTTTTTTGGCAGCCGTCAGGGGGAGATTAAACGTGTTTCGCCCGTTATTTTAGACGCTTTACAAAATATTATCATGGCGCAACCTGATATTGAATTAATCGTTCCAACTTTGCCGCATTTAAAAGATCAAATTGCGGAATTAATGTCTGGCATAAACGTGCCAATTCATATTATAGCGCCCAGCTTATCACATTCCTGCGAGGGTAGGATTTTAGATTCTAACCTTCATGAAGGACCGGCGGAAAAAGTAAATCAAGAAAATGTTCAGAATAAATGGTCTGTGTTTAAAAGCTGTGATGCTGCAATTGCTGTTTCAGGCACTGTAGGGTTAGAGCTCGCCGCTTGCGGTGTGCCACATTTAATTGCCTATAAAATGAACGCGATGACAGCACGGATTTTAAAACGTGTGGTGCGGGTTAGATACGCACATTTGGCAAATATTATGCAAGACAAAGAAATTGTACCTGAATTTATTCAAGATAACTGTAGAGCAGAAAAAATTTCACAAAAAGCTTTGTCGCTATTAATGGATGACGGGGCACGGCAAAGTCAATTATCGCAATTTGACGCTATTCGTCGTCGTATTGGTGGTGATAAATCCCCCTCTATAGCGGCCGCAGAATTTTTATTAAGTCTTAAATGATTAAGTCATTACGAAGGGGCAACACGACTTTCACAATCCAGAGCCTATAAGAAAAATTCTAGATTGCTTCGCTATGCTCGCAATGACGAAGGACGTTATTTCCGCTTAGAGACTTCCACGTATGGACGTTCGGCTTCACCTGTATATAGCTGGCGCGGGCGACCGATACGCAAAGATTTCTCTTCCATCATTTCTTTCCATTGTGAAATCCAGCCTGCTGTCCGCGATACGGCAAACAACACGGTAAACATTTCAACAGGGAAGCCCATCGCTTTTAAGATAATGCCTGAATAAAAATCAACATTCGGGAAAAGTTTACGGTCGATGAAATAAGGGTCTTCAAGCGCAATTTTTTCCAGTTCCATCGCTAACTCTAATTGTGGGTCGTTGATGCCCAATTCTTCAAGTACTTCGTGGCAAGACTCACGCATGATCTCTGCACGGGGGTCGAAATTTTTGTAAACGCGGTGGCCAAATCCCATAAGGCGGAACGGATCTTCTTTATCTTTTGCCCTTTTAATGAATTCGGGGATGTTTTTCTTATCACCAATTTCATCCAGCATTTCCAAAACAGATTGGTTTGCGCCTCCATGTGCCGGCCCCCAAAGCGAGGTAATACCAGACGCAATACACGCCATAGGATTGGCTTGGCTTGACCCTGCTAAACGCACGGTTGAGGTCGAAGCATTTTGTTCGTGATCCGCATGAAGGATCAAAATACGTTCCATCGCACGCACAACAGGTGGTCGCAATTTATATTCTTCTGCAGGAACAGAGAAACACATATGTAAGAAATTCTCAGCATAGGTTAAATCATTGCGCGGATACACATAAGGTTGGCCTTTTGAATATTTTAACGCCATCGCCGCCATTGTCGGCATTTTTGCAATCAAGCGATGTGCCGAAATACGGCGCTGTTCAGGGTCCCAAATATCGAGCGAGTCGTGATAAAACGCCGCCATTGTCCCTACAACCCCACACATAATTGCCATCGGGTGGGCGTCTCGGCGGAAGCCTTGATAAACACTTTTGACCTGCTCATGCACCATCGTGTGATTGGTTATATGACCACTAAATTCTTTTAATTCGGCTTCGTTTGGCAATTCACCATGTAGTAAAAGATGACACACTTCCATGTAGGTACTTTTTACGGCTAATTCTTTAATATTGTAGCCACGGTGTAATAAAATGCCTTCGTCACCATCAATATAGGTGATCTTTGACTTACAGCTTCCTGTTGCCGTGAAGCTAGGGTCGAACGTAAAATAACCTGTTTGTGAATATAGCTTGCGAACATCAATACAATGCGGGCCATATGTTCCTTCAACAACGGGCAAAATTGATTCTTCGCCTGTTTGATTGTTGATGAGGGTAAAAGTTGGTTGTTTATCGTCGCTCATAATTTTTCCTGTTTTCTTATTAAATTATTATTTTACTTATTAATGTGGTCGATAGCAGATTGAAGCCGTGCAAGGACTTCATTCTGCCCTAAAATCTCTGCTGCTTCAAACAAAGAAGGGGATTTGTCTGTTCCCGTTAAGGCGGCACGAAGGGGCATCATCACCTTGCCAAGCTTTCCACCTGCAATGGTGTCGGATACATCACGGCAAGTGGCCTCTATTTGCGCCGTAGTGAAATCATTTAAGGATTCAAGATCACCTTTTAATTGATTGAGAATAGGAAATGAATCAGTATTTAAATGTTTGTCACCTTTTGGGTCATAAGTGATTTCATTACTGACGTAAAAACGACTTTCTTGCGCCAATTCAATCAGAGTTTTTGATCGATCCTTTAAGCCGTCCATGCCTGCCTGCAAGCGTGTGCGGGCGGAACCAGAAACATCTAATGCATGAAGCTGTTTCAAAAGCGGAATAACCAAATCAATTAAACGGTCATTATCTGCTTCTTTCATATAATGCGCATTCAAGCTTTCTAACTTGGCATAATCAAAGCGCGCTGCAGATTTATTCATGCCATCAAAATCAAATAATTCAATCGCGCGTTCCATAGACATGATTTCTTCATCACCATGCGCCCAACCAAGGCGTAGCAAATAATTATTCATTGCTTCGGGCAGATATCCCATTTCTTTAAATTCTCCGACGCCAACGGCGCCGTGACGTTTGGAAAATTTTGATCCATCTGGACCATGAATAAGCGGTAAATGCGCGTAGCTAGGCTTATCCCAACCAAGCGCATCATAAATTACATTTTGGCGGAACGTATTATTAAGGTGATCGTCCCCCCGTATCACGTGGGTGACATTCATATCATGATCATCTACAACCACGGCAAGCATATAAGTTGGCGTGCCATCACTGCGAAGTAAAATAAGGTCGTCAAGATTCTCATAATCTACTTTGACCTCTCCTTGCACCTCATCATGGATCGTCATTGTGCCCTCAAGGGGGGCTTTGACGCGAATGACAAAGGGTTGATCATCTGGGCCTTCTTTATCACGCCAACGACGATCATAAGCGGTCGGGCGGCCTTCGGCTTTTGCGGTTTCACGCATTTCTGCTAATTCCTCGGGGGTGCAGTAACATTTATAAGCTTTGCCTACCGCAAGAAGTTCATTCGCAACATCAATATGGCGTTGTTTGTTCGCATATTGCGACTCTGGCGTATTATCAAAATCAAGACCTAGCCATTCAAGTCCTTCTAAAATAACTTGTACCGCTTCGTCGGAGTGACGCTCACGATCGGTGTCCTCGATACGAATTAGGAATTTTCCATTTTTGTGACGGGCATAAAGAAAATTAAACAGTGCCGTGCGGGCATTGCCAATATGCATAAAGCCAGTCGGAGAGGGCGGAAAACGTGTAACAACGGTCATTTTAAATCAGTACTTCTTATGTGAATGTTTTAGCGGGTTTTTTCTTATAATTCTTAACGCTATAGTGGCTTGTTTTGCAGAAAATTCAAGAGCTTATAAGCAACAAAATTATAGCGGCGTTTGCGGCGCAAAAGAACAATGTGTTTTTATGGATTCCGTTTTTCTTTAGCGTGGGCATTGCCTTGTATTTTTCATGCAAAACAGAGCCTAACATTTATTTTTCCCTTATCTTACTGATCGTTTTCGCCGCCATCACCATTGGCGCGTTTTGGTGTCAGACGCGTGGTTTTGCGTTTAAAGTGGTTTTTCTATTTTTGATGATGATTTTATTTGTTTTATTCGGGCTTAATGCGGCGCAAATTCGCACCAACATTGCGCATACGCCGATGTTATTGAAAAAAATGATGCCTGTCGGTGTTGAAGGAACCATTGAAAGCATTGAACCGCTTGGTATCAAGGACGGCAGTCGGGTGATTTTAAAAAATCTGAGGATTGAGCGTTTAAAGAGTGATAAAACGCCGCGCAAAATTCGTGTGAAAATTCGTCAAGATGATAACATTCGGGCGGGTCAGCGTTTAAAATTTTTGGCAGGACTCAATCCGCCATCGCCACCCGTTGCGCCGCATGCATTTGATTTTCAACGTATGGCATATTTTAAAGGAATTGGCGCCGTTGGTTTTGCATATAATGAACCAAAAATTTTAAGCGAAAATAAAACAACGGCACGCCTTGCGAATATTCGAAATACTATAGCAAAAAAGGTTCAATTGATAACGGCTGAACCGCAATCATCGGTTCTTATAGCTTTAATGACGGGACAGCGTGGTGCGATTGAGGAGGCGGATAAGGAGGCCTTACGCGGGGCAGGTCTGGCGCACTTACTTGCTATCTCAGGATTGCATGTGGGCATGGTTGCTGGGGTCATATTCTTTTTCTCACGGTTCATCTTGGCAGGATTTCCTCAGCTTGCTTTAAAATATCCTATTAAGAAATGGGCGGCAGTCATCGCCTTAATAGGAGCGTTTTTTTACACATTGACTGTTGGGGGCACAATACCAACACAGCGAGCCTTGATAATGACGGGGCTATTTATGGTGGCAATTATTTTTGACCGTTCGCCATTTTCATTGCGTTTGGTCGCGTTTGCCGCATTTGTTGTTCTGTTGTTTTCGCCCGAAAGTCTCACCAGTGTTAGCTTTCAGATGTCATTTGCTGCGGTTGTGGCACTAATATGCTTTTATGATTGGCTCAGGCCTTTTTGGATTTCGGCGCATCGGCAAGCAGGACTCATGCGTAAAGTGGGACTTTATTTTGCTGGTGTTCTTATCACAACGCTTATTGCTGGGGTGGCAACAGGATTATTTGCCCTGTTTCATTTTCAACAATATGCCCATTACGGGATGTTGGGTAATTTGGTCGCCGTGCCGTTAATGGCGTTTGCGGTGATGCCATTGATTGTTCTTTCTTATGTTTCAATGCCCTTTGGATTAGAGGCCTTTCCATTGATGGGCGCGGAGTGGGGTGTCGGTTGGATTTTGGCAACGGCGCATTGGGTTAATAATATGGACGGGGCTGTGCTTCATATGGCGGCATGGCCGCATTGGATTTTCATTTGTTTAGTCATTATTTCATGGATTTTTTGCGTTTGGATAGGGCGCATAAAGTGGCTTTTGCTACCTATTTTTATTTTTTTAATTGGCCTTATTTTTATTTATAAACAACCAGATATTTTTATTTCTTCAAAAATAGATCTGGTAGCAGTGAAGGATCAAAACGGTTCACTCTGGTTTTCAACGGGGCGAAAGGAGCGCTATACCGCAGATAATTTAATGCGACTAAATGGGGCGGAAGGGCAAAAGAAAAAGATTTGGCCAAAAGAAGGAAGTGCAAATAATTTCCCCTTAAACTGTGACAGCTATGGCTGCCGTGGTGAGGTGAATGGACAGCGTGTTTCTGTAGCCTTTACAAATAAAGCGTGGCAAGAAGATTGCCGTTGGGCAGATATTATGATCTCCAAAATGCCAGTGCCTTATAAAGATTGTGATGCCAATATTGTGATTGATTATTTCGACGTTTGGCGTGAGGGAGGGCATGCCCTTTGGATTAGACCAGAGAAGGTTAAAATAAAAACTGTTGAGGAAGTGCGCGGCATAAGACCTTGGACACAGACATCGGCGAATGCGCGGAAGTGATCTTGTAAATTGTGATAAATCAGGGAAATCGATGTGATACAGAATTATTTGAAAAGACTGTCATTCTAAGCGTGACGCAACAACACAAAATAGCTTTATTAATAACCAGATTTTAATGCCGCTAAGCTCCTCACAATAATAAATGAGCGGAGCGGACCATGTCATGTCACGCCATATTCTTTAAAAAAGGCGGTGGCTAAGCACAATTTTTATTTATTTACTTTCAACTATACTGGTGAGATGAAGAACATCATTTTTAATTGATGTAGTAAATAAAATTAATGATATGTTCGCATAAGGCTAGCGAGTTTACCTTGGATTTGGACTTGCTCAGCGTTGTAAACTTGTTCTTCATAATCATCATTTTCAGGAATGAGAATAATTTTACCGCCATCACGTTTGAGGCGTTTGAGGGTCACTTCCTCTCCATCAACAAGGGCAACAACAATATCACCGTTATTGGCTGAATCGGCTTTTTTGATAATCACGGTATCACCATCATTGATGCCAGCTTTAATCATGGAATCGCCATCAACTTCGAGGGCGTAATGCTCCCCGTGGCTGACCATCGTCGGAGGGATTTCAACGGAACCATTTTCATCGCGAATGGCCTCTATTGGTGAGCCTGCTGCGATGCGCCCATAAAGTGGCACAGTTTCCATTGTGGCGGCCGCGATCGCTGTTGATTGTGCATTGTTCGGTTCATTGCTGTAACCCTCGGGGAGTCGTTTGACTTCCAAAGCACGGGCGCGATTGGGCAGACGTTCAAGATAACCGCGTTCGACCAAACCCGTGATGAGGCGGTGGATTCCTGATTTTGATTTAAGCCCCAAGGACTCACGCATTTCATCAAAAGAGGGGGCGACATCGCCGTCTTGCATGCGTTTGTGAATAAGAATTAAGAGCTCTCTTTGCTTTTTTGTCAGCATAATATTTCCCCGATATGTATAGAATCAATTAAATGTTCATCTATAGTTCTACTTTAGTTCACCTTACGTGTCAATTATGTGTTTGTAATTTTTGAACGGCGTTAGCGATATTATCTTCACGCATCAGGCTTTCGCCGACCAGAAAAGCAGAGTAGCCAGCGTTTTTAAATCCTTCGATATGGTCAGGTTTATAAATGCCACTTTCGGCGACTTTCAATATATTCGCAGGAATTTGTGCGGCGAGGTCTAATCCTGTTTGAAGATCGACTTCGAGCGTTTTGAGGTTACGGTTATTGACGCCAAGCATTTTTGGTTTAAGCGCAAGTGCGCGGTTTAATTCTTCTTCGTCATGCACTTCGAAAAGCGTATCCATGCCAAGGGATTCTGTTAGCTCATAAAGTTCAGCCGCAAGGGCGTCCGATAGGCAGGCCATAATTAGTAAAATACAATCAGCCCCAAGAGCGCGGGATTCATAAATTTGATAGGGATCAATCATGAAGTCTTTGCGGAGCATAGGCAGGGAAACTTCACTGCGTATGGCGGTGAAATAATCATCATGGCCTTGGAAATAAGGCTCATCGGTGAGGACAGATAAGCAAGCCGCGCCGCTTTGGGCGTATATTTGTGCGATGGCGACGGGATCAAAATCTTCGCGGATAACGCCTTTGCTAGGGGAGGCTTTTTTGACTTCTGTTATAAGGGCTGTTTGGTGTTTGCTCTTTTTTGCTAGAGCATTAATAAACCCGCGAGGGGCTTCTTGATCTTGCCGTAAAGCTATGAGGTCATCAATGGAGCGTTTTTGCTTCATTTTTTCCACATGGATCGCTTTATCGGTGCAGATTTTTGTTAGAACGTCAGTCATTTTTTTAACCTTTGTATTGTCATGCCTTTAAGTCATTTTGACTTGATTAGAGAATCTTTCGTCAAGCTGAAGGCTGACAGCTTTGGGTGTGTTTAATATAGTTTTCTAGGGTATCTAATGCCTTACCATTATCAATCGTTGCGGCGGCGAGGCCGACGCCTTTGGTTAAGTCATTGACTTTCCCATGAATGTTTAAAACCGCTGATGTGTTTGCAAGGACAATGTCACGATAGGCATTTTTATGACCGTTTAGAACGCCTCTTAAAGCGTTAGCATTTTCTTCTGTATTGCCACCTTTTAAATCATTTGGGTTTGCACGTGCCAGCCCAAAGTCAGAAGGGCTGATCGTTTTTTCAATAATTTTGCCGTTATCAAGAATAGCGATATCGGTTTCTGCTGTGGTTGTGATTTCATCTAAACCATCGCGCCCATGTACGACCCAAGCGCGGGTTGTGCCGAGGTTATTGAGAACATCTGCGATAGGACGCACCCATTCTGGCGCGAAGACACCAATGAGCTGAAACTTTGTGCCAGCGGGGTTGGCGAGGGGGCCTAGAAGGTTAAAAATTGTGCGCGTGCCAATTTTCTTGCGGACGGGCATGACGTGCTTCATGGCTTTGTGGTGGTGCGGCGCCATGAGAAAGCAGAAGTTAAATTGTTGTAAGGCATTTTCAAGTTGTGCGTGGCTGAGATTTAAATTCACGCCCAAAGCCTCTAATACATCTGCCGCGCCAGATTTTGAACTTGCCGCCCGATTGCCATGTTTTGCAACGGGAACACCACAGGCTGCCGATAGAATTGCAACTGCTGTTGAGATGTTGAAAGTGCCCGAAGCATCACCGCCTGTGCCGCAACAATCAAGCGCATCATCGGGGGCGTAAATTGTGGCGGCCATATCGCGCATGACTGTTGCCGCGCCGGTAATTTCAGAAACGCTCTCTCCGCGTTTTTCCAACGTGGTCAAAAAAGTTTCTATTTGCGTGTCATTGGCATTGCCTTGCATGATTTCTTGCATCACGCTTTGCATTTTTTCGGCTGTTAAAACAGTGCCTTGGCGGAGGTTATTAAGAATTTGATCTAAAAAGGTCATGATGCGGCGTTATAGAATATTTATGAAGTTTTGAAGCATATCATGACCATGCTGTGTCGCGATGCTTTCGGGGTGGAACTGGACGCCGTGAAGTGGTTTGTCATTATGCTGTACGCCCATGATAACGCCATCTTCGGTTTTTGCGGTGACACTCAAACATGCGGGAAGGCTTGGCGGATCAATGGTCAAGGAATGGTAACGCGTTGCTTCGAATGGGGAGGGGAGTCCTTTGAAAACGCTCTCGCCCTCGTGGTGCATTTGTGATGTTTTACCATGCATGGGGTTTATGCGAACGATATCGGCGCCAAAAGCTTGCCCGATGGCTTGATGCCCAAGGCAAACACCAAAAAGTGGCATATCGCGCTCTGCGGCTTTTTGAATGACGTTTAAACAAATGCCAGCATTGTCAGGATCACTTGGCCCTGGGGAGATAACGATTCCTTTTGGTTTGAGATCAAAAACGTTCTCAACGCCGATTTTATCATTGCGATGTACAAGTGTTTCTATCCCCAAGTCACCAAAATACTGGACGAGGTTGTAAGTAAAGCTGTCATAGTTATCAATCAACACAATCATGCCTGACTTTATGCCGTGCCTGTGGACGCAAAGCAAGTCTATTGGTAAAGTTCGCGCATGACAAAAAAGCCATCAATCCCAAATAAGAAGCGCTCTAAAAAGCGGGTAAACCCCCTAAAGCCCAAACGCGATATTAAGGCTTATTTTAAGTTCTTGCTGATTGCGGGATTGATGATGTTTATCATTGATACATATGTTTGGAAGGATGGCAGGCCATATCTTGAAAAGGTGAAACGAGATTATGCGCTTGAACAAGCCGCGCTTTTGGAACAAGAACAAAAAGAAACCGCCGCATTATCGGCTGTGATTAAAGAATTATTGCCACCACAAATTGTGTTTCCTGATGATAGGGCTGAGTATTTTGAAGCTCCCCTTGAAGATACCACAAAATTTCAAACCATGATATTGCCAGAATTTGAAGAAGTTCTGCCGCTTGAGAAAGAGAGTATTGTGCAAGAGCATGCTGTAGAAGAAATTTTACCAGAAAAGATTACGCGCGTTATTACGCCAAACAAACCAGAGGCAATGGCAAAGCCAAAAATCGCCATTGTGATTGATGATGTTGGCGTAAACTTAAATCAAAGCCGCGTGGCGATGAGCTTGCCGAAAGAGGTGACCTTAGCATTTTTGCCTTACGCCAAGAATGTTCGCGATATGGCGGCAAAAGCCAAGGCAAAGGGGCATGAAATTATTATCCATATCCCGATGGAGGCAATGAGTAGCGATGTGCCCTTGGGCGGTTTAGCCTTAAGGAGCAATATGGATACAACAAGTTTTAACCAAGAATTTGAAAAAATTGCCGCTAGTTTTGATGGCTATAGTGGTGTGAATAACCATATGGGCAGTAAATTGACCCAAGATGAAAATGCCATGGCGGCTTTAATGACACAGCTTAAATCACGCGGACTTTATTTTATGGACTCCAAAACGATTCATACGTCTGTCGCGGGTGATGTTGCGGAGCAATATAATGTGCCCTTTATTGCGCGTGACGTTTTTTTAGATCATGAGGAAACGATGGAATATACGCTTGCCGCATTCAAAAAAACAGAGCGCATTGCACAGCAAGAGGGCGCTGCAATTGCGATAGGACACCCTAAAGAAATTACGATGAAGGCTTTGCAAAAATGGATTCCGACTTTAGAAGATAAGGGGTTTGAAGTTGTGCCTTTGGGGGAATTGGTGAAATAACTTCATCGTTGTGGGAAGGCAAGGCCTAGGCATCATTTTATAGAGGCATCATTTTATAAATTTTTGTTAGGTCAACCTTTGACTCTTTCCTTTAAGGAAAAGAAGGAAAAAATTATAAGCCAGAATATTTATTAATTCTTCTCTCTTTGCGCTAATTCAATTGCATTTTCGGCGGCTTGAAGAACAGCTTTGGCTTTGTTACAGCTCTCTTGATATTCGAATTCTGCATCGCTATCTGCGACAACCCCGCCGCCTGCTTGAACGTAAACATGCCCATCTTTGACCAACGCGGTGCGCAGGGCGATACAGGTGTCCAAATCCCCGTTACCATCCATATAACCCACACAACCAGCATAAGTGCCGCGACGGGTGGGTTCGAGCTCATCAATAATTTCCATCGCCCGAATTTTTGGGGCACCGCTGACGGTACCATGGGGAAAGCCTGCAAAAAGCGCATCGAGGCTATCGACATCATCTTTAAGCTTCCCTTCCACGTTGGAGACAATATGCATGACATGCGAATATTTTTCGATAAAGAAGCTATCGGTGACGGTGACGCTTCCATCAATGGCAACCTTGCCAATATCATTACGGCCTAAATCCACCAGCATTAAATGCTCCGCGCATTCTTTCGGATCGGCGAGGAGTTCTTCCATTAAGGCTTTATCTTCCGCCGCATCTACGCCACGTTTCCGCGTGCCAGCGATAGGGCGGACGGTCATGGTGCGATCCCGCACACGCACGAGTACTTCGGGGCTAGAGCCGACAAGCGCGAAGCCATCAAAATTGATATAGAATAAAAATGGTGAAGGATTAAGACGGCGCAAGCTGCGGTATAAATCAAAAGCAGGCAAGTCGAATGGCATTTTAAAGCGTTGTGATAAGACCGCTTGGAAAATCTCCCCCGCCAAAATATCTTCCTTGGCACGATGCACCATGGCATGAAATTCATCGCGCGTCATATTGCTTTCAGGGGGGATTGGTGTTTTTAACTTTGTTTCGTTATGCAGAACTCTTGGGCCAATGGGACTCATCAGGTCATTATAAACACCATCCAGTCTTGCCTCGGCTTCGGCATAATGTTGCGCGGCATCTTTATCGCAGTTTTGGGCGTGGTGGCGCACGGGCGTGGCAAGGCACATCATATTTTGAACATTATCAAAAATCACCATAACGGTTGGCCGCATTAAAATGCTTTCAGGCAAATTTAAGTCGTTTGGATTACTATCGGGAATATCTTCGATCAAGCGAATAGAATCATAACCCATAAAGCCAAACAGGCCGCTTGGTGCCATAGGCGGAAGGCTTTCATCAACAGAGTCGATTTTAGATGCGTTTAGTTGCGCGCGCAGTGAATCAACAGGCGCGATATCTTGTTTCTCATCATTAACGAAAACGCCACTGTCATTATACTTCCAAATCAAATCAGGTGATAAGCCAATCGCGGAATAACGCCCCAGCGTTGCACCACCCTCAACAGACTCAAGCAAAAGGGAGTAAGGTGCATTGCCTGATAATTTCAAAAAAGCCGAAACAGGCGTTTCTAAATCCGCAGGAATCCAGCGCCAAACAAGTTGCGATTTACCTGCGGCAAATTGTTTGCCAAAATCATCTGGAGAGGAAGATTTAGGCATTATCCGTCAACCGGTGTGCCGTAGATGGCACGAAGGGCGCGCTCATTAATTTCGACTTTGTATTGAGCGGCCATGGTGTTGATATATTGCGCGAAGATTTCTTGCGGGAAAGTCGCCGCAGTTTCTTCACGGATCTTTTCAATCTCCGCCGAAGCATTTTCGATATCTGGCAGAGAACTTTTGCCAACCGTGCCGATAACAAAACCGTTTTGAACACTAAGCTTTAAATTTTCACCTTCCATAGAGCGAAAGATTTCTCGCAGGGCAGGGAGGGTAATAGGGGCTTGTGGCGTGCTGGCACGTGCTAGTCCATTGAAATTTTGGACGCTTCCGCCAATCTCTGCTGCAATTTCTTCTAAAGAGGTGCCCGCTGATAATTTTGCCATAGCATCTTCGGCACGCGCACGATTGGCAAGTTGTCTTTGCTGTGTCATCCAGCGCGTTTCTAATTGTGTTTTAACTTGGTCAAACGGTGTGTAGCTTAAAGGGGTGACGCTATCGACTCGTACGGCAATAAAGCGCCCATCCGTAAGCTCCATCACAGGAGCAGTTTCCCCTGCGTCAAAGTCAAAGGCGGCTTCCAAAATTTGCGCTTTATCGCCTTGATAGCTTTCGAGCGCATCGGTGCCGCTTAAACTTACACCTGCTTGGTTAATGTCTGTTATGGCTTCTTTGGTTAAACCCATTTCTGTCGCGACTTCATCCAAGGGGGCGCCACCCGCAAGCTGGTCATCTAAATTATTCGCGGTTTCGATCAAATCTTCAAGCAAGCGCTCTTGTAAAAGGGAGTCTTTTATATCTGCTTTTACTGCGTCAAAGCGCGTGGTGCTTGGCGCAGTGACCTCTTTCACGGTAATAACGTGCCAGCCTAGGGCTGTTTTAACAGGTTCAATAATGTCGCCTTTTAATGCCGCAAAAACAGGCGAAGAAATTTCTTCTAATAAACCATTTTGCTCAAAATCATTCTCTCCCAAATAAGAGGTATCTTCACCCGTGACAGCTTTTGTTGCGTCTTTTAGGGCTTGTCCCGCAAGGGTCTTGTTGTATACCTCCTGCGCCTCGGCTTGGGTGGTGAAAACGGCCTGTTCCAGCGTTCTTTGTTCTGGCTTTTTATAGCTATCAATGGCCTCGTCATAAATAGCTTTTAATTCTTCATCCGTAATCTCTACTTGATCTGCCAGCATCTCTTTTGAAAGCGTTGCAATCGTGATGCTGCGCTTTTCAGGGATAGCGAAATCACTTTTATTTGCGTTGTAATATTTTTGTATGTTTTCTTCAGTGGGTTGTTCGCTCGCTTCGGCATCTTTGTCTTTCAGGACGATCCCTACAAAATCACGCTTTTCATTTTGAAATTGGTAAAGGTCTTTGGCTTCGTTTAAAGATAATTTTTTCGCGCCGCCCAGTAAAGCATCACCATATAAACTATTAGACATTTCTAATCTTATGGATTGAACAAACTCATTTTCTGAAATTCCTTGTGATCGTAAAATTTCTCTCAAGGCTTCGCCTTTGCTTTTGCCCTCAGTGGCAAGGGGGGCGGCGAGTTTAGCAATTTGTACCTTTACCGTTTCATCATTGATGTTGATCCCTAATTTAGAAGCTTCGCGCGTCATGATTTGTGTTTGAACTTCGCCTTGAAGGATTTGGTTAATAAGGCCCAATTGATAAGCTTCTTGTGATCCCATACCTTGACGGGCAAGGATACGGCGTACAGTGCGGTCAAATTGTATCGTGCTTATTTCAATATTTTTCCCCTTGGCGACAATATTGTTAGAAATACCACCACGGAAAAACCCACCAACATCAGTCAGCACAAGCCCAGCCACAGCCAGCCCCATAAATCCGAATAAGATGTACCTCAAAACGCCAGATTTGGCACCATCACGAAGGGAGCGCAGCATGTTTTATTTCCTTTATTTTAAAAACCACGAATGGACATGAATAGACACGAATTTTGAATAAATTTCCATGGCTTATGTATTTTTTATTTTATTCATGTTAATTCGTGTTCATGCGTGGTTCAAGAAAGAAGAAATGATGAAAAGATTAATTGCAGGTAATTGGAAGATGAATGGCACAATGAGTGCGGCAATCAAATTGGCGCAAGGCATTGTTGAAGCCATTCAAAACGACTCAAAAGTTTTGGAAAATAATGATTTTCTCGTCTGTCCGCCTTTTCATCATATTGTCCCTGTGCAGGCAGAGTTAAGCATGGCGGTATCACTTGGCGCACAGGATTGCTCACCGTATGAAGTGGGCGCTTATACAGGTGATGTTTCTGCCGCTATGCTAAAAGATGTGAATTGTGATTATGTTATTTTGGGGCATTCGGAACGGCGTGAATATTACGTTGAGAGCAATGATCTCATTCGCCAAAAAGCCGCGATAGCAC
The DNA here is from genome assembly GCA_937923625.1 of uncultured Alphaproteobacteria bacterium. Lineage (GTDB taxonomy): Bacteria > Pseudomonadota > Alphaproteobacteria > Micavibrionales > Micavibrionaceae. The sequence goes on from CALDTV010000013.1 coordinate 55,238, forward strand.
ATGAAAATGGTTTAATAGCGATTATCTGCGTGGGTGAAACCGAAGCCCAGCGCGAAGCGGGGGAAGAACAAGAGGTTGTCGGTAAACAACTAGCCGAATCCTTGCCCGAAGGTGCAACGGCACAAAACACTGTGATCGCTTATGAGCCTGTCTGGGCGATAGGCACAGGCAAAACGGCGACAACGGATGATATCGCGGCCATGCATGATTTTATTCGGGGGCAACTAAAAGCTAAGATCGACAATGCTGATACCCTCCGCATTCTTTATGGCGGATCGGTGAAACCCTCCAACGCCGCTGAAATATTCGCAGTTGATAACGTCAATGGCGCCCTTATTGGCGGCGCATCCTTAAAGCCCGAAGATTTTATCGGGATTGCGACGGCGGGTTAAGGTTAAGCGGGTATTGGTACGTAGCAGGACAGGTTTTGAAGGCCTCGTTTTTCTAAACTTGTGCCAATTTGTTCCAAACGGCTTGATGAGCTAAATGAAGCTCTAGGTATTAAATTGTTAATATTGTCATGGGAGCAGACTGTTGCAAAATCTTCTGATGAGGCAAGTACCGCTTCACAAAAAGCTGTGTCTTTAGTCATCTTTGTTTCTGCTTCATCAAAATCTAGATTAGCAAGCTGTTCTAAAATGTCGATCGCCTGCGCTTTTTTGTTACCTTCGAGGGCGTTTACCATAGAAGCTTGTGTTTCATCATCTGTCGAGGCAACATTAAATAAGAATGTTAAAGCCCATTTATTCGCATCTTGGATTATTTGTTGTTCTTGTGACATAGTGTGTCCTTACATATGTTAATTAATGAAGCCACATTAAAATAAAAAAACGCTATGTCAATTATTTTTGTTATGAAATTTTATTAATTAGCATTAAACGCATCGAATCTGAGCTTTTTGGCGTGTTAAATAAGCAAGGTTCGGGGCGCTTTGTGTTGCGAGGGTGTCAGCTATTATCATCAGGGTTGCTGTGTCAAAGTCGTCACCAAAACATCTTCTTACATTCACAGAGTTTATTTTGGGGTTTTCGCGCATATCCTTTGCAATCATCTCTGCTGCAAAAATGAGATCGTCATCTATTTCTGTTTTTGGGCTTAAGTCAAATGTGTCTTGCTTTCTAAAATCGCCTTCTTTTCTTATTTCTGCCAGTTTATTCCTTAGAAATTCTTTTAATTTTTCTTCTTTTTGTTTTTCACTTTGCTCTTTTAAAAAAGCAAAATCAGTTGCTATCATCTTTGTTTGATGGTGCCATTCTGGATGCTCACCATAGGCGGCCACAGCATTAAATAAAAAGTTTAAAGCCAGCTGATTTGTTTGCTCTATGACTTTTTACGACACTGTGAATCCTGTTTTGAAATTTTTAAAATGGCAATATGTTAGAGCCTTATTTATTATGCAAATAAAATTATCTATTATTATTTTTAAAAGAGGGCTTGATTTCTACCTGTGCAAAAGCTTATAAAGCGATGTCTTTTAGACAACACTCTTGCGTCCCGTTCGTCTAGGGGTCTAGGACACCGCCCTTTCACGGCGGCAACACGGGTTCAAATCCCGTACGGGACGCCATTTTTGTTTGTTAAACCGTCATATCGGTCAGTCCGAAGGATACTATTTTATAAATTCCTCATGGCCCGAACGGCAAGAGGTAAGAGAAAAAAGACAAGGCTCACATATAGGTTGGAGCAAATATCGAGATTTAATTCATGGAACATGTTGTACTTATCATTCACCTTATTCTCGCGCTAGGCATTATTGGCTTGGTGTTGCTTCAACGCTCTGAGGGGGGTGGTTTGGGTATTGGCGGCGGCGGTGGCGGCCTTGGTGGTTTTGCCTCTGCGGCATCTACGGCAAATGTTCTTACACGTGCTACGGCGCTTTGTGCGGTGGCGTTTTTTTGCACTAGTTTATTGTTGGCCGTTTTGGCTGGTAATGGCACGCGTTCAACAAGTCTGTTGGAAAGTCTCGATAATCCACCTGCGGCTGTTGACAGCATGAGCAAAACCAACGATAAACAACTTCCGGAAGCACAGGCGTCCGGAGACGTGCTGGAAGACATAGAAACAGCACCAATTTCCCCACCTTCTGCCCCTTTATCTGAGTAACTTTACACTCACTTAAAGCTTTATTTTTAAGTTTAATTTAACGCCATAAGGTGTTGAATAATTTTTGCTTTTTGGAATCTGATGGAAACAAAATTTATATTTATTACAGGTGGTGTGGTTTCTAGCTTGGGTAAGGGGCTTGGCTCTGCGGCTTTGGGGGCTTTGTTGCAATCGCGTGGTTATGATGTGCGCTTATGCAAGCTTGATCCATATTTAAATGTTGATCCTGGCACAATGAGCCCGTTTCAACATGGAGAGGTTTTTGTGACCGATGATGGCGCCGAAACGGATCTTGATTTGGGGCATTATGAGCGTTTTACGGGCAAGCCTGCAACGCAGAGCGATAACGTCACAACAGGGCGTATTTATACCGAAGTTTTAGCCAAAGAACGGCGCGGTGATTATTTAGGGGCGACGGTGCAAGTAATCCCGCACGTGACCGATGAAATTAAAGATTTTATTCGCGAAAAAGACGGCACAGCCGATTTTGTTTTATGTGAGATTGGCGGCACAGTCGGTGATATTGAATCACTGCCGTTTATTGAAGCGTTGCGTCAATTTGGTAATGAAATGGGGCGTGAGCGGGCATTATTTCTTCATGTGACGCTACTACCCTACATTCCCGCGGCAGGCGAATTAAAGACCAAGCCCACTCAGCACAGCGTCAAAGAGCTGATGGGAATGGGGATTCGTCCGCGTATCTTGCTCTGTCGTGCGGACCGTGAAGTTCCAGAAGAGGAGCTTAAGAAAATTGCGCTATTTTGTAATATTGATGAAGAAAAAGTCATTCCTGCGCTTGATGCCTCTAGCATCTACGAAGTGCCGCTCACATATCATAAGGTTGGGTTGGACACACAAGTGCTGGATGCCTTTGGTATGACAGACGCGCCCGCGCCTGATTTGGAAAAATGGGAAAAGATTGTTCGCCGTATCAATAACCCCGAAAGCGAAGTCACAATCGCCGTGGTTGGGAAATACACCAATTTGAATGACAGCTATAAATCTTTGAACGAAGCGCTGACGCATGGCGGCATCGCGAATAAGGTGAAAGTGCATATCAAATTTGTCGAAGCTAGCTTATTTGACAGCTCTAACGATGATATTGCCCATGCGCTTGATGGGGTGAACGGTATTTTAGTGCCAGGGGCATTTGGTAATCGTGGCGCGGCAGGGATGATAAAAGCTATAAAATATGCGCGTGAGAAGAAAATCCCTTATTTCGGTATTTGTTTTGGGATGCAAATGGCGATTGTCGAAGCAGCACGAAATCTCTGCGGTATTGAAAATGCGACCTCTTCAGAATTCACCGATGAAGGCGAACATATCGTTGGCTTAATGACTGAATGGGTTAAAGATAACGCAAAAGAAACGCGCGGCAATGATGATGATTTGGGTGGCACAATGCGCCTAGGCGCGTTTCCTGCGGCGTTGGCCATAGGCTCTAAAGTGGCTGAGATTTATGGCTCAGAAGAGATTTTAGAGCGTCACCGCCACCGTTATGAAGTGAACATCAATTATAAAGATAAATTGGAAGAAGTAGGACTTATGATGTCAGGAACGTCCCCCGACGGCACACTCCCCGAAATTTGCGAACGTCAAGATCACCCTTGGTTCATCGGCGTACAATACCACCCGGAACTAAAATCCAAACCCTTCGACCCTCACCCGCTTTTTGTGAGCTTCATCAAAGCGGCGATTGAGCAGGGACGGTTGGTTTAATAAATATTGCCATCGAGCAAATTTTTATACACAATTGTTTTTCTCTTAAAAATTTTAATTATGAATAAGGATATATAAAATGAATAAAACATTTCTCATCGCAATGCTCTTAGGGGCGTTCAGCCTTTCTGCCTGTGAAACCATTCAAGGTGCAGGTCGTGATATTCAAAGCGGCGGAAAAGCTCTTGAAAGAGCTGTTGAGTAATAGAACTTATAAGAAATATAACAAGCATTTTATCAATCATGAAATGCTTGTTATAAATCAAATCATTAAAAGCGAAAAATTTTCCTTTCTTTGCTTATAATAAATCTTGGTGTCTTTGTGTCTTGGTGGTAAAAACCTTTAATGTCAAATGCATCAAAAACTATATCTATCCAAAAATCTGGTCAAAATATCTCCTGCGCAAATGATAAGCCATTCGTGCTTTTTGGGGGGCTGAATGTCCTAGAAGATGAAGCCATCACCCTAAATGCGGTGGAGGTTTATAAAACCATCACGGATAAGCTGGGTATTCCGCTTGTGTTTAAGGCCAGCTATGACAAGGCCAATCGTTCTTCTATTCATTCATATCGCGGTGTAGGCATGGATACGGGGATGAAGATATTCCAAAAGGTGAAAGCCGAATTTGATAACGTGCCAATCATCACCGATGTGCATGAGATTGAACAATGCTTGCCTGTGGCGGAAGTTGTCGATGTTATCCAAATTCCCGCGTTTTTGGCGCGCCAGACAGATTTGGTCAAGGCCATGGCGGACGCCGCTAAGAAAACTGGCGCAGTGATTAATATTAAAAAGCCACAATATATGTCGCCGTATCAGATATCCAATATCGTCGATAAATTTTCTGAATGCGGGATAGAGGATACGATTATTTGTGAACGCGGTCATAGCCTTGGTTACGATAACCTCGTTGTTGATCCTATGGCGTTTGGCGTGATGAGGGAAATGAGTGGCGGTACGCCTATTATTTGCGATACGGTTCACGCCTCACAAATGCGGCTGCCGGGCAGTGAAGCAAGCGGCGGACGCCGCGCCCTTGTGCCTGATCTAACCCGCGCTGTGATGGCAATAGGTATGGCTGGCTTGTTTGTCGAGGCCTATGATGACCCTGATAAAGCCAAATGCGACGGCCCGTCAGCGATCCCTTTCAACAAATTAGAAGAATTCCTCACCCAAGCCAAAGCCATTGATGACCTCGTGAAGGGCATGGATTTGCTAAATATAAAATAGATCAACATAATTTAAGGAAACATAACATGAGCGCCATAATAGATATTCTTGCCCGTCAAATTTTAGATAGTCGTGGTAACCCAACAGTTGAAGTTGATGTTGTGCTTGAAAGCGGCGCGAAAGGGCGTGCCGCCGTACCAAGTGGCGCGTCAACCGGTGCTTATGAAGCGGTTGAGCTGCGCGATGGTGACAAAAAACGTTGGGGCGGGAAGGGCGTTGAAAAAGCCGTGCATCATGTCAATACCAGTATTTTTGAAGCCCTTAGCGGCCTTGACCCAGAAGAGCAGATCTATATTGACCAAACAATGATCGCCCTTGATGGCACGAAGAATAAATCAAAATTTGGCGCGAATGCGATTTTAGGTGTCTCCATGGCGTGCGCCCATGCGGTTGCAGATGAGCTGGACGTGCCGCTTTATAAATATTTGGGTGGCCCTTATGCGCATCAATTGCCGACGCCGATGATGAACATTATCAATGGTGGCGCACACGCGGACAACCCCGTTGATTTTCAAGAGTTTATGATTATGCCGATTGGCGCGGAAACATTTTCCGAAGCCTTAAGATGCGGTGCGGAAATTTTTCACGCGCTGAAAAAACAACTGCATGATGCGGAAATGAATATGAATGTTGGCGATGAAGGCGGCTTCGCCCCAGAAGTGAAATCAGCGACAGAAGCGCTAGATTTTATTATGAAAGCGATTGATGCGGCAGGCTATAAAGCGGGAAGTGATGTGGTCATTGCCCTTGATAGTGCCGCCACGGAATTCTGCAAAGATGGCAAATATCATCTGGAGGGAGAAGGGCGCGTTTTAAGCTCTGACGAGATGGTCGCTTATTACGCTGAATTATGTGCGGCGTATCCAATTGTGTCGATTGAAGATGGATTGGATGAAGATGATTGGGACGGTTGGGTGAAATTGACGGCAGCGATTGGCGATAAAGTGCAATTGGTTGGTGATGATCTATTCGTGACCAATCCAGAGCGTTTGGCGAAGGGCATTGAAACTAAGGCCGCCAACGCGATTTTGATTAAAGTCAATCAGATAGGTACATTAACTGAAACATTAGAAGCCATAGAAATGGCAAAAAAAGCAGGATTTGGCGTTGTCATGTCCCACCGAAGCGGCGAAACCGAAGATGCCACCATCGCCGATTTAGCCGTTGCCACAAATTGCGGACAGATCAAAACCGGTTCTCTTTCTCGCTCTGACCGCATTGCAAAATATAACCAGCTTTTGCGTATCGAAGAAGATTTGGGACCAGCAGCAAAATATTGCGGCGCAGAGTTTTTAAGGGCGCCTGTAAATTAATAACAACTAGCTTATGGCTCAATGACTTTAGGGGGCCATTGAATTGGGGTATTGCTTCCTGTTTCTAATGCCTCCATGTTGGAAGCGGCTTTGGGATCATATTTATGCGCTGATGAGCCAGAGCCTTGTACGGAAGCGTTATGTGCTAAGCGCATATTTTCTGCGATCTTAGCATCATCGATCCTGTCGTTTACAGCCACAGCGTCAACAATTTGATGTCTTTCTAGAGACGCACCCAAAAGAAACATAATTTTCAACATAATAGGGTTATTTGCTGTTCTGGAAGCGCGTGGGTTTTCTGCCCAAAGAAAAAGATCTGTGCATGCTCTTGCTAGATCATGATTGTCAGTATGTAAAATGACCTTTGATTTTTTGGAAGAGAATTTAAAGCGCAGCATGCAGCCATGAATTCCCCTGCCATCGCTAAATTACGTCTCTTGCCTCTTGAATGATTGGTGTTTCTTGTTTTTGTTTTAGGTTTTTCGGGAAAAATTTTTGCTGTCTTAATTATTGGGTTATTGCTTTTTTTTGTCGTAATTACCCAGCCGAGCCCCATTCTGGAAGAGTCTCTTTTTACGCTCGCATCAGTAAATATATGGGCGTATCCTTTATCATCATAAAAAATGTCATCTTTCATATGATGTATAAAACATAAATTATTATGTAAATCAATTAAAAAACTGAATCATTCGAATCGCTTAACGCTAATAATTTTTTTGTTCACTGTATATTCTTTATTAAGATGCTGAATCTATTGTGTTTTATGGGTTGACGCTGCGAATCGGGTGTGATTCAATGGGACTATGAAACGCCTTATCGAAAAACGTTATATAATGCGCCGCAACATGTTAGCGGTCATTGGCTTATGTTTAAGCCTATATTTTGCATATCACTTAATTGCGGGGCAGCGTGGTTATTTGAGCCTTTTGACGTTAGAAAACAAAGTAGCAGAGGCCTCAGAGCATTATAGCAACGTAAAAGCTGAGCGTGAGGCCGTTGAAACCAAGGTTGTGATGATGCGCCCAGGATCTATTGATCGTGATTTATTAGAAGAGCGCGTACGCCATGTTTTAGGGTTTCGTTATTCAAACGAATATGATTTGCTACAAGATCGCTTATAGCGACATAATATTTTTTAATATATATCAATGCCTTACCGATTTTATCCTCATTTTTTTTAATAAATGCTTTTTTTTGGCTAGATTCCCTTTGGCGTTATCGTTAGTTAAGGGGAGTTATTTATATAAATGCGAGGGTGTTTAAACGTGGCCACAAAAACAAGTAAGTCTAAAAAGCCAAATTTAAAAACGGTATCAAATTCGAACCCAGAACCAACTCTGGAGGATATGAAGAATTTGTATCATGAAATGTTGCTTATTCGCCGTTTCGAGGAAAAAGCAGGACAGCTCTATGGCATGGGTCTGATTGGTGGATTTTGTCACTTATATATCGGACAAGAAGCCGTCGTGACAGGTATTCAATCTGTTCAAGAAGAGCAAGATACAGTTGTCACAACCTATCGTGACCACGGCCATATGTTGGCAAAAGGTATGGATCCAAAAGGGGTCATGGCAGAACTGACGGGGCGCGAGGGCGGTTATTCTCGCGGTAAGGGCGGCTCAATGCATATGTTCTCTCAGGAAAAAGGATTTTTTGGCGGGCATGGTATTGTTGGGGCCTCTACGGCGATTGGAACGGGGCTTGGTTTTTCTCATCAATATAAGGGCGATAATGGCGTTGCGATTTCCTACATGGGCGATGGCGCGGCAAATCAAGGACAAGTGGCTGAATGCTATAACATGGCCGCGCTTTGGAAATTGCCGGTGCTGTACGTGATTGAAAATAACCAGTACGGCATGGGAACCTCTTCGGCGCGTCACGCGGCGGGGCAACTTTATGCCCGTGGTCAGGGCTACGGCATTCCGGGTGAAATTGTCGATGGTATGGATGTGTTTGCGGTGCAGGCCGCCGCGCGTCAGGCGCTTGATTATATTCGCGATGGCAATGGGCCATACATTTTAGAAGTCATGACTTATCGTTTTCGTGGGCACTCGATGTCTGATCCAGCGAAATACCGTACAAAAGATGAAGTCGACGCCCAAAAAGAAAATGATCCAATCGTTAAGTTAAAAGCGATCATGATGGAAACGCATGATGTCGCCGAAGACGATTTAAAGAAAATAGATAAAGACATTAAAGCACGTATCAAAGAAGCGGCAGAATTTGCGCAAGAATCCCCAGAGCTTCCACCGGAAGAGCTTTGGACAGATGTGTTAGTAGAGGTTTAAAAAGATGACAATACAAGTATTAATGCCGGCTTTATCGCCGACGATGACCGAAGGAAATTTGGCCAAGTGGCTGAAGAAAGAGGGCGACAGCGTTGAGTCCGGTGATGTGATTGCCGAGATTGAAACGGATAAAGCCACAATGGAAGTCGAAGCCGTTGATGATGGTGTGATCGGCAAGATTTTGGTGGAAGAAGGGGCGCAGAATGTTTCTGTCAACACGCCGATTGCCGTTTTGTTAGAAGATGGTGAGAGTGCGAGTGATATTGATATTTATGCAAACGCGCCTGCCGCGGCGCCAAGTGCCAATGTTTCGGCTTCGGAACCCGATGAAACTGCGACAATGTCTTCAGAAATTGCCACTCAACCTTCTGGGGCCGTCGTTGAAAATCGCGATATTCTTTATGCCCAAGGCGCCGTAATTGAACCGCCTGTTTTTGACGAAGCGCCCTTTATGCAGACCACAGAAACGCAAACGGTGCGTGTGGCTCTGCGTGATGCGATGTCTGAGGAAATGCGCGGGGATGAAGATATCTACGTGATGGGCGAGGAAGTCGCGGAATATAACGGTGCGTATAAAGTCACTGAAGGCATGTTGGATGAATTTGGCGCAAAACGTGTGATTGATACGCCGATTACGGAACATGGCTTTGCGGGTTTGGCTGTCGGCTCTGCGATGAATGGCTTGAAACCAATTATTGAATTCATGACGTTTAACTTTGCCATGCAGGCGATTGATCATATCATCAACTCTGCGGCTAAAACGCTTTATATGGCAGGCGGTCAGTTGGGATGTCCAATTGTTTTCCGTGGCCCTAATGGGGCGGCGAGCCGTGTGGGCGCGCAGCATTCACAATGTTATGCGTCATGGTACGCCCATGTGCCAGGCCTAAAAGTTGTCGCCCCGTGGAGCGCGGCAGACGCCAAAGGCCTGATGAAGGCCGCTATTCGTGACCCAAACCCGATTATCTTTTTAGAGAACGAGCTAATGTACGGGCAATCGTTCGAAGTGCCCACAGATCCCGATTATGTGATCCCCATTGGTCGCGCGAAGATTGAGCGCGAGGGAAGTGATGTCACTATTGTCGCATTTTCCATCATGGTCGGCAAAGCTTTAGAGGCCGCTGAAAAATTAGCAGAGCAGGGAATTGATGCCGAAGTTATTAATCTTCGCACCATTCGTCCGCTCGATCGTCATACGATTTTGGAAAGCGTGAAAAAAACCAACCGTATTGTCTCTTGTGAGGAAGGATTCCCGTTTGCTGGTATCGGCGCAGAAATTGCCGCCCTTATTGGTGAGCATGCCTTTGATTATCTAGATGCGCCGTTAAAACGTATCCACGCGGCAGACGTGCCCTTACCCTATGCGGCAGGATTAGAGAAACTGGCATTGCCGCAAACAGAGCAAATCATTCATGCCGCAAAAGAGGTGTGTTATGTGGATTAATCACATGCGCATGCCATTTTTTTGTGATGAAGATTTTTCTATAAATAAATTTGTATTTGAGGTTTTCCATGCCAATTAAAGTATTAATGCCCGCCTTGTCACCAACAATGACCGAAGGCAATTTGGCTAAATGGCATAAAGCCGAAGGTGATACCGTTGAGTCTGGTGATGTCATTGCTGAGATTGAAACGGATAAAGCTACTATGGAAGTGGAGGCCGTCGATGAAGGCGTTATTGGAAAAATTTTAGTGCCTGCGGGAACCGAAAACGTCAAAGTGAATGAGATGATTGCCATTCTTTTAGAAGAAGGTGAAAAAGATAGTGACATGGACGCAATGTTAAAATCTTCCGATGAAAGCCAGCCAATGACAGAATTAAAATCTGAAACGCCTAAGGCGCAAAATAAACAAAACGCTGTAAGCGTTGCGCCGCAAACAAGAACAGCCAATCGTATTTATGTCTCCCCATTGGCACGCCGTATTGCGGCGGATAAGGGAGTTAATTTAGCTGATATTCAAGGTTCTGGGCCGCGTGGCCGCGTGGTTAAGGCGGACGTTGAGGGCGCACAAGCAGGAGCGGTGCACTCTAATACGTCATCACCCAGTTTTGCGCCACAGCCAACAGGCGATCAAAAATTGAACGAGTTTGGAATAGTTTATACCGAAATTCCAAACAACAACATTAAGAAGATCACAGCAAGCCGTTTGGTTGAATCAAAATCAACCGTGCCGCATTTTTATCTGACAATTGAATGCCAAATTGATGAGCTGATGCGTACACGTAAAGTCATGAATGACCAAGGGGCGAAGTTAAAAGAGGACGGCTATAAACTCTCCGTCAATGACTTTGTGGTGAAAGCCTGTGCGAATGCTTTGAAGGCATACCCCGCCGCGAACGTCTCATGGACGGATGAGGCGGTGCGTCAATATGTACATTCTGATATTTCCGTGGCGGTCTCCACGCCGAACGGTTTAATCACGCCGATTGTGAAGCAGGCGGAGATGAAGGGCTTGAAAGAAATTTCCGCAGAGGTCAAAGATTTGGCAGGCCGCGCCCGCGAAGGGAAGCTGAAACCGGAAGAATTCCAAGGGGGCACGTTTAGTGTTTCTAACCTCGGCATGTTTGGTATTAAAGACTTCAAAGCTATCATTAACCCGCCGCAGGCTTGTATCTTGGCTGTTGGCGCGGGAGAGAAGAAGCCATACGTTGATGGTAATGAGGTTAAGATTGGGACATTCATGACCTGTACGCTTTCCGTTGATCACCGCGCCGTTGATGGCGCGGTTGGCGCAGAGTATTTACAAGTACTCAAAACCTATATCGAAAATCCTGCGGCAATGCTGCTTTAAAACTCTCTTGAAAGGAGAATATAATGAAAATTTTATTTACACTGTTACTTTTGATTGTTGCTATACCCGCTTTATCTGCCTGTAATGGCAGTGCGCGTGTGACAGATGATAATGGCAATACTATTGAAGTGGAAAGAGATGCGAATAATAATCACAGTCGTTTTTGCCCACCAGGACAAGCCAAAAAAGGTCACTGTTAAAACAATGAAATATTTCTCTTTATCCCTATCTCTATGCCTTTGTGCAATTTTGGTGGCGTGTAACACCACCATTGCGCCTCCACAAGACAAGCCGGTGATAAATGCCAATGCAGGTGTAGGGCATTGTGGTCCTACATACGAAAATGACGCACGCTGTGCACATAGGTAATCTGACATGACCGACACGAATTTTGATGTGATTGTGATTGGCGGCGGGCCGGGGGGTTATGTGGCGGCGATCCGTGCGGCGCAGTTGGGGATGAAGGCCTGCGTGGTGGAAGCAAACCATTTGGGTGGTATATGTTTGAATTGGGGGTGTATCCCAACCAAGGCGTTGTTGCGTTCAAGTGAAATTCATCATCTGCTTAATCATGCAAGTGATTTTGGTTTTACAATCAAAGACTTCTCGTTCGATCTTAAGAAAGTGGTTGAGCGTTCACGCGGTGTCGCAAAACAGCTTTCGGGCGGGATTGGGCATTTGTTAAAGAAGAATAAAGTCGCGGTCTTTGATGGCTTTGGCAAGTTAGAAGGCAATGGCAAAGTCTCCGTCACCAAAGATAAAAAGAAAATTTCTGATCTAACTGGCAAGCACATCATTATTGCAACGGGTGCGCGGGCGCGTGTCATTCCAGGTATGGAGCCTGATGGCAAACAAATTTGGAGTTATCGCGAAGCCATGGTGCCGACAGAAATGCCAAAATCTATCTTGGTCGTTGGTTCGGGCGCAATCGGGATTGAATTCGCGAGTTTCTACCGCAATATGGGTGCGGAAGTGACCGTTGTGGAGATGATGGATCGTGTAATGCCTGTTGAGGACGCTGAAATATCTAAATTCGCGCAAAAACAGTTCGAAAAACAAGGGATGCGTATCATAACGGGCGCAAAAACTTCAAAAATTGACAAATCAGCCAAAGAAGTGACTGTTTCTGTTGAAAAAGACGGAAAAATTGAAAAAATTACCGTTGAAAAAGTTATTATGGCGGTTGGTATTGTCGCAAATACCGAAAATATTGGCCTTGAAAACGTTAAAAGCGTTAAATTAGACCGCGGACATATTATCACAGATGGTTACATGAAAACGGGTGAAGCGGGCGTTTATGCAATTGGCGATGTTTGCGGTGCGCCGTGGTTGGCGCATAAAGCGTCACATGAGGGCGTGATTTGTATTGAGAAAATAGCCAATCAAAAAGACGTACACCCGATTAATAAGCTTAATATTCCAGGTTGTACCTATTGCATGCCGCAGGTGGCGAGTGTGGGGCTAACGGAAGAAGCGGCGAAAGCCGCAGGGCATAAATTTAAAGTGGGGCGTTTCCCGTTTCAGGGCAATGGCAAGGCCATTGCACTTGGCGAACCAGAAGGCATGGTAAAAACCATTTGGGACGAAAAAACGGGTGAATTGCTCGGCGCACATATGGTCGGTGCCGAAGTCACCGAAATGATTCAAGGCTACGTTGTTGGTAAAACCGCGGAATTGGTCGAAGCCGATTACATGCACACCATCTTCCCGCATCCAACCTTAAGCGAAATGATGCATGAAAGCGTGTTAGATGCCTATGGCAAGGTTATTCATTTTTAATGGCCAGGCTTAAGATCTGCGCCGCCATTAGCAACAATGCTTCTTGCTAATTGATCTACTTGGGGTATTGCAGTTTGCATATGCTCAATAACCTTTTTCAGGCTCATTGGTGGCAGATGGGGGCCTTCAATTTCACCGACTAAAAAAGGCCCCATTACTCTTCTAAGGTAAATCATTGAGCGTTGGTCTTCTTGCTGAGCTGCCCTTAATTCCATTAATCGAGGATTTGCTAGTTCCGTACGCACATTCATAGCTTCAACAGGGAATATCCCTATATATCTCATTGTTTTTCTAGCCAACTCTTCTCCAGCCTCATAGTCACTAAGAAGTTTTTGAATATCGGTACCTTTTTGAAAGTAGTCTTCAAAAAGACGAATAGCTTCTATTCTTATTCTTGGAAGTTGTGTCGCGATCATGCCAAAGGCATCTTCTGGCGTGAGGGGGTTGCTTTTATATTCCAAAACAAAGCCGTCAGAAAATGTTCCTTCTTCTGGGATGTTTGCCAATAGATTATCTAATAAAAAGTCTATCTCACGGGGATCGAATTTTTCTTCTTGCTTAGGGGTGCTATAGAAGGCGAAAGATTCCCTCATGGCGTAATCTGTAATTGTCGTTTGCATTTTTGTTACCTTAACTTTATTTAATATGGCAAATTAGAATTAATAATAACCTTATGTCAATGTATTTATCTGCAGGAACTCTAATTTTTAGCTTATGGGGATCGGTATTTAGTGAAAAACTTTAACGCTAAAAATTATTACAGATCTTCAATATCGTCATTGCGAGCGAATGAAATGAGCGCGGCAATCCAGCATTAGAGCGTTGGCCTTTGGATTGCTTCGTCATATACGACTCACAATGACGGTTTTTATTGTTTTTTTGAATAAATTCGCCTAATTTCCAGCCATGACATACAATACCGAACTACTTGACCGTGCGAAGCGGCATCCTGAGAAGCAAAAGCGCGAAGATCGTCCGATGGGGAAGAAACCGTCTTGGATTCGTGTGAAAGCAGGGCAGGGTAAGACCTATAAGGAAACGCTTGATACCGTCAAAAGTATGAAGCTGACCACGGTGTGCGAGGAAGCGGGCTGTCCGAATATTGGGGAATGTTGGGATAAAAAACACGCAACTTTCATGATTATGGGCGAAGTCTGTACGCGGGCTTGTTCATTTTGTAACGTCGCCACGGGTAAGCCAGATGAGCTGGATAAATACGAGCCCTTAAAAATTGGTGTTGCGGTGGAGAAGATGGGGTTGAACCATGTGGTCGTGACCTCAGTTGATCGTGATGATCTCAACGATAGCGGTGCGCAGCACTTCATTAAGACAATCGAGGCGATACGTTATAAGGCGCCAAACACGACAATTGAAATTCTACCGGGGGATTTCCGCGGAAAAATGGAAGATATTGATGCGGTGGCCGAAGCGCGGCCTGACGTGTTCAATCATAATATTGAAACTGTGCCGCGCCTTTATGCGACGATCCGCCCAGGGGCGCGATATTTTCGCAGCCTGCGGCTGTTGCAACGGGTGAAAGAGATTGACTCTAGTATCTTTACCAAATCTGGCATGATGGTTGGCCTTGGCGAAACGCGCGAAGAAATTGCGCAAGTGATGGATGACATGCGCGCGGCGGATATTGATTTCATCACCATTGGTCAATATTTACAGCCCACCCCTAAACACGCCCCCGTCATGCATTTTTGGACACCCGAAGAATTTGAAGGCTTGGAGAAAATGGCAAGAAGCAAAGGATTCTTGATGGCGTCCTGTACGCCGTTAACGCGCTCCAGTTACCATGCAGGCGATGATTTCGAAAAACTACGTAAGGCGCGTGCGGAGAAGTTAGAATCTTAAATTTAAACCACAGAGACGCAGAGGCGCGGAGTAATGAAGGTTAATCAAATAACCGATAAGATTATCAATGCCGCTATTGATGTTCACAAAACGCTTGGGCCTGGGTTATTGGAGTCTTTATACGAAGAAGCCCTTTGTTACGAGTTGGGTCAACGTGAGTTAAATGTTGTTGCTCAACAAACATTGAAGGTTCCCTATAAGGATATTGTTTTGAAAGGAAAATTTAGACTAGATTTGGTAGTTGAGGATCGGGTGATCATTGAACTGAAAAATGTAGAAAGAATTTTACCTATTCATGAGGCGCAAATATTAACCTATATGAAAATAACGAATAAAAAGATTGGTCTTATCTTAAATTTTAACGCTCCTTTAATGAAAGACGGTATCAAGCGCATGATACTCTGTGTCTCTGTGGTTTAATTGAATATGCTCTCTCACGTAGAACAAAAAAGACTGCCTTACACGGCTGCGCAGATGTTTGATCTGGTGGCGGCGGTGGACAAGTATAAGGAATTTGCGCCGTGGTGCATCGCTAGCCGCATAAATCGGTGGGAAGGTGAGGATATTTTTTATGCCGATTTGGTTGTTGGGTATAAAGTTTTTCGGGAGCGCTTTTCATCCAAGGTAGTTTTGGAAAAAGAGCAAGAAAGCCCCCATGAAATTTACATTGAATATCAAAAGGGGCCGTTGAAAAACCTCAAAAATAGATGGAAGTTTACGGACGCCGAAGATGGCGCATGTGTGATTGATTTTTCTGTTGAGTTCGAATTCAAGAATGTCGCGCTACAAACTTTGGCGAATATGTTTTTTACTGAAGTTGTCAAGCGGATGGTCGGGGCGTTTGAAACGCGCGCAGGGGAAATTTATGGCGCGTCTAACGATGGACAAAACACTTAGGCTAACAAATTGACAGCAATATCTGCAGGGCTTCGCGGGTGGTTTTAAGGCGTATTTCAGCGCGGCTGCCACCGTTAAAGTTAAATGTTTTTGCTTGAGAAATCCCGCTTCTGATGGCGTAACCTATGTGAACCAAGCCAACGGGCTTTTGGGGTGTGCCGCCATCTGGGCCTGCGATACCTGTGACCGAAACGGCAACCTTGGCTCTAGAGTTATTGAGCGCACCTTCGGCCATTTCTATGGCTGTTTGCTTGCTAACTGCGCCAAAATTCAACAATGTTTTTTCTGAAACGCCAAGGCAGTCTATTTTCGATTGATTAGAATAAGTTACAAAACCACGCTCAAAATAAGCGGAAGACCCCGCTTTATCTGTGATGGAATTTGCAATCATGCCGCCTGTACAGGATTCGGCGGTAACCAGCTGCCATTGTTTTTTTTCTAACTTGGTAAAAAGCTGTTCTACGAGATCGGGTTTGTTATTCATTAAAAAATTCCTGCGTAGCGCAGTCCGATCATAATTACAGCGGAAAAAATACCCGCAAGCACATCATCCAGCATAACGCCCCATGCGCCCCCCGAAGCCCCAAAGGATTTTTTATCCAGCCATGAAATTGGCCACGGCTTTATAATATCAAAAAAGCGGAATAAAATAAATGCGGTGATAACAGAGGCGGGCGTCAGAATAGCTGGGATAAGCGCGATCCAAACGCCGACTACTTCGTCTATCACGATCATGCCAGAATCTTTTTCACGCACCATTTGTTCAAAATGTTTGGAGGCCCATATGCCGATAGCAAAAGTGATGATGGTCGCAAATAAAAGAGCAGGGATGCCGCCAAACATAAGGATGATAATGCCAAAGGGCATGGCACCAATTGTGCCCCATGTGCCAGGCCCGGGCTGCATAAGCCCGCAACCGCCCCATGTGGCAGCCCATGTTGCTGGGTGTTTAAAGTTAAGGCGACGGAGCGTATCTTGGTGGCGGATTCGTAACATGCGTTATTCTGTCACGGGAAGTGTGACGGTGGCAATAGCTTGACAGGCCATTCCTTCACCGCGACCTGTGAAACCTAATTTTTCGGTGGTGGTCGCTTTGATGCTGACACGATTTTGCGGCATTTCCAAAATATCGGCAATGCGTCTTTGCATGGCGTCACGATGTGGGCCAATCTTTGGCGCTTCGGCTAGGATGGTGACATCTATAAATTTTATATCCACAGAGTTATCGTCCAGTAAGTTTTTAGTATGTTTAAGAAAAACAGCACTATCCACATCTTTCCACTGCGGGTCAGAAGGGGGGAAATGCGTTCCAATGTCACCTTGGTTAATTGTGCCTAATAACGCATCCGTAATGGCATGAAGCACAACATCGGCGTCTGAATGACCCGTTAACGCAACATCATGTGGAACGTGAATACCGCCAAGCATGAGCTTTCGATCACTTGAGGTTGTTTCAAAGGCGTGAACATCAAACCCCATTGCGATACGCGTTTCTTTATCGTTATTCATCATAATTTTGGCCAATTCATAATCATCTTGGATTGTTATCTTTATATTATTGCGAGAGCCTTCGACGATTTCGACTTCATGACCCAGAGCGCGAACCAGTCCTGCATCATCGGTGAAATTATCATCATCTTTAAATTTTTCGTGGGCTTTTATTAAAACATCGTATCTAAAAGCTTGTGGTGTTTGGATAGCCCATAACCCATTACGGTCGATAATATCGTCATTTTCACGATATAAAGTGTCCGTGACGCGGGTGGCAAGAGTGGCGGCCTTTGATGTTTTCATGATCTGTAACAGCTTTTCTATGTCGTTTTGTTTTACGAATGGTCGTGCTGCGTCATGTATTAGAATGATGTCATCATTTTTAACATTAACTAAAGATTTTAATCCATTGTATATGCTTGATTTTCTGCTCTTTCCGCCAATAGCTGGAGGGGAAAAATTTAAATGTTTTGTTGTGTTTTGATATAGGTTGCGATGTCTTTCATTTATTACAGTAACTATGTCTTTTAAATTATTGATTTTTAATAATTTATTTATGGTATGAATCAATATTTCTTTGCCATTGATTTTGAGGTATTGTTTGGGTGTTTCTACACTCATGCGATGGCTATTTCCCGCGGCAGGAATGAGAACAAAAATTCTAGGATTATATAAAGCTGTCATGGCAAGCGATTGATTGTTGTTTATGTGATCGCTTTTAACATAGAGCTTTATAGATTCAGAAGGAAATTTTATGAAGAATCCTCTGTGACTCTTCTTCTGTGTGGTTTAAAAAGAATAAGCATGGAAAAAACAGCTACAAATATTGAAAACATTGCTCCTGAAAATAAGGATGTGACGGGGCGTGGTTTTTGGGGGACATTCTTTGAACCTAGAAACCGTATGAATGGTTTTCGTCGTTATTTTAGAAATAAAAGCTGGGGTACCAAGCTATCTTTTATTCTTATAGGGTTGGCAATCATAAGCGGTTTTGCGACATACGCAGCGCTTAAAGAAGCGCCGCCTTTTGGTGATAACCCCAACACAGTCATTTGGTTGCTTAATCTAGATTTGATTATCTTATTATTGCTTGTGTCATTGATTGCGCGGCGGATTGTCTCTATTTGGAGTGGTCGCCGCCGTAATATTGCGGGCTCAAAATTACATGTGCGGCTTGTCCTTATCTTTAGTGTGATGGCGGCATTGCCGGCGATTATTATGGCTGTGTTCTCGGCTTTCTTTTTTCATTTTGGGGTTCAAACTTGGTTTAGTGAGAATGTTCGAACCGCCGTTGTTGAATCACAAGCTGTTGCCGAAGCTTATTTAGAAGAACATCAACAAACTATTCGTGCTGATATTCTGGCTATGGCAAATGATATTGATCGGCAGGCATTGAGGATGATGGATTCTCAGGCGGCTTATAATCGTGTGCTTGATACGCAATCATTGATAAGAAATTTGTCAGAAGCAATGATCTTCGATGAGAATGGCAGAATTCTCGCAAGGTCTGGATTAACTTTTACGCTGACTTTTGAAAGCGTGCCTGATTATTATATTGATAAAGCAAAAGATGGTGAAGTTGTTATTCTGACCAATGAGAATGATGACCGCGTGCGCGCTTTGGTGCGTCTGAACAGCGGAAATGATAATTACCTTTTTGTCGGGCGGCGCATCGATCCTGTTGTTTTATCCCATGTGGCATCAACAAAAAATGCGTCGGAGCGTTACGCGCAGTTAGAGGGGAGTTATTCTGGCTTACAAATTACGGTAACAATGATTTTTGTTGTTGTGGCATTGCTTTTATTATTGGCGGCGATTTGGATTGGTATTGTGCTTGCACGGCAATTGGTGAGTCCTATAAGTACGCTGATTTCGGTATCTGACCGCGTGCGGGCAGGGGACTTAACGGCTCGCGTTCCCAAACAGGAACAGATTGAAGAATTTGATTATCTAGCGCAGTCCTTTAACCGCATGACCAACCAAATTGAGCAACAGCGTGACGAGCTTATTATGGCGAACCGTCAGCTTGATCAACGTAGGCGCCTAACAGAAACCGTTCTTGCTGGCGTGACGGCAGGGGTTATTGGTGTGAATAATGCCGGTAAAGTGACTTTGGCCAACAGTGCCGCAGGGGAGCTTTTTGAAATATCATCGCAAGAATTAATTGGACGGCAAATTACTGAGATTATTCCTGATATATCGCCTGTTCTCGAAAAAGCCTATAGAAAGCCAAATAAAATTGCCCAGTCCGAAGTACCTTATATTAATGGAGAGGGGCGAAAATTAACGCTGATGATGCGTATCGCCATAGAATTAATTGGGGCTGAAGATCATGGTGCGGTTTTAACTTTTGATGATATCACTGAATTGCAATCAGCACAGCGTAAAGCGGCATGGGCCGATGTTGCGCGACGTATTGCGCATGAAATAAAAAATCCTCTGACGCCTATTCAGCTATCGGCAGAGCGTTTAAGAAAAAAATATCTAGGAGAGATTTCCAGCGACCCAGAAACATTTGCTGTATGTACGGACACAATTATTCGTCATGTCGAAGATATTGGCCGTATGGTGAATGAATTTTCCGATTTTGCGCGCATGCCAGAATCAATTATGAGCCCAACAAAATTGATCGCGGAGTTACAAGATTTAGTGACATTTCAAAAGTCGGTGCATAAAGACATTGAAATATCTCTTAAAGGCAACGCGCTAGAATATCGTGATTTGGTGATTTTAAGTGATGCGCAACAAATACGCCAAGCTGTGACGAATTTATTGCAAAACGCAATCGATTCATTATTAGCAAAGGCGGCAAAAGAAGATAATTTTAAGGCTAAATTATATGTCATGATTGAATTAAGGGGCGGACTTACGATTGTTGTTAGTGATAACGGCTTGGGCTTGCCCGAAGGAAAAGACCCCGCAACATTAAGTGAGCCCTATGTGACTCATCGTGATAAGGGAACAGGACTTGGGCTGGCGATTGTCAAAAAAATTATGTCCGATCATGATGGTAAGCTTATTATTGGCATAAATGATACAATAAGACAGCTTGAGGGATTCGAAGATTTGGGCGGAGCAACGATAGCTCTTTCATTCCCGTTGAATGACATGGTGCAAATAGAAGAAACGAAAGTGGCATGAAAAAAGATATTTTAGTCGTTGATGATGAAGATGATATTCGTGTCCTCATTCGCGGTATTTTAGAAGATGAAGGATATCAAATTCGCGAAGCTTCAAATGCGGCCGAAGCCATGGCGGCGGTGAGCGAAAAAGAACCTGATTTGGTTATCTTGGACATATGGCTGCAAGAAAGTGATAAAGATGGCTTAGAAGTTTTAAAGGCAATAAAGCAAGACCATGCCATTTTACCTGTTTTGATGATTAGTGGTCATGGCACAATTGAAACGGCTGTTACCGCCATTAAAGATGGTGCTTACGATTTTATTGAAAAACCATTTAAATCAGATCGTTTACTTTTGATGATTTCACGCGCCATTGAAACTGCGGAATTAAAGCGGGAAAATCATGCGTTAAAATCACGTCGCGAAAATGTAGAAGATGAATTGATCGGGGATTCTTCGGCGCTAAAAGAAATGCGTCAGCATATTGAACGCATTGCGCCCACAAATAGCCGCGTTATGATCACTGGCGAAGCAGGGACGGGCAAGGAGGTTGTCGCGCGTTCTATTCATAAAATTTCTGATCGTGCGGATAAACCTTTTATGGCCCTTAATTGCGCCGCGTTGCACCCCGAAAGGCTGGAAGAAGAATTGTTCGGCATTGAACGTGACGGCATGATTCAAAAAGGATTGTTGGAGCTTTCGCATGGCGGCACGCTATTGCTCGATGAAGTGGCGGACATGCCACTTGAAACCCAAGGTAAAATTTTACGTGTTCTGCAGGATAATAAAATTCACCCCGTGCGGTCACAAAAGATTATTGATATTGATGTCAGGGTTTTGGCATCGACCAACCGTAACCTTCAAGAAGCCATTAAAGCGGGTAGTTTTCGCGAGGATCTATATTATCGTTTGAATGTTGTCACACTTAATATTCTCCCCTTATCTCGGCGACATGAAGATATTATCCCGCTTGCCAGCCACTTTTTAAAAGGTTTTGCGAAGCAGATGGGGCATGAGCTAAGAACGCTTGATGATATGGTGAAAATTAGGCTTGAGACATATTCTTGGCCGGGCAACGTTCGACAATTGCGCAATATGATGGAGTGGGTGACAATTATGGCGCCCCCTTATGGCGAAAGAAAAACAATAAGATTAGAGAATTTACCACCTGAAATTTTAGGGATTAAGCCATCATCTTCCGTATTGGAGCAAAAAGCACTAACCGACTTCGCAAGCCAACCATTGCGCGAGGCGCGCGAATCTTTTGAGCGCGATTATCTGATAACGCAAATGAAACGTTTTAAAGGAAATGTGTCCCAAACAGCAGAATTTATTGGTATGGAGCGCTCGGCATTGCATCGAAAATTGAAGTCGCTTGATATTTCTTTGAATGACACGCAGGATAATCAGCGCGACGTAAAGAAAATGGCATAAAATAAAAGGCAAGATACATGCGAGTTATTATTGGGGGAGCGGGACAAGTCGGTTATAGCATTGCGTCTTATTTGTCGCGTGAAAATAATGACGTTACCGTCATTGATAATAAGCCAGATATGATTGCGCGGATTAACCGTAATTTGGACGTTAACGGCATACTTGGCGCAGCGTCTAGCCCTGAGGTTTTGGAAGCGGCTGGCGCGCGCGATGCCGATATGATCATTGCGGTAACGCAGCAAGATGAAGTGAATATGGTTGCCTGTCAGGTTGCGCATTCACTTTTCAATGTGCCGAAAAAAATAGCGCGTATTCGTAATCAGGTCTATCGCGACCCAGCTTGGGCAAATTTATTTAGCCGTGCGCACATGCCGATTGATGTCATTATCTCCCCAGAGATTGAAGTGGCGCGTGCTGTTGAAATGCGCTTGTCTGTTCCGGGCACAACCAGTGTTATGCCTATGACAGAGGGGGATACATTTGTTTGCGGTGTGATGTGTGAGGAAGATTGCCCTGTTGTGAATACACCTTTACGGCAATTAGCGGCATTATTTCCAGATAATAAAATTCGTATTTTAACAATTGTACGTCACGGAAAGCCTTTCGTGCCATCACCTGAAGATCAAATGTTGATTGGCGATGAAATATTTTTTATTGCTCGTAAATCTGATTTAGCACGAATTTTATCTGCCTTTGGACATGAAGAGCAAAAAGCGCGCAACGTCATCTTAATTGGTGGAGGTAACATTGGCGTTAGCTTGATTAATCGTATCAAAGAACGACACACCGATGTGCATTTAAAAGTCATTGAAAGCAATGCCGAACGTGCGCAAAATTTGAGCGAAATTTATGAAGATGTCCTCATTCTAAATGCATCAGGTCTAGACCGTCAGGTCTTAGAAGAGGCAAATATTTCCGAAACCGAAGCTTTAATTACCGTTACAGATGACGATGAAACAAATATTTTGATTTCGCTGTTGGGGCGACAGTTTGGATGTAACCGTATCATTCCGTTGGTGAATAAAGAATCTTACACGTCGTTGACAGGATCGCTTGGGATTGGGGCGGTTGTCTCACCTAAGGCCATTACCGTGTCAACGATTATGCGACATGTGCGCCGCGGGCGGGTCAAGGCGGTTCATAACTTATTGGGAAGTTTTGCGGAGATATTGGAAATTGAAGCATCAGAAAGCCTAAGTTTCTTAAATGTACCTTTGCGTGATATTGATTGGCCCAAGGGCGCTTTAGTTTGTGCAATCGTTCGTGATGAAAGGGTCGTTATGCCCGATGCCAATACGATGATTAAAACAAATGATCATGTCATTATTCTTGCCCCGCATGGTAAGGCACAAAAAATCGAAAAAATGTTTTCCGCGCAAGTTGATATATTTTAATGAATTATTTTTTAATAAAGCCTAAAGGATTCTAAATGCCCCGTATTTCTTATGTGAATGGTCATTATGTTCCGCATAATCATGCCACGATCCAAATTGAAGATCGCGGTTTTTTAATGGCTGATGCGGTGTATGAAGTTATTGGCTGCATTCATGGTCATATGGCGGATGAAACGGGTCATTTGGATCGCTTGGAACGCTCTTTAAGTGAGCTGCAAATCGCTATGCCTGTTGAACGCGAGACTTTGCGGTTTTTAATGCGTGAGGTCATGCGTCGTAATAGGCAAAAAAATGCGGCGATTTATATCCAAGTTACGCGGGGTGTTGCTAAACGTGATTTTAAATTCCCATCACCAGACACGCCCCCAACATTGGTTCTAATCAGTTATGATTTTGACTTTGATGGTAACGCGGCAGTTAAAAATGGCATGAAAGTTAAAACAGTTCCTGATATTAGGTGGCAACGTCGTGACATAAAAACAGTATTATTGCTTCCACAATCTATGGCGAAACAAAGCGCGGTGAATGATGGGTTAGATGATTCATGGATGGTTGATCCTGAAGGTTTTATCACTGAATGCTCCGCAAGTAATGCTTGGATTGTGACCAAGGATAAAAAGCTTGTAACGCGCGGTGTTACGTCAGAAATTCTGCGTGGTATCACTAGAACAGCCATCGAAAAACTCTGTAAGGAAATGAATTTAGTGCTAGAAGAACGCTCCTTCACCCCGCAGGAAGCTTACGATGCCGTTGAAGCATTTACCAGCAGTGCCACCGCCTTAATTACACCTGTTATTGAGATTGATGGCCACAAAATTGGTGATGGCAAACGCGGAGATATTTGTAAAAACTTATATGAAGAATATCGTGCCTATGTTGAAGGGTTGCGTGGCAAACAAGTTTCATGGGAAGCAGGATTATAAAACATATACACTGTCATTGCGAGGTGCGAAGCGATGCGCCAATCCAGACTTTTTTCTTATGAGCTCTAGATTACCTCGCTCCAATAAATTTGGACTCGTAATGGCATTATGAATAGGAACTAAATGATAAATTTTAATAACTATAAAGCTGTCATTTTTGACTGGGACGGAACGCTCGTTGACACATGCGGCCTTATCTTGGATGCGCATAACCACGTGCGAAAATATTATGATTTGCCGTTATGGACGATGGATGATTTCCTGGGGCAAGCCAGTAAATCCGCGCGGGAATATTACCCCGAAATTTACGGCGATAAAGCCGAAGAGGCGCAAGTTGTTTTATATGAATTTGTTGCAGAGCATCATTTGAAATACCTAAAAGCAATGCCGCATGTTGTTGAATTATGCGACA
The DNA here is from genome assembly GCA_937923625.1 of uncultured Alphaproteobacteria bacterium. GTDB lineage: Bacteria > Pseudomonadota > Alphaproteobacteria > Micavibrionales > Micavibrionaceae. Next base: position 79,997 of record CALDTV010000013.1, read on the forward strand.
CCATAAAGGCGCAAAATATCCCGATGGCATTGGTGAGTAACAAACGCCATGATTTCCTTCATAAGGAAGTCGATGTCATGGGCTGGCGGGCTTATTTTTCGTCTATTATCGGTGCAGGACACGCGGCAAAGGATAAACCTGCGATTGATCCACTTTTGATGGCGATGGCAAAAATATCGGCTGACTTAAAAGCTGCTGATATTCTCTATATTGGCGACACCGAGACAGATTTGCTTACCGCACAAAATGCGGGCGCGCCAAGCGTGTTCATCCAATCCGATCAGCCGCGCCCTGATTTAATTGAAAAATATGCGCCCAATTACGCTTTTTTGAGTGTTTCAGAGCTTCTTGAGGCTGTAACCAATGATGCCATAGACCCGAAAATAAGCCTACCCGCATAAAATTCTGGCTATTTGTGCTGTTTTTATGTAATGAAAGGGCAAGAAGGCCGCAATCAAGCGACTCTATAACAAGAAGGATCAAGGCAATGGCTGAAAAATCCCCTCAAAACTCTCCCGCAAAATCTAAAAGTGTGCAGGATGTTTTTCTTAATAAAATTCGCAAAGAGAAAATGACCGTTACGGTTTTTTTGGTGAATGGTGTGAAATTACAAGGTGTCGTGACATGGTTTGATAATTTTTCCATGCTGTTACGCCGCGAAAGCCACGTGCAGTTGGTATATAAACACGCTATTTCAACCATTATGCCAGGCGGTCCTTTAAGCCTTCAAGATGATGGCGAAGAAGACGCGCAAGATTAATAAGAATTAATGCCGCAATAATTTGTCCGAAATAGACCACACCGTTAAGCCCGAAACAGCGTTGATTATTCATCCTGTTTTTAACAACGTGCATGCATCGCAGCGCGGTGACGTTGTGCAAGCTGTTGAAGAAGCCTGTGGTTTGGCAGAGGCCATCAAGCTTGAAATTGCCAAGAGCATGACCGTCAACGTGCGCACGATTCAGGCAGGTTATTTATTTGGTAAAGGTACACGGGAAAATATTCGCGACGCAGTAGAGGAATTCAAACCCGATGTGGTGATGGTGAATTTTACCTTATCACCAGTGCAGCAGCGTAACCTTGAAAAAGAACTTAAATGTAAGATCATTGACCGTACGGGATTGATTTTAGAGATTTTTGGCGCGCGCGCACAAACAAAAGAAGGACGCATTCAGGTTGAGCTGGCGCAGCTTGATTACCAACGCTCCCGCCTTGTGAAATCTTGGTCGCATCTGGAACGTCAACGAGGTGGTCAAAGCTTCGTTGGTGGTCCAGGTGAAAGCCAGTTAGAGCTTGATAAACGTATTTTAGCGGAACGCATGGCGAGCCTTAAAAAAGACCTTATCAAAGTGCGCAAAACCCGTGAGTTGGGGCGAAAAGCGCGTGAAAAAGTACCGTTTCCTGTGGTGGCGCTTGTAGGCTATACAAATGCAGGAAAGTCCACTTTGTTTAACCGCGTGACAGGCGCGAAAGTTTTTGCCGAAGATTTACTCTTTGCAACGCTTGACCCGACCTTGCGCCGTATTGAACTGCCTTCTGGCCACGTGGTGATCTTGTCTGATACGGTTGGTTTTATTTCTGACTTGCCAACACATTTAATCGAGGCGTTTCGCGCCACATTAGATCAAACCCAATATGCGGATGTGATTCTACACGTGCGTGATTCAACCCAAACCGACTATGACGCGCATAAGCGTGATGTCATTAACATTATGCGAGATCTTGGTATTGAGTATGAAACTGATGATCGTATTTTTGAAGTAATCAATAAGATCGATGTTTGCCCTGATGAAAGACGTGCAGAGATAGAGCGTGACGCAAAATTTAATGAACAGATTCTGCCAATATCCGCACAAACAGGTGAAGGCGTTGAAGCGTTGATGGTCGTGATAGACGAATTTCTCTCCCGTCATTACAGTCAGCTTAGCTATGACATTCCAGTCTCTGATGGCAAAGCGATTGCATGGCTTTATCAACATGCTGAGGTTTTAGAAACTCATGATAAAAATGACAAAATGCAGTTAATCGTGCATATTGATCCAGCGAATAAAAACCGATTTGAAAGTATGTTTGAATATAAAGTTTTGTAAGTTTTACTTTTACGTCATTGCGAAGGAGCAAGGCGACTGCGGCAATCCAATAATATACCAACCATTCTGGATTGCTTCGTTACACTCGCAATGACAAAAGCAATAAAAACTTTGTCTATTCTAAACTTCGCGTAAAACTATTATTAATCTGTGTCCATCTGCGGTAGAAAAATATTATGATCCATATTGACCCAACCAAAATAGCTGCCTATATCCGCGAAGTTGCCGCTGATAAAATTGTGCCGCGTTTCAAACATTTAACCGATGATGAAATCGACACCAAATCAGGGCCAAATGATTTTGTGACCATTGCTGATTTAGAAGCCGAAGAAGAATTAACCCGCATCTTTAAAGATATCTTACCAGGCTCGATTGTAGTTGGAGAAGAAGCTGTTTCTAAAGATGAAATTGACATGAGTCTTTTGGGGCGCGAGGAGGGTTATATTTGGGTCATTGATCCTGTGGATGGCACCGCAAATTTTAAAAATGGTGACGAACGTTTTGCCACGATCGTAACGCTTGTGAAAAATGGCGTTTCTGTACAAGGTTGGATTTTGGATATTCCGCGTGATCGTATCGCGATTGCGGAGCAGGGGGGCGGCGTTGAGATAAATGGCTCACGCGTGACTTACCCTGAAATGACAAAACCGTTAAGTGAAACGCGGGGGTTTATTAGTCGTAAATTTTTACCCGAAAAAATGCGTAACGAGCTTAAAGATGTGCTCGATCATGATTTTGGTAATGTTGAAACCTATCTTTGTTGCGGTCATGAGTATCTTGATATTTTGGCGGGCGAATCTTATTTTTGTATGTATTCCCGCATTCGTCCGTGGGATCATTTGACGGGGGGCATGATGTTGACGGAAGCGGGCGGATTTGTTCGCCAGTGGGATAAGTCAACCTATGGCCCTGGTGATGAGCGTGGCGGTTTGATCTGTACACCGAATGAAGAGGTGTGGGATGAAATTTATCGTTTGTTGTTGAAAGATTATCTCGCTTAAACATCTTTTTGAGGAATGTAATCACGGCGTAATATAGAGTGCGTTTTATAAGTCTCTGGATTGCCGCGCTACGCTCGCAATGACGATCTTTATTTAGACTTTTGTCTTTCCCACAATGACAGCATTTCATCGAGTGATAGCGATGAAAAATCCACATTATCTGTGTTGCAATCTGCTTCCATACCTTCGAAGCGTTTAATAAATTTTTTGTTGGCTTTGCGCAGGGCTTCTTCGGTGTCTAAGCCTTCCATGCGGGCATAATTGACGAGGCAAAAGAGAAGATCGCCAAGCTCTTCTTCACGATGTTCTTGCGTTGTTGCTTCTTTAAATTCCAAAATTTCTTCTTCTAACTTCGCAAAAGCGCCTTCACTGCTAGGCCATTCATAGCCAACCTTGGCGGCTTTTTTTTGGAGTTTTTGCGCGCGGAGCAGGGCGGGCAGGCCTTTTGTCACGCCATCCAATGCGCCCTTGTGACTACTTTCCTTATCCTTTTGTTCTTCCCAAATTTTTGTCACATCTTCGGCACTTATGGCATCTGTATCGCCAAAAACATGAGGGTGGCGGGAGATCATTTTATCCGCCACGCCTTTTGTGACATCATCAAAATTAAAGCCGTTTTGTTCTGCGCTCATTTGGGTGTAATAAATTACCTGCAGCAATAAATCACCAAGCTCATCTTTGAGGGAATCCATATCCCCTTCTTCAATCGCATCGGCCACTTCATAGACTTCTTCAATGGTGTATTTGACGATGGATTTGAAATCTTGTTCCTGATCCCACGGACAGCCCTTGACGGGATCACGCAAGCAGGCCATCACCCACTTTAATTTTTCAATCATATGGGGGAAGTCATTATCGGCTTTTATAAATATTTTTTGAATTTTCGACATTTTTGAAACCTTGAATATAGGGGGGTACTTTATAACTTATTGAGATTAAACACAAATTCAGAAACCCACTTTGTTCGTTATTTTAAGGGGGGTGGGGGGGCTGCTAATTATAAAAATAAGAAGGAGCGCACAACACAAGCTTCGCCTTGCGATGTTATCCGCAAAGCCGTGCCGTTATAAGATTCTGCTCTATGCTGATTAGGGAGGAAGCCTAAACCAGAAAGGCAGATCAACGGCCAGCAATCTATATTGTATGAAATTATTCCTATTTTGTCAATATTCGTCATGTGTGTTTAAGTATAATAAGACATCTTATGATTTGGATAATGCTCTCATTTCTGGCCTCAATTTCCCGCGCAGGGGCACGGGTGATTTTAAGTAATATTTACTTTACTTACAATGAAATTTTATATACATAATTAATTTAAAGGAGCTTAATATGTCTCGTTTTGGTACTTTTATGATAGCGGCGGCAATATCTTTGCCAATTGGATTCTACGGCCCCGATTTACTTGGCGGGCGGTTTTTTGATTCTGGCAAACCACTTATTGATAGTAATAAAAGGCAAATAACCTTTCAGGCTGAAGCCATCCGAGGAAAAGCAGGAAAGCTAGTAAATATTACGGCAGCATGGGAGAGGGGGAGTGTTTTAATTAAGGCGCCTGATCATCTTGCGGCCAATATCTCTGTTGGAGACTGCTTTAAAGCAGAGGTTGTTAATAGCTATGTTGCACAGCGATGGAATTTTGATACAAAAGGCGTATATAAAGCCAGTCGTATAACAAGGAGTCGTTGCCCAGTTTAATTTTTAAGCCAAGGCGTTGTTAATTTCTTTAACCAACTTCGGCCCTTTATAGATAAATCCTGTGTAAATTTGGATTAAATCCGCGCCAGCATCGATGATACGTTGTGCATCTGCGCCAGATTGAATGCCACCAACACCCATAAGGGGGACATCATCGCCCAGATGCTTGCGGGCGGTTTTGACCATGAATTCTGTAATGTCCAAAAGTTGTGGGCCGCTATAGCCGCCAACATCTTCACCATCATGTTTGGGCCATTGGAAGTTTTGATTATTGTTGCCCAATAAATTCTTGGCGGTTGGGGGCACGGTGTTGGTGAAAACAAATCCTGCGGCGCCTGCTTTTGTGGCTTGATCTAATGTTTGAAGAAGCGCATCTTTGTCTTCTGTCGGCCCGAGCTTGAGGAGTACAGCTTTATTATTGGCATGTTTAACGGTGGCCTTAATTTGGTCTGTTATGTTTTTAAGGGCATCTTTGTGATCTGCGACATTGGGGCAGGAGGCATTTAGGGTGAAATAATCCGTATAAGGCGCACATTCACGCGCCAATTTTTCAAAATCTGAGAGCACACCTTCGGGAGAGGCGATACTGACGCCAATAACGAGATCGCTATTTTGATTATTATTGCGATAGCGTTTTAAATTATTGACGAAAGGGTGGTAGCCCTTGCCCGGAAGCCCCATCCAATTCACAACGCTTTTTTGCTTTTTTTGTCGCCAAATGCGCGGTTGTGGATTGCCGTTGCGGGGGGACACCGTCACTGTTCCAGCTTCAACAAAGCCAAAGCCGATTGTGCCCCATCCTTTTAAGGCCGCGGCTTCTTTATCTGCGCCAGCGGATAAACCGAGGGGGCTGGAAAACTGTAAGCCAAAGACTTCTTTTTTAAGCGTTTCTGGCTTTTTTGCGTGCGGTATTAGTCCGTATTTACACGCAAAAAGTGCGATTTTATGGGCGGTTTCAGGCGGGAGCAAGAGGAGGGGATTTAACATTAAAACTCAATACTCCATGGGATAATGGGATCACCTAGGCCAACGGGTAGGGGGATAATATTCCCTTCGGAGGTCGGAATTTTTTCAATCGTTTGTGGTGTTTTTGACAAGGTAAATGTCTCCGTTGATGGTTTCAGGCCGTGAAATTTCGCGCCCACATGACAAAGGAAATTTTCAAATATTTTTTGGTTTTCCTGAAGGCTTAAATCTGCCCCAGCAAGTTCGAATGCTTCGGCATAAAGCTGTGGCGCGATGCCGCCAACAAAACAGCCTGCGGCGCAACCGCATTCTGTGGCTTTGGTGGTGTGTGCGGCGCTGTCTGTACCTGCAAAGAATTTGGTATTGTTGGGATCAAGAACAGCTTCGCGTAATGCGTCGCGGTCTTCGGCGAATTTTAACACGGGCAGGGAGTATAAATGATACGGCAAGCCCTGCATGAGATGTCCAATGGTGTAAATTAAATGCTGTGGTGTGATACTGGCGGCGATGTTTTCGCCTGCTTGTTTGATTAAATCAACAGCGACTTTTGTGGTGGCGTGCTCACCAACAATTTTCAGATTGGGGTATTTATCGAGTAAAACAGGCATGCGTTCGCGATAGAAAAATTCTTCTGCGCTTGTGGTGCGGGCTAGATATTCTGCGCCATCAAGGCCGTGTTCTTCACCGTGAATACACATAATAACGTTATTATCTTCTAACGCTTTGATAACGTCAGTTTCAAGAAGGTTTAACAAAGGATAGCTGAAATCTGAACCTGTTGTGCCATGCGGTGGATAATATTTAACCGCGCGCAAAATGCCAGATTTCGCGCCATCTTCAATCATTTTGGGTGTGGTGTCTTTGGTGAGGTAAAGCGGCGTGATGACATCATCAAATTTATCACCACCAGCAGCCATAATCGCGCCGCGATATTCTTCAAGGCTATTGTAAGGTAATGGATCATCCTTGCGCACTTTTGCGGCTGGTGGACGCGTGTTCGGCATCGCCAGCACGCCACAGCACGCCATATCAAGTTGCGATTGTATAATTGGCGCAAGCAAACCTTCTTGACGTAAATGCGTGTGAAGGTCATACCATTTGGGGAGCGTGAATTTTGTCATTTTATAATTGTTATCATTGATTTGTTTTATTGCACAGAGGGCTTTATCTTTTCATTGAGCGTTTTTACCTGAAATTTTGTTTAATAGGGATAATATAAACAAGACAATGACGATGTGATAATATATATTATGAAAAATAATGGGTGTGATAAAGGATAGGGGGCTTATTTCATCAGCGATATTATCTTTAAGTGCATATTTGATTTTTATATTTTAAGCGCAGATATCAATTTATGAGAGCGTAACTCTATAATAAGTTCTCACGCCATCATGAAGGATAATTAATACAGATGATCCTGTAAAACTTATATTAATTGCTTACACGTGGTTTTGCTTGTGTTTGGCATAACTATTGCAGTGATATTTATTAGAACCGCAATAAGGTTCGATAAATTTAAAAAGTAAATAAATATAGAGGGTAAAATTATGGGTTATCAGAATGAAAAAACACTGCAGCAACTTCCAACAACTAACTTAGAGATCACACAAATAAGCGAAGCGCAAATGGCGCAATATGCACAACAATTCAACCAAATTGAGCCAAGTTTAGGCGATTATAGCGCGCCATTAGTCGATTTTTCGCAATTTGAGCTGTATAATATATTGAATGCAGCGGCAGATCTGGCTGTTCTAGCCCTTTGTGTATCAATTTTAGTGCTTTCTGTTCCATCTTTGAAAGGATTCTTAGCGAATATGCTGAAACGTTTTAACATTGGCGCTTTGTTGTCACGTGGTTAACAAGAACAGATTTAGGAGAGTTCTTTAAAAGTTTTTTGAGCTTTATTAAACAGCGTAAAGAAATTTTCCTTTGTGTGCTGTGCAATTTCACGTTCCGTTAGGTTGTGTAAATCGGCAATAAATTGCCCCGTATGGACAATATATGCCGATTCATTGGTTTTCCCGCGATGCGGCATAGGCGCCAAGAACGGGGCGTCTGTTTCAATCAATAAACGGTCTAATGGCACTTTTTTGACGATTTCTTGAAGCTCGAGGTTCTTTTTGAATGTCACCATGCCCGAAAACGATATGTAAAACCCTTCATCAATAGATTGCTGAGCGAGGGTTTCATTAGAGCTGAAGCAGTGCATTAAAATTTTTGTTTTGCCATCACAAGCCCCCTCTTCGCGTAAGATATTGATTGTGTCTTCTTCGGCATCACGCGTATGGATGATCAGCGGTAAACCTGTTTCTTTGGCGATATGAATATGCTTGCGGAACATGTTGGCCTGAACGTCACGTGGCGCAAAATCATAGAAATAATCTAAACCTGCTTCGCCGATACCGATGATTTTATCATGTTTATTGGCCGCCGCTATAATCTCATCTTGGGGAATATCAATTTCCGCCTGAACAGCGGCAGAATGTGGATGTGTACCAATGGAGCACCAAACATTATCATGCGCGTTGGCGATGCCCAAAAGCTCGTCACGTTCTTCAGAAATACGACAACAAATCGTTTGCAAACCTTCAACCCCCGCAGCTTTGGCACGGGCAATAATATCGGCAGGCGAGTCCCCTTCTCCCGTTTTTGAATGATTTAAATGACAGTGCGAGTCTATCCACATAATTCAATATTTCTGTTCTTGTGTTGATGATGCGAGTTAAATAAAAAACTTAGCATTTGCAATATAAATTTACGAGATGCTCAAGCATAAAGCTTGAAAATAAATAGTTGCACGCCCTTTATTTTTTATGTAAATTTATTTATGGTGGAAAGAGTATATAGTAGTTGGTGCAGAATTTTTGGTAACGCTGTGGGGCAGCCTGTTACAGGGTCTTTCATGGCTTACACCACGGGTTTGAGCTTATCAATGCCCCCTATATTTCTTGCGGCACAAAACAAAGTCATTGATGGCTTTATAGGTATAGAAACGCCACTATTACATAGTGGAATATGCGGTGGCGTCGCTGTCTGTGCGGCCATAGGGGCAGAAAAATTGTCTCAGGCATCATTAAAGAAGTGCGGCGTCAGCTTAAAAAAAGGACGAAATATTCCACCTGCAATGCAAATTTTTGCGCTTGCCGCAACGACAGCTTTCTTTTTCAATGTAACACAGTCATATGATAACCGCGCCCCTGAAACAAAAGGCGATCAGATCCAGCCATCATTATTAATAACGAATAAAGCTGTGACCCTTCCTATCCTTTTAAATAGATAACGCCGATGCCGCCAAAAATCATTAAACCGCCAATCACCATTGCCATATTGACCTGTATTTCTTTCAGTATGAAATAGGCGAAAATTAGAGTGAAAATAGGAAAACTGATCTCAATTAAATTAACGGCTGTCGCATTTTTCAAGTTGATAGCGACATAAATTAAGAAGCTACCAGCAACATAACAAATAGCCAATATCATCAGCTCAAAAAACAGTTTTTTATCGCTCAAAATTGTAACAAATCCACCTTTGAGTTGTCCTGCGGCAAGAGCGATAATGATGCTGATAGCGAAGTATAGCGCGCCTGTTACAACCATTAAAAATAACGGTGAAATATCTGCCCGCATGACTTTATCGCTCAACGCGTAACTATAACCCCATAGAATGGCGGCGCCGAGTGCATATATGAACCAAAGTTGTGGCATGCTGTTTAAGCGGCTTTATCGTTGGCATCCAAACGCGGGAAAATGCCTTCGGGTTTGTCTATTTCCGTGCCGCTTTTTAGCATGTGTTCATCGCTGATGAAGCTGTAATCGCGCTCATTTGCGGGGATTTTTAATTGGTCGAGAATCTTATTCGCTGATTCTGGTGTGTAAGGCAGCATCGCAATGCCAAGGACACGCACAACTTCGGCGAGGACGTAAAGCACTGTTTCCATACGCACGGGATCTTCTTTTTTCAATGTCCATGGCGCTTGGGCATCAACATAACCATTTGCATCAATAACGAGTTTAAAGATGGCTTCTAAAGCCCTGTTAAATTTCATTTTTTCGCATTCTTCACGCACAACAACCATCATGCGGTCATGGGCGTGGTTCAAAAGCTTCTTATCTGCGTCAGTTAATGCACCAATTTGGGGGATTTGCCCCTCACAATTCTTATAAATCATCGATAAAGAGCGTTGAGATAAGTTTCCAAGGCCATTTGCTAAGTCGCTGTTAATACGTTGAATCGCATATTCATGGGAAAAATTACCGTCCTGACCGTGTGGCACTTCACGCATGAGTAGATAGCGCGTCGGGTCAAGGCCATATAAATCAATCAAATCTTGTGGAGCAATCACGTTGCCGACAGATTTCGACATTTTTGCGCCATTGACGTTGATAAAGCCATGCGCAAATACTTTCTTTGGCATTTCTAACTTCGCTGCCATAAGGAAAGCAGGCCAGTAAATACAGTGAAAACGGATGATGTCTTTTCCAATGACATGAAAATCCGCCGGCCAGTATTTTTGATAGCTGTCAGAGTCCGTGTCAGGATAACCAATCCCCGTAATATAATTGGTGAGCGCATCAAGCCAAACATACATCACGTGATCTTCGTCATCTGGCACGGGCACGCCCCATTTGAAATTGGTGCGGGAGATGGAGATGTCTTGTAGACCAGATTTAACGAAAGAGATGATCTCATTGCGCCGTGCATCGGGTTCAATGAAGTCTGGATGCGCCGTATAAAGTTCAAGTAATTTATCAGCATAAGCCGATAACCTAAAGAAATAGCTAGATTCTTCGACCCATTCGACAGGCGCGCCAGTGGGGGCCAATTTATGTTCATTGCCATCTGCATCACGGGCGTCGGTCAACTCCCCTTCCCCAAAATAGGCTTCGTCACGGACGCTGTACCAGCCTGCATATTTATCAAGGTAAATATCATCAGGGTTGTTGGTTTTAATCGCATTCCAAATCGCTTTTGAGGCTTCGTAATGGCGCGGTTCGGTGGTGCGGACAAAATCATCATTGGAGATATTGAGCTGATCGGTCATATCAATAAATTTTTGTGCGATTTTATCGGTGAAGGCTTGGGGTTCCATCCCCTCTCTCTCTGCCGTTTTTGCAACTTTTTGGCCATGCTCGTCCGTGCCAGTCAAAAACATGACATCAAAGCCATCAAGGCGTTTATGACGCGCCATGGTGTCGGTTAAGATTTGTTCATAAGCATGTCCCAAATGCGGCGCGCCGTTCACATAAGAGATGGCGGTGGTGATGTAGAAAGGTTTTTTGTCGGTCATATGCGTGATTTACCTTGTTTTTGCTCGTCTTTTACTTGCGTTGGCGGAGGTTTTTATGGTTTATACCGTACTTGAAATGACACAAAACGTACAAGAGAAAACGCAACAGAAAAAGCTTTATATTAAAACATGGGGCTGTCAGATGAATGTTTATGACAGTAGCCGTATGGCGGATATTTTGCGCCCGCTTGGTTACGCCCAAGTCGATGTGCCAGAAGATGCGGATATGATGATCCTTAATACCTGCCACATTCGCGAAAAGGCAACGGACAAAGTATTTTCCGAGATTGGTCGCTTAAAAGAACATAAAAAAGCCAAAGAAGCCAAAGGCGGTCAGATGCTTATGGCAGTTGCGGGCTGTGTGGCGCAAGCCGAAGGCGATTTCATTCTTCAGCGCGCCCCTGTGATTGATATGGTCTTTGGCCCACAAACTTACCATGAGCTGCCAGAAATGGTTTTAAAAGCCAATGGCAACGAGCGTGTGGTAAACACGGAATTTCCGACGATCTCAAAATTTGACAATTTCCCCGAGCAACAAAACCAAGGCGCGGCGGCGTTTTTATCTATCCAAGAAGGCTGTGATAAATTCTGCACGTTCTGCGTTGTCCCCTACACGCGCGGTGCGGAGTATTCGCGCCCTGTGGATAAAATTGTGGAAGAAGCGCGTCAGCTTGTGGATCAAGGGGCAAAAGAAATTACGCTTTTGGGGCAGAATGTGAATGCTTATCACGGTGAAAACACCGATGGAAAAGTCTGGGGATTAGGCCGATTAATTGAAGCAGTGGCGGAAGTTAAAGGCGTTGAACAAATCCGCTATACGACCTCCCACCCGCGTGATGTGGATGATGAATTAATTGCCGCGCACCGCGATGTGGAAAAGCTTGCGCCGTTCCTTCATTTGCCTGTGCAAAGTGGCTCGGACAAGATTTTAAAAGCCATGAACCGCAAGCATACGAGCGATAGGTATCGCGAGATTATCGCTGATATGCGCAAAGCGCGCTCAGATATTGTGTTCTCTTCTGATTTTATCGTTGGCTTCCCCGGGGAGACAGATCAAGACCATGAAGACACCATACAACTTATTCGTGATGTTGTTTTTGCGAGCGCCTATAGCTTTAAGTACTCCGCCCGCCCCGGCACGCCTGCGGCAAATATGTCGAATTTGGTGCGCCCCGATGTGGCGTCTGCGCGTTTGGCGGAGCTCCAAGATTTGATCACGGAACAATATTTTGATTTTAATAAAAGCTCCGTCGGTAAAACCATGCGCGTTTTGTTCGAGCGCACAGGTAAAAAAGAAGGCCAACTTCAAGGCCGCACCCCCTTCTATCAAGCCATCAACGTCCCCGCAAATGAGCGTTTATTGGGGGAGTTTGTCGATGTGAAAGTCACCTCTGCCACGGCAAATGCGTTGGTTGGTGAGGTTGTGACTATTTAGAAATTAAAAATGACATAATAACTTCTTTAGGCTATTGTGCACAATTATATACTTTACAAACCAAGACTATAGGTAAATAAAAAAGCCCTACTTTTGGGGTTTTTCCTTAAGCTTAACGACCTTTTTCAGCTTTTCATCTTTGTTACAGCCTTGCTCTCTGGCAAGTTCTTTGAATTTGCTAGTTTGTGGCTGTCTTTTTGTCTTTGTCATACGGCTAACCCGGCTTGACCAACTATTGGTTTAGTTATTGTTAATATATATTTCCCTGCAATGGGGTTGGTTAACTTCAATAAACCGCAACTATCAGCTTTATCTTTGGCATCTAGGGTATAGAAAGTAGAACATTCATAGTAAATTGCCGTTGCTATATGAATAGCGTCTTGTCCGCCAGGCGTTTTAGGATTTGATGGGTCTAATGCTCTTTGCTGTTTATAGTAGCTTCTAATTTCGCCAGCCAGCTTATTAATGTCTTTTGTGGCATCCTTGATTTGAACAGCCGACCTTCTTTTGGTAACGCCCTCAAATATTTGTTTTTGTTGGTCAGTTAAATCAGCCTCTAAAACCTCTGAAAAGATTGTACTGCAAGAAAGGGCAATTATTTCTTTGTCGTCTAATAGCTTTACTAAGCCAGCAATAGAAGCCGTTTCAGCGGGATCTTTTCTAGACTCCGCTGTTATCATAGCTATCCAAATACAGCTATCAAAATATATAATTGGCTTCTTTTTATTACTCACTTCTAATTCCCGCTATAAAGTCCTCCGCTGGTAGTCCGCTTGTTGCATTAGGAGCCATGCCGTACATTTCAGAGAAAGTAGGCAAGTTTTCTTCCACAATAGGTTCAATTTTTTCTATTGTTCCACTGTGAGGGTATTTGTCCCTCCATTTGTATTTCATTTCTCCGCTAATCTCTACGTAGAAACCAATTAGGTTTTTGATTGTATCTAAGTATTGGTCGTCAAATTCCAAAACAATTTTATTGCTTCCTATTGTTGGATATAGAGCAACGGTGTTTTTTCTGCCGTGTATATTTATAGCTTCAATAGTTCCGTCTATTGTTCCTAATGCAAAAAAATCAGGCTCTATTTTGTTTTCAAAATCAGCTTTGTATCTGCTGTTAATAACCAATTCTTTTTCACCTTCTAGGCTAAAATCAAGTGTTCCAATAGTTTTTCCTACGGGGGTTATAAAATCTAAAACAGAGTCAATTTTTCCACGATTCCAATCGTCAGGCATCTCTCTTGTATCCATGAAATGGTACAGCCCACCATAAAGGGAAGATAAGTATTGCTCACCTTCAATAGACATTGTGACTGGACTATTGGAAGTAAGGTTAAGAATATCCAAGTCAGTACAATTAAATTTAGAAGCAACTTTTCTAAAACCTTCAATAATGGTGGAAAAGCTAGACATAGAAAGATTGCTTCCATCCCCTCTAAGCGGATGGAAGACAATAGCTAATTGTGTTTTTTTATCAGTCATGTGTTTCTTCCTATATTTAGATTTTATACCATTGACGAGTCCCGGTACATAACTCTTTTTGCGCGCCGCTTTGTTTGCGCCTGTTATTGCTGCTATGGATGCCGAATGTAGATAACCTGTGATTTTTTTATTTTGTCTAAAACACTTTAAGGCTGCCACGGCGAATGCCTTGGTGGGTGAGGTTGTGACGACTGAGACATCTTAAGGCAATTTGTATCGTCAAAAGTCAGATCAGGTATTTTTGATTGAAGGTGTGCAAATTTTTCAAACCCGTTATCTAAAGGAACATGCGGAAAAGGCTGAAAGATTTTTTGCTTAACATGCGATGTAAATAAAGGGTGCGCCGTTACCTCACCATATTCATTCATACTGATTGAGCTTAACGGTGAGTCTGTAATTGGCATATGATCAAATGCTTGTTGTTTGTCTTGAAACACGGCCAAATCTATTTCGACGCCATTAAGGTCAAAATTAATCCTAAAAGCTTTTCTTTGTTCATTGACCTGAGGTTCTACGGAAATATTAGAAACGCCGTCTAAGCCTTCTAATTGTTGTCTTAATTTTCCTTCTACTTCTGTTGCTGTCCCTTTTAAGATTTCAGAGTCTTTGTAATCGGCTAGGATGTCCCAGTCTTTTATTCTCTCAGGAATGCCTAAATACTCATCTCTTAAGGCGCCACCACCGATTGTTGGGTTTGTTAGTCCGAGTGATTTTAAAAAGCCCAAAAAATTTCTATATTTTTGCGGCGGGATAAAATCGACCTTAATTCTTTCGTTTGAAGAGGCAATTATATCTTCACTGTGGTGGAGAAATACTAGGTTAATATTTTGCATATTATGTAAATATGAGCAATTAAACATGATTTTGCAAGTAAATAAAGCGAATTTAATATTGCTAAAATCGTTAAATTCTATGGTATAATAAACACTTAACTAGTATCGAGGCTTATTATACCGCACGACAATATCCATAGCGTTACGCTTTCTTTTGAGGATAATTCGCTCCTGCCTTACCTTCTTGGGGTGCAGAACGAGCATTTGCGGCATTTAGAGAGCGCCTTGCCGTCCTTGGAATTTACCAGCCGCGGTAATGAAATTGCGATAAACGGCGCGGCAGACTCCGTGGCGCAGGCCAAAGAAATTCTTACTTTTTTATGGCGCAAAATCCAAAAAAAACAAGATGTAACCACCCACGAAATTGACGCCGCCTTGCGGTTTCATAACAAAAACGATTCCCCTGACAAAAAGACGGAGAAAACCAAAATTATGACCGATGAAAAATCAGGCTTTAAAACCTATAAAAATAAGCTGATCTCCCCCCGCTCCCCCAATCAGGCCTATTATATCAATGCGATCAAGGGCAATGACATGGTGTTCGGTATTGGCCCTGCGGGTACGGGGAAGACATTTTTGGCGGTCGCTGCGGCGGTTCAAATGTTCCAAGCGGGTGAAATTGAACGCATGGTTTTTTGCCGCCCTGCCGTTGAAGCGGGTGAGAATTTGGGCTTTTTGCCAGGGGATATGTTAGAGAAAATTGATCCTTATTTACGCCCTATTTATGATGCGTTGAATGAGATGATGCCTGCCGATGAAGTACCTAAAAAAATTGAAAGTGGTGAGATTGAGATTGCCCCCCTCGCCTTCATGCGCGGTAGAACGCTAAAGAATGCGTTTGTGGTGCTGGATGAAGCGCAGAATACAACAGCGATGCAAATGAAAATGTTTTTAACCCGCATGGGCGAAGGCACACGCATGGTTATTACGGGCGATCCGTCACAAATTGACCTGCCCCCAGGCACGCAAAGCGGCCTCAAAGAAGCGATGAGTATTCTGCGCGATGTCGAAGAAGTGCCGTTTGTTCATTTTGACGCAAAGGACGTTGTCAGGCATAAGTTGGTAACAAAAATTATTGAGGCTTATGATAAGCATGACTTCAGAAACAGAAGTTAGATTTATTATTTAAGTTAAATGGCTGTAAGGAATGACTAAGATTGCTCTCCCTGTTATTGATGTGTCGGTTCAAGATCCCGCATGGGAAAGTCTTGGGGATATTGAAACCATTGTAACGCAGTTGGCGCAAACAACGCTCACCGCGGCAATTCTGCCTAAGGCTGCGATTGATCGTGAGCTGGAGGTTAGCATTGTTTTGGCCAATGATGATTTGGTTCAAGTTTTAAATCGCGAATATCGTGAAAAAGATAAACCAACCAATGTTTTAACTTTTGCGTCTTTGGATGGTGATGAACCTGTCCCCGAAGAAGGTGTTTTGAATTTAGGCGATGTGATCTTGTCTTTTCAAACCATTGAGCGTGAATGTCAGGAGCAAGGAAAATTTCCCCTAGATCATATCAAGCATTTAACGGTTCATGGTGTGTTACATTTATTAGGATATGATCATATAACAGATGATGAAGCTACAGATATGGAAACATTAGAGATTCGTATTTTGGAACGTATGGGTGTACAAAACCCTTACATGGAAGCGTGAATTACCGTATAAACAGTGAATGTTAAAAAATATGATTGAGTCTGAAGATCCGCAAGGTGACAAACCACCGAGTATAAGCCCCGCCAATAATAATGGCGGGAATGGCGCATCGCATGCCCATAAAAATAATATTGGTTTTTTGGCCAAGCTTAAAGGTTTGGTTATAAAACCTAAAAACGGTTCAGATACGCTAAGAGAAGCGCTTGAGGAATATATTGAAGAATTAGATGATGAGGCAGATGCAGACAGCCCCTCGATCGCGACACATGAAAAAGCATTAATTTCGAACGTTTTAAAATTGCGCGATACCACCGTTATTGATGTCATGATTCCCCGTGCGGATATTGCGGCAATTGATGTTAAAGCAGATAAAGACGCGTTGATGGCGTTATTGGCAGAAAAGCAATTTAGCCGTATCCCTGTGTACCGTGACACGATGGATGAAATCCTTGGGACGGTTCATATAAAAGATATCTTGTCGATTGTTGCAGGGGGGATGGATTTAACGCTTAGAAGTATGATCCGCCCTGTACCGATTGTGTCCCCTTCTCTACCTGTTTTAGATTTATTGCTGAAGATGCAGCGTGATAAAAAACACATGGTTTTGGTCGTTGATGAACATGGTGGCATTGACGGGCTTGTGACTATTGGTGACTTAATTGAAGAGATTGTCGGGGAGTTTGACGATGAATTTGATGATGACGTTGCCCCGCAAATCATCGAAAAATCTGATGGATCTGTTATGGCGGATGCCCGCGCCGATATTGATGATTTTGAAGAACAATTTGGCAATATTTTAAGCGAAGAAGAACGCGAAGAAGTCGATACGCTTGGCGGATTGGTATTCTTCGCAGCAGGCCGTATTCCCGCCCGTGGTGAGGTGATCAAACATGATAGCGGTATGGTCTTTGAGATTGTTGACGCCGATCAAAGGCGTGTCAGCCGCCTCAGGATTAAGAATATTCCAACGTCAGATAATGATGATTCATGACATCGCCGGACCAAAACAGCCAATCAAAAAAAGCGCTTTTAAAAGCGCCTTTTTTTATCAAAGCCCTTGTCGCAATTATTGCGGGAATGGCGCTTTCCTTTATTCAATCGCCCTATGAGTTGTGGTTTTTAATTTTTCCGTGTTTTGGGGCGTTTTATTTTATCTATCTTCACTGCTCTTCTAAAAAACAGGTTTTTGCCGCAGCGTTTTTGTTTGCGCTTGGTTATTTTGTTTTTGGCCTTCATTGGATTGGCAATGCCTTACTGGTTGAGGGCAATGAGTATCGATGGGTTTGGCCGCTTGCGGTGATTGCCTTGCCGACATTATTGGCAAGTTTTACGGCGCTTTATGTGACAATTGCGCATATCTTATTTAATAAAAACCGCATGAGTGGCTTTTTAGCTTTTTGTGCTTTGCTGGCGCTGTCTGAATGGGTGCGCGGCTATGCTTTTACGGGGTTTCCGTGGAATCTTTATGGTTATGGCTGGTCGAATGTTCCGCAAGTTTTACAGAGTTTAAGCCTTGTCGGGCCGTATGGTTTAACATTAATGACGGTGATTTGGGGATGTTTTGTTGGCTTTTTGTTTAGTCAAACGGCCTATAAAAAAACTTTTTTTATTCTTTGGATATCAAGCTTGGCCGTATGTTTTTTATGGGGTGAGTATCGTTTACAAAATAGCGATGTCAAAAAGCATCTCAATTTGCGGGTGCATATTATTCAGCCTAATATTGAGCAGGCAGATAAATGGAAGCCAGAAAAATTAGCGTTAAATTTTGAAAAGCATTTGGTTTTGTCTGCAGATTTGAAATTTGCGCGACGTAATATTTACGTCTGGCCTGAAACGGCGTTGCCCCCTGCCTTTCTTCAAAGTACTGCGGCGCATGAACGCTTAAAAAATTTTTTAACAGGTGATGCCATTTTACTATCAGGGGCGTTGCAGGTTACACATAATTTGCGTGACAAGTCCGTTAAATATCATAACGGGTTATTTTTATTCGATGGGGAGAGATTTCCGCAGCGCTTATATACCAAAAGCCATCTTGTGCCATTTGGTGAATATATCCCGTTTCAAGAATATATCCCTATAGAGCCCGTTGTTGCCTTTAAAGGGTTTGAAAAGGGCCGCGGCGCACAGACAATTGCTTTGGCAAATTATCCTTCTTTTCGGGCGCTTATTTGTTATGAAATCGTCTTTCCCCATCAAATAGTGGGCAAGGGCCAAACACGTCCAGATTATATCCTCACCGTAACAAATGATGGTTGGTACGGCGACAGCGCCGGCCCCTATCAACATTTTACACAGGCACGTTTTCGTGCAATCGAACAAGGCTTGCCTGTTATTCGCTCTGCCAATACAGGGATTTCGGGTGTGATAGATCCCTATGGTCGTGTCATTGAGAGTGCCCCCCTCCTAGAAGAAGCGGCAATGACAGTATCTCTACCCCGTGCTATAGCTTCGGCGAATATTTATAGTCGTTTAGGAGATGGGGTATTTCTTTTTATTCTTTTGGCTGTTTTGAGTGTGGCTATGGCTTTACGGCGCAAAGTGAATTGACATAGCGTGAGGTTTGTGTGAGTATACATATTAAGTATTTATGAAAGGTTAGATTTTTAACTAGAAAGTTCTCTATGGAACAGTCACCACCTATACCTTCTGAGGAAGGATCAGAATATAGCCTCGCAGTAGGGGAACGATTGCGTTTTTTGCGTAAGAAGCACGGCTTAACCTTAAATTTTGTCGCTGATTCTTTAGGTATTTCTTATCAGCAATTTCAAAAATATGAAAAAGGCTCTAGCCGTTTGTCATTGGAATATGCCCAGAAATTCGCGCAATTAATCGGCGCGCCCGTTTCTGTGATCACTGATACGGCTTCATCATCGCGGTTTGGGATGTCAGATAACGAGCAAACCCCTCTTTCTGCTCCCGCCGCTATCGATGAAACGCTCGCTGAATTTTTTGGCGCTTATCACTCCATAAAAAATCCTGAGAAAAGAAAGAACTTCGTTCGCTTAGTCAAAGAAATGGCTAAGAATATGCAAGATTGATGCTGCGCTTAAAGCTTGCTTAAAAGCGCTAAAACTCTCTAAAAAGCTTGATTTCATAGATTGACCTTATTACCTTAGCTTCATATTTTGAACTATATGAAAGCACTATCCTTATGACTGCACAAACTGCCGAAGCCATTAACGATGTCATGAATGCTGACACAGCGCACCAAACAGCTCTAGATGATTATATTTTCACCAGTGAATCTGTGTCAGAAGGTCATCCTGACAAAATTTGCGATCAGATATCTGATGCTATTGTTGATGCCTTTTTAGCCGCAGACCCGCAATCCCGCGTTGCGATTGAAACCGCCGTCACGACAGATTATGTAGGCATTTTCGGTGAAACACGCGGACCAGATAGCATCACGTCAGAGGAAATGGAAGACATTGCGCGCGATGTGATCAAGAAAATTGGTTATAATCAAAAAGGCTTTAGCTGGAAAACAGCAAAATTTGACATTCGTGCCCACGCACAATCCGTTGATATTGCGCAAGGCGTTGATGCCGAGGGGGCTGGTGACCAAGGGATTATGTTTGGCTATGCCTGTAAAGAAACAGACTCCCTTATGCCTGCGGCGATACAATATTCGCATGATATTTTACGTGTGTTGGCAGATGCCCGCCGTGAAGGTGTTTTAAGTGAGCTTGGCCCAGATTCAAAATCTCAAATATCGTTAAATTATAAAAATGGTCAGCCTGTGAAGGCTTCTTCTGTTGTTTTATCAACACAGCACGCAGAAAACCTTTCGCAGGATGATGTGCGCGAGATTGTCCGTCCTTACATTGAAAAAGCATTACCAGAAAGCTGGATGCCTGATGAAAGCGAACTTTACGTGAATCCCACAGGACGTTTTGTGATTGGTGGCCCCGTTGGGGATGCTGGTTTAACGGGACGTAAAATTATCGTTGATACTTATGGCGGCGCGGCGCCACATGGTGGTGGTGCCTTTTCTGGTAAAGATCCAACAAAAGTTGACCGCTCTGCGGCCTATGCAGCGCGTTATGTGGCCAAAAACATTGTTGCAGCTGGCTATGCGGAGCGTTGCACGATTCAGGTTTCTTATGCGATTGGTGTTGCAAAACCAATTTCGTTATTTGTGAACACGCACGGCACTGGCACTGTGCCAGAAAGCCAGTTGGTGAACGCCATTAATAAATCAATTGACTTAAGCCCTATGGGGATACGTAAGCATCTTGATCTTCATAAGCCAATTTACGCTCGCACCGCGGCCTATGGTCACTTTGGTCGTGAACCTGAGAGCGATGGCGGATTTTCATGGGAAAAAACAGATCTTGTTGATGCACTTCACAAAGCGATTGGATAGTTTTGTAAATGATTGATCTTATCGATCCCAAATGGCTTCTGGCCTTGCTGTCTGCGGCCATTTCTATCGGTACAATTATTTATTATTCAAAGACTATATTAAGCGGCAAGATCAAGCCGCATATGTTTACTTGGTTGATTTGGGGCCTGGTGACAGGAGTTGTCGCGGCTACGCAAATCTCTTCTAAAGGCGGACCTGGTTCAATGCTTGCCGTCATTGTCACCGTCAATTGTTTTATCGTGGCGGGGCTATCTTTTTACAAAGGAGATCGTAACTTTTCTTTGGAAGATAAAATTTGTCTGGTTGGGTGTATCATTGCGATTGCAATATGGCCAATGATGAAAGCGCCCCTGCTCTCACTGGTAATTGTCACGTTAATTGATACCGCTGGTTTTTATCCGACGTTGAAAAAATCTTATAAAGAGCCGCGAGAAGAAAATTTAATAGTATTTTTCTTTTACGGCTTGGCTTACTTGATAAGTGTTTTTGCCTTGGAGAAAGTGAGTTGGTTGACAAGTCTCTACCCAATTGCCATTGGCTTATCTGCGTTAGGTATGGTGGGGTTTTTGGCGGTGCGCCGTTATCAATTAGGGCATAAAATTATTCACGAAAAGCACCATTTTGTTTGAGGGCGTCAAAAGCAATTAGGATATAAGGTCTTTATGACATGATTGAAAAATTTGGCAAATGGCGATTTTATGGGCGGCGTGCGGGGCGGAAGTTAAATAAAACGCGCCAAGATGCGCTTGATCGTTTTTTGCCTCAATTGGAAATCACGCCTGATCTATTAACAGAACAAGGTGATTTGTCGCTGAATATTCTTTTCCCTGAAGAGCGCGAAAAAATAATTTTGGAAATTGGTTTTGGCAGTGGAGAGCGTTTAGCCGAAATGATGCGTCGCCACCCGAATAATAATTACATTGCCGCCGAACCTTTTAGCAATGGTATGAGTGCATTTTTGCTTGAAGTGTCTGAGTTTGAAAAAACCGATAATTTGCGGGTGCTGATGGATGATGCGATCCCGCTTGTTAAATCTTTGGCGACAGACTCGATTGATGAAATTTATGTTTTAAATCCTGACCCGTGGCATAAAAAACGCCATTTTCATCGCCGTATCATTAACCCAGATAATCTTGATTTATTGTCGCGCATCTTAAAACCCCAAGGGCGTTTAATATTATCGACTGATGTAAGTGATCTGGCGGAATGGATGATTACCCATACAACACGGCATAAGGATTTTGACTGGACAGCCGAAAAAGCCGATGATTGGCGCAAACCGCCCAAAGATTGGATTCAAACCCGTTATGAGACCAAAGGCGCAAAAAATTCAAGCCAGATGAATTATATGATTTTTAATCGAAAATAACATTAGGTCCTTGCTAAGGGGGGATGGCGATGGAGGCATTTAGGGTGCGCTTGCACGGATCTGGATTGCTGCGCTTCGCTCGCAATGACAACGCTGAGATTTATATATTGTCTATGGTTTGATAATATTAAAGGCGAGTAACACCGCAAGGCGTTTATCAAGGTTTGCGAATTGGGCCTGATTAAAATGGGCTTTGAGATTGTCAAAAATTTCTATCCATTTTTGTAGATCATAGCTGTTCAACATGGCTGTATAGGCGGCAGTATCAAAGGGGGCGTTTAGCTGTGCTTTTTGACGGGCTTTGGCGAAAATTATCTGTTCGGTTAATTGTAAAAAGATACGTTCAATATTTTTAAAAACACTATCCTTACCGCCCCGCCCTGTTTGTTCGGAAAGGTGATGAATATTAACCGTGTTAAATTTTGGCCAGTCTTGCAAGATATCGAGAACATTTTGCGCTGTCTCAAGGCCTTTTGTATCAATAAGCTCCTTTGCCGCGCCAATACTGCCATTTGATAGCGCGTTTAATAATGATTTTTCATCGTGACTTAATGTATTGCCAATTTCGCGTTCCATTAAATGATCGAAGCTTTCGCTATCAAGTGGATCAAAATGCATGACACGGCAACGGGAACGGATTGTTGGTATCATCGCCCCAAGGCGATGACAGACTAAAATAAGCAAGGCGTCTTTGGGTGGCTCTTCGAGTATTTTTAGCAAAGCATTTTGCGCGTTGCGGTTCATGGTATCGGCATCATCAATAATGACCACGCGCCACCCTCCATTGGAAGAAGTCATGCGCAAGAATGGGGCGACTTTTCGGGCTGTTTCAACGTCTAAATTATTTTTAACCGTTCCTTTTTTGGGATCAACGGGCCGTTCGATGCTTAAAAAATCTGGATGGCCGCCTGCGGCGACTTTGGCGAATGTAGGGTCATCTGCCGCGACTTCTAAGCTTGTGGCGCTTGCGGGGGCGTCACCAAATAAACTGTCTTGCGCGGCATCAGGCGCGCCGTGTTTCAACATATACCGCGCCAAGCGAAACGCCATCGTTGATTTACCAATGCCGCCCTGTCCGCTAAAAATTATCGCATGTGGCATAGCGCCGCTATTGATTAGATCAAGGAGCTTATTTTCAACAGCTTTATGCCCTAAAGAAAGTGAAGATTTGCGCGGCGCGTCTAAGCCTTCAGGCGCGGCCAAAGACGTTGCACCGCCCTGCCCGATGCCTTCATATATTTCTTCATCCATGTCCTGAAAATCATCAAACATAGTTATAATTTTTCCTGCGTAAGGCTAAAAATAGCATCAGCAATTTTTTGCGCATCCTGATCCGCATCTATGGTCACACAGCGGTTCGGGTTATCGTTTGCGATTGATAAAAAGCCATCACGTAATTTTTGATAAAGCGTTAAATCACCACGATCATAATGATCCATCGCGCCGCGGGATTGAACGCGCTCCATCGCTTTTTCTGCATCTAAATCCATGATAAAGGTCAGATCGGGAATATGTGTGCCGACAATTTGGCGTTCCAAATCCATGATGAAATTCATATCAAGCCGCGCCAAATGTCCCTGATAAACGCGGGTTGAATCAATATAGCGATCACATAAAACTATTTTACCTTCTTCCAAGGCAGGTTGTATCACATCACGTATATGCATGGCGCGCGCCGCATTTAAGAGCATTAATTCTGCATTGGGTGTCCAATCACCGCCAAATTCTTCGTGGCTCAATAAATTTCGTACGGCTTCGGCTGCTGGCGTGCCTCCTGGTTCACGGGTGACGATAACGTCGCGGTCATTTTCTTTCAAACGTGTTTCGAGCTGTTGAATTTGCGTGGTTTTACCAACGCCCTCACCGCCTTCAAATGTTATAAATAATCCGCTGCTCTTGACCTGTAACATATAATTATAGTGCCTGTTTGATAAAAAGTTTTATCTTTGCCCATGTCCCTTTAAAGATACCGAGTTTTTCAACCGCTTGGGCTGTGACCAACGGATATTCTTTCGGGGGCATGCCGTCGGCCTTTATAATCATTTTACCAACCTCTTGATTTTCAAGCAAAGGTGCGATGAGTGGCGTGTTATATTTAACATCAACCGTAAAATTATCCCGTGCCGCCTTGGGGATGGTGAGTTTGATATCTTGCATTAGGCTTAAGGTGACTTGTGTCTGTTTGCCCATTGCAACGGGAGCTTGAGTGATTTCTTTTCCCGCTTTCGCAAGGTCGATATTCACAAAATTATTCAGCGCCCATTCAATTAAACGCACAGATTCATCCGCGCGTGCTTTTTCACTTCCAAGGCCATTTAACACCATAATAACGCGGCGCCCATCTTGTTTTGCGGTACCAATCAAACCATATCCTGCAATCTCTGTGTGCCCTGTTTTAAGGCCATCTGCGCCAACGTTCCTATATAGAAGTGGATTACGATTGGCTTGTTTGATGTTGTTATAGGCAAATTCTTTTTCACCGTAAAAAGTGTAATATTCTGGGAAATCTTCGATCATTCGTTTGGCCAATGTCACCAAATCTATCGCGCTTGAATAATGGTTCGGATCAGGCCAACCACTGGCATTGACGAAATTACTGTCCTTCATGCCAATCTCTTTTGCTTTGCGGGTCATGTTTCTGGCAAAGCTGTTTTCATCCCCTGCGAGTCCTTCGGCGATCACGATGGTTGCGTCATTGCCAGATTGAATAATAATACCGCGCAACAAATCTTCGACGGAAACTTTTTTGCCAACTTCGACAAACATTTTAGAGCCGCCTTTTTTCCATGCTTTTTCACTTACGCGGAATTCTGAGTCTAATTTCACTGTCCCTTTTTTAAGCGCGTCAAAAACCATGTAGGCGGTCATGACTTTGCTCATAGATGACGTCGGCATGTGTTGCTTTTCATTTTTCGCCAACAATGTCTGCCCTGTTTCGTAATCAATGATTAAGGCTTGCTTCGCAGGTGTATTTTGTTGCGCCTGCGCCTGAAAAGGCAAAGCCGTCAAAAGAAAAACAAATAAAGTTAAAAATAATAATATGGGGGTACAGATACGCATGGTAAATAATCTCTATCGTCACGAATGAAAAGCAAGCAATCAGCCTGAACACTCAATAGTATAAGCATATCGCGCCCCTGAACAAGGGTTTGATCAGGATATTAAGAGGGTATTTGGGCTGTGTTGCTCAACATAAGCTCAAGATAATAAGGGAGTATTGTTGAATAAATAAATTAGTAGCCTTGCGCTGAACGCGATGACATATGCGATGTCGTGCCTGTTGTGGGCATATCATAAAGCTCTGTTTCAACAGGGAGCGCTCTCATAAGATTTGCATTTTCTGGCACAGGAGGGTTCTGACTCTGATTAAGCGAAATCTCAAAGCCACGCGTGTCTTGCTTGTTCTTGGCCATACGGGCAACTTCCCTGCTCTCTTTTCCCAAGACCTGAATTTTAACTTTTGCTGTGCCCTTATTTTTAAAGCCCAATAAGCTTGCGGCACGATCAGAAACATCCAAAACACGATCATGCGCAAAAGGCCCACGATCATTCACGCGTAACACCAAAGACCGCCCATTTTCCATGTTTGTTACACGAATTATGCTAGGGAGCTGTAATGTACGATGCGCCGCCGTCAGATCATTTTGATTAAAGATTTCACCATTAGCCGTCAATTTTCCGTGAAACCCTGGACCATACCATGAGGCAATGCCTGTTTCGTTAAAGGAGTAACTTTCCTTTGGGAAATATCTTTTGCCTTTAATGACGTAAGGTTTACCTATTTTGAAGTGACCAATTTTTGTTGGCGTTTCATTAGGAAGTGGAATTTGTTTCGCAACGTGGGCAACGTAACGCGCACTTGAGCAAGAACCCAAAAACATAAAGCTAAATATAAATAATAAAGTCGTTAAAATTAGCGATGCACGCGATGTTACAGTCATAATTGTTACTCATTTATCAATTTTATAATGAAGGCATATATGACGGATTTGCAAAAAATATACAAGTTTTTTCATAAGTAGGTATTATGCCCATCTATCTATAAGGCGTATTTTACCCGTTCTTATTTTGCTAATAAATCAGCTAAAAGGCCGACAGATGTCGCGAAATAGGTCGAACGATTCCAATCCATGATTGTCTGGTAATTATTATAAACAATATATGCCTCGCCATTAATGCCATCCGGCGCAACAATAGAAGCCATCATGTCTTCTTGTGGTAATGGCGCGCCGCCATATTTACGCACCCCCATTGCGGCCCAATAAGACAAAGGCTTTTTGATTTTGGGGGTAATCATTTCTTTTGGAAAGCCGGCAGGAAGCGACGCACGGCGCCCCCATTTTTGCCCCGTTTTCCAGCCATTTTTATTTAAATAATTGGCCGTGGAGGCAAAAACATCTTTTTTCGTGTTCCAAATATCACGGCGACCATCGCCATCACCATCAACAGCATAAGAATTAAAGCTAGAAGGCATAAATTGATTTTGTCCCATTGCGCCCGCCCATGAGCCTTTCATGTCTGCAGCGCTAATGTGACCAGCATCAATAATCTTTAGGGCATTCATAAGCTCTTTCGTGAAGAATGTACGACGACGCCCTTCCCATGCCATTGTTGCAAGCGCACGCGGAACGCTAAAGCCGCCTGTGTAGCCGCCAAAATTGGTTTCAATCCCCCAAAGTGCGACAATAAATTGCTTTGGCACGCCATATTGGTTTTCAACGGCCTGAAGGGCGCTGTAATGCTCCTGAATCAACCTACGGCCTTGATTAATGCGGTTTTGGTTCACCACAGATTTTTTATATTGCGCGAAACTTTTTCTTTTTTCTGGTTGCTTACGATCAAGGCTAATAGATTTCTGATTGGGCGTAATATTGTAAAGCGTTTGATTGATCGTCTGTTGAGAGATTCCCTGCCGCGCTGCTTCGGCTCTGGTAGCTTGAAGCCAAGAATCAAAGCTTTCAGATTGCGCCATCATAGGCATAGAAATCATTGTAATAACAACGGTTAAAACTATTTTGTTAAGGTGATTTCTTAGCATAAGGAGGCTCCGTTTTATTATTCTGAATGGCGCTGTTTAAAACATTATCACCATATAGTAGCTTTGAAGACAGCGAAAGAGATTTAAGGGGTGAAATTAACAAGCTAAAAAGTGTAAAATACTCTTTACGAAAGCGCCGCAACTGAGTAGGTTACGCCCTGATGTAGTCGAAAGATTGCAAACCGCATATTTCATTTGGTACGGACAGATGGCAGAGCGGTTGAATGCACCGGTCTTGAAAACCGGCATGGGTTTATAGCCCATCCAGGGTTCGAATCCCTGTCTGTCCGCCATTTACCTTTTTTCTTTAAGTTTTTTACATATATTTGCTGTGTGATTTATATAAAAATCAGTGGGGAATTGATTTATTAGTAAGGTGGCCTCACGGGGTATTTGACGTTATTATTTCATCATGAGTCTGCCTCGAAACATTGGTGCGGTGATAATATTGTCGCTACTTACTTCCTCTGCTTATGCAGGAAGTGAAATGACATATTTTAAGGATCATCGCCTTAAAAATGCTGGTGAAGATGCTATCCATTATCGTGCACTTAAAAGAATTGAAGATGAGGGTCCTGTTGTTCCACCATCATCTGCGCCCCCTGCTCCCTCTTCTACTATAAATTACTCAGATCCGCGTTATGTGAGTAAACCGCCAGTGATAGAGCAAAACAATGAGCTGCGGCGTGAAAGTTATAAACGTTTAAACACCCGTGTTGAAGGTAATTGGCGCTATAGCAATGATCGTTCAATATTAATGAGCGAATTTTGGGTGCCCTTGGCTCAAAATGAAATTGATGGTTCGGTCTTGTTTGGGGATGTGCGCTTAATGGGCGATAATAATAGTAATAAAGAATTTAATATTGGGGTTGGTTATCGCGAAATTGTAAATACCAAGCTTCTTGGCGACGCCGTAGCGGGTGGTATGGTTTGGTATGACAGACGTTTCACGGCGCGTGACTCTAGGTTCAATCAAATTACCGTTAGTGGAGAATTGTTGGGCGAGAAATGGGACATCAGAGCCAATGGATATGTGCCACTTAATAATAGTAAAAACCACACGCAAGCCAATCCAAATAACTCAAATGCAGGCTTTGCAGGCACTCAAATATTGGTGAATACGGATCAGAGTGTTGTTGAAGAAGCACTACCAGGTGTGGATATTGAAGTTGGCCGTAAGGTGGATTTTTTAGATAAGATTACAGATGTCACAAGAATCTATGCGGGAGCTTATCATTTTGAAGGGGATCGAGTTGATAATGTGAGTGGTCTTCGGGCGCGCATCGCGAGTGATATTAGCACAGACGTTCAATTAGGGGCGCGATATCAATATGATGATGTGCGGGGCTCGCAGACTTATCTGGAAGCAACAGTGCGCCTACCTTGGGGGGTTAAGAAAAGCTTTAAAGAAGAAGGTGTTCGCTCGCGCTTAGATGAGGCGCCAGAGCGTGACATTGATATTGTTCATAACGAAACCGTGATAGATGAAGGGGTCAATAAAGTATTATTTAATGCCAACACACAGGTGGCGCAGAACGTTGTCCATGTTGATAACACGGCGGCTGGCGGTGGTGATGGTTCATTTGAGACACCTTTCGATACTCTTGTAGCCGCAGAGGCCGCGGCAGTGGCAAATGATTTAATTTATATACACAGAGGTGATGGCACTACGACGGGGCAAAATTCAGGTATTATCTTGAATGACCCTGGGCAGATGCTTGTTGGTTCAGGAGTGGATTTATTATTTAACGATCAACGTTTTACGACCTCTAATGGTTTGGATATTAAAAATAGCGTCGTTGTTCAAGCATCAACAGCCAATCCTGTTATAACAAACGCTGCGGGGAGTGGTGTTGGTGCCACTGCCGACGGGGTTTTTATAGCTGGTATTACTGTTGATGGCGCCAATGCTAATGGTGTTTTTGCTAGCAATTTATCTAATGCAAATTGGTCAAAAGGTACAACTATCACAAATGTAACTGTTTTAAATTCAGGAAATCATGGGCTATCAGTCCAATCAGATGGTGTTGGCAGCCGCATAGAAAAAATTAATATATCTAATAATTTTACCGATAATAATGGAAATAGGGGTGTTTTTGTTCAGACTTCAAATGGTGCGAGTATGTTTGATGTAAAAATTAATGGAAACACCGCTAATAATAATTTTTTTGACGGTATAACTATACGCGCTAACAGAGGAAATTCTCATGTAGATAAAATTTACATATCGAATAATATTGCTAATAACAACGGAAGTAGAGGCATCTATACCGATGCGGTGAACTCAGGGATAGCGGATAATGTTTCAATATCAAATAACGTCGCAACAACTAATAATTTACAAGGTTTTTTCTCGTCGGCGCGCAACGGCTTGTTTGGGATTGGACAATTGGGTGAGATTTCTTATTATGACAATCAGGCTATAAATAACGTCTCTCATGGTTTTTTTAGCTCTGCTGCCCAAGGAGAGATTCAGAGAGTGAAGTATCATAATAATGTTTCACAGGGGAATGGTGAGGATGGCATAAGTCTTTTAGCGGAGGAAAATGGTAATATTTCTCAAGTTGCAATTGAAAATAACACACTTATTTTAAATGTTGAACACGGTTTAAATTTTGCCGATGAATCTGTTGCTGGCGGTATATTAAACCGTAACGTTCAGCAAAACCGAATATTTAGTAATACGCTCGAAGAGGTTCGCGTTGATCTTGATGGGGGCGAATTAAATGCTGAAAATAACTGGTGGGGAACGGCATCTGGTTTATTACCAGCAGAAGTAGATTTAGTGGATGGCACGATTGATAGCACGCCATTTTTGACTTCAGACCCTGGGCTTTAAAGTTTAATCTCTTCATCCCAAATGCGTTGCCAGATTAGGTTGAGTTTGCTCATGTCTCTGGGGTTTGAGTGCCTTTGGTTTGGAACGGTGATGATTTGCCCCTCCTCCCTTTTCGCTACGATGAAGCCAAAAACGTAATTGTTTGGCTCTAAACCCATACGCAGATCGGTGATGATTATGTTGTTTGCTTGTTCTGTGACGCTGTAAAAACCTTTGGTAAACCATTCTAACCGTTGAACGGTAAATTCATTTTTTATAGGCTTTAGTAGAGATGGCGTGCTTTCATAGCTTTTAAAATCAATCTCTTTGCTGTCATCAAAAATTGAATAATAGCCAACCTCGTAACTATTTTCTTTCATCACCAAGATGCGCCATAAAAACGTATTAAAGGGCGTTGTTTGAACAAGAAAATTTTGCTTCGAGCTTGAGGTGTTTTGTTGAAACACCGTTTTAACATGGTGCTGCGCCGCCAAACCCCAGCCGAGATAAAGCGTGCTAATAATGAGCGCAACATTCACAACGCGAATAGATTTGTTGAAAAAATAAATTATCAAAGCAATTAAAAGCGGCACGGTATAAAGTGGATCAATTATAAACACCGACCCTGCGGCGGTTGGCGGCACGCCAAAGCCCCAAAATATTTGCGTTCCATAGATTGTTAGACCGTCCAGAATAACGTGCGTCAGAAACGCCAAGAATATAAGCAGGTGTAGGCGGAAATCTTTAAACGCCACGCCAAACCATTTTATCTTTGTAAATACCCAAGCAAAAAGCGGCGTCGCAAGAAGGCAAAATATAAGTGAATGACTAAAGCCCCGATGATAGGTGAATTGTGTGACGGGATCAGTGCCAGCAAACAAAAATGTATCAAGGTCAGGAATGGTGCCACATATAGCGCCAATAAGCGCAGATTTTTTACCGTACTTTCTGCCGCCTACGGCAACACCAACGGCCGCGCCTAATGTCATTTGTGTCAGTGAATCCATTTTATCTGTTTTCTTTTTCTGTCTGCGTCCAGCTTTTAGCTTTATCACCACTTTCCCAACGGGCGCGCAGGAACATTTTTTGAATACGTCGATCAACGTAATGTTTTCGGGCTTTTTTGCTAAAGCATGCAACACTGAATGCGCTTGAAGCGCCAATGCCGTCAATTATTTTTAATCGCCCATCATCGGCGATAACAACATTATGCGGCAAAATATTTTTGGTCATTAGCTGTGTGGTGCAAAGATAATGCGCCAAAGTATTTAATTTTTCTTCAATGTCGGCGGTTAGGCCATCACGGTGTAAATAAGTTTCAAGCGTTTCGCAGGGCGCACCCGAGGGTAGTTTAAAATAATCGAGCACCAACCCCATGCCAATATCGGTTTTTTGCCAGCCATAACAGCGCGGAATATGGTCAAAGACCCCTTCTCCGCCGTTTGTAATGGCGTTTTGTTGATAGGCTTTATACTCATTCAAATTATCGTCAAAATAATAATCAGGGCGAAGGTTCTTGAAAAAAGATCGCTTGGCGCGAAGTGCTTTGATGCTTCCTGCCTTAACGACTTTAATACATAAGCCATCATCAGAATGGGCAAAACATAAACGGTTCTGTCCTTGTGCAAAGGTTCTGGCGTCTTTTAAATGAAGGATTTGATCGCTGTAAAATTTAATGTTTTGAGACATATAGTTCTAGCAGTTCTAAAAGTTTTGAAAGCTTTACGAGTTTTGGTCATTTTTGACGTTACTTCGCATCTAATCTCTCACCGTAATCAACCAAGACGCCATAATGTGGGTCTTCGATGACGTTGATTTCGACCATGTCTTTGGCGTTTTTAAGCAACATCGCGCAATCTGCGCTGAGGTGTACCAGATGGAGAGTTTTACCCGCTTCTGTGTATTTTAAGGCCATGGCATCAATGGCCTCTAAGGCGGAGTGATCCCAAACGCGGGCGCGGCTGAAATCTATAACAACGTCGTCTTCTTCATCATTTTTGGGATCAATCTCATCACGAAAATTTTGAATAGAGCCGAAGAATAATGGCCCATGCAGCTTATATACCTTATTACCGTCTGCTTTGTTATGCCAGACTGTCACCCAGAATTTCGACGCAGATTTCCATGCATAGACAAGCGCGGAGACAATAACGCCAATGATCACCGCAATCGCCAAATCATAGGCCACTGTTACGGCAGTCACGAGGAAAATGACGAAGGCGTCCTCTTTCGGAATTTTGTGCAAAATACGCACAGACGCCCACGCAAACGTGCCAATTACCACCATGAACATCAGCCCCGTTAAGGCCGCAAGCGGGATCATTTCAATCCATGTGGAGGTAAACATAATGAAGGCGAGCAACGCCAAAGCGGCGGTAATCCCCGATAAGCGCCCGCGCCCGCCAGATTTAATATTGATCATTGATTGGCCAATCATGGCACAGCCGCCCATGGCACCGAAAACGCCACAAGTCGTGTTGGCTAAGCCTTGCCCGATACATTCTTGCGATGTGCGTCCGCGGGTGTCAGTCATTTCATCAATTAAAGTCAATGTCAGCAAGCTTTCAATCAAGCCGATTGCCGCCAAGGTTAAAGCGACGGGTAAGATAATCATGAGCGTTTCCAACGTGAACGGCACCATGGGGATATGAAATTCTGGCCAACCGCCTTTAATACTGGCGAGGTCGCCAACGGTTTTTGTGTCCAAATCCAGCCCAATGACGAGCGCGGAGACACCGACAATCGACACAAGTGAAGCGGGCAAAAACGTGCCCAGCTTTGGAATTTTAGGGAACAGCCAGATAATCGCCATGGTTAAAAACGTCAAGCCAAGCATAAGATGCATTTCTGAGCCGCTGAGCCAGTTACCGTTGAAAATAACATCAATCGCGCTATGGCCGCCATCGCTACTATGTTCTGCGCTCTCTTTTACCAGTGCGGCATCTTTAAACTGGCTTAACTGCGCGAGGAAAATCACAATCGCAAGGCCATTCACAAACCCCAACATCACGGGATGCGGTACAAGCCGAATAAATTTCCCCAATTGAAATACGCCAGCCCCGATTTGAATAATCCCCGTGAGCAAAACGGCGGCAAACAAATATTCCACCCCATAAACCGTGACAATTCCAACCATCGCCACCGCCATCGCGCCTGTCGCGCCAGAGATCATGCCGCTGCGTCCACCAAAGATAGAGGTAATAAACCCGACAAAAAACGCCGCATATAACCCCACAAGCGGATCAACCTTGGCAACAAACGCAAAGGCGATAGCTTCGGGTACAAGCGCAAGCGCAACGGTCAAGCCCGATAAAATATCGTTTTTCGGATTATCGGTCAGATGAAATTTTTGCACGAGGCGGAGCATGGCTCTGTCTTTCTTTGAAAATGGATTGCAGAGGTCTTTTAGGGAAATTCGGCAATCTTTGGAAGCTAAATGATTAAAACCATTTCAATTTTTTAAAAATGATCGTCTGTAGAATAATTAAAACTATAAGTGCGGCAGAGAAGATCCAAAAGGCATTCGCGTTATCAACCCCAGGCATTCCGCCAATATTAATCCCCATCAGCCCCGTTAAAAAACCCAACGGTAAAAACACCGCTGCAATCACGGAAAGCACGTACATATTTTTGTTAAGTTTATCTGCAAGTACGCTTGAAAGCTCGTCTTTAACAATTTGGGCGCGTTCGCGGATGGCGTCTAAATCCTCAACATAACGCGTTACGCGATCAAGCGATTCTTGCAAGCGACGTTTATGGGCTTGATCTAGCCACGGCTGATCTGACGCGCGTAGGAAAACCATGACATCTTTTTGTGGGGCGATGTAACGGCGGAACATGATGGCTTGTTTGCGTATTTCGGTAATTTTTTGGCGTTCTGAAATGTCAGGGTCTTCTAATACCAATTCTTCTAAGTCATCTAAATTTTCATCTAACAATGAAAAAGTGCTCTCCATACGGCTGAACAGCCTTGCGGATAGCATTGTAATAAAATCGCCAGAATTTTTCGGGCCTTTGGCATTTTCAAGTAAATCTTGTAAATCTCTCACGGCTTTTAAAGGGCGGCGCTCGACGCTGATGATGCGGTTTGCATCCACCCAAGCGCGGATAGAGATCATGTCTTCGGGATTTTCATTCTCATTCAAATTAACCCCGCGAAGAATAAGCAATGTCCCCTGTTCTATTTCCATGATACGCGGGCGAGTTTCTTCAGCTAAAAGGGCGTCAATAATCAAGGGGTCTAAATAGCCAATTTCAGATTTCATCCAATCCCTTGATTCTTGCATATTGCCATCAAGATGAACCCAAGCAAGGGCGTCGTCTTTAATGGTCTTGGCAATATCATCGCCTTCAAGCTTTGTCCCTTTGCCATTGCCCTCAATTCGAAAGGCTTTTAATATTGCTCCTGTGTCACGTGTCATAGATTCTTCCTTTTCCTGTCCATAGATTGTATAGCGACTGATTGTTTTTGCAATGATGTGGGTGACGATGCAAAAAGAGAGGGAAATAAAGGGTTTCCGCGCGCTTGAATTCCTTGACACTCTTACATGCTGTATGTATATTGCCGCATCTTGAGAGGGAATGACTCGTTAAGTTGATTCTCTAACATATTGAAAATACTATAATTTATAAGGTTTAATAAAATGTTTGCAGTCGTTCGCACAGGTGGAAAACAATATAAAGTGGCAAAAAATGACCGCTTAGAAGTTGCTAAAATTGACGCCAAAGAAGGTGATAAAGTTGATCTAGAGGTTCTTATGACTTCTGATGGCAAAGATGCCGTTATCGGAAAAAGCGGTGCAAAAGTTAGCGCAAAAGTACTTGAGCACACACGTGCCGACAAAATTGTGGTATTTAAGAAGAAACGTAGACAAGGATATCGCCGTACAGCTGGTCACCGTCAGGATCTGACAGTGATTGAGATTGCCGATATCAAAGCCGCGTAATTTAAGTATTTATTAGAATTAGACGTCTTTTCAGCTTTAAGACTATTTTTATAGCTCGTTTGACGGTTAAACAATAAACATCTCTTCCCGCTTGCGGGTTTGAGAGTAAACAAAAAAAGTCATTTGGAGGACATTAAGCATGGCACATAAAAAAGCAGGTGGTAGTTCAAGAAACGGTCGCGATTCAGAAGGCCGTAGACTTGGCGTGAAAAAATTTGGCGGCGAAAAAGTTTTGGCTGGTAACATCATTATTCGTCAGCGCGGTACAAAATGGGGCGTTGGTAAAAATGTTGGTATGGGTAAAGACCACACTGTCTTCGCATTGATGGAAGGCACAGTGATGTTTTCTAAAGGCCGTGGCGGTAAATCAATCGCAAATGTTATTCCTGCGAATGACGCAAGACCACAGGCGGCTGAATAATCAGCTTTCCTGAATTGGTTGAAGATAAGAATTTATTAGGGGAAGCTTAGTCTTCCCCTTTTTCAATATAAATGCCGTTACAGTTATGCAGGTAACGATTATACAAGGATAGCGTCCTCGGGTTTTTTCCGCATGACGGCACTTAAAAGATGAAATTTTTAGACCAAGCAAAAATATACGTAAAAAGTGGCGATGGTGGTGCGGGCTCTATTTCATTCAGGCGGGAGAAATATGTGGAGCGCGGCGGCCCCGATGGTGGCAATGGCGGACGCGGCGGCGATATTATTTTTGAAGCCGCAGAAGACCTCAACACCTTGATTGATTTTCGTTATACGCAACATTTTCGCGCCGAAGGCGGCAAAGGTGGCTCTGGCCGTGATCGTACGGGGGCTGGTGGCGATGATCTTGTTATTATGGTTCCTGTTGGTACAGAAATTCTTGATGAAGATAAAGAAACCGTCTTGATTGATATGAATCAAGAAGGGCAACGCGTGAACTTTTTAAAAGGCGGCGATGGCGGTTTTGGTAATACACATTACAAAAGCGCAACCAACCAAGCGCCGCGTAAATCAACCCCAGGTTGGCCTGGGGAAGAACGCGATATTTGGTTGCGCCTTAAACTTATTGCAGATGCGGGTCTATTGGGCATGCCGAACGCGGGAAAATCAACTTTTTTGGCGGCTGTCTCTAGAGCGAAGCCGAAAATTGCTGACTATCCGTTTACAACGCTTCATCCTAATTTGGGCGTCGTGAAAGCGGGTGATTATAGTTTTGTGATCGCCGATATTCCGGGGTTAATTGAGGGCGCTCACGAAGGAACAGGTTTAGGCACACGTTTTTTAGGGCATGTTGAGCGCACGTCTGTTTTGCTTCACCTTGTTGACGGCACACAAGAAGATGTGGCGGGCGCGTATCGAACTATTCGGAATGAGTTAAAATTATATGGCGGTGGCTTGGCGAAAAAACCTGAAATTGTCGCCTTGACCAAAATTGACGCAATGAGCGAAGAAGAACGCGACCAAAAGCAAAAAGAATTAGAGACCGCGTCAGGACAAAAAGTGATGATGATCTCTGCCGTGGCGTCGATGAATGTTGAGCCAGTGTTATTTAAATTGGCGGATATCATTAAAATTAAAAAAGCGGAAGAGCATGACGCCAGCTGATCTTATCGCTAATTCAAATCGCATCGTCATAAAAATTGGTTCGGCTATTTTAGCCGATGAAAAATTTGGTACGGCTAAGCAAGATTGGCTGAACACATTGGCTGAAGATGTGGCGACATTGATAAAGCAAGGCAAAGAAATTGCGATTGTCTCCTCTGGCGCGATTGCGCTTGGTCGCCAAGCGCTTGGCATTGATTACACGGATCGCCCCTCTTCTATTCCCTTGGAGAAAAAACAAGCCGCCGCCGCGATTGGTAATGTTGAAATATCACAGGCTTATGCTGATGCGTTTAAGCCCTATAATCTGCAAACAGCGCTTGTGCTTTTGTCCCCGAAAGATACAGAAGTGCGCCAATCTCACCTTAATGCCCGCGCAACATTGCTCACACTCATGCAGAGTAAAGCGATAGCGGTGATTAATGAGAATGATACTGTTTCAACGGCAGAAATACGCTTTGGGGATAATGATCGTTTGGCCGCGCGCGTCGCACAAATGATTGGTGCAGATTTGGTTGTTCAGCTCTCCACCACTGATGGCCTTTATACGGCTGATCCCACGCAAGATGACAGCGCAGAGCATATTCCAATGGTTGAGAATTATGATGACAGCCTACAAAATATGGCCGGTGATGCCCCCGCGGGTATCAGTACAGGCGGCATGAAGAGCAAATTAGAAGCGGCGCGTATTGCCACTGCGGCAGGGGTGCATATGATGATTACGAGTGGCAAAACCCCTTTCCCGCTATCAAAAATTGAGCGTGCCACAATTTTCAAGGCCTCCGATAAACCTGTTAGCGCCCGTAAAAAATGGATTTCCAGCCACGTAAAATCGGAAGGCAGCTTGGTTATTGATGATGGCGCCGCCAAAGCCCTTCAAAGTGGTAAAAGCTTACTCGCGGCAGGTGTTGTTAAAATTACAGGTGATTTTCAGCACGGTGACCCCGTCGAGGTATTGGACAAAAACGCCCAAAAATTAGCCGTCGGCCTTGTAACCTACAGCGCCAATGAAGCGCGCTTGATCTTAGGCTGTAAAAGCACAGACATCAGCGATGTTTTAGGTTATTCCCGTGGCGACGAGCTTATCCACCGTGATGATTTGGTGCTTGCCTAAAGCGTTAATCTTGGTGGTGGTCTTGTGCCCCTATCGGAGCTTGCGCGAAAAGCGTTTTCGGCATTATAGGAATCTATTATAAGCTGAGGGCTCATTGGTCTTAATGATTTTTCATTATAACTCGTTAACCAAGCATTTTGTACTTCTGGCGGCCAGTGCCCAATTTTGAGGAAGTCTTCAACACGATAGCCGCCAGTTGCGCCAGCAAGGTCGATAATTCCAACTTTCCCTGTTTCTGAATCGTACATGACATTGCCGGGGTGCAAATCTCCGTGAACTGTTACAAATGCGTCGGGAATTGCTTTTGGGTTCGTGGCAAATTCTACGGCTCGATCTTGTTCCGATTTTGTTAGTTTTATTCGGGCGCTATGAAATAAGGCTTCCCAAACGCTACTGCTATGGTCGACCCAGTTTTTTCGTTTAGATAGTAGCTCTAAATACTTATCAATATCATCAGAATGCGTTGTTAAAAGCGGACTTGCGCCTAAAGGTCGGTAAGTATGTAATTCAGATAAAAAAGTGCCAATTTGCTGCCCTATAGAATGAAGCTGATGTTCTTCTAAATCATGAAGTATTTCATTAGATAGTGTTTCGCCTGCCACCTTGCTCATCACTATCAGTTTCTTTTCTGGGTCGAATTCAACTAATTTAGGGATTGAGACGGAAAAATTACATTCTTCAAAATCTTTTAAGAGTAATGCTTCGTGCCATACACGCTCTTCTTCCCAAATATTTTCATGCGGCATACAAAAAACGTTGTCGCCGATAATAATTACAAAGCTTGCTTTGCCTTGTTTTGGTACAAACTTATCCCCCTCGCACAAATTTGGATATTGGGCGCTTATAATACGATCAAATTCTTCTATACTTGAAATCATTGCCATAATATATTTGACGTAACGATTAAAGTCAAATTTCATTTTTATCTTATTATTGTTGCAAGCTTTTCAAAGCCAAGTCATCATGTTCCTCTAATTAACAGGGGAAATAAAATGCGTACGGATACACCACAGGAAATATTTTTAAAAGATTATATGCCGCCAGCTTATAAGGTTGCGCATAATGATTTCTCGTTTGAGATATTTGAGGGCAAAACTATTGTCACTGCAAAAACGCAATATACGACCAATAATGACAGCGAAGCGCCGTTATTTTTGGAAGGTAAAGAATTAAAACTTATTTCTTGTAAGTTGGATGGCAAAGAT
This sequence comes from uncultured Alphaproteobacteria bacterium, assembly GCA_937923625.1. Taxonomy (GTDB): domain Bacteria; phylum Pseudomonadota; class Alphaproteobacteria; order Micavibrionales; family Micavibrionaceae. Next base: position 118,874 of record CALDTV010000013.1, read on the forward strand.
GTGACGCCAAAAATATCACCCGAGGGCATGACCCTTCCCTGCCCTGGTAAGGATATTTTCACGCTTGAGATTGTTACAGAAATTTATCCTGAAAAGAACACTGCGCTTGAAGGGCTTTATCATTCTGGTGGTACTTATTGTACACAGTGTGAGGCACAAGGCTTTCGCAAAATCACCTATTATCCTGACCGTCCTGATGTGATGGCGACGTTTAAAGTGACGGTTGAAGCGGATAAAAAAACTTGTCCTGTTTTGTTATCAAATGGTCATTTGGTTGATTCTGGTGAGTCATCTGGTGGCCGTCATTTTACGGTTTGGGAAGACACGACGCCCAAAAGCCCACATTTATTCGCGCTTGTTGCGGGGGATTTGGTGCGGGTGGAAGATAAATTCACGACCATGAGCGGCCTTGAGGTCGATCTACATATCTACGTCAAGGAAGGTGATGAAGGCCAATGTGATCACGCGATGCAAAGCTTGAAGAAATCTATGACATGGGATGAAGAAGTCTATGGGCGTGAATATCAATATAATATTTTCAACATTGTCGCCGTCAGTGATTTCAACATGGGTGCGATGGAAAATACGAGCTTAAATATTTTCAACACGGCGCTTGTGCTGGCACAGCAAGAAACCGCAACAGACATGGATTTTATTCGTGTCGAAAGCGTGATTGCGCATGAATATTTTCACAATTGGACAGGCAACCGTGTGACGTGCCGTGATTGGTTTCAACTTAGCTTAAAAGAAGGCTTAACGGTGTTTAGGGATCAGGAATTCTCGGCGGACTTAAACTCGCGCGCGGTGCAGCGGATTGATGATGTGACGCATTTGCGCCGTTCACAATTCCCCGAAGATGCCTCCCCCCTCGCCCATCCTGTGCGCCCTGAAAGCTATATTGAGATTAATAATTTTTACACCATGACTGTGTATGAAAAAGGCGCAGAAGTGATCCGCATGTTCCACACTTTGCTGGGCCCCGAATTATATCGCAAAGCGACGGATTTATATTTTGACCGTTTCGACGGCCAAGCGGTGACGATTGACGATTGGGCGCAATGTATGGCGGATGCGTCGGATATGGATTTGGAGCAATTTAAACTTTGGTACTCGCAAGCGGGTACGCCAAAAGTTGATGCCAAAACCAAGTATGACGAAAACACGAAAACGCTGACCTTAACTTTGGCGCAGGAAATTCCCGATACGGCTGGGCAGACGGACAAAAAACCAATGCATATTCCTGTGGCAGTTGGCCTTGTCGGTGAAGATGGTGCAGACGTGGTTCAAACACAAATTTTGGATTTAAAGAAAAAGAAACAAGACTTTAAATTTAAAGATGTTAGCGAAAAAGCTGTGCCATCAATCTTAAGGAATTTCTCTGCTCCTGTGAAGCTCACCACGGATTTAACCGATTCTGATCTGGCGTTCTTGATGGTGAATGACAGTGACGGTTTCAACCGTTGGGAAGCTGGGCAGATTTATGCGCACCGCGTTATTGGTGACATGCTGGCCGATGGATCAAAAGATGTGCCCGCGGATTACATGCAAGCGGTTGCCGCCTTGGTTGAAAAAGCCGAAGATGTGAATAGCGATAAGGCGCTGATGGCGCGGGCGTTGAGCCTTCCGAGCTTGTCTGAAATTGCCCAAAAACAAGATGTTGTTGACCCAACAGCAATTTCAAAAGCGCGTGATACGATTCAGGCCGCGATAAAACGCGAGCAAAAATCAGCGCTCAATAAAATTTATCAAGCCAATACAGATGACGGTGAGTTCAGCATCACGCCAGAAGCCATGGGACGCCGCGCCCTGCGCAATACAGCGTTGGGATTATTAACGACAACCAACGGTACGGGCTGTGCGAAGCTGGCGACAGAGCATTATGAGACAGCAGATAATATGACCGATCTGATGGCGGCGCTTGGGGCGTTGATGCCGAATAAAAATGCGGATCGTGAAGCGATTTTAACTGATTTTTATGACCGCTTTAAAGATTATTTGTTGGTGATGGATAAATGGTTTGGCGTACAGGCTTCCGCCAATCGCGATGATGTTTTTGAGCAATTGGAAGCTCTTAAAAATCATGATGATTTTTCCATGACCAACCCCAACCGCGTGCGGTCATTATATGGGGCGTTCGCGATGAATAATCCCGTAAAGTTCCACGACCCTAGCGGCGAAGGATACGATTTCTTGAAAAACGCGATTATTGAGCTGAACACTATCAACCCACAAATCGCGGCGCGCATGGTGACGCCTTTGCGCGAATGGAAACGTTATACCCCTGATCGTCAGAAAAAAATGAAAGCGGCATTGGAGGATATCCTCAAAATCGACAATCTCTCCCCAAATGTTTTTGAGTTGGTGAGTAAGAGTTTGGGTTAGAAGATAGCAATCTTATAGTTTGCCTAAGAATTTCTTGATTATAAGCTTTGCTGTTTTTTGAATTTAGAAGTTTTCCTCGAAGGGAGGCTATTGCAAAAGAAGTGCATAAAATTGTTTCTCCTATAGGTAGAGGACTCCAAGCGTCGACTAAATATGCTGTTGTGCCTACAGCTAAAATTTTATTTGTTACCTTGTCTTGTGGAACTCTTGAGAAAATATTCATCAAAACACCAGCACTCAAGTTGCGTGCTAATTTTTTAGTTTCTTGCGACGGAAGTATTCTTTCCGCTCGAAGGTTGGGTACGCGATGCAAAGGATGTCTAGACATAATATGCTTAAATTATATAATATCTAAATGAATTTTGATCAACAATTTAATGCTCCCATTTGCGGCATCGATGAAGTTGGGCGTGGGCCTTTGGCCGGGCCTGTGGTGTCTGCTTGTGTGTTTATTCCAGAAGAAAATCTCGACAATACCATTTGGGCGCAAATTACAGATAGTAAGAAGATTTCGGCTATTAAACGCGAAAAGTTGTTCGAGCCGATCAAAGAGCTATGTTTTTACGGTCTTGGAGAAGTCACCTGCCAAGAGATAGACCAGCTGAACATACACCACGCGACATTGCTGGCGATGAAGCGCGCTTACGCCTCTATGATGTCATGCCTTGACGTGATCGAAGCATCGCAAGTCAATATAGGTGATCTTAAGGTCAAGCCGAAGGGGGACAGTAAGATGATGGCGTTAATCGATGGGAAATTTGCGCCTGATATTCCATGTGAAACGCAAACAGTCATCAAAGGTGATAGCTTGTCGCTGTCAATTGGGGCGGCGTCTATTTTGGCGAAGTTGACGCGAGATCGTCTCATGACAAAGCTTCATGAAGAATATCCGCATTATGCGTGGGATCGCAATGCAGGATACGGCACAAAAGCACATATGGAAGGCTTGCAAAGCCATGGTTTGACGCCGTTTCATCGCCTCTCTTTTGCGCCTTGTAAAAAACTCATCGCCTAATCGTCATTGCGAGGGAGCGTAGCGAGTGCGGCAATCAAGAGTCAGGTAGCTCCATTCTGGATTGCTTCGCTTCGCTCGCAATGACGATTAAATAGAGATACTCCTTCCTCCTCATAAGCCTGCGAAAGCAGGTATCTATTTTAAAATGCGATGAGATGTAGAAAAAGTTAAATAATTGGTTGATTTAACAACGCTAGACTCCTGACTCTAAACAATTTTTTACATTAATGCTTGACGGCGAATCGGTAATGATTCATGTTGATTCTTCAATTTATACACAGCTTATTACATATTTATTTGAAGGGTTATCCACATGAGTCGCAAAAAAGTTAAAGCACCCAAAATTAATGAGATCACCAAAGGTGATTGCATCGAAGTGCTGAAAGCCACGCCGAAGGGGTCAGTTGACCTGATTTTTGCCGATCCACCTTATAATTTACAGCTTGGCGGTGATTTGCACCGCCCGAATAACAGCAAGGTGGATGCGTGTGACGACCATTGGGATCAGTTTGATAGCCTGAAAGTTTATGATGATTTTACCCGTGAATGGTTGGCAGCGGCGCGGGAGACTTTAAAAGATGATGGCGGCATTTGGGTGATTGGCTCCTATCACAATATTTTCCGCCTTGGCGCGATTTTGCAGGATTTGGGCTATTGGATTCTCAATGATGTGATCTGGCGTAAATCTAACCCGATGCCAAATTTTCGTGGGCGGCGTTTTACCAACGCGCACGAAACCATGATTTGGGCGGCGAAGTCCGAAAAATCGAAATATACGTTCAATTATGATTCCATGAAAGCATTGAATGAAGACCTTCAAATGCGCTCTGATTGGTTCATTCCGCTTTGTACGGGTGGTGAGCGTTTAAAAGATGAAAATGGTGATAAGGCGCACCCTACACAAAAGCCAGAAGCCCTTCTCCACCGTGTGATTTTATCCTCAAGCAAACCCGGCGATGTGGTGCTTGATCCGTTCTTTGGGACGGGTACAACGGGCGCGGTAGCGAAGAAATTGGGGCGTGATTTCATTGGAATTGAACGTGAGGATGATTACATTAAAGTGGCGAAAAAGCGCATTAAAGAGGCGGTTCGA
>CALDTV010000014.1 GCA_937923625.1 uncultured Alphaproteobacteria bacterium
GGATCGTGACATTTTGGCGCGGGGCAATGGCAACGCGCAGGGGATTTCTGATGGTGAAATTTTATCTTTGCTACAATCCATGGTGAAACAACGCCAAGAATCAGCCAAAACCTATAAGGATAATGGCCGCGCCGAATTAGCCGAGCGTGAAGAGGCGGAGATCAAGGTCATTGAGGACTTTTTGCCGCAACAAATGTCCGAAGCCGAAATGGCCGCCGCCGTTGATGAAATTGTCAGAGAGACAGGGGCGGATAACATCAAAGACATGGGTAAAGTGATGAACGCGCTGAAAGAGAAATATGCAGGTCAGCTAGATATGGCAAAAGCTGGCGGCGCGGTTAAGGCGAAGCTGGCGGGTTAAATCTTGACAAAGTAGGTTAAAATCTTTATTATACATAACTCATAAATTGAGTGTGCGTGATGAATGATTTTAAGCGAATATTTACAGTGATAAGCGGTCTCCTTGGTGTTGCGCCTGCCCTTGCGAACGACACCACGCCTGCGCCAATCGATTTTACGCCGCAAGAAATTCTTGACAGTGGCGCTGATAATTTCATAACGGTTGGCGCGTGGCCAGTTTTTCTTGGCTGCCATCACATGCATATAGAATTTGGTGATAAGGCCAAAAGAACTTATTATAAGGTTGAGGGGGCATCGTTAGACCAAGGTGATAATACTTCTCCAAAAGCTATATGGGACCCCGATGACACGCTCGTTGTGCTAACTTTAAACAGTATTAACCGCAGTCAGAAATTCTTCAATTATTTCAAAAAAGAGGCCGTCTTTAAAGCAGACATCATTGCAGGGACCGAAAAAGAAATTGAAACCGCATACGCCGATGTTTTGCTCTATTCAATTTATCGTAACTTGCAAAAAGAAAATTACCATCTGCTCACGCATAATAGTAACACCGTTGTTAGAAGTATGCTTGATCTTTTAGAAGTAGAGATTCCAATTGAAATGAGGCGTAATTTATGTGTGCCGGGTGAGAGTACTTTTCCAGAGTGGTGGGATAAAAAAAGAATTAGAGATGCTGCTTTTCAAGCAGTTATAGGAACTACTGATCCATCAGTGCGCCAGTTAGAGAGATTCAACAGAAAGATGTCAGGCTTTGTTTTTGCTGCTGCCTTGAATGGTCCTTTAGAGCAGATAATAGACTCTCCTGATGAGGCTCAAGAAACAAGAGAGAGATTTGAAGACTTAAAGGTAATATTTGATAAATTAGAGACGTTCTTAAAATCTGAAATGGCTTCTCCTATGCCTGCGCAAAGAGAATTTGTTCCATCTTTTGGTGCTGATCGAAGGTGAAAGCATTTGTGTCTGTATAATATGAAAAAAACATTGACGTAACTATTCTTCATTGAGTATAAAAAGTTCAAATTAAAAAGGATTAAGTTATGAATAATAGTTTTTTTAAGGCTTGTGCGCCGTTAGTTTTTTTAGCAGGCATGCTCTCGCCTGCATTTGCTTCAGCGGCACCAATGCCTGCAGACGTTATCGCGCAATCGCAAACAGGCCCGCCGAAGCCACATATGCCGAGGCCAGACCCTCGTATCCCAAAGCCATCGGGGCCTAAGCCTTCAGGACCTATTTATCCAACGCCTTTGCCGCAGCCGAATTGTCCTAGAGGTTTTTACCCCTGCACATAGTATTTTAGAAAGAAGCCGATAGGCTTCTTTTTTTTGCTACAGGTTGGGCGCTTTAAGAGATCGATTTAATTTCTTAAAAGCACTATCTCGTGCCATCGTGGCGGCACCAACGGTCATGTCTAATCTATCGGCAATCTCTTGCCAGCTATGTCTATTTACTTTGATGCCATAGCGCATTCTGATGATACGCTCTTGCTTGGGAGGTAAAATCGATAAATGTTGGCTTAAAATATTTGCGTAATTTGTATCGTTTTTTGTTTCAGCCTCTGGAGGTTGGATCATGAAGCCATGAGTCTTTCTATCATATGCTTCAAACATAAAACCTTGTTGAGCGGCAAGCCTATTTTCTGCTGTGTCTAGATTAACGGAAGGAAAATTTATGCTGCCAAAGGCAGGTGTTTGATCAAAAGCATAAGAGCATTTCATAGCTTGTTTGCCAAATTCTGTTTCGAAATAGCTCACTTCATCGGCACAGCCACCTTGAAGTAAGGCGGCTTGATAAGCCGCCTTGATAGATGGGCAAATCTCATTTTCAGCCTTAAATAAGGTCGTGGATGTATTTAAAAATTCTAAGACTTCGGTGTCGCTATCTGGTGACGCTAAAGGCGGAAGTGGAGATAAATCCATTTTGTCTATTGCTTCGGATATCTCTCGCGCTTCGATTTCCTTTCTTAGGCGAAGCTTGTCTTTTTGCGCCTTTGTCTTTTGTTCTGGGGATTGTCCAAAAAGCCGCGAAAGCGATCTGACGTGATCAATTCTGTCGTCTAAGTCCATTTTATTTTTATGCCTGTGATATAGACATATAATATAAATTAAGTGAAGTTATTATGTCAATATAAAATTATTGGCATTCTTATCCATGTCAGCTAAAACATAATACATGACCATCCCACCGCGATTTAAGGAGGAGCTGAGGAATCGGCTGACGTTGTCCGATATTATCGGGCGGAGCGTGCGTTTGGCGCGGGCGGGGCGCGAATTTAAAGGTTGTTGCCCGTTTCACAATGAAAAGACGCCTTCTTTTTACGTGAATGACGACAAGCAATTTTATCACTGCTTTGGCTGTGGGGCGCATGGGGATGTCATTGGCTATACCATGCAGCAAGGGAATCTATCCTTTATTGATGCGATAAAGGAGCTGGCGAGCGAAGCGGGCTTGGCAGTGCCAGAACAAACGCCACAGGACATCAAACGCGCAGAAGTACAAAAAACGCTGCATTCCTTGATGGAAGATGTAACGCGCTGGATGGAGACACAGTTGCGTGCGCCAGAAAATAGGGTGGCTTATCGTTATATTACGGAGCGCGGAAATACCGAAGAACAGCTGAATAATTTTCGCATTGGTTATGCGCCCGCTGATAGGCAGGCAATGCGCAAAGCCATGCAAGCCAAGGGCTATGATGATGCGCAAATGATTGAGGCAGGCGTCTTGCGTGCGGGAAATAATGGGCGCGAGCCTTATGCGTTTTTCCGTGAGCGTATAATGTTCCCTGTGCCAGATCGCCGCGGACGTGTGATTGCGTTTGGTGGGCGGATACTGCCTGACCATTTGCGACCGCCTGAAACGGGGGATTATGTTCCTGCCAAATATATGAACTCCTCCGAAACGCCACTGTTTAATAAAGGTGGAATGCTTTATGGGGAGCCGCGCGCACGCCAAGCGGCGCTGGATGATAAGCCGCTGATTGTGGTTGAAGGATATGTTGATGTTATGGCTTGCGTGAAAGCGGGCTTTGATGGGGCAATGGCGCCAATGGGCACGGCGTTGACGGAAGATCAAATCATGGTGCTTTGGAAGATGATCCCACAAAATAACAAAGTGCCAATCCTTTGTTTTGATGGGGATGATGCAGGGCGGCGTGCCGCAGCGCGGGCGTGTGAGCGGATTTTGCCGCTGTTAAAGGCCAATCATTCCGCCCGTTTTGCTTTTCTGCCTGATGGGCAAGACCCAGACAGCTTAATCAATGGGGCGGGCAAAGAGGCCTTTGCCGCGATTATTGATGCCGCTATGCCGCTGGTGGAATTTTTATGGACGTATCACACAACGGGTGAAAAATTTGATACACCAGAGGCGCGGGCAGGCCTTTCCAAGACATTAGAGGGCGAAGCGCTTAAAATTCCAGATCGGGAAGTGCAGCATTATTATAAGCAAGCTTTTCGGGAAAAGGTTAACAAGGCCTTCGCGCAAGTTTATACGCCACGGTCAAATTATGGCGGTAAATTCAAAAAACCTTTTGGGAAGAATGACGCGGCGCAAAATCAGGGAATTGTCAGCATCAAACGTCCACGTTTTATGGGCGAAGAAAACAAATTATTAGCGGCAATAATAAATCATCCCGCGATTTTTGATGTTTTTGAAGAAGAAATCGGGATTTTAGGCATAAAACAGCCGCGAATTGATGCTTTAAGGCAGAAAATTATTGAAT
>CALDTV010000015.1 GCA_937923625.1 uncultured Alphaproteobacteria bacterium
GCACACACAATTTACAGCGGAAGCTTATATCTTGTCTAAAGATGAAGGGGGCCGTCACACGCCATTCTTCGCTAATTACCGTCCACAATTCTACTTTAGAACAACAGACGTCACAGGCGAAGTGATCCTTCCTGAAGGCACAGAAATGGTGATGCCGGGCGATAACTGTAACTTCTCAGTGAAGTTAATTGCGCCAATCGCGATGAATGAGGGCCTACGCTTCGCTATCCGCGAAGGCGGCCGTACAGTCGGCGCCGGCGTTGTGGCTAAAATTATTGAGTAGGCATTTTTTTCAAGATTGGATGTGTCAAAAATACATTCAAATTTTGAATTAAATGGTTGCTTAAATGGTTTATTAAGATTATAAGGTGCGACCGATTTGTTATCGGTCGGGCGTTTTTGAAAAAAATGAATATAGCGGAAAGGGTTTAGCCAATATTTTTTGGGTTAAACAGGATAGATATGGAAGCACAAACAATAAGAATTCGCCTGAAGGCTTTTGACCATCGTATCTTAGATACGTCGACGGGTGAGATTGTGGGGACAGCTAAACGCACGGGCGCAGGTGTTCGTGGCCCAATTCCGCTTCCAACACGCAAGGAACGTTTTACTGTTTTACGTTCGCCTCACGTTAATAAAAATTCGATGGAGCACTTTGAAATGCGCACGCATAAGCGTTTGATAGATATTGTTGATCCGACGCCGCAAACTGTGGATGCGTTAATGAAGTTAGATTTGGCTGCGGGTGTTGATGTTGAAATTAAAATTGGTCAGGTGGCCGCTTAAATAAGATGACAACATTCTTCGCATGATGCGAAGGAACTACGGTGGATTTATAGTTTAAAAGTCACCCTCTAGAAGGAAAAAGAAAATGAGAACCGGTGTAATTGCACGTAAAGAAGGAATGACGAGAATCTTCACAGAAGATGGTCGTCAAGTTCCTGTGACAGTGTTGAAAATTGATAATTGTCAGGTTACTGGCGTTATGACCGAGGAAAAAAATGGTTATTCTGCTGTTCAGCTTGGGGCAGGAACAGCCAAGGTAAAGCGTGTTTCAAAAGCAATGCGCGGCGTCTACGCTGCTGCAAAAGTAGAGCCGAAGAAAAAAGTTGCTGAGTTTCGTGTCGATGCACAAAACTTAGCGGAAGTTGGTTCTGAAGTTGGTGCTAATCATTTTATCGAAGGTCAAAAAGTTGATGTTTGTGCGACATCAAAGGGTAAAGGCTTTCAAGGCGGTATTAAACGCCATAACTTTGGCGGTATGCGCGCAACACACGGTGTTTCGGTTTCTCACCGCGCTTTGGGCTCGACTGGACAGTGTCAAGATCCAGGTAAGGTTTTCAAGGGTAAGAAAATGGCAGGTCAAATGGGTAATGTTCGTGTGACGACACAAAATCTTGAAGTGGCTGCTATTGATTTAGAAGATAATTTAATCTTGGTTAAGGGCTCTGTTCCTGGGCCAAAATCTGGTTGGGTTTACGTGACGGATGCTGTTAAACGTAAGGCCCCTGACGATGCGCCGAAGCCTCTTGGTGTTAAAGAGGGGGCTGCGGCGAATGATGCGCCTGCTTCGGAAGTGAATGAAGAAGCTAAGAATGAGGGAGCGGAATAATGAAACTCGCTGTAAAGACAATTGAAAATAAAGCCGCTGGCGACATTGATTTAGATGATGCTGTTTTTGGTGTTGAAGTGCGTCCTGATGTTATTCATCAGATGGTTGTTTATCAGCTTGATAAACGCCGTGGCGGTAATGCAAAAACAAAAGAACGTCATGAAGTTTCTGGTACGGGTAAAAAGCCACACGCACAAAAAGGTACGGGTCGTGCGCGTGCGGGTGATCTGAAACGTAATATTGATCGTGGTGGTGGTGTCGTTCATGGGCCGCGGGTTCGTTCACATGCGACGGCTTTACCAAAACGTGTTCGTCAAAATGCGATGAAAACTGTTTTGTCTGCGAAAGCAGCAGAGGGCAAGTTGATTATTCTTGACGCGGCAGTGTCTAAGGATCATAAGACAAAGCCAATGGTTGCTGCGTTGAAAAAAATGGGTGTTGATTCTGCTATTATTGTTGGCGGAAAAGAGATCGATCCCAATTTTGCTCGCGCTACATCTAACATTAAGCATATTGATGTGCTGCCATCACAAGGAGCAAATGTTTATGACATCATGCGTCGTGATGTTTTGGTATTGACCAAAGATGCTGTAGCAGATTTGACGACAAGACTTAAAGGATAAGAACAATGGCTGCCCAGAAAAAAACGATAAAAAAAGAAAAAGTTGAAATCGCTGAGTGGATGTATGAAATCATTCGCCACCCAGTTGTTACAGAAAAATCTGCGAATGGTGCGGCATTTGGTCAGGTGACATTTCGTGTGCCTCTTGATGCAACGAAGCCGCGTATTAGAACTGCGATTGAGACTTTATTTAAGGTTGATGTGACGCGTGTGAATACATCTGTTCAAAAAGGTAAAACGAAACGCTTTAAAGGTATTCAAGCTTTTCGTGGTGATCAGAAAAAAGCGATTGTAACATTAAAAAGCGGCCAAACCATTGATATGGGTGCGGGCGTTTAATATAAGAATTTAAATTATGGCGGCTTCGCCGAAAATGAGCAAAGGATATAGATTATGGCTTTAAAAAAATATAAACCACGTTCCGCAGGCCTTCGTGCCCTTGTGACGGTAGATCGTTCGGCTTTGCACAAAGGTTCGCCCGAAAAGACGTTGCTTGAGGGTAAAAAGAAGAATGGTGGTCGTAACAACACTGGGCGTATTACTTGTCGTCACAAAGGTGGCGGTCACAAGCAAAAATACCGTGTTATTGACTGGAAGCGTAACAAGTTTGATGTTGAGGCGACTGTTCTGCGTCTGGAGTATGACCCAAACCGTACGGCTTTTATTGCGTTGGTTCAGTATCCTGATGGTGAGAAAGCATATATTCTGGCGCCACAGCGCCTAGGTGAAGGTGATAAAGTTATCGCAGGTGAAAAAGTTGATATTAAACCTGGTAATGCCATGCCGTTAAAGGGTATGCCTATCGGGACAATCATTCACAATATTGAAATGAAGCCTGGCAAAGGTGGTCAAATGTGTCGTTCTGCTGGCACTTACGCGCAGCTTGTTGGTCGTGACCAAGGATATGCACAGGTGAAGTTGGCTTCTGGTGAGGTCCGCAAAATCCGTCAAGAATGTATTGCTTCTGTCGGTGCGGTATCAAATCCAGATCACATGAATACGAATTTAGGTAAAGCGGGTCGTAAACGTTGGATGGGTGTTCGCCCAACTGTTCGTGGTGTTGTTATGAACCCAGTTGATCACCCACATGGTGGTGGTGAAGGCCGTACATCTGGTGGACGTCACCCTGTTTCTTATTCAGGTGTGCCAACAAAAGGGTATAAGACACGTAAGAATAAATCGACGGATCAATATATTATTCGCCGTCGTAAGAAGAAGTAAGAGGATTAGATAATGACTAGAAGTGTTTGGAAAGGTCCATTTGTTGACCGTCATCTTTTGAAAAAGGTGGAGCAGGCCAAAGAAGGTACAATTAAAGGTGTGATCAAGACTTGGTCACGTCGTTCAACGATTTTGCCGCAAATGGTTGGTTTGACTTTTGGTGTACATAATGGGAACAAATTTATCCCTGTTTTGGTGACGGATAACATGATTGGACATAAGTTGGGCGAATTTTCACCGACACGTACTTATAACGGTCACCAAGCGGATAAGAAAAAATAAGATAGTAGATTAACGAGGCCTTAGCGGATTTAAGATTGCTTTAGGCAGAGAAAGTAAGAAAAATGGGACAGAAAGCTAACGAGAGACGTGTAAAAGACAACGAAGCCATGGCAATGGCGAGAGTTCTTCGTACAAGTCCACAAAAGTTGAATCTGGTTTGCCAGACAATTCGTGGTAAAGCTGCGGGGAGAGCTCTGGTCGATTTGGAATTTAACAGCCGCCGTATTTCTGAAGATGTGCGCAAAGTTCTTCAATCTGCTATTGCGAATGCTGAAAACAACCACGGTTTGGATGTTGATCGCTTATATGTGTCTGAAGCTTATGTCGGTAAATCAATTACAATGAAACGCTTTCGCGCACGTGCGCGCGGACGTGCCGCGAAGATTTTAAAACCTTTCAGTCGCTTAACTGTTATTGTGCGTGAGCGTGAAGACGCAGCAACGAGTAATACTAAAAAAGCACCAGCTAAGAAAGTTGATGTGACGAAGGGCGCTTTAAAGGAAGAGACATTTAAAGAAGAAGCGAAGAAATCTCCTGCGAAAAAAGCAGTGGCAAAGAAAACATCAACTAAAAAAGCAGCAAAAAAATCTGCTAAAAGTACAGACAAGAAAGACTAGGAGCAGTTAAGATGGGTCAGAAGGTTAATCCAATAGGTATTCGTGTCGGTATCAACCGCACATGGGATTCAAGATGGTTTGATGATCGCAATTATGCGGATAAGCTTGTTCAGGATCTTAAACTACGCAAGTACGTAGAAACAAAATTGAAAGCAGCTGGTATTTCAAAGGTTGTGATTGAGCGTGCGGCAAAAAATACGCGTGTTACTGTTTATACAGCGCGCCCAGGTGTTATTATTGGGAAAAAAGGTGCTGATATTGAAACTCTGCGTCGTGAGTTATCGGCGATTGCAGGTAATGATGTTGCTTTGAACATTGTTGAAATACGTAAGCCTGATCTTGATGCGCAATTGGTTGCAGAAGGTGTTTGTCAACAGCTTGAGCGCCGCGTATCTTTCCGTCGCGCAATGAAACGTGCGGTACAAAATGCTTTGCGTATGGGGTCACTTGGTATTCGGATTAATGTTGCGGGTCGTTTGGGGGGCGCGGATATCGCGCGTACTGAATGGTATCGCGAAGGACGTGTGCCACTTCATACGTTACGTGCGGATATGGATTATGGCTTTGCTGAAGCATTAACAACATACGGTATTATTGGTGTGAAGGTTTGGCTTTATAAGGGTGATGTGATGGAACATGACCCAATGGCGCGTGATAAGAAAATGGAACAGGCTCAGGCTGGCCCTGGTGGAAACAATAACAGACGCTAATTTGCGCATTTAAAAATATTTGCATAATTATTGAAATTTAAAATAAACAACGGTATAAGACGATGTTACAACCAAAAAAGACAAAATTTAGAAAAGCGCATAAAGGCCGTATTCATGGTAATGCCAAAGGCGGTACGACGTTGACTTTTGGGTCTTGCGGTTTGAAAGCAATGAGCCCAAACCGTATTACAGCGCGTCAAATTGAAGCGGCACGTCGTGCGATTACGCGTCACATTAGACGTCAAGGTAAGGTTTTTATTCGTATTTTTCCAGATGTCCCTGTGTCAAAAAAGCCACTTGAAGTGCGTCAAGGTAAGGGTAAAGGCTCAGTTGAATATTGGGCGGCGCGCGTGAAGCCAGGGCGTATTATGTTTGAATTGGATGGTGTTGATCCGACTTTAGCGCGCGAAGCAATGGAATTAGCGGCAATGAAATTGCCGATTAAAACAAAATTCGTCACACGTACTGGCGAGTAATTGGAGATAAGGTTATGAAAGCAGAAGAGCTTAAAGGTAAATCAGCAGATGAGCTGAAAAAAATGTTGCTGGAAAAGAGAAAAGAGCAGTTTAATTTACGCTTTCAACTTTCTGGTGGACAGCTAGAGAATACGTCGCAAATGCGCAAACTTCGCCGTGATATTGCACGGTTGAAGACAATGATGAGTCAACAAGCCGCATCGAAAGCAGCTTAAGGGAATTTAGGAGAGATATATGCCACGCCGCGTTTTAGAAGGTAGAGTTGTGAGTGACAAAATGGATAAGACCGTTACGGTTCTTGTTGAGCGTCAGTTCATGCATCCAAAATATAAAAAATATATCAAGCGTTCCTCTAAATATGCGGCGCATGATGAAAGCAACAGCGTTAAAGAGGGTGAGCTGATTCAAATTATCGAATGCGCGCCAATCTCAAAGCGTAAAAGTTGGACTGTGGTAAAAGACGGTGCGGCTGCACCAACACAGGCAGAGAAAAAAGCGGCGCCAAAAACGCAAGCAAAGAAGGCGCCAGTTAAAAAAGCGTCGACGAAAAAGGCTGCTAAAAAGTCAGCAAAGAAATAAATAAAAAATAAGATTTAGAATTAAATTAAGAAGTAGAGAATCGTTATGATACAAATGCAATCAAATATGGAAGTCGCTGATAACTCAGGTGCGCGTCGCGTTGAGTGTATCAAAGTGCTTGGCGGTTCTCACCGCCGCACAGCGAACATTGGTGATGTGGTTGTGGTTTCTGTGAAAGAAGCTATTCCGCGCGGCCGTGTTAAAAAAGGGGCGGTTCATAAGGCAGTTATCGTGCGTTCGCGTCACGGTTTACAACGTCACAGCGGTGAAAAAATTCGCTTTGATACAAATGCCTGTGTTCTTATCAGCGCAAATGGTGAACCGGTTGGAACACGTATTTTTGGCCCAGTTACACGTGAATTACGCGGTAAAGGCTATATGAAAATTATTTCACTTGCCGGAGAGGTGCTATAGTCATGACACAAGCAAAAATGAAAATTAAAAAGGGTGACACGGTCATCGTTAATACTGGCAAGGACAAAGGCAAAAAAGGTGAAGTTTTAAAAACAATGCCGGCTAAGTCCCGCGTTATAGTTCAGGGCGTTAATGTTGTTAAAAAACACACAAAGCCAACACAAATTAGCGCGGGCGGTATTGAACAAAAAGAACTGTCGATCCATGTTTCTAATGTCTCTTTGGTTAATAAAGACGGTAACGCGACACGCGTGGGCTTTAAAGTAGCTAAAGATGGTACTAAAACACGTATTGCGCGTAAATCAGGCGAAGAAGTTTAAGGAATAGAGCGATGAGTGCAGCAGATAAAAAACAGAATAAAGCAGGCGAGCAGACTCGCATGCAAAAGCGTTACGCGGACGTTATCCGTGAAGCTTTAAAAGAAAAATATGGCTTTAAGAATGACATGCAGATTCCCAAGTTGGAAAAAATTGTTATTAACATGGGCGTAACAGAAGCAACGACGGATCGTAAGGCCGTTGATAGTGCTGCTGCTGATTTGGCGCTCATTGCAGGTCAAAAACCCGTGATTACAAAAGCCAAAAAATCTAACGCTTCCTTTAAAGTACGTGAAGGTATGGATCTTGGTTGTAAGGTTACGCTTCGCGGTGCGCGTATGTATGAATTTTTGGACCGTTTAGTAACAATTGCGTTGCCACGTGTTCGTGACTTCCGCGGCATCAATGGTAAAAGCTTTGATGGTCAGGGAAACTACGCCATGGGTGTTAAGGAACATATTATCTTTCCAGAGATTGAATATGACAAGGTCGACAAGATTCGTGGAATGGACATTATTATTTGTACAACAGCTGCAAATGATGATGAAGCAAAAGAATTACTTAAAGGCTTTGATATGCCTTTTAAGAACTAAGCTATCAATAAGGAGCATTTTGGAAAATGGCAAAGGTTAGTGCAGTACATAAAGATAAAAAGCGTCGCAAGCTGGCGGGCAAATATGCCAAAAAGCGTGCTGCTTTAAAGGCTATTATTAAAGACAAGAATGTTGGCATGGAAGAACGCTTTGCCGCTGTTTTGGCTTTGTCTGAATTGCCAAAGAATTCGGCGAAAATTCGTCAGGTTAACCGTTGCGCACTGACTGGGCGCCCGCACGCTGTTTACCGTAAGTTTAAACTATCACGTATTGCGGTACGTAACTTGGCATCACGTGGCGAATTGCCGGGTGTTGTGAAGTCAAGCTGGTAAGAAAGTTTTAGAAGAGGATATATTAAAATGTCTATGAGTGATCCTTTAGGAGATATGTTGACACGCATTCGTAATGGTCAACGTGCAAATCACCCCGCAGTAGAATGTCCGTTTTCGAACGTGCGTAAATCTGTATGTGATGTGTTACAAGCAGAAGGTTATATTCGCGGTTATTCTGTTGAAGAACGCGCGGGTAACAAAAAGTTTTTGAATATTGAACTTAAATATGATGAAGGCACACCTGTTATTCGTGAGTTAAAGCGTGTATCAAAGCCAGGGCGACGTGTTTATTCAAAAATTAAAGATTTGGAGCCGTTCCAAAACGGCCTAGGTATCAAGGTTATCTCAACGCCACGTGGTGTGATGCCTGATTACAAGGCACGTAATGAAAACGTTGGTGGAGAGGTTCTGTGTCAAGTCTACTAAGGCTTGATATGTTGAAATAAGGAAGAAAACAATGTCTCGTATTGGTAAAAAACCGGTTGAAGTGCCTGAAGGCGTCACAATGGATGTGAATGGTCAGGACGTAAAAGCCAAAGGATCAAAGGGTGAATTATCCATTCGTATCCATGATGATGTTTCTGTGAAAATGGAAGATGGTAAAGTGGTGTTTGCACCGCGCACACAATCCCTTCATGCCAAGAAGCTTTATCCAACAATGCGTACTTTGGTGCATAACATTGTTGAAGGTGTTACGAATGGTTTCGAGAAAAAATTAGAAATCCAAGGGGTTGGTCTTCGTGCACAAATGCAAGGTAATACTATCGTCATGCAACTTGGTTTTTCGCATGAAGTGCGTTACGACATTCCGCAAGGTGTGACAGTTGCTGTTGAAGATCAAACGAAGATTGCTGTCTCTGGTATTGATAAACAGCTTGTCGGTCAGGTTGCAGCAAAAATTCGTGGATTTAAGCCACCTGAGCCATATAAAGGTAAGGGTATCCGTTACGATGGCGAATATGTCATGCGTAAAGAAGGTAAGAAGAAATAACGGGCGCCTTTGCGTCATCCCCGCGAAGGTGGGGAACTGGTAAATGTAGGAAAAGACTATGACAGATAAAAGAAAAACACCATTTCAGCGTCGTAAGATGGGAACACGTTCCAAGTTACGTCGTGTTAATATTAACCAAAATGCGACACGTGAAATTCGTCCGCGTTTAAGTGTGCACCGTACAAATAAGCAGATTTATGCGCAAATTATTGATGATATCAATGGCGTGACTCTGGCTTCTGCTTCTTCAATGGAAAAAGATGCCAAGGTGAAAGCGGGCCATACAGTTGAGGCTGCTTCTGCTGTTGGAAAATTAATTGGTGAGCGCGCGACAAAAGCTGGCGTTAAGAAAGTTCAGTTCGATCGCGGTGGTTTCGTTTATCACGGACGTATTAAAGCAATTGCTGATGGTGCGCGCGAAGGCGGACTTGAATTTTAATCAGCAATTTTAAGGTAAGATTTTAGGAATTAAAGGAATTAAGAATGGCTAATCCAGAACAACAGTTTCAGAATAAACAAGATCGTGAGGAATCAGAATTTCACGAAAAGCTTGTTGCGGTTAACCGTGTGGCCAAAGTTGTAAAAGGTGGACGTCGTTTCGGTTTTGCTGCTCTTGTCGTTGTTGGTGATGGTCGCGGTCAGGTTGGTACGGGACATGGTAAAGCCAAAGAAGTTCCTGAAGCTATTCGTAAGGCAACTGAGCAAGCTAAGAAGAAGATGATCAGTGTTCCTTTACGTGAAGGTCGTACAATTCACCATGATGTTAAAGGTCGCTCTGGTGCGGGAAAAGTTATCATGCGCTCTGCGCCTGTTGGTACGGGTGTCATTGCTGGTGGTCCGATGCGTGCGGTTTTTGACTGCTTGGGCATTCAAGATGTTGTGGCAAAAGCGGTTGGATCATCCAATCCTTATAACATGGTAAACGCGACTTTGGCGGCTTTAAAAAAGATGGAAAGTCCACGTCAAATTGCGACACGTCGTGGTAAAAAAGTAAGTGACATTGTTGCGGCACGTGAGTCTGCACATGGTCAAAAAAATGTCGAAACAAACGAAACCAAAAAATAATCAGCTTTTGAATATAAAGCAAAATTTTTGAGGCAAGAGAATGAGTGAAAAGAAGAAAACATCAGGCAAAACTATTACTGTTAGGCAAACGAGCTCACCCATTGCGCGTGAAGCATCGCAACGTGCAACATTGGTCGGTCTTGGTTTGAATAAAATGGGACGTGCTAAGACATTGGAAGATACACCAAGTGTTCGCGGTATGATCCGTAAAGTTGCGCACCTTGTGACAGTTGAAGAAGCCGCCTAATTCAGTAAAGAAGGAATAAAGTTATGAAGATTAATGATTTACAACCAAAGCAAGGATCTCGGCAGAACACAAAACGTGTTGGTCGTGGTCTTGGGTCAGGTAAAGGCAAGACCTGTGGTGTTGGTCAAAAAGGTCAAAAAGCCCGTTCAGGTGTAGCGATTAACGGTTATGAAGGTGGTCAAATGCCGCTTTATAAACGTTTGCCGAAACGCGGTTTTACAAATATTTTTGGTAAAAAATACGCCACTATATCGCTTGCACGTTTACAAGAGGCCTTAGATAAGAAAATGATTGATGCCAAAGGCACGATCGATGTTGATGCTCTGGCGTCAGCTAAAGTTATCAAGCATAAACGTGATGGTGTTCGCTTGCTTGGTAATGGTGAGTTGAAAACAAAAGTTACGTTGAAAATTGCAGGTGCGACAAAGTCTGCGGTTGCTGCGGTTGAAAAAGCTGGTGGTAAAGTTGATATCATTGAAGCTGAAACTAAAGGCCCGCGTCATAAAGGTAAAGATGCCGATGCAAAACGTGCTGCAGCAAAAGAAAAAGGCACAGCAAAGAAGCCTAAGAAATAAGCGTCAAAGCGTTTAAAATGCCAATAGAAATTCAAAAGGCTCTGTTATCTCAAGAAAAAGAGGTACAGAGCCTTTTTCTTGAGGGAACTGGTCGGACCATGTCTGATCCAAAGATTTTGCTTGAAACATACCCTTGTGTTGTCGCTTTGGATAATCAGGAAGTTATCGGCCTTGCTGTGACAACTCGTTTTGCGCCGGATATTTTGGAGTTAGCTAATATTTATGTGAGAGCAGATCTGCGCAATAAAAATATTGGTTCTTTCCTTTTGAATTTTTTAGAAAAGCAGACGAAGGACACAAATTATAAAGCCATTATTTTAGCTAATAGCAACCTTTATGAGAACCAAGAAGGCAAGCGCTCTGCTGAAAATTTCTATCTTAGAAATGGTTATCAGCCATCTTTTCAGACGGCTGATACAAAAATTTTTTATAAAGTTGTATAGCTTGTTGAGCTTTAGCTTTTGACCAAGGCTTCTGGATTGACAATCTCTAATGTGCGCGTTGGGAATGGAATATCAATACCGTCCCTATCAAGCTCTTCTTTGATCGCTTTGAGCAAGTCCCATTGCACAACAAAATAATCATCTGTTTTTGTCCAAATGCGCACTTTAATATCGACCGAAGAGTCCCCCATATTGGCAACGGCAATAATGGGCTCTTTTCCTGTTGTCTGAACAAGGCGGTCCTCTTTTTTCAAGACATTATTAATTGTCTTAAATGCTTTGTTGAGGTCACTGCCATATGAGACACCGATTGTAATGTCCTGACGGCGTTGTTTATTGCGGGTATAATTTGTAATTTCATTCCCCCAAACGGTGCTGTTGGGGGCAAACACATATTTATTATCCACTGTGATTAATTCCGTTCCGAATAAACCGAGCGCAGTCACCGTTCCACCCGTACTTGAAAATTCAACGTAATCACCGACACCAAAAGGGCGTAAAATTAACAACATCGTGCCCGCTGCAACATTGCTTAATGTTCCTTGTAATGCCAAACCGATGGCTAAGCCTGCAGCACCCATAACGGCGAGTAAACTTGCCGTTTGTACGCCAAATTGCCCGAGTACAGCGACGAGGGAGACAGCAAGAATAATATATTTTGCCAAGTTGCCCAAAAATGACGCAATGGTTTTATCTAATTTTTTTACATTTTGGATACGGCTTCGAACCCAGCTGCCAACAAGCCAACCAACGATAAGAATAATTAAGGCGCCGATAATCCTTAGCCCCCAATAGATAATGAGTTCCATATATTCTTCTAAATTTATATCCATAATTTCCTCTTTGATGTGTGACGTTGATGCTAAATATAGGCGTTCAAACTTTATAGATTCCTAAATTTTGTACAAGCAAGCTTTTATTGACATAATTTATTGTTTGTTTATATATGTAATATGAAAAAAATTCTGATAATATCTCAAGGAGGCGTGATCACGTCACATCGAAGCACTCACAGCGATCATTCTGATTTTGAGGGATTTCAAACGTTCGCCGCTAGTAGAATTAGTGATAACAAGTTTTCTTATGATCTTGTCTCGATTGGTAATGATTTAACGGGGGTTAATTCTTGTTCTCCACATCATTGTAATTTACTCGCAGAAACGATTGAGCGTCATTATCATGAATATGACGGTTTTTTCATTTTACGTGGCGCGGCATATTCTGATTATGTTGGGGCAAGTTTGACGTTTTCTCTGCAGGGAAACTACAAGCCAATTTTGATTGGTGACGGCCAAGGTTCTTTTTTAAGTCCTATATCAGACGCGGCAAGCTTCTTAAATCGTGGCTTATTATATTTGGTAACTGAAGCGCAATCAGGGAATAAATGCAGCGATGTATCGATTCTGTCAGATGGTTTGATTGTAAATGCTGTTGATGCCGCTCTTTTTCCTGATGGAACTATGCGATATTATTCCAGAACGGGGGAAAATTATCGTATTGAGAATTTGTCTTATGCCAGAGATGACGGTACTGGGCGACAATGGGGAATGTTCAAGCGTGTCCCTATAGATGAGACGCTAATAGTACATAGTCATGATGGCATAGGAACATTTGGCAAGCAATTTTCTATGGTGGCGCGCATACCATATGACGCACTTTTACTAACAACCACGCAACATGGTGGGTTCAGTGCACTTTCAGATAACGGTTTTGAGTATCTACACGAAATGGGTAAGCGCGCTACTCCGGTCATTTTGGTGAATAACCTTGTGCATGGCGGAGTCATAAATACATCTTTAGCGGGAATGGGAGATCATATTGTTGAGGGCTTAACGATGAGTAAGGCGGTGGCCGCGGCGAAGGCATTATATGCCCTAGGGGCCGCAAATGGCTCTGTTGAAGAGTTTAAAAATATTATGCATTTTAATTTCGCGGGAGAAATTCCCCCTTTAGACAAGTTGATTGGTTCTAAACGGCCTGAATTTAATCCACGCGAACGAAACTCTCGCGCTGTTATATAAGGTTATTTTTTGCCGAATGGGTTGTTACTTGTTCTGACTAAAAGCCTTAAAGGAATACCTTTTAGGCCAAAATCTTCGCGCAATCCGTTCATTAAATAACGCTTATATGTTTCGGGTAATGATTTAGGCCGTGACACCCACACAGCAAATGTCGGCGGGCGTATGTTAATTTGTGTGATATACCGTAAACGGTTAGAGCGCCCTTCGTAGAGCGGAGCAGGGTTTTGACTCTCGCGCGCTGCCAGCCATCTATTCATTTTTGCGGTTGGCACACGTTTATTCCAAAGCGTGTAGGTGTCCAAAATAGTTTGCATGAGAAAACCGAGGTTACGATTTTTAATCGCAGAAATACTGACCGATGGTATATCGCGCACTTGCCCTAAAGAGGTTTCCATTTTGTAATTAATTAGCGCGAGAGTTTCTTTTTTGTCTTCTTCTTGTTTCATTAAGTCCCATTTATTAATGGCGAGAACAAGCGCGCGGCCTTCGCTCAGGACGTGATCAGCAATTTGCAAATCTTGCTTTTCTAAGATATTTTCAGCGTCAATCACAAGTACAACAACTTGCGCCAAACGAATGGCGCGAAGACTATCCTCTACGGACATTTTTTCAATGTTGTGATCAATCTTTGATTTACGGCGCATGCCTGCTGTATCCACCAGCTTAATTTTACGCCCGTCATATTCCCAATCAACAGCAATTGCATCGCGCGTGATACCTGCCTCGGGACCTGTCATAACACGATGTTCTTCTAGTAAGGCGTTGAGTAGCGTTGATTTCCCTACATTCGGACGCCCAACAATGGCTATCTTTATCGGTTTTTCTTCGTCATCTTCTTGGATTTCAAGTGCGGCGAAGTCAAAATCTTCACTTCCTTCAAGATCATCGAGGTTTTCAATATCGGGAAGTTGATCGAGGCCATCTTCAATTTCTTCGTCATCTTCGGGAAAGTAAGGTTCAAACGCATGATAAAGATCTTCGATACCAATGCCATGCGCAGAAGAAATAGGGATTGGTTGGCCAAAACCAAGTCCATAAGCTTCTGCCATACCACTCGCGACAGCTTTGTCGGTTTCTGCTTTATTGACGGCCAAAACAACGGGTTTTGGTTTATTGCCTTTTTTTCGGCTGGATTGTTTTCTAAGCCAACCGGCAAAATGTTCATCAATTGGGGTGACGCCTTCACGGCCATCAATGAGGAAAAGAACGGCATCGGCTTGCGCGATCCCATCTTCAGTTTGTCGGCGCATGCGTCCTTCGATTGAATCATCGAAAGATTCTTCTAATCCTGCGGTATCAATTATACGGATTTTTTGATCGAATAAATATCCTTCGGCATCCCGCCAATCGCGTGTGACACCAGGGGTATCATCAACAATAGCCAATTTTTTCTTCGCGAGTCTATTAAATAGTGTTGATTTCCCGACGTTAGGGCGTCCAACAATGGCGATTGTAAAAGTCATTTATCTGTATTCCCTGACATCAATTTGTCGGTCTTTAACTATTTAAAAAATATGCACCGCCGCCTATGGCCTGTTGGCAAATAAAGCTAAACGGCTTGAAACTAAAGTCATACGGGATTAACGATAGGCAAGCAAGGTCGCATCATCCGCAAGAAAATATAATGCGCCATTGGCTACAATAGGCGATAGATTTATTGATTTTTTTGTCCGCCAGCTAGTCATTATCGCGCCGCTAAGGGGATCAAATTCCGCAACATGGCCATAATTATTGACGAGTAACAAGCGACTGCCTGCCATAACGGGACCTGCCCATGTGAGTAAGCCTTCACGGTCTTTAGGATCTTTGTATTTCGGCACGGATTTAACCCATAAAACGTCGCCATTCATCGCATTTAATGCCAGTAAATTGCTGTCTGCGGTCATAACATAAACGGTGTTTCCTGCCATCCATGGCGTTTCTGTGCTGCTGATTTCACGTGCCCATATACGTGATCCCGTGCGTTTGTCTATAGCAACCATTTTGCCGCCAAAACTAACGGCTAAGACAACATCGCCTGCTATCACAGGTAGGCCACGAATATCGGACAGACCCGCCATTGCACCAAGGCGTAAGCTGTTTGAAAGGCTGTCTTCCCAAGCCACAGAACCATTTTCAACGCGTAAAGCAACAAGATCGCCAGAGGATAATGCCGCAATAACAAGATTATTATCAGCGGCTGGGCTTGCTGCGCCAAGCAAGCCAGTCATCTCGTCAACGCCTTCATGCTCCCATAGGATCTTACCGCTCGCCCCATCAAGGGCGATGACATTATTGTTTAATGTGGTAACAAAAACGCGGCTATTTTTGATGGTCGGCGCGGCGCGGGTTGCCCCACTTAAACGGGTACGCCAATAAATTTCACCATTGGCTGGGTTCAGCGCTAAGACTTCGTTATAGCCTGATGTTGCAAAAACCACGCCGCCAGCATAAGAAATACCACCGCCAATTACAGCGTCATCTTCTTTTAAATCTCGAATAGAGCTGCTCCAAATTTCTTTACCTGTTTGGTCATGGAACGCCCGTACTTTTGATTTTGTATCAAGGGTGAAAATTTTGCCTTCCGCGACAACAGGACGGGTGATGAGAGGGAGGCCATCATTACTGCCACCGCCAATATCTGTGCGCCAAATTAGCTCCAATTGCGCGGACTCGCCTAAAGCCAAATTCTGCATGGCATGGTGCGGATAACCACCAGCTTGGGGCCATTCTTTATTATATGTGACAGGGGGGAGTTCAATAATAGCACTGGCATTAATACCCGTTTTGGGTTTCAGCTCTTGTTGTAAATCAAGGATAGAAATACGCTCTCCTGCTAATGGTTTAACCTCTGGTTCAGAGTCAAAAAATGAGCAAGCGTTTAAAAGAAATGGAACGAGTAATAGAGCGTAAAAATAAGGTTTCATTATCATTGAGCCTCTGTTTGTGTTTTTTGTGCGGCTAATTTTAAGCCATAGATATGCGCCAATGCTTCGCCGCGTTGTTTTAAGGACGTTGGAATTGTTTTGGCATCTTTAAAGTCTTTTAGATATTTTAATGCTTCAGCATAATCATTTTTTTGGTGTGCGGCATGGCTGGCGGCCAATAAGCGCGCATGCCAAATCCACGGACTTTTATCATCGGCCAAAAGCGGTTTTAAAATATCAATGTCTGTTTCACCTTCTTGTTCCATTGCTTGTTGTGCGTAAAGAATGCGCGATAAATTTCTTAAATTTTTAGGGGCAGATTTAGTTGTCGCAATGTCTTTGTAAATCTCTCCCGCTTCTGCTGATTTTCCTTCATCGACCAACAAAGAGGCCGCAACCATTTTTCCAATTGCCGCATGATCTTTGCGGGTGTCTTTGACGGCTTCGGTCAAGGCGCCTTGTGGATTTTCGCTTTCTATTGCGGCTAAAAGCTTTTGCGTCTCCGCGGCATCGCGTGATGAATCCCAACTACGATAAGCCGTTAAACCTGCTGTGCTTAAAATTAAGATAAGAATGGCGGTGATAATGGTCGAGCCATATTCTTTCCAAATAGCCAGCCATTTATCTTGTTGCATGGCTTCGTCAACTTCACGAAATATATCCGACATATTTTAAACTTTCGGTTTTGCTAGATCTTGCATACGCATGGGCACGAAAGATGTTGTTCTTTAATTTTTAAAATCAGCCTCATACTAATCAAAAATATGACTGTTTCCAGCCAAAAATAAGGTATAATGGGTTTAATGAGTATAAAACCACCTTATGACCAGAAAATAGGCTACACGCGCCGCGAATTTGGCGCTATTTTTCAGCTATACAGCCAGAACGTGTACAGTGGCTTGTTCAAGGATTTTTCCTTTTTGGATATGAACGGGAAATATTACATTTCGTTTCGGGAGGAGGCGGGCAAAACACCGCTTGTGACTATCGAAAAACGAAAGCTGGGCGGTGACCGCGTGTTATTTGTTGCAACCACGCCCGCGCAAAATGGCTTAAAAGAAATTGCCCGAAGTGAAAAATTAGAAGCTTTTATTAAACAGCTAAAAGGCAAAATTGAAATTCTTAAAAATGTTAAAAATGGGCAGGCAAATATTGTTTGATTTGGTCATAATAACGGCCTCCGTAAAATAACATACTCAACGCATTTAAAAATACTTGAAACTTCTTTATGATGGCGCACGAATAAGCAGGACATAAAGGAGAGAATAGATGAGCAAAATAAAAGTTGGTAATCCCGTTGTTGAAATTGATGGGGACGAGATGACTCGGATTATCTGGGCGATGATTAAAGAAAAATTCATCATGCCTTATTTGGATATTGATCTTAAATATTTTGACCTTTCTGTTCAAAATCGTGATGCGACAGATGACCAAATCACCATAGATGCCGCCAATGCCATTAAAGAGCATGGAGTCGGTATTAAATGCGCGACCATCACACCCGATGAAGGGCGCGTGGAAGAATTTGGCCTTAAAAAAATGTGGCGCTCTCCAAACGGTACGATCCGTAACATATTGGGCGGCACCGTTTTTCGTGAACCTATTGTGACTAAAAATGTCCCGAAATACGTGCCGGGTTGGGAGCAACCCATGGTGATTGGGCGTCATGCATTTGGCGATCAATATAAAGCGACAGACGTAAAAATTGAAACTGCAGGGAAGCTGAAAATGGTGTTTGAGCCAAAAGATGGTGGCGCGGCGCAAAGTTGGGAAGTGTTTGATTTCCAAGAACCAGGCGTGGCAATGGGCATGTATAATGTTGATGAGAGTATTCGTGGCTTTGCGCGCGCTTGTTTTAATTATGGCCTGCAACGAGGCTATCCTGTTTATCTTTCAACTAAAAATACCATCTTAAAGCAATATGATGGAAAATTTATGGAGATTTTCCAAGCCGTTTTTGACGCTGAGTTTAAAACAGAGTTTGAGTCGCAGGAATTATGGTACGAGCACCGCTTAATTGATGATATGGTCGCTTTTGCGATTAAATCAAAAGGCGGTTTTGTCTGGGCGTGTAAAAATTATGATGGAGACGTGCAGTCAGATATTGTTGCGCAAGGCTTTGGATCGTTGGGCTTAATGACATCTGTTTTACTTACGCCCGATGGTAAAACTGTTGAGGCAGAAGCCGCACATGGTACAGTGACACGCCATTACCGCGAACACCAAAAAGGAAACGAAACGTCTACAAATCCAATCGCATCTATTTTTGCTTGGACGCGTGGGCTTCAATATCGGGGCAAATTTGACGACAATAAAGCGCTCATTGATTTTGCGGTGAGTTTAGAGGAAGCTTGTGTTCAAACAGTTGAAAATGGCGATATGACCAAGGATTTGGCGCTTTTGGTGGGGAAAGACCAAGAATTCTTGACAACTGCTGCTTTTATGGACAAGGTCGAGCAGAATTTTAAGGAAAGAATGGCAGAATGATACGCTTTTTTACGATAGTTGCACTCTTCGTTGCGTTTGCACCTTTGTCAATAACGGCGCAAGCGAAGACATATGACAAAGATTACTTTGGCGAAACAATCATTCATAAAGCAGTTTTTGAGGACACGTTAATCCATCTGGCGCGCAATAACGGCTTAGGATTTGTAGAAGTGCGTGCCGCGAACCCAACGCTAGATGCGTGGATACCAGGGGCGGGGGCGCGTATAACATTGCCCAAGCAACATATTTTGCCAGATGCGCCGCGCAAAGGTTTGGTTATTAATTTGGCCGAAATGCGGATTTATTATTTTAAAAATCCAGGTGAAGCGCCGCAAACATATCCTATAAGCATCGGACGTGATGGCTTACAAACGCCAACAGGAAGCACAACAATTGTCCGTAAAAAAGAAGGTCCAACATGGCGCCCAACAAAAAGAATGCGCGAAGAAGACCCAACTCTTCCCGTTTCTGTGCCGCCAGGGCCTGAAAACCCATTGGGCACACACGCATTATATCTGGGATGGCCGCAATATTTAATTCATGGGACAAACAAGCCTTATGGTATTGGGCGTCGCGTCAGTAGTGGTTGCATGCGCATGTACCCTGAAGACGTTAAAAAATTATTTCCTCAAGTGCCCGTGGGTACTCCTGTGACAGTTGTTGATCAATCGGTAAAAGTAGGGTGGATTGACGATAGCTTGTACATTGAAGTTAGCCCCACGCAAGAGCAAGCCCTTCAAATTGAAGAGCAAAAAGAAGTAACACCTTATGTCTTGACCCCCTTAGACCGTAAGCGGATTGAAATAAAAGCGGGTGATAGAATCGACGAGATTGATTGGATACGCGTTGAAGATGCCATTGCTAATTACCGTGGTGTGCCGGTTTCTATATTGGGTTTTTCCCGTCAAGCTTTTGACGAGGGCAATGGTAATTTATCCGCTATTCTTGATGATTTGGCGCAAGAAGAATCTGCTATAGCGAAAATCGAGCCTGCTGCTGGTGGCAGTATTATCAATGAAAATAAACAAGAGCTCGTCACGCGTGCGGGTTTGTCTGTTATTAATTTTGATGACGCTTATCACGTTGAATAAGTTTATATCTTTTCGTGAGGGCCAACTGATTATATTTGAATGGCGTAGATTACTGAAAAAAGCGCTGGGATAATGATCGGTAAGATAATCAACATCTTTGTCCATTTTTGTTTAAAAAAGAGTGATCCAAGCGCAAGAAGCGTGCTGATAAGCCATGTTGTGACAGCGATTTGCGTCATGTTCTCTAAATGTATGGCAGTAAAACTTTTACTGATCATGCCTGCTTTATATAGCAGGTGATAGGTCAGTAAGCTTAAAAGCCATCCAGCAGCAGCGGCAATCAGCACAACGATAAAGCGATATAATTTTTCCATGCAAATATTTTGCCCGAAAGAGTCCTCAAAAACAACTCAGTAAAAATCAGCCAAATAAAAAGGCCGCTTGATCAAGGATCAAACAGCCTTTTTTAAAATTCTTAAAGCGTTAAATTACTTAACTTGGTTGCTTTGAAAAACAGGCTCAGCTGAACGAACAACGCGGCGCATTGGCTCGCTTGCTGTTGCAGCAGGTGATCTTGTCACAACGTTTGTTGTTGATCCTGTAGAGCCAACTGTGCGTTCTTCTGCGTATGGACCAGATGTCAATGTGCCATCTAAGTCTGCTTCAGATGTACCGTTACCAGCACAAGCAGCAACCATCGCTGTTGAACCTAGTACTAATACTGTAGATAATAGTTTTTTCATTTTATATTTCCTTCTACCCCCACGGGTAATATTTTTTAAATTTAATGACAGGGAAGCTGTCTTTTTTCAACGTACTATCGCCTTCCCTATCGGGGAAAACTGCATTCCTTATACAATAATCTAAGGCTTGTGATAATAGTTTTTTACGATTTTTTCCAATTTTTTCAACGGTGTTGCTTTGATTGAGGGTTTTATCACTGTTTTTCTCATTTTATATGGCTAAGACCCGTTTTTATGAACCTTTGAAAAATAAGCGTCGATACTATCTGCAAGAGATTGAGTGACTTTTCGTCTATAGTTGCTGGTAGATAGAAGGCGTGCCTCTTCTTTGTTTGACATAAAGCCCATCTCTACCAAAACTGATGGAATATCCGGTGCTTTAAGAACAGCAAAGCCAGCGTAACGATGGGGGCGCGGTAAAATCGTTAAATCATTTTTATACATTTTCTCAACGACAACATTGGCAAAAAACTTTGATTGGTTCATGGTTTCGCGCATGGCCAAATCAAGAAGGATATTTGCCACTTCCTTGTCTTCATGGCTTAAATCAACGCCTGCGATCAAATCAGCCTGATTTTCACGTTGCGCTAATTTGGCGGTTTGTGCATCGGATGCTTTGTTAGAAAGGGTGTAAATCGATGCTCCCCTAATATTGGATTTATCAATCGAATCGGCATGCAGTGATATAAATAGATCGGCTTCTTTGTCTCGTGCGATTGAAACGCGATGGTAAAGTTTTAAATAGCTGTCATCGGAGCGCGTTAAAGCAACACGGTATCGGCCTGTTTTTTCTAATTTTGTTTTTAATTCTTTTGCGGCGGCTAATGTGATGGTCTTCTCTTTTTTATTGTTTGCGCCAATGGCTCCTGGGTCAACGCCGCCATGACCAGCGTCAATTACAATGAGAGGCTTATATAAAGGTGAACTTGTTTTCGCGAGGGTGGGAGCTGCTTTTTTAATTTTGGTCGGTTTTTGCTCCTGATTAGAGAGAGCTTTAGCTGTTTGTTTTGTTGTGGATTTTAAAACGCTTTTTTTTCGGGGTTGAACGGTTCTATCCTGTTCGGCGATAAGTTTGCTAAAATCGTTTGCGACTTCAATCTCTCCAACATCTAAAAGCCCAAAAATTTTTCTATCTGATTTTTTAAATGCAGATTTCGATATTCTTTGAAAATCAACGACCAAACGATCTGCCTTGCCTGAGTTCTTCTCAATGAAAAAAGCCT
Organism: uncultured Alphaproteobacteria bacterium; assembly: GCA_937923625.1. Taxonomy (GTDB): domain Bacteria; phylum Pseudomonadota; class Alphaproteobacteria; order Micavibrionales; family Micavibrionaceae. Next base: position 21,508 of record CALDTV010000015.1, read on the forward strand.
GATTTATGTCTACAGGGTTCTTTAAATCAACAACTATCCGCATAATATCAGGGGTGATACTTCCAGAGCGAACGTCTAAAAGCCCGATTTTGGGCTGTTCTTTTATTGTCCCTGCTTTCCAGTTGAAATTAGGCATATCAATAGCCAACTTGTAGTTTTTTTCCTGATCTAGTGGCAACATAAAAACGCGATAATCTGTTTGATCGCTTAGCTCAATCACAAGGCGTGTTTTATCGGGATGTATGCCAAAACGAAGATTCTCGACATCAAGCGCTAAAGCGGGGCGCATTGAAAAGAGGAGCCATATAGAAAGGCACGTCAATATTGCTAAAATTTTAAAACTAAATTGGGGCACGAAAACATTATTTCCAAAGTGAGAGAGCAAATCGCCACAAAGAATTTAACACGATAAATAAGGCGTGAGCATGAAAAATTAATGTTATTTGATAAAAAATTCTTAAGCGGTGATTTGATGCTTGTAAGTTTTTTGACGTAGTTGTATTGTGTCACTGCGACACATTGTAGCTTTAGCATAATTATTTGATTTAATTGTATTTTTAAGGGTTTCGCTAGCTACATGGAAAACAAAAAGACTATTCTTTCGGCTTAAAGAAAGATGTAAATGCTTTTTGTTCCGGCGCCGATGCCATAGCTAATATTGTGATAATGACATCACAATATTGGCGCGAACATGACAAAGGCGGAGCCTCCATTTACAAGAGGAATTTGGCTGGGCGGATAATTTTCCCTCACTCCAAAGCCGGATCACATTGAAACAGAATTTAAGTGCTGCGCGCTTTGTTCTTCGTCTCCGTCGCAAGTCCGAAGATAAAAGGCTCGCGCAGTCTATGGAGATTATTATGGCTAAAAAAATGCTCATTGATGCAACGCACGAAGAAGAAACGCGCGTTGCCATTGTCGATGGTGAACGGCTGGTTGAATTTGACTATGAAAGCAAAGTTCGCAAACAATTAAAGGGTGGTATTTATCTGGCGAAAGTCACACGGGTTGAGCCTTCCTTGCAAGCGGCTTTTGTGAATTTTGGCGGTAATCGCCATGGATTTTTACCGTTTTCGGAGATTCATCCAGACTATTTCCGTATTCCCGTAAGTGACCGTGAAGCCTTGATGGCAGAGCAACAAGCCGAACTAGAGAAAATTGACGCTATTTATGATGACGACGAAGATGACATCGTGAATGATGACATTATCGATGCTGATATCGTTGATGAAAATGACGATGATGATGATGCTGCTGTCGTTGAGGTCGGCGGTGCGGATAAGCCCGCAGATGACAATGATGAAGATTTATTGAAAAAAGAAACAAAATCTAAAAAATCGACGAAGAAATCTACGAAAAAGGCCGCCAAGAAATCAGCCCAAAAATCAACCAAGAAGGCGGCTAAAAAGTCAGCCAAGAAATCAGCCAAAAAGTCAGCCAAGAAAAATGACGATAATATTGGCAATGTTATCGAAGAGGCGCATGAAATATCTGATGAAGAATTAGATGCAGAAGCATTGAAAAAGGCGCAAGCCCTAGAGAGCCCAGAAGATCCAAAACCGGGCAATAAAGGTCGAGGGCGTCGCGGAAGAGGGCGCGTTGCGATGCGCCGTAAAAAGTCAGCGGAAATTGTTGACAATAATGATGGCCATGTTGATAGCGAAGGTGGGAAGCCGTTCCGCTTTAATTTGCGCCATAAATATAAAATTCAAGAAGTCGTGAAACGCGGCCAAATTATGTTGATTCAAGTATCTAAAGAAGAACGTGGCAATAAAGGTGCGGCAGTGACGACTTATATGTCCTTGCCTGGCCGTTATTGCGTTTTGATGCCAAACAGCCCACGTGGTGGCGGTGTCAGTCGTAAAATTGGTAATTTCAAAGACCGCAAACGTATGCGTGATATTTTAAAAGAGCTGACGATTCCTGATGGCATGTCAGTCATTTTAAGGACAGCAGGGGTTGAGCGCACAAAGACAGAGATCAAACGTGATTTAGATTATTTAACGCGCCTTTGGAATAATATTCGCGAAGAAACGCTTAAATCTTCTGCGCCTGCCTTGATTAACGAAGAAGGAAATCTAATTAAACGCTCTATCCGCGATTTATATACGCGTGATATTGATGATGTGTTGGTATCAGGTGAGCGTGGTTATAAAACGGCACGCGACTTCATGAAAATGTTGGTGCCGTCCCACGCGAAGAAAGTAAAAGAATATAATGATGAGCGCGTTCCGTTGTTCCATCGCTATCACGTCGAAAGACAAATTAGTGAGATCGGTGAAATTTCAGTCACGTTAAAATCTGGTGGCTATTTAATCATTAACCCGACAGAGGCATTGGTTTCTGTAGATGTTAACTCAGGTAAAGCAACCAAAGAACGTCATATTGAAGAAACGGCGCTTAAAACAAATTTAGAAGCGGCAAGCGAAGTTGCCAGACAATTACGTTTACGTGATCTTGGTGGCTTGGTTGTCATTGACTTTATTGATATGGAAGAGCGCCGCAATAATCGCAAGGTAGAGAATAAATTGCGCGATGCGCTGTCCGATGATCGTGCCCGTATTCAAGTGGGGCGTATTTCATCCTTTGGTTTATTGGAATTATCACGTCAACGTTTAAACCCAAGTTTAACGGAAGCGCAATTTGATAAATGCCCGCATTGCGATGGGACAGGAAATGTGAAGTCTTTAGATTTTGCCGCGATTACTGCTATCCGCGCTTTAGAAGAAGAGGGAATCAAAGGCGTTGTCTCTGAGCTTTCCTTAAATGTACCAAACGCCGTTGCGGTTTACATGCTGAATAATAAACGCCAAATGTTAGCCGATATCGAAGCGCGTTACGATTTTCGCGTTCATATTCGGGTGGATGAAAAATTGCATGCGTCTGAATTTCGCCTTGATGTCATTACACAGCATGATGGTAAAAAACCAAACAATAATGACCAGAAATCTGGTGCCCAGACACATAACAAGCAAGGCAATAGGAACAACAAGCAAAACAATAAACAGCATAATAAACACCAGCAAAATAGTAACGCGGCTCACAGTAGTGAAGGTGATGACGAAAATAATGAAGGCGGCAATGGCAAAAAGCGTAGCCGCCGCCGCGGTCGCCGTGGTGGTCGTCGTCATAACAAACAGCATAACGAAAATAATGCGCAAGGTGAGAACCAAAACCAGCAATCACAAGATAATAATGAATCTGTGAACAAAGAGGCGGATAAACAAACGAACCAAGAATCTGCTGCTAAATCTTCAGCCAAACCCACCGCTAAAAAAGTTGAAAAAGGATCGGCTGCACAAGAGAAAAGCGCACCAAAGGCCTCTCATGATGCTGTGTCACAAGATCAACAGGTTGCTAAAACGCCCGAAGATAAAGCCACACAGAAAACGGAAAAGAAGCCCAAAAAACAGCCTGAGCAAAAAGCTGAAAAGCCACAACCAGAGGCAAATGTTGCCAAGGAATATGAAGTTGTGAATGAGGCACCAAAGAAGAAGAAAAAAGGTTGGTGGAATCGCCTCACGGACTGATTTTTAACCTATTGATTTTATAGGGTAATTTTTACTTAGATAAAATTTGAAATAATCTTTATGAGGCCTTAACTTTTATTATTTAACATAATAATATAGGGTGAATTTAAAGCAGTCTCTTCTTTTTTTAAAAGATGATTATGTCGGGTACGTGATGCCCCTCTTGTGCTCTGCTTACATGGTTGTCTGGTCTTTATTCGTTCTATACATTGAAATGGTTAACCCGCGCTCATATTGCCCCTTGAGCCAGTTTTGTTCACGTATGAATGGCCAATCAATGATTTTTGTCCCTTTGGCCGCCGGGTAAAACCGGCGGCTTTTTTTTGCCTTCATTGCATGCTATTGCTTGTGCTTCTAAGATTTATAAGTGAAAGTTTTTCGATGCGGTTAATACAAAAAATAACTTATTTTTGTCTGTTTTTAATTTTGATGCCTTCTGTTGCTTTGGCGCAAGAAGCCAAAATAACAGAAGCACCCTCCACACCCGTGACAGAATGGATGAAGGTTGAAAACGCATATCTGGACACTCTACCAAGCGGTAACAAAGAGCTCTTTTTTATTCTTCGCAATAAATATAACGTGATCCGCACGATTGATGTTGTGCATCGAGATATTGAAAATGCGGTGACGGCTTGTGGTCAAAAGAATGAAGCTTTAAAAACTCCCATGAAAAAGCGTTTAAAAGATTGGGAAGAATCTATTTTCCCCATTTTGGCCGAAGCTGATAGATTGCTAGAACGGGAATTAAATGAACAAGATGCTTTTCATGTCAGTGATTACGAGCATCTTATGAAATTAAACGATCAAGCCTTTAAATTTTCTGATGCAAAAATTAAAAAGACGCCAGTAACAACGGCGCAGGCCTGTAAAGGCCTTTTAGACAGTATGGATCGCACAGAAGACAAGCTTGTTGGCTTATTGCAAGAAATTTTATTGCCTCAACAAGTGGTGCGAAATCGCATGGATCGCGCCAGAAAACTAAGGGAAAAAGCGAAAGAATCTGCCGCAAAAGAAAAAACAGAAAAAGCTGCTGAGTAAATAAACCCTTCATATAGGAAACAGATAAAACATCATGAAAATTTTACAAATAATGGCGGGTGACAATAATGGCGGCGCTGAAACATTTTTTTTGGATGCTGTGACTGCCTTAAGCGAAACGGATCATCAACAACATGTGATTACACGTGCCAATAATGATTTTAAAGTTGAAAAAATAAGACAACTTAATATCCCCTTTGATGTGGCGGGCTTTTCTAATATTTTTAAACACCCCACAGCCAAGATTATCAAAGAAAGAATTAATAGCTTTCAGCCCGATATTGTTCACCATTATATGGGGCGCGCAGGAAGCTATTCTGTGGCGAATGATGCCCTTAATAATCATGTAAATATTGGGTGGTATGGCGGTTATTACAAACCAACGCGTTTTAAGCATTGTAATCATCACGTTGCTGTAACGCAGGACATTGTAGACCATATCATCGCGCAAGGCGTGCCAGCAAGCAACGCGCATTTGCTTCACATTTATGCAGAATTTGAAAAAGCAGAAAAGCTGGATCGTGCGGCTTTTGATACGCCTGATGATGTGCCGCTTATGGTGTCTTTATCAAGGTTGCATGAGAAGAAAGGGTTGGATGTTTTATTAAAATCCCTGCGACAAGTGCCCGAGGCGTATTTGTGGATTGCAGGTTCAGGGCCGCTAGAGAAACAGCTTAAGCAACAAACTAAAGACTTAGGTCTAGAAGATCGTGTGCGCTTTTTAGGCTGGCGCAATGATCGTGAAGCATTGTTAGAAACAGCGGATATTTGTGTTTTTCCATCCCGTTATGAGCCTTTTGGCGCGGTCGTTATTGAGGCATGGGCGATGCAAAAACCATTGGTAACCGCTAAAGCCGCAGGCCCAAAAGCCTATGTGAAGCATGAAGAAAATGGTTTGATTGTTCAAATTGATGATGTGGATGCGCTGACAAATGCCATAAATCGTGTGATTACCGATAAGGATTTGTGCGCACATATCGTTAAGAACGGTAAGAAAGCCTATGGTGAAAACTTCACCAGAGAAGTGTTTAAGAAAAACGTCATTGCGCTTTATGAACGTATTCTCGCACAAGATAAAAAGTCGGCTGCTGTAGCCTAACTTAGGGTTCTTTCTTGTCTGTTTTTATCGCGCAACTGGAAGAGTGTAAGCGATGTAAATGATAAACCATCAACCCTCCTAAAATAAAAGCGCCCCCTTGGTGCATTGCTGCTAGGGGGATGGCAACCATTGATAACAATGTCGCAATACCCAAACCAATTTGTAAAAACATCATTGCGGCTAATGGAAAACTGGTTACGCGATAGGCAAAGCTAAAGACAAAAAAGGCGGCAATCATCGCTATCCACCGGTGGGTAAACTGCACCGCAACTGGATCAAGAAACATAGCGCTTAGATTATCAAGCTCTGGAGGAATCCAATGTGATCCCATTTTGGGCCAACTATTGTAAACCAAGCCAGCATCCAGTCCCGCAACAAAAGCTCCCCAGATAACGGTGATAAAGACAAAGCCAAAAGCAACCCAGCCATGCCGTTTTTGGCAAAATGTACTATTTGATGCAGGCATGCCTTTTAAATCAAAAGCCAGCCATAGCAGGTAAGCAAAAATAACAAAGGCTAAGGATAAATGCGCCGCAAGTCTAAAATGGCTGACTGAAGGGCGTTCAACCAAACCGCTTTCAACCATATACCATCCCATGACGGCCTGCGCCCCGCCCAGTAAAAGACCAATGAATAGTTTAAATTTATATCCTTTTGGAATTTTCTTTGTGATGAGGAAGTATGCAAAAGGCAGAGCATAAACCAGCCCGATTAACCTTCCCCAAAAGCGATGAAACCATTCCCAGAAGAAAATTTTCTTAAATTCACCAATTTCCATACCAAAATTTTTTTGCTGATATTCTGGTGTTTCTTTATAAAGGGTAAAAACGCGCTGCCATTCGGCCTCATTTAAAGGGGGAACCGCGCCAATAAAAAGACGCCATTCCACCATGCTCAGACCGCTTTCGGTCAATCGCGTGATAGCGCCGATAATTGCCATGGAAAATACCATGAAGGCAGTAAAGAACAACCAATTTACGATATGTTTATGCATTGACATTCTCCTTTATCATGAGCTTTATAGTCGTAAGATGACAAAAAATAAACACAAAACGGATGTGATTATAATTGGCGCGGGACCTGTTGGTTTGTTTGCGGTGTTTGAACTTGGCTTATTGGATATGAAGGCGCATTTGGTTGATATCCTTGATAAAGTTGGCGGGCAATGTGCAGAGCTTTATCCTGAAAAACCAATCTATGATATACCCGGATTTCCAGTGATTACGGGGCAAGATTTAACCGATAATTTAATGGCGCAGATTGAGCCATTTTCACCAATTTTTCATTTGCAACAAATGGCTTCATCTTTAAAAAAATTAGAGAATGGCAATTGGGAATTATCAACTGATTTTGATACAATTATCGAAGCTCCCGTTATTGTTATTGCGGCAGGTGGTGGGTCATTTATGCCGAAAAAACCAAATATCCCAAGGTTAGAAGAATTTGAAGGGACATCCGTTTTTTATTCTGTTCGTGAAATGAAAAAATTTGAAGGCAAGAATATATTGGTTGCTGGCGGGGGGGATTCTGCACTGGATTGGACATTAAATTTAGAACCTTTGGCAAATTCTATGGCGCTGGTGCATCGTCGTTCAGAATTCCGTGCGGCACCTGACAGTGTTTCAAAGATGATGAAGCTGGTGAACGAAGAAAAAATGGATTTCCACGTTGGGGATATAAAAGAGCTTCATGGTTTGAATGGACGCTTAAATAGCGTGACCGTTCACCCAAAGGGGGCGGATGCGTATCGTGTTGAGTGTGACACGTTGTTAGCATTTTATGGTTTAACGATGAAATTAGGGCCGATCGCAGAATTTGGGCTTAATTTGGAACAAAATTTAATTCCTGTGGATACCGAAAAATTTGAAACAAGCACGCCGCAAATATTCTCTATCGGTGATATCAACACTTACCCTGGTAAGCTAAAACTCATCCTGTCTGGCTTTCATGAGGCCGCCTTAATGGCACAGCAAGCGTTTCGATATGTATATCCAGATAAGAAACTACGGTTTCAATACACAACCTCTTCTAGTAGTTTACAGCAAAAACTTGGGGTGGATGATAAAGCGGCGTAGAATTTTTTAAGCCCCGAGAGAGGCGCAAAATTTTATTTTGACAGAGTATCTTCTCTGTTACTGCCGCAAAAAGACAAGGATAAAATTTATGGCTAAATTTGATATGATTACTGCGGCTGGAAATGCCTATATGACGACATGGGCGGAGCGGCATTATTTAAAGAAAATGGCCATTGTGCCATTTATTGTTAAATTTATTTGCTTATCTATTGCTATGACTTTAACGACTCCTGAGAATCTAATCCGTTTTTCACTTATTATGTTGCCGGCTTATTTTGCGGAATGCTGGTTTTTGTCACATTGGGCACGCACAGTGATAATCGGTCACCGCTGGCCGTTTACGCCCACAGGAAATGATAAAAAAGACTCACAAGAATTAACGGTGAGGGGGCGTGGAATTTTATCAGGGATGGTGGCCTTTGCGGCTATTGCTTTTTTAATGTCTGGTTATTTTTCAATATTTTTATATTTTGTGCCGATGGACATAAAGCCTGAGAATGCTGATCCGATGGTTGCTATTATTGGCTTGGTCATGATGATTACAACGCTTCTTCTATTTCGGTTTGTATGGTTGTATGTGGCCTTGGCCGTCAATATTCATTGGCGATCTTTTGCGCATAAAACCAAGTCGGTGCAAACAATTTGTTTTATGATTGCCCTGTGGCTCGTTTGTACCGTGCCAAGCCTTTTAGGGTTGCAATTAACGGGGGGACTTTTAACGAATTTGGGCGGCGATGAACGCACAATGAAAATGCTAGAGTGGCTGGCGATTGCCGCACGCGTTGCATTTGACATGATTAAAAATTTGATCTGCACTGCTGGTTTTGCTTATGCTTTGATGGAATTATATAATTTAAAAAACAAAAAATAGGCGTCTGACGCTCCCTCTGAAAACTATGCGAGCCAAATAACGCGCAAAGCGAAGAAAGATGTAACATGCAAATTTACGTGACAGATCAAGAGGGAAAAGAGCACGCGCTGGACGCAATTGAAGGTTGGCGCGTGATGGAGATTATTAAAGATCACGGCCTGCCGCTTAAGGCCGAATGTGGCGGGGCGTGTTGCTGTGCCACATGCCATGTATATGTGCATGAAGATTGGATCGACAAATTATTTGACATGCGGGATGATGAAGAAGACATGCTTGATGAAGCTATGGAAGTTGAAGATAACTCAAGATTATCATGCCAAATTTTGATGTCCGAAGATCTTGATGGCCTCAAAGTAACGATCGCGCCAGGGACAGAGCCTGAGTAATATTTTATTTGAAGTTTTTACGATATTAAACTTAATATTTTTATCATAATTTTGTCTTCTGTGCCTTGAATATTCTAATGACACAAAAGGCGATATCTTTGCTGACTTAGTAACGAGTGAAATTGATGGTATTGCTGGTAGCACGATTAACTCTGAGCCTTTTTTGACTCGCGATCCAAATCTATAGAAGCTGGGATAGTGGAAGCAGTTTAGAATGATTTACTAAACTGTTTCATCAAAGATTCTTAATAATTCTTCGTTGATTTCTGTGACGGCTTTAATGGTCTCAATATTTGCCTTATAAGCTGTTTCGGCAAGTTTTATGTCGACAATGTCTTGAATTACGCGGCCGTTTGTGCCGCCGTCACTATCGCCCGCTTGGCTCTTACCTGCGGTGGAGCCTTGCGCAATATTTTGTGCCGCTTCGTCAACTTGATTACTGGCGGCAGTCAGCCCAGATAGGGCGGATGTAATAGCATTTATCATTCTTTTAAGATATCATGAAAATGTTAAGGTCTGGTTAGTGGACATAACTCATGTAAAATCAATAGGTTAGAGTCAGTCATGCGTGTCATTTTTTTACCGTTTTTTGTCCTCTTTTTGCTAAAGATAGCATCTTCTTTATCTTGGGCGGATGGTGGGCACCAAAATACTTATGGTGGAAATCATCATGTAGACGCGCCGTCACATGAATCGTACCAGCCCCATTTGGAAAATGCCCGCCACATACAGCTCCCGCAGTGGGAACGAAAAAGCTGGTATGTTGAAAATTGGCTCGCGCAACGTGATGCTATGGATTTGATTGAAGGTTTTTACAAAGCGGATATTTTTCGTGATCAATATGAAGAGAAATTACAATTGCCTGTGCTGATTGTAGGACCAAGCTTTTATCGTCTTTCTGGCTATGATAAACGCCGCGTTACTACAATGCTTGATAATGTGTATGGCGTAACGCAATCAACGGATGGCGCTTATATCTTAAAAGATTGGTTCACAAGAGCGACCATAGGAGTCTTTGATCAAGAAGGCCTTCGATTGCATTAAATATCATGCCTAAATGAAGGCTCTGTAGAAGGGGATGCGTCAATTTTTGTAAGGGGAGATATTTCTAAAAAATCATTCATTCTTTCTGTCATATAAGTTAGTCCTAGCTCACGCCCAGCTTGTAAGGCGACTTCGTGCTGATAGCCTAACTGTTCTTGGGCTTGTTCTTTTAAATGCTCTAGGAAATCACTCTCGTCAGAGAGTGCTCTTGCCCCTTCAATAGTATCTTTAATCAACGCAAGAGCGCTTGCGTGGGGAAAGTCATATTGATCATCGGCGCCTTTTATAGAAGCCAAATAATTATCAAGCGCCCCAAGTGTTGCACCGCTTATCATCACAAAGCCAAATCTTTCAGAAATTGCGCTTTCAGTTAGCGCTCGCTCTTCAGCTGCGTCTAAATCATTCAACGTATTGGCATAGACGGTTTGTATAACAGCGATAAAAGCTTTTATGTGGTCTTCGTAATCTATTTGGGACATTATTTAAATTATTCCATATGAACCATGGGCTCAATTTATTTTGGCTTTGGCTTTTAAACTTCCTGTTTTATTTAAACGATGTTCGCGCCAAACCATAAATAAGTTTGAGGCAATGACAATGCTCCCGCCAACCCATATCGCGGGGGCGGGCCAATCTTGCCAGATAACCCATCCAAATAATGTCGCCCATATAATGCCAGAATAATTAAATACCGTGACAATCGCAGCAGGGGCATTCCCAAAAGCAGCAGAAAGAAAATATTGTGCCATTAAACCAGACAGCCCAACACCAATCAAAAGTGGAATATCTGCCACTTGAGGAATGGTCGCAAACCATGGCATCAGGGCACCTGCGATAACTGTACCGATGGTGACAAAATAAAAAACAATCGTTTCTGGTTTTTCGGTCTGTCCAATATGGCGCAAAATAATGCCTAAGGTCGCGTGCATGCTTGCGGCAATGAGCGCTAAGGCGACACCAATTTTATTCATCTCATCACCGGGATTAAGCATGATTAAAACACCAACAAACCCAATCAAAATAGCGCCCCACCGATAGACGCCGACTTTTTCTTTTAAAAAGATAATCCCCATAATGGGAACAAGCAAAGATGCCGTGAATAAAAACGCCGTCACATCCGCCATCGGCATTGCGGCAAAAGCTGCAAAAGTAATAATTAAACTAATTACACCAATAACAGCACGCGCAATCACTCCAAATGGGCGCTGATTAATTTTAACAATATCGCGTTTTTTCAAGATAAAAATCATAAAAAGAAAGGGGATGGAAGCAATGATATTTCGATAGAATGCAATTTCAATGACGTGATGCGTGTCACTTAACATTTTGGCAAAAAGATTCATGACGGCGAGCAAAAAGAAGGCAAAAAGCGCAAAAATCATACCTTTCACGACATTGTCTGGTGTTATGTCTTTATGTTCTGATTTTTGGGGCATGTGGGATTGGTCGCTAAGCTAAGTTAAGGGGCATATTAAGGAGGAAGTTATCAATAAATTGTTAACGAAGATTATGATACTATTAACGCGTCTAAAAAGATACGCCGTCAAGAATGATGGTTATATGAATGAGCCAAGGAAAGGCAAAAATCATGACAACACAATTAATTGCAACCTATCAATCCACTCAAGCCAGCGTGACGCAATTTCAAGCGCGTTCTGAGCAGAGTGTTGTCGCAGCCCAAGCGAGCGGAAAGAAACCACCGCCGCCGCCGTTGAATGCGCAACAACAACAGATAGTTGATGATGTTGGCATTACTGAAGCCGCTTTAGAAAAATTTCAACAGGCGCAAATTGTTGCACAAAAATTAGAAGATTATCTAGATTATTTAAAAGGCGGCAATAGCCAAGATTTACCACGCATAACGGCACCAACAACAAATGATAATGACCCGTTATTGACCGTGCAGGGACGTTCTTCTTCCGTTGAGGCGAACGTAACTGTTGCATCCTTTTCGCAAGAAACATTAAAAATCGAAGCTGAATTTGATGATGATGGAAATCTTACAAGTCTAGCCGTTGATAAAACAACTATTACGGCAGAATACGTGAAGGTTGATATTACTGCGCAAGATAATCAATTCTTTGCAACTTTTAGTTAAGGCGTTTCTTTCTATTTTCACGGTAGAGAATAAAAATATTGCTAGCAATAATAATTGCCGCGCCTGTAAATACTGACCAAGTTGGTATGGTGTCCCAAAAGATAAATCCAAAAAGTGCCGCCCAAATGATGCCGGTGTAATTTAAAGGACCTGTTAAAGAAACGGGGGCAAGGGATGCGCCGATTGTTTTCGTTACTTGTTGTACGCCACCGGTGATGCCCAAGCCTAATAATAACAGCCACTGGCTTGATTGTGGGATACCTGTCCAAACAAAAGGCAGCATGAAAAAAGTCATCAGCGCACCGATGCCCATATAATAAAAAACGGTTGTAAAGGAGCTTTCTGTTTTGCCCAAGTCACGTAAAAATATTTGCGTTAGGGCGCTGAAGAAAGCATCAAAGAAGGCGAAGATCAAACCAATGATCACAAGGTCTTGTCCGTTTGGATTAACGACCAGCATAACACCAGAAAAACCAACAACGACAGCAGTGTAACGCTGTAAGCCGACATGTTCGCGCAGCATTGGCCCAGAAAGAATGACTACCATAAGCGGCGCCGTGTAATAGAGCGTGGCCGCCGTAGCCAAAGGCAAAATAGAGAGGGAGTAAAACCCACAAATGAGCCCTAATGTCCCCGCAACCGCCCGAATGATATGGGCCTTAGGTCGTACTGTTTTAACTTTGTGCCATTTTTTTGAAATAAGTAGAAAAAGGACAAATCCTGAAAAAACCATAAGATTTCGATAAAAAGCTAGTTCAATAGGATTGATTGTTTCACTTAAAAACTTTGCGATAGCACCCATACAAGAAATTAAAAAAACGCTTGTAATGATAAAGGTAGCACCTTTAACAATGTGGTCTTTATGGATTTTATTTTTGGACATATTTTGTTTTTGTTAGCGCAATGTAATTAAAAATCATCGTAACGCTAATTTCTTTCAAAAGATATATGCGTAAAAAAAAACGGCGCCTACCGCTAAGCGCCGTTTTCTTTCTTCCCTATAAGGGAAAACTTAATTCTTCGCTTTATCAACCAATTGGTTTTTTGCAATCCATGGCATCATGCTACGCAGGCGCTCACCGACTTCTTCGATTTGATGTTCGGCATTGTTGCGGCGTGTTGCTTTAAAGCTTGGCTGACCTGCTTTACATTCAGACATCCAGTCGCGTACAAAACGACCCGATTGAATATCTTCAAGCACGCGTTTCATTTCTGCTTTTGTCTCAGATGTTACGATGCGTGGACCCGTAACATAATCGCCATATTCCGCTGTGTTTGAGATAGAATAACGCATGTTCGCCATGCCGCCTTCATACATCAAATCAACGATCAGTTTCACTTCGTGTAGACATTCAAAATAGGCCATTTCTGGGGCGTAACCTGCTTCAACCAATGTTTCAAAACCACATTTGATCAACTCCATTAAGCCACCACAAAGAACGACTTGCTCACCGAATAAATCAGTTTCACATTCTTCTTGGAAGGTTGTTTCAATGATACCCGAACGACCACCACCAATCGCAGAAGCGTAAGACAATCCAACATCTTGCGCGTTACCTGTGGCGTCTTGGTGAATAGCAATCAAACATGGCACACCGCCACCTTTTTGATATTCGCCGCGCACTGTGTGACCTGGGCCTTTAGGGGCAACCATCAAGATGTCTAAATCTGCGCGTGGCTCGATTAGGTTAAAGTGAACGTTCAGGCCATGTGCAAACATCAAAGCCGCGCCCTCTTTCATGTTGTCATGAAGGTGATCGTAATAAATATCGCGTTGTAATTCATCTGGCGTTGCCATCATCATGACGTCAGCCCATTTTGCGGCTTCTGTTACATCCATTGTTTCAAAGCCCGCATCTTGTGCTTTTTTATTTGTTGAACTTTCAGGACGCAGGGCAATACGCACATCTTTCGCGCCGCTATCTTTCATATTGGCGGCATGGGCGTGGCCTTGTGAGCCATAACCAATCACAACAACTTTTTTGTTCTTGATCAGGTTTACATCACAATCGCTGTCGTAATAGACGCGCATAGAAGTATTATTTTGTGGTTGATTTGGTTTTAGCTCGGCTACATTAGATTTGGCCATTTGAAATATCCTTATAAATTATGTGTAAAAACTGTCGTTAAAAAACCATTTTATCGCTTTAAAAGCAAGAGAAATCCTCACTATTTGCTGATATATCGTGCGGCCCATTCGGCAATAACCCGTCCCGCATATTCCGCGTCTTCGCGCCGCGTCAGCAGATGGTCTGCATCATCCAAAGAGATATAGCTTTTGGGATGTTTGGCGGCAGAAAAAATCCGACCCGCATTCTCAATCCCAACGGTTTGATCGAATGGCCCGTGCATAATCATTAAAGCTTTATCCAATTTACTAATCGCTTCGATCATATTTTGATTTTCGATGTCGTCTATAAATTGTTTTTTGATTTTAAATGGACGGCCCACCAAACAAACTTCGGCTTCGCCCTTTTCTAATATTTCTTCACGTTTTTCTTTAAAATGATGGGCAACATGTTTTGAATCCGCTGGTGCGCCAATTGTTGTGACGGCTTTAACAGTAGGCATTTTATTAGCTGCAACCAATACGGCTGCCCCCCCAAGGGAATGGCCGATCAAGATTTGTGGTGCTTCAAAATTTTCTGTCATAAAGTTTGCTGCTTTTAGAAGGTCATCAACATTAGAAGTAAAATTGGTATTGGCAAAATCACCTCCGCTACTACCGAGGCCAGTAAAGTCAAACCGAACAACACTTATATTGTTTTCCGTGAGGGCTTTAGCGATACGACCTGCGGCAAAAATATCTTTAGTACAGGTAAAGCAATGGGCAAACAGGGCGTATGCGCGTGGGTTATCTTTGGCTTCATCCAGCCTTGCGGAGAGTTTGTGGCCTTGAGATCCTTCAAATTCAAATTTTTTCATTATTTCTCTTTCTTCACCGTTTATTCGTGGAAAAGATGTAAGCGTTACGGATTTTTAAAAAGTAACTTTAACGCCTGTTAAAAATGTGTGCAATACAACACCATCATTGGCCACAACACGTGGCAAGATCAACGGTACAAAACTAGAATTGAATAAATATTCTGCCCCTATTGCTACATTAGGGTGCAAACGCATTTCTAATCCTGCAACAAATTGATCCATGCTTTCCCATTCATCGCCACTATTCCCTTGGATTCCTTGGTTATACATAATTGAATAAGTCGTTGGGAATTTCCAAATATAATCTTTGTAACGACCTTGTAGATTAAGGGCATGAACATGCGCGCCAGTCGCTGGCCATTCATCTAATGTTCTGCTGAACTCACCCATAAAGTCAAAAGAGCCGATGCTGTATTTTGCATTAACATTCCATGCTGGTGAGCTGTCACGATAGAATAGGGAACTTTCCATCGGTGTTTGTACGCTCACTGATGACTGTACCGTTAAAAGGCCCACCAATTGTTAGTTTGTTATCTTTGAGTGTGCCGTTTTGACGCATTTTTAATTGCTGCGCGGCTTTGTCGGTTACATGATTTTGACGGTCAAACATAATTTCAGACGCTTCGCGTGATAGACCAATGTGCGGTGGCATACCTGCATCGACTTCTTTTTGAATATCAGGGAAGGGGGTTAAACGCTGATCTGTTTGTGCCTTAGCTTGAGTTGCTGATAAGAGTAGTAGCGATAACAGGAGTAATTTTTTCATATCAAATTCTCTTTTGAAAAATGTTTGGTCTTTGAAAACTTAAAATTTTTCTTTACCGCATGACATTGCTGCAGAGCCCGTACGGCTAATATTCTTCATACCAAAGGGAGTAATTTTTTCTAAAAATTCGTCAACTTTGGCTGTCGTATCAACATATTGAAATACATAGGATTCCTCTGTTTTATCCGTAACAATAGCGCCATATTCATTGGCAATATCATAGGCTTTTAACAAATCATCTTGATTGCTCGCAATTTTGATGAGGACTAAATCACGCTCTATGTGTGGGCCAAGAACCGTTAAGTCCGTTACTTTATGAACGGGTACTAAACGCGCCAGTAAATTAATAATTTGTTCAATCACATCGGGCGTCCCCGTAATAACAACGGTAATGCGCGATTGGTTTAATTTCTCACTCACTTCAGCGACAGTCAAACTATCGATGTTATATCCACGGCCAGAGAACAGGCCGATGATACGTGATAAAACCCCTGGTTCATTATCTACTAAGATAGATAAAGTATGACGCGCTATTTTACGCTCACCTGGGCTGTCACCGTAAACGGATTGGTTTTTCTTTTCGTCTTCAGTCATATTCTTAAACCAATCCTTTATACTAATTTTTTGTCAAATTTTTCGGCATCTGCTGCCAGAATCATTTCGTTATGGGCTTTGCCTGATGGGATCATCGGGAAACAATTTTCAGACTGACAAACATTCACATCAACAATTGTTACTTTGTCAGTTTGCAACATTTGTTCGATCACGCCATCAAGCTCATCGGGTGTGGTAGCCCGCAAGCCAACGCCGCCATAGGCTTCGGCGAGCTTCACAAAATCAGGCAAGCTTTCAGTGTAGCTTTGGGAGTAACGTTCCCCATGCAGCAATTCTTGCCACTGGCGCACCATCCCCATCCATTGATTATTTAGGATAAAGATTTTTACGGGAAGATTATATTGCACTGCCGTACTCATCTCTTGAATATTCATTAAGATTGACGCTTCGCCCGCAACATCAACCACCATGCCATCTGGGTTGCCCAGTTGCGTGCCTATTGCGGCGGGAAGGCCGTAGCCCATTGTCCCTAATCCACCAGAAGTCATCCAACGATTTGGTTTGTTAAATGGTAAGAACTGCGCCGCCCACATTTGGTGCTGACCGACTTCGGTCGTGATAAAGCTTTCTTGCCCTGTTTCTTTTTCATTTTTTTGTAAAAAATGATTGAGGCGTTCTAACGCATATTGCGGTTTAATAATCGTGTCAGACTTTTTGTAAGATAAACATTTAACGGCGCGCCATTCATCAATCTGGCTCCACCATTTATTCAGCTCTTCATGGTTGGTTTTATAGCCTTTGTCTTTCCAAACATTCAGCATCGCTTCAATTGTTTTACCCGCATCGCCAATGATGGGCAGATCAACATGGATAATTTTATTAATAGAACTTGGGTCAATATCAACGTGAATTTTCTTTGAATTCGGTGAAAATTTAGTCACATCCCCCGTTACACGGTCATCAAAACGTGCGCCAATGTTAATCATGACATCACAATCATGCATTGACCAATTGGCTTCATAGGTGCCGTGCATCCCCAACATTCCCAACCATTGCTCGTCATGGGCGGGGAAAGCGCCCAAGCCCATCAATGTTGAAGTGATAGGATAGCCAGTGGCTTTCACAAATTCAGTGAGGTCTTTAGACGCTTTTGGCCCTGCATTAATAACACCGCCACCTGTATAAAAAATCGGCTTCTTGGCATTAGCGATCATTTCTACCGCTTGTTCAATAGCCGCCATATCAGGATCAGTTTGCGGCTTGTACATGTGCGTAATCGCTTTGTCTTTGGCGATGTAATCGCCTTCGGCAAATTGAATATCTTTTGGTAAATCAATAACGACGGGGCCGGGGCGTCCTGTTCCTGCAACATGAAACGCTTCGTGCATGATGTTTGGTAAGTCATTTACGTTTTTGACAAGGTAGTTATGTTTTGTACAGGGGCGCGTAATGCCCGTTGTGTCGGCCTCTTGGAAAGCATCATTCCCAATCAAAAATGTGGGTACTTGGCCCGTAATACAAACAAGGGGAATTGAATCCAGCAAGGCATCCGTTAATCCCGTTACCGCGTTTGTTGCGCCAGGGCCGGAGGTTACGAGGATAACACCCGTTTTTCCTGTTGATCTTGCATAGCCTTCTGCGGCGTGTGCCGCGCCTTGTTCATGACGGCAAAGAATATGCTTAATTTTGTTTTGTTGAAAGAGCGCATCGTAAATCGGTAAAACCGCGCCGCCAGGATAACCAAATATGGTATCAACCCCTTGTTCGATCATGGCTTCAATTACCATTTCCGCCCCAGAAAGCTGTTTTGTCTTATTTGTTTGATTAGATGATTTTTGTTTTAATGCTGTTGTGTTCATGGTGTTGTTTTTACCGTCTATCGTGTTGTTATTCAATATTATTTCGTTTTTAAGTCATAAAAAAAGCCCCGAATAAATGTTCGGGGCGCTTATCGGAAAACTGATCTTTTACAAATGCATCAGGCCGCAAGCGCTCCGGTCAGGAGCACCACCACATTCAGCACGACAAGGTCAGTATTTCTTTGCATGGTTATATTATTACGTGATTTTCAATTTTTACGCAAGAATTTTATGAATTGATTTTATTTACATATTGCTTTATTAAGATTGCATGCAATTAAATGAGCGTTTAAGTGATTCAATAAAAAGAGCGGGATATGACAATTATAATATGAGTCCAATCGCTCATAATCCCGCTTTTGTAACCCCAGACGGAGAGCATGAAATTTTTTCTTGTGAAGTACGCTTCAACCGTTCTCAAGAGACTGCAGCCATCCATAGCTTTCGCGTTTATGAACCATTTACAGGAAAAAAAATAGCGGCTGTTGCTTTAAAAGAGATTGCCATTCACGCTTTATCTGAATCCGTGAAAGAAATTAAAATTTTACTTGTGAGGGGAGATGGACTTAGTTTTTGGCCAAGATTTGGTGCTTATCCGCAAGATCCGCTTTGTCAAAAATCCTTTACTGCTCCGCACGAGGATGAAAGTTTTTTGTCATCGGAAAAAAGTATTTTTGATGAAGCTTTCGCACGCGCGGCAAAAAATCCTATAGATGCGTGGCATTATATTTCAGCGCCAGAGACAAAAGCGAGTAACGATCTTATAAAATACGTCAATAGAACTGCTCTTAATAAAACGATGACATTACCTTTGCGATGCCCAGTTGTTCAAAGACGTTTAGGGATTAACGTTTAACAAATAATTTTTGCGTCTTGCTTAATTTGATGTTTAAACCATGTCACTTGGCGCTTCGCGTAGCGACGGGTTTCACCTTGGCCGCGTTCGATTGCTTCTTCTTTAGAGAGCTCCCCGTTAAGATAAGCGGTGAGCGGTTTTGCGCCAAGGGCATGACAGAGAAGGGCGTTCGGTTTGATTTCGCCTTTTGCTATTTCTGCGTTAAATTCTTTTAACTCTTCCAACGCGCCATTCTCTAACATCCATTCAAAACGTTTATTGCAACGATCATATAAAATTTCGCGTTCTGGCATTACTAAGGTGATATCGAATAGCCAGTCATCGGGCGGACCGACACGCGGCATCGCTTGCCATTCGGCAAGGCTTTTTCCCGTGGCTTCTAACACTTCCCATGCCCGCACAAGCCGCGCCGTATTAAAGGGCTCCAGCCGTTCAGCCATAACAGGATCACGCTTACTAAGCTCTGTATGGAACGCGGGGTTGCCTAATTCTTTTTGTTTATCGCTGGCGGCGCGACGGATCTCATCGGGAATATCAATCACGGGCGATAGCCCCAAAATAAGCGCATTGATATATAGACCCGATCCACCCACTACGATGGGGGCTTTTCCTTGGGCCAAAATATCATGAATTAATGGCTCGACCATCTCCCGCCAATTCCCTGCAGAACAATCATCATTGGGATGGAGCACCCCATAGAGCTCATGGGGGTGTATGGCTCTGTCCCCCGCTGATGGTTGAGCGGTGAGGGTGGGCAGGCCATCATAGATTTGCATACTATCGGCATTAATGATGACGCCATCATGTTGCGCTGCCAATGCCATGGCGTGCGCAGATTTACCGCTAGCGGTTGGCCCGCCGATAATATAAACTATTTTTTCTTCAGACATGGATGGCTTTTAGCAGGTCAGGAAATTCCAAATAACCTGCTTCCGCGTTTAAATGCCCACCATTTTCAATCATATGAAGCGCCGCGTTTAGTTGTTCTGATATTGTTTCGGCGTGTGTGGTTGGAACATACGGATCATCTTTCCCATGGAAAATGCTAATATCATCACATCTCACACCAATCTTTTTCCAATCAAATGGCGCATCGATAAAGCTTTTGTTGAGTGCATCAAACTGATTGCCAAGCGCACCAATCACGGCACTCACTAGAATGGTTTGTTTTGGCTGTATCAATGCCTCTTCCAATAAGCGCAAGGCAAAAGAGCCGCCACAGCTGTGACCGATCATTAAGTCTGCCTTTTCAAAGTCAGGGACTTGCTCCAAAAGGGCCCTTTTCCAATTTTGAAGGGATTGATCTTGAGGTGTCGGCAAAGCAGGAACATGCACGACATGCCCTTTTTCTGTTAAGCATTGCTGAAGCCATGGAAACCAATTTCCTTGTGGGCTACCATGGGTTCCATGAAAAATAAGAACTTTCATGGAAAGCTACCCTTTATTCTTCATCGGTTAATTTCAATGCGACAAAACGCACATCATCTTCACGATTAACCAAAAGCAAGACAGATGGTTTTTTATCTTTTTTGGCTTTTTCAATGATTTGCACTAAGTCTTCTGGCGCTTTAACAGATTTTTGGTTGATCTCAACAATCACATCGCCAGCACTCAACCCTTTTTCAAGGGCTTCACTACGTGCTTCGACTTTTGTGACAACAACACCGTTTACTTCATCGCCAACAGCATAAGCTTCGCGGTTGCTTTTGTTGAGCGAGGCCACAGTCATGCCAACAGATTCAATTTCAACACCTTTTTCTTTTTGGGGTGCTTCGGGGCTGTTATCATTGCTGGCGAGCAAGCCGTTTTTTTCTGCCTTTTCAAGCTCACCAATAGCAACTTTTGCGGAGCGTTCTTTGCCTTCGCGCCAGTAAGTCACTTTGACGTCTTTCTCAATAGGTGTTTCGGCAACAATGCGGGGTAAAGCACGCATGTCAGCAACCTTTTTGCCATCAAAAGTGAGGATGATATCACCCGCTCTTAATTTTGCTTCTTCTGCAGGGCCGCCTTCCGTCACACTCGCGACCAAGGCTCCACGGGCTTTATCAAGGCCAAGGCTTTCAGCAATTTCATCTGTCACTGTTTGGATGCGCACACCCAACCAACCACGGCGCGTACGGCCAAATTCAATAAGTTGGTTAATTACGGGGCTGGCAAGGTTTGACGGGATGGCAAAGCCAATACCGACCGAGCCACCTGTTGGAGAAAAGATGGCGGTATTAATACCAATCACTTCACCTTTAAGGTTAAACATCGGCCCCCCGGAATTACCACGATTGATCGAGGCATCGGTTTGAATGTAATCGTCATAAGGGCCAGAGTTAATATCACGTTGACGCGCAGAGATAATGCCACTTGTGACGGTACCGCCAAGGCCGAAAGGATTACCAATGGCAACAATCCAATCTCCAACGCGCATAGTTTCGCTATTACCAAAAGGAACGGCGGTTAATTTGTGTTTTTGTGCATCGACTTTTAATACAGCAATATCAATTTTTTCATCACGCCCGATGATCTCCGCTGGAATGGTGCTGTCATCGTGCAATGTTATGCGCACTTCATCGGCGTCTTTAATCACATGATTGTTCGTAATAACATACCCTTTTTCGGCATCAATAATAAATCCCGACCCTAAAGATGCTGATGGCAATGAAGGCTGTATGCCGCCATTTCCATCGCCGCGGCGTCCCATGAAATCCTCAAAGAAATCTTCAAAGGGGGAGCCTTCTGGGAATTGCGGCATATCGGGGAAGTCTTGACTGCGTGGGCCTGATTCTTCTTCTTCAAAATTTTGGGTAGAAGATACATTCACCACGGAAGGAAGTAATTTAGCGGCTAGATTTGCAAAGGAACTTGGTGGATCTTGAACCAATCTTTTATCATGGGGCTGTTCGCCGGATGATTGTGCCACCGCGGGGACGACGGGCAGGGCGGTAAATGCCAATAAAAATAAACTGACGGTGAAGATTTTCATTTTTTGCATTTGAACTGGTTCCTTAAGTCTTGATGTTTTCACGTATTAAGTTAGTAGAGTATGAGATTTTAGCCACCTGCGCAAATAATCATATGATCTTTTGAATAATCCAGACCAGCATCACGCCCAACGCGGCTATGGCGGCGCCATAATATCTGAATTTTTCTTTCGGCAGGTTACTGGCAAACTTCATAACCTGTTGAATATGCGATGGAAATATGGCGTAAAGCAGGCCTTCAATGACAAAAACAAGGGCAAATGCCGTAAATAAGTGGGAGGTAAGGTCAGACATGTCAGCTATTGGCCTTCATCATCACTTGATCTGTGCCGATAACTTTACCATTTGCAATAACGTCATAGGTTCCCACTTTTTTAAAGCCATAGTTAAGGTAGAAATTATAAGCAGGCTTATTTTCCTCCCATACACATAAATAGACGTTTTCCGCCTGCTTAAAGCGCGGTTGATCAAAAGCATAATCCATTAATTGGCGCCCGATACCTTGATGGTGGTACTTTTTATCGACGTAAATTCCTTTAAGGGCTTGATCCTTTGATGTCGGGTTGCGGCCACTCATTTTGAAGTTTGGTTTTTGCATACCGATATAGCCAATAATTTTGCGGGCTTTCTTTGCAACAAAAAAGTCATCACCATCTTTTAAAAATTGCTTAAAAGCATCGACTGATTTTGTACTTAAAATAATATCGTCAATTTCCTTTATGGTCATACTATGACTAAAGGTTTGACGATATGTCTTTTGCGCCAGTGTGGCTAATTCTTCAATGTCTTGAGTTGTTAATTTTTCAATCAGCATCAAAAATATTAACGGCCTTCAAAATATTTAAAGAAATCGCTGTCAGGTGATAAAATCAAACGTGTTTCTGAATCAGCTAGCGTGTTTTTATAGGCCTCCATTGAACGGATAAAGCTGTAAAATTCCTTATCTTTGTTAAACGCGTCAGCATAAATTTTAATCGCTGTATTGTCGCCTTCACCGCGTAAGATTTGGGCATCACGGCCTGCATTCGCAAGAATAACGGTTTTTTCTTTCTCCGCAATTGCACGAATTTCCTTCGCAAGCTCTTCCCCCTTTGCACGGGTTTCTGTGGCGCGTTCTTTTAGCTCTGATTGCATACGGCGCACTGTTGATGTCCGAAGCTCCTTTGTCAGATCCGCACGAACGATACGCACGTCGACAATTTCAATCCCAAGCTCATCTTGTTGAATTTTTCGGTTCACGCGACGACGGATATCGTTCATGACAAATGTACGCTCTTCGGATAAAAGTTCCTTTAACGATGTTTTACCAAGCACGGCACGCGTTGCATCATTTAGGATGTTTTCCAAGCGTTGGTTGGCGATGGTAACAGTGCCCAATGTTTTTAAGAATTGAAGTGGATCAACAATTTTGTAACGGGCGAAGCTATCAACGATGATTGGCTCTCCGCTGACATTTTCAATTTTGGGGCGCTCCAACATTTCGGGGGTGACAGTTTCACTTCCCTCAACGGTTGCAGGGGCTTCATTGTCTGTTGCAAGCGCTTCATCTGCTTTGTTTGCTTTTGCGTCTTCTTGGGCGCGGGTTTGTTGGCGCTGCACGGCAGAACTCGCGATAACCACTTGTTCAGGATCAGGATCAACCGCCAAAATACGCCTGTCAAAACGCTTTACTTCATGGATCAGGGGGATTTTAAAATGTAATCCAGGTTCACGTGGTTCGCCAACGGGGCTACCAAGTTGAAGCACAAGGGCTTGTTCTTTTTGATCTACGGTAAAGAGTGACTGCGTCAAAACGATCACACCAAGGATGATAAGAATAACAGTTATATTAAGTGTTTTATTGGGCATCTTGTAGTTTCCTTTTGCGGCCTTATTTTTTCTTTGGCGTAGAGGCGTTTAATTCATTCAGCGGAAGATAGGGGACAACACCACCATTTCCACCATTGCTATCAACAATAATCTTTTGGGCGTTGCTTAAGACATCTTCCATTGTTTCAAGGAAGATACGTTTTTTGGTGACGTCCTTACCCGTTAGGTAAGATTCATAGACAGAAATAAAACGCTCTGCATCCCCGTTTGATTTGGCAACGGTTGATTGCTTATAAGCTTCAGCATCCTGTAATAATTGAATGGCTTGTCCTCGGGCTTGGGGCAGAATTCCCTCACGATAGGCACGTGCTTCGTTTTGAAAATTCTCCGCATCTTGCTTCGCAGATTGTACGTCTTGGAAAGCTTGTTGTACATCTGGGTGGACTTCGGCGCGTTGAATCAACACCTGTGTGATATTCACGCCAGAATTATATTCGTCTAGGTTCTCTTGAATGATGGCTCTTGTGGCTTGGGCGACAACATCACGTTCCGTCGTAATGATCGGGAACATATTTGTTTGGCCGACTTCTTCACGGATCGCACTTTCAACGACTTTTTTAATCGTGTCTTCTTGGTCTTTAATATTAAATAAGAAATCTTCGGCAGATTTAATATTCCACTGAATAACCAAATCAAGATCAACAATGTTACGGTCAGATGTGAGCATTAAGCTCTCTGCGGCGATGTCTTGGCTTTGACCAACACCCGCACGGCCGTAGCTCTCCCTGAAACCGATGTTCATTTTACGAATTTCATTAACGTTGACTTTCGTCACATTTTCAATGGGCCACGGAAGTTTAAAGCCCAAACCTTCTTCGGTTTTTGTGCGATCCCATGCGCCAAATTGCTGCACAACGGCTTGTTCACCGGGTTTAACAATAAAAGTACAAAGCATCACAAAAAGCGCGATAAGAACGGCTCCTAAAATCAGGCCGAACACGCCGCCGTTGAAGTTCCCACCAAAAATACCACCAAAATCTTCTTTGGCGCGGCGTATAGCATCGTTCAAATCAATCGGGTCGTTGCCACGCCCGCCACCATTGTGACCGCCGCCATAAGAAGGGCTGCTACCTTTTTGTGGCGTTTTCTTTGGGCCGCTTGATTTTTTCGGCGCATTGCCCCATGGGTTTTTACCTTTTTTATCTGACATAAATCGAGATCCTTGATTTTTGGCTGTTCTGTGCTTAAGAGCAATACAATATCTTATTTTACAGTGAGTGCAAGATGGTTAAACGACAAATACAAGATGCATTGCAAGGCATCGTCTTGCCAGAGCATGTGCAAGGGTTACAGATTGACGAAAACGGGTCGGTTCTGTTTTCCTTAATCGTCGATCCCGCGGCTGGAACCAAGATGGAAGATTTGCGCCAAAAGGCCGAACAGGCCGTTATGGCTGTCAATGGTGTCAGCGCGGTAACAATTATTTTAACCGCTGAGCAAGCACCTGCCACACCCACAAAAACCGCTCCAAGCGATCCGCACGGTATGAACAAAAATCCGCGCCTTAAATTGCCGATTAAGAAGATTATCGCTGTGGCTTCGGGGAAAGGCGGTGTTGGTAAATCTACCGTTGCCTTAAACATCGCCGCTGCGCTGGCAAAAACGGGGCGATCCGTGGGCTTGTTGGATGCTGATATTTACGGCCCAAGTGTCCCACGTTTAACAGGTTTGCCGTATGAAAAACCCGACATGGATGCGGACAAAAACCTTATCCCGTTCCAAGCCCACGGATTAAGCGTGATGTCGATTGGGTTTATGGTTGATCCTGACACACCGATGATTTGGCGCGGCCCGATGGTGCAATCGGCGATCTATCAAATGTTGCGCGATGTCGCTTGGGGAAGTGAAGCGCAACCGCTGGATATTCTTGTGATTGATATGCCACCAGGTACAGGTGATGCGCAATTAACGTTGGCACAGAAAATTGATGTGGATGGCGCGATTATTGTCTCCACACCGCAAGACCTTGCGCTGATGGATGCCATCAAGGCGATTGAAATGTTCCGCAAAACCGATGTGCCGATTTTAGGCTTGGTGGAGAATATGAGCACGCATGTTTGCACCAATTGCGGCCATGAAGACCCTATTTTCGGCTCTGGTGGCGCACAAGAGGAAGCCAAAAAACGCGGTATTAATTTCCTTGGTAAAATCCCGCTAGACGGTCAAATTCGCGCCGATAGCGATAACGGTAAATTAAGTGATGTTCAGGCTTACAGCGATATTGCCAATCTCATATCTTCGTCATTGCGAGCGTAACGAAGCAATCCAGTGCCGCGATCACCATTCTAGATTGCGTCGTCGCTATGCTCCTCGCAATGACGGATTTAATTAATTTTTATTCCGCTCCAACGTTACGAAACTAAAGCCATCATGGGCTTCAAAATCTGATTCAATCCAATCTGCACCGAATTCAGGAAAGAAGGCATCGCCTTTTGGTTCTTGATGGACGCGCGTTAAATAAATACGGTCTGCGAGAGGCAAAGCAAGTTCATATATTTGGCTGCCACCAATTATCATGATTTCATCATCCGTTTCAGCTTTGGCTTTTTCGATGGCGTCTTCTAAGGATGTCGCGCTAATCGCCCCCTCATGTTCGAATCCGCTTCGGCTAACAACTATGCTGGTGCGTTTGGGTAACGGTTTGCCGAGTTGGTCTATAATACTCTCAAATGTCTTACGCCCCATGATGCATGGCTTGCCCATGGTGACTTCTTTAAAATGTTTAAAATCGGCAGGGATATGCCATGGCATTTTATTGTCCATGCCAATAACATTATTATCCGCAACCGCAACGATGAGAGAGAGGTAAGCCATTTTTTAAACCGCGACCTTGCCCGCGATATGCGGATGGGATTCATAACCGACTAATTCAAAATCTTCGAATTTGAAATCAAAGATGGATTTGACGGCGGGGTTGATTTTCATTTGCGGTAAGGGGTAGGGCTTGCGGGATAATTGTTCATTCACTTGCTCATAATGATTGCTATAGATATGCGCATCACCGAAGCTATGGACGAAGTCACCGACTTCGAGGTCACAGACCTGCGCCATCATCATCGTCAGCAGCGCATAAGACGCAATATTAAACGGTACGCCCAAAAAGATATCGGCGGAGCGTTGATAAAGCTGACACGATAACTTTCCATCTGCCACATAAAATTGGAAGAAACAATGACAGGGCGGTAACGCCATGTCAGGGATATCTGTGGGGTTCCACGCGGAAACAATCAAACGGCGGCAATCTGGATTGGTTTTAATACGTTCCACCAGATTAGTGATCTGGTCAATCGTGCCGCCATCTTTGGACGGCCAGCTGCGCCATTGATGACCGTAGACGGGGCCAAGGTCGCCATTTTCATCGGCCCATTCATTCCAAATACGCACGCCGTTATCGGTGAGGTATTTTGTGTTGGTGTCCCCATCCAAAAACCACAATAATTCATGAATGATTGATTTTAAATGAAGCTTCTTGGTTGTGACCATGGGGAAGCCCTCGGAGAGATCAAAGCGCATTTGGTGGCCAAAAACACTGACCGTTCCTGTGCCGGTGCGGTCTTCTTTTCGGGTTCCGTTTTCCATCACATGGCGCATCATATCTTGATATTGTTTCATCTCATCTCTTCCTTGTTTTGATGGCTGTCACTATGCCGTGATTCTATAAAAAGAGGAAAGGCATGAAATGGGTGGGTGGTAAGCTATTGATTTTATTAATGGAACACGCATCCTTCAGTTTGTTCGTTATTTTAAGGGGGGTGGGGGGTGTTTTAGGAATTTTAAATTGTTTTTAATTTTTGTTATGACTAGCCATAGGGGCGCGCGGCCATTCAATCATTATTATTCTCTGGATTGCTTCGTCACTTCGTTCCTCGCAATGACGGCTTGGGTGGTAATAGATCATTTTCGCATTATATGAAAAAATTCCTATTTTGGCAATATTACATTTATTGATATAATGAAAATAATATTTATATTGTTTGATATTGTAAAATAGGAGAATGAAATGAGTTTCTTTAAAAAAATAGGTGTTGCTAGTGCTAGTGCTAGTGCGATTTGTGCACTGAGTTTTAATGCTCAGGCTGAAGACAAGGATCAGTATTTTGTTCCTTTTGCAATAGGTGATAAGGTTTGCGTATATCCAGACAGAACAAATGGAGATAAAAAATGGCATGGCAGAGTTGAATCTTATGGAGTAGAAATAGGTAAGAAAAACTCTACTTCATACACTGTAACAACAAACGATGACGCTATAACAGTTTACTATATTGATCCAAAGCGCTTAGAAAAAGGTGACTGTAGTCCTCAACTCTTAAGCAGTGCTAGCTCCAATCAACTTCGCTTCCTGGCATAGCAACGGTGAGGCCTTCATGAGTTTCGTCCACAATAATCTGACAGCAGAGGCGCGATGTTTCGCGGACATCGAAAGCGAGGTCGAGCATGTCTTCTTCGTCTTCTGAAATTTCGCCGTCTTCGGGCATGGTTTGATCTTTAAAATCTGGATGCACATAGAGATGGCAGGTGGCACAAGCAAGCCCGCCGCCACACGCGCCCTCAATAGCGTCGATCTTTTCTTTCACGGCCACTTCCATTAACGATAGGCCGAGGGGCGCATCAATTTCTTGGGCTGTTCCGTCTTTATGGATGATGTTAATTTTTGGCATGAAGGTTTTATAAACCACGAATGGACACGAATAAACACGAATTTTGAAATTTTTTAACGCAAAGAAAAAGAGGCACGCAAAGTTTGTCTGGTTTGTCATTGCGAAGAAGCAACGCGACAGTGGCAATTAAGGGATTTCACATAGACAGTCTGGATTGCCGCTTTAACCTAAAGGCGTCCGTACAATAACGGAAAAGTGGGAAGGTCTTTCATTTATTTATGCGTCATTGCGAGAGAGCGTTAGCGAACGCGGCAATCTATTCTTTAATAGGGGCGCTCTGGATTGCTTCGTCATTTTATTCCTCGCAATGACGCGGTGGGGATGGTGAAGGGGCAATGTTCAAATGTTGTTTCGTGTTGCCAATTTTGACCAGCTATCAAAAAAGCGATCAAGTTCGCCTTGGGTGGTGTTCCAGCCCATTGAAATACGCAGGGCGTTTTTTGCGGCTTCCTCGTCGGCGCCCATCGCGGTTAAAACATGAGAGGGCTTGAACGATCCACTGGAGCAGGCAGAACCACTGGAGACAGCAATCCCATCAAGATCAAGCGCCATCATTTGCGTTTGGGCGGGGACATTGCTCAAACCAACATTGATGGTGTTGCCGACGCGCGGCGCGGCTTCGCCGTATATTGTGATGTTGTTCGTGATCTGGCGCATGCGCTTTTCTAACTCATCGCGCATTTTGGCGAGGGTGTCGTAATGCATTATATTTTGGAGCGCTAATTCTGCGGCCAAGCCCATCCCTGCAATCCCTGCTGTGTTATGCGTCCCCGCACGGCAGTTTTTCTCTTGGCCGCCGCCGAGCATGAATTTTGATAGATCAATTCCCTTGCGGGTGATGATTGCCCCAACCCCTTGAGGGCCTGCGAATTTATGCGCGGAGAGGCTGATATAATCGACGCCTAGGGTCTCAAGCCCTATATCTAAACGGCCTGCGCCTTGCACGGCATCGGTGTGAAACAACGCGCCTGCTTCATGGGCAAGGGCAGCCATTTCGGCTATCGGTTGGATCACGCCCGTTTCACTGTTGACGAGCATAACGGAAACAAGGCCGGGCGGTTCGCCTTCACTCAGCATTTTTTTATAGGCGTCCATATCCACCACGCCATCGGTGGTAACGGGAATGCGCTCCGCATGGGGGGCTGCCGCCATGACTGCAGGGTGTTCAATGGTTGAGGTCAATACGCGCTTGTCCCGAAAGCCGCAATGCACCGTGTTAATGGATTCTGTTGCGCCGCCTGTAAAGACAACTTGGTCAGGGGCGACATGGCATAAGTGAGCCACTTGCTGCCGCGCATCTTCCACATATTTACGCGCCCCACGACCATAGCTGTGAACCGAGGAAGCATTACCCACACCTCCCATAATTTTTGTCACAAGATCAAAGACTTCGAGGCGCATGGGGGCGGTGGCGTTGTGGTCTAGGTAAACGGTTTTCATGACTTAATTTTATCGCAGATAAGTGCGGTTGAACACATATAAAAAGCTGTCTTTACGAACGAGGCGCGCGTTACTTTAAATACTCGCCTTTGCCTAGATTGTTACGCTTTAGAAGCAAGGGGAAAATGAAAGGTTAAGTCATTATCCACAATAGAATCAATGGCTTATTAGAAATGTTTGGACATTTGCGGCGCGGGTGTCTATAAAAAAGAAATTCAGATAACTAAATATTACGAAAAATTGAAAGATTAGAATCATTATGCCTGAAATTATGATCCCTGGCCCAGAAGGCCGCATGGAAGCCCGTTATCATCACTCTGCCACGCCAAACGCGCCATTGGCGTTGGTGTTACACCCAAATCCTGAGCATGGCGGCACGATGAATAACAAGATCAGCTATATGATGTTTCAAACCATGAAAGAACGTGGTTTTTCTGTCCTTCGCTTTAATTTTCGCGGCGTTGGAAAATCCCAAGGGATCCATGACCGCGGTGAGGGGGAGCTGAGCGATGCGGCCTCTGCGCTAGATTGGATGCAAGATCTAAACCCGAATGCCCCTTATGTGTGGATTAGTGGCTTTAATTTTGGCGCGTGGATTGGCATGCAATTATTGATGCGCCGTCCAGAGATCGAAGGCTTTATTTCTGTTGCCCCGCCCGCAAATTTATATGATTTCAGCTTTTTGGCACCATGCCCGTCTTCTGGCTTAATTATTCGTGGTGAGCGCGATGACATCGTCCCGCAAGAGCCTGTCGATAAGTTGGTTGAAAAGCTTCATTTGCAAAAAGGCATTGATATCGACCAGCGCACCGTGAGCGGCGCGAACCACTTCTTTCATGAAAAAACCGAAGATCTAATGGCGCATATTCATGACCATATGAACAATGCAGGAAACGCAGGCCGTGAAGTGTCTGTAAATGTCAAAAAAGCGGCTTAATTAAGCTGCTTCGGCGTTGCTTGATTTAATGACATCCATCACTTCCGCGACATGACCTTTGACTTTCACCTTGCGCCAGATATGCGCGATTTTCCCTTGTTCGTCGATTAGGAATGTTGCGCGTTCGATCCCCATATATTTTTTGCCATACATTGATTTTTCACCCCACGTGCCATAACGCTCGCAGGTATCATTATTTTCATCTGACGCTAGGGTGAAGTTTAAATCATATTTGGCTTTAAACTTATCATGTTTTTTAACGCTGCATTTAGACAGGCCGATAATGGCAGTATCCATTTTGTTAAACGCGCTCAAATTATCATTAAAGCCACAAGATTCCTTAGTACAGCCAGGGGTGTCGTCCTTAGGGTAAAAATAAAGCACAACTTTTTGCCCTTTCAGGTCGGATAAAATGATGTTTCCGTCGCCATCTGTAGGCAATGAAAAATCAGGGGCGGCGTCACCAATTTTAAGCTCTGTCATTTTTTATCTCATCTTCCTTATAAATTTTGCTTATGCGTCAGTCATATTTCATCTTCATATAAAAGAACTACATAAAAATGCCCAAAAGATCTTTTAAGTCAAGGGATTGTGATTATAATCAAGATTGTAATGACTGAAGACACACCAGAAAAACCGTCCCAAAAGCCCCAAAAGGATCAGCCGCCCGAAAAGTCAAATAAGAAGGCGCTCAAGACAAAAAAGCCAAAAATAAAAAAGTCCAAGACAAAAAAGTCTGGGGCCAAAAAAACTGTGAAAAAAGAAAAAGTCACAAAGCCATGCAAAGCCAGCTGGCTTATGAGTATTTTTTTGATCCTTGGTATTTTGTTGATGTGTTTAATGGCGGCTTTTTTGGTACGTATGCAAAAAGGGCCGATTGACCTGACATTTGCCAAGCCGCAAATTGAACAAGCGTTAAGCTATTCTGCCAATAGTTCTGCAAATGGTGCATCAGGGCACTATGATGTTTTAATTTCAAAGGCTGAATTAACATGGCCCAATATTCTGGCGCCCATTTTAATCGAAACACATGGCGTGCAAATTAATCAAAAAGACATCACGGCCTTATCGGTTGATAAAGTATCTTTGGGGCTGTCTGGGCTAAATCTTCTAAAAGGTAAAATATTGCCCTCAAAAATTATTATTGATGGGCCAACGTTTCAATTAAAGCGTGAGGATGGCTCGTTCAATCTTTTTTGGCAGGATGAAAATTTTCCCGAAGAAGAAATTGATGAGGAGGAGATCAAGGAACGAGATATCGACCAAGATATAAGCCAAGATATAGTCCAAAACATCAATCAAGATACAAAAAAAGTGACCAAAGATGAAAGCGATGATTCCCTTCATGAAGATATGGATGAAGACGTATTAGAAAACGCACTCAGCACGCTACACCAAGAAATTTTCGATGATATTTTTGACTTTGGAGAAATTGAGGCAGAGCGGTTCGGCGATGCGGAGAGTGATGAAGATTTTGATGATACTGCCTTAACGGTAACAGAAGAAGATGCCCCCCCAACGCCAAAGCAAATGAGAAAAAGCGCAAAAGAATTTTTAGCGCATATCACAAATCCAGAAAATAGTGAGATTGATGCCCTGTCTGCATTACGCGTGATTGAATTAAAAAATGCCGTTATTATGGCGCCGAATAACATGACGCAGGATTATTTGGCGTTAATGGATGTAAGCTTGCGTAAAAACCGTCAGGGATTAAAGGGGGAATTAAGAGTAACACTGCCAAAAGAAAATGGTGAAGCGGCGCTTTTAAAATCTGATATTTTATATCGGCGTGATCAGCAGGATGTCACTTTTATGGCTGAAGTTGTCGATATAAATCCTGAAAGTTTCGCGGCGTTATTTCCACAACAAAAATTATTACAAGACCAAAACATGCCTTTAAGCGGTATGGTGGAAGCAGTCTTTAACCAAGAATTTCAATTGAAAGAGGCCCGTTCGAATTTAAGCATTGCGGCAGGTAAATTAAATGTGCCGGATGTTTACGATGATTTGGATATTAAAGATGCGGTGTTTGAAGCTGCCTATAGCCGTGCACAAGGCGTGTTGGCGATTAACCGTTTTGATGCGGTGACAGCCGGTATCCCGATAAAGTTAAAAGCCCAAGGGCGCATTGATCAAGAAGGCCTACATCTTCCACTGGTGGCAAGTATTGATAAAGTCCCGATGAATGATATTGAAAATCTTTTGCCGTTAACGGAGAAAAATACATCGTTTAGTGAGTGGCTTTCGGTGAAACTGCGGGATGGTATTTTAAGTAATATTATTTTTACGGCTGACGTTAAAATTGGTGCGCTTAAAACGGTGGAGATAGGCAGCAATAAAGGAAGCCTGAAAGATCAAATAGACACTCCCCCCCCGCGGGAAGTTGATTTTAGCAATAGCAAGATGACATTTGATTTTGATGGATTGACGATCAAATATAGCGACACATTGACCCCTGTGACAAAGGCACGGGGCAAAACAATATTCGAAAAAGATAGCTTAAAAATCACGGGGGATGCAGGCAACATCAAAGATATGATTGGCCGCAATATAAGCGTCATTTTAACAGACTTAAGTGTTGCTGGCGCTGGATATGCTAAAATTAGTTTAGATGCTTCTGGGCCTATGGCGACGGTTTTTGATTACGTATCCGATGAGCCATTAAATATGGCGAAAACTTTAGATTTTGATTTGCAGGCCGTGAAAGGGCAGGTTGATTTCAATCTTCAATTAAGTTTCCCGACGTTAAAAGATTTACCCAAAGAGCAAGTGAAGCTTGTGCTTGATGGCAAAGTGAATAATTTGGTTTTACCAAAAGTCGTTCAAGGGTTGCCATTAACGGGGGGGCCATATGATTTAGCGTTCAAGGATGGGAGGATATCTCTTAAAGGGCAGGGACAGCTTGCGGGCAGACCTATTGATGTTAGCTGGGTTGATAATGTTGACATGACAGGGCGTGATTTCAGTTCACGGGTCACCGCAAAATTAACAGCAGATGATGAGCTACGCCGCATTTTTGGCATTGGATTAGAAGAGTATTTGAGTGGCCCTGTTCCTATTGATGTGACTTATACAGATTTTGGTAAAAAATCGACTATTGATGTGAAAGGTGTTTTAACGCCTGCGACAATAACGATTGCGCCGTTTCAATATAAAAAATTGCCCGCGTCTTCGGCGAATATTTCTTTTAAGGCTTATATGGAAGGGGAGACATTAAAAGAAATTGATAATTTGAATTTATCCGCCCCCAATTTATTATTTGGTCGGGGGCGCTTAATTTTTAAAAAATTAAGCAATGGTGAAACGGATGTTGCGCGCGGTAATATTCCTGAATTTGTCCTTGGTAAAACCAACGTCGCAGCAGATTTTGAAGTTATGCCGAATAATACGTTAAAGATCATTGCCAATGGTGCTGTGGTTGATGCGACGCCGTTTTTTGAAAGTAACAGTGAAGGGGCGGTTCAAAAGAAAACGCCACAACCGCAAAGCGGTGTTGAACAGCCTCTACAATTATCTATCTCGGCCACAAAAATGCTAACCCCTAAGAATAATTCATTGCGTAATGTGAAGCTTTATATGGATCGTGATGCCAAGAACGGAGTGAAGCAAATTGAATTAGATGCCGATGTTGGCAAAGGTGCAATGTTTGTGCGTTTTAAGCCAGAGGGAAATACAGGCAAGCGAACATTTAAGTTGGAGTCCACCGATGCTGGGGCGAGCTTAAAAGTTTTTGATGTCACTGATAAAGTTGTTGGAGGGTCAATGACTGTATATGGACAGCCACGCGGCGGTGACACAAAAGGTGATTTGTTTGGTAAGGCCAAGATTGAAAATTTCCGCGTCCGCAAAGCGCCCTCATTGGCAAAATTATTAAATGCCTTAAGCCTTTCTGGAATGCAGGATTTATTGAATAATGATGGTCTTGTTTTTGAAAAATTAGAGTCTGATTTTCAATGGCAATTTAGGGAAGAGAGCGATTTATTAATTGTTGAAAATGGCCGTACATCTGGTGCGTCTTTGGGACTTACCTTTGAAGGGGTGATTAATAATTCTGCTAAAACGACGGATATTTCGGGCACTATCATTCCGCTTTCTGGGTTGAATAGAACGTTGGGCGAAATTCCTGTTTTGGGACAGCTTTTAACAGGGGGTAAAGCGCTTATTGCAGCGACCTATAAAATGTCTGGTTCTGCGGGTGATCCAAAAGTTTCCGTCAATCCATTATCTGTTTTGGCCCCTGGATTCTTACGTCGTTTATTATTTGAAGAATCAATTGAAAGTAAAATGCGTAAAGAAGGCGCGAAGATGGAAGAAGATGCAACAGATACGCAATCAAAACCTTCTCTTCCTTCGGCGGTGATTAACAGCACGAAAAAGAATTTCAACTTAAAAGAAAAAACGCAATAAACGAGAGATTCTTACTCCGCCCAAATCCAAGAAATTTTTTGCAAAATAAGTTTATTGAACTTTCACCAACGCATGACGTTTTTTGCCCGAGGAAAGTTTGATGTATCCTTCATCGGTCAAGTCATTGGCGGTGAGGATAAGGTCAATATCGCTAACGCCTTTATCATTGACCTTTGCGCCGCCGCCTTTGATTAATCGCTTTACTTCACCTTTGGACTCACACAGGCCACAGGCGATAAAGAGATCAACAAAACTCATACCTGCTTCAAGATCGGCTTTTACAACATCAATGCTGGGCAGGTCATCGCCCACGCTGCCCTGTTCGAATACTTTTTGCGCCGTGCCTTCTGCCTCTTTGGCGGCGTCTTCGCCGTGGCACATTTTTGTGGCTTCAAACGCCAAAATTTTCTTGGCATCGTTAATTTCTTGCCCCTGTAAGGCCTCTAGCTTCAGGATTTCATCCATTGGCAACATGGTAAAGCGGCGCAACAATGTTCCCACCATGGCATCATCGGCATTGCGCCAAAATTGATAGTAATCATAGGGGGAAAGCATGTTCGCATTTAACCAAACAGCGCCATCAACCGTTTTACCCATCTTCTTACCATCGGGCGTGGTCAAAAGTGGTGCGGTCAGGGCGAAGAGTTTTAGCTGGTGTGATTTATGCCCTAAATCTACGCCATTAATAATGTTGCCCCATTGGTCGCTTCCGCCCATTTGTAAAATTGTGCCGTAACGACGCCCCAGTTCAACAAAATCGTACCCTTGCATGACCATGTAGTTAAATTCGAGCAATGAAAGCGGGCTTTGGCGTTCAAGGCGGGTTTTGACACTGTCAAAAGATAACATGCGGTTGACGGTAAAGTGACGCCCATAATCACGCAGGAATGTGAGGTAATGTAGCCCATCCAGCCAATCATTATTATTGACCATTTGCGCATCGGTCTCCCCATCGCCATAGGTCAGGAATTGTTTAAAGCAGGTGTCTTGAATTTGGCTGATATTGGTGTTGATAGTATCATCATCCAATAATTTGCGTTGTTCATCCTTAAACGATGGATCGCCAATTTTTGACGTGCCGCCGCCCATGAGGGTGATGGGTTTATGGCCGCATTCCTGAAACCAACGCAGCATCATAATGCCCGTTAAATTGCCAACATGCAGGGAGGTCGCAGTGGCGTCAAAACCAATATAGGCGCTTTGGATACCTTCCATCAGCTTTGCATCAAGGGCATCAAAATCACTACACTGGTGAATAAAGCCGCGTTCGGTTAAGATATTGAGGAAATCAGATTTGTAATTTTTATTGCTCATGGGAAGCAGAATGACAAAAACAGAAAACAAAGTCTATACCGCAATTGGCATGATGTCGGGGACATCGCTGGATGGGATTGATGTTGCCCTTATTCATACGGATGGCAAGGATTATACATCGTTGCTGGCGTTTAAGACGTTTTTATATGAGGCGGAGGAGCGTGATATTTTAAAATCTGTTCTGGGCTGTCGCCATGCCAATGATGAAACAGCGGCGGCAGAGCGGGTTTTGACCGATGCGCATATCCGCGCCATTAAGGATTTTGGCCATAAAGCCGATGTGATCGGCTTTCATGGGCAAACATTGGTGCATGACCCCGCGCAACGATTAACGTGGCAAATTGGCGATTCTGCAAGATTAGCGCACGAAACAGGCATCAATGTTGTTGGTGATATGCGCCAAGCCGATATTAAAGCAGGCGGGCAGGGCGCGCCGTTATTGCCGTT
Organism: uncultured Alphaproteobacteria bacterium; assembly: GCA_937923625.1. Taxonomy (GTDB): domain Bacteria; phylum Pseudomonadota; class Alphaproteobacteria; order Micavibrionales; family Micavibrionaceae. The sequence continues at coordinate 58,654 of CALDTV010000015.1, forward strand.
GTGCCATCGTGCCTTTGCGATGGATGCCCGTAAGCCCATTGCGATCTTAAATCTTGGTGGCGTGGGGAATGTGACGTGGTTGGGGCGGGCGCGCACCGATATTCTGGCGTTTGATACGGGGCCTGCCAATGCGTTGATTGATGATTTGGTAAAGCAAAAAACGGGCAAAAATTATGATAGTGGCGGTACGCTCGCCAGAGCGGGCACAGCGGATAAGGCGATGATTAATGATTGGATGGCGCATGAATATTTTCAAAAACCTCCGCCAAAATCGTTAGATCGTGATGAATGGGCGGTGCAACGAGCGTATGATTTACCGCTGGAGGATGCCGTGGCAACTTTGTCAGAATTCACCGTTCAGGCGGTCAAACGCTCCATGATGCTATTGCCAGAGAAGCCGCGCTCACTTTATGTGGCGGGCGGTGGGCGTCATAATAGTTTTTTAATGCTACGCATGAGCCAAGAATTATCCTGTAAGGTAAAACCCGTTGAAACATTGGGATGGAATGGCGATGGCTTAGAGGCGCAAGGTTTTGCTTATTTGGCTGTGCGTTCACTCAAAGGTTTGGCCTTAACCCTTCCCAGCACGACGGGCATTGCAGAACCATCAACAGGTGGCGTGCTTTATAACGCCTCAGAGAACTCAGCCTTGCGTCCCGCAAAATAAAGATAGAGATTACAGGCGATGATAATACCGCCACCGATGAATAAGCCAGTCGTAAGAGTTGATTCACCTGCAAGCCAAAGTGCGATGACAGCCAGAAGCGGGACAAGATAATTAAGAATGTGAATCGTTGGCTGATTTGTATTGATAATTGAATAAGTATAAAACGCACCACCCATGATAAGCACAATAAAACCAATATAAAATGAAGCGAGCCAATTGATCGAAGAAATATCGACAAAGTTAGCGTATAAAGGAAAAGTAATTATTAACATGAGCAAAGCAGAACTGCGGCTGTAAAATTCGCTTAAAATTATGGCGCCTTTGTCATGGTTAAGGTTTCTAAAATCTTCTGCAACACGCCCCTTCGTGATGGCGTTTAAAGCGCAAGCATAGCCACCAATGAAAGCTATAACGTAGCCAAATAAATTAAGATAATTATGCTCTTCGCTATAATCTTTTTTCAAAAATGCTGAAAAGTTAATCTGCTCGTCAGATAAAATAACAATTGCCACACCGATAAGGGCGATGAGGCTCACGATAAATTCATTTAAGCCGACTTGCTTCCATTGTTTCTTTAAAATCAACGGGGTCATAATAACTGCGATGATAGGCCAAGATTCATATATAAGAGACACACCCGCCTTATGCGACATTGAAAGCGCAAGAAAAAATAACCCATTACAGGCGATATGCGTGATGCCGCTACCTATGACAAAAAGCCAAGTTTGTTTTGATAGTTTTTTATGATTATCTATTAGTTTTTCAAGCTTATTTTTGCGCGCAAAATAAATAAGGGAAATGATGCTAATGGCAAAAGAAGCAACAATGGTTGTACTTAAAATTAACTCCATGCCGTTCATGGACTTTAAGCCAAAAGTGGCAGCAAGCGGCAGTGAAGCGTAAATAACTACAGCAAGTAGCATTGAGACAAGAACAGGCATAGTTTTTTCTTTAGTTTGTTACTTTAAGTACGGTTGCTTTGCGTCCCGCAAAATAAAGATAGAGATTACAGGCGATGATAATGCCACCACCGATGAATAAACCAGCATTCACGGTTGTCTCACCTGCTGCCCATAAAGCGATGACGGCAAAAAGTGGCACGAAATAATAAAGAATGTGAATGGTCGGTCGGCCGGTGTTGATGAAGGCGTAATTATAAAAAACTGTACCTGCGATCATCACTCCAATACCAATAAATAAAACAGGGAAGATTGCTGTAACAGAAAAATCATAGCTGCCTTGATAAAAGAAAAATATCATAAGCAGGAATACAACGCCAACAATTCTGCTGTATAGAGCGCTTATTAAGCTAGACCCTAGACTATTTTTTGTGCCACCAAAATATTCTGATACGAGACCGACTAAGACAACATTCATCGCGCAGGCATAAGCTCCAACAAATGCCGCAATATACCCCATAAGACCTATAAAGTCTTTTTCGACATTATAGTTACTTACAAAAAGGGCGCCCAAATCAATTTCGTCGTTCGATAAGATTATTATGCCCACTCCAATAAGGCTTACGAGGCTAATTATAACTTCTTTTAATGAGACTGATTTCCATTGTTTTTTGATTATAAATGGTGTCGCAATAACGGCGATTAATGGCCAAGATTCATATAATAATGATACTCCCCCTTTGTGGGATAATGTTAATGCCAAGAAAAATAGACCGTTACAGAGGATGTTAGTCAATCCGCACATCAAAATAATGAAATATTCTTTTGCCCCTAATTTCTTTTGAAATTCGACAAATTCTTTTGTTTTACTTTTTGCAAGAAGGTAAATGCCAGAAAATAACGCGACAGCAACAGTTGAGACAGCTGTTGTCACAACAATTAGCTCTAAACTCGTCATTGTTTTTAACGCTTCGGTTGCTGCAAGTGGATACAAACTCCAGATGATTACGGCAAAAGCCATGGAAATAAGAACGGGCATAATATTATCCTTTAAATAAATTTTGTGTAACGTATCACATTTTTAACGATCTGAAAATTTTGCTTGGCGGCTGGAATAAAAAAGATACAGATTGCAGGCAACAACGATAAACCCGCCAATGAATAGGGTGAAATTTACTTCTGTTTCGCGCGCAAGCCACAGCCAGATAACTGCAAAAACGGGCACAAAATAATAAAAAATATGGATGGTTGGGCTGGTTGCATTGAGCAAGCTGTATGTGTACAAAACGCCGCCCAAAACAAACACAACAAAGCCGATATAAATAGCAGAAGGCCAATAGATATCGGCGAGGATAATGGTTTCTTCAAAGAAAAATAACGCAAAAATGACCAAGATAACGCTGATGCCGCGGCTAAAAGTTTCACTAATGAAGGTGGCAGCAAAATCATCATTCATTTCTTTGAAATATTCGGCAAAAACGCCACGGGTAATGACAAGGATGGCTGTTAAGTAAGCCGCAAAAAAGGCTAAGACATAACCACCTAAAGCTTTGTAATCCACGCTCTCAGACAAGCTTTTTTCATTCAAGTTCAAAGAGATATCTTTGTCAGATAAAATGATTAAAGCGACCCCCATTAAAGCAATAAGGCCAATCAAAAAATCTTTAAAGCTTACTTCTTTCCATGCTTTTTTCATCATTAATGGTGTCGCAATGACCGCTATAATAGGCCATGATTCATAAAGTAATGATACGCCACTTTTGTTGGCCATTCCCAACGCCACAATAAAAAGAGCGTGCGATAAAATACCCGTTAGGCCGCTCATAACAATAGCAAGCCAGCCATTGGTAGGAATATTTCTTAAAATATCACATGTTTGTTTTATTTTGTTTGAGGCGATTAAATAAAAAGCCGTCACAATAATTGCCCCTGCGCCAGAGACAAAATAAACTATAAAAATAAGTTGAAAGCTCGACATGGATTTTAACCCATAAGTCGCGGCGAGCGGGTATAAACTCCAAATAAGAACGGCTAATGACATTGAGGCGAGAACAGGCATGAAATATCCTTTAAATAAATTTCATAAAGAATATCATACTTTTAACAATCCTATGGATTTGTTTTCCGTCCGTTATAAATAAGATAGGCGTTGCAAAATATGACGATTAAGCCACCGATAAATAAGCCCATATTTAATTGCGTTTGGCCAGCAAGCCATAACCAAATAACGGCAATAACAGGCACCATATAATTTAAGGTATGGATTGTTGGGCTGTTAGATTTTAAAAGTGATAGCGTGTAAAGCGCACTACCAATGGTGAAGACACCAACACCAATAAAGATGGCGGGTAATAATTGAATATCACCCGTGGTAATATCAGGTTGAATGATAATGAGCCCTAAGATAATGACGGCAAAACATATCAGGCGGCTGATCATTTCGCTAATCAGCGTGCTACCAAAATCATCCTTCAAATCTTTGAAATATTCCGAATAAGCGCCCTTTGTAACAACAACGATGGCGCATAAGTAAGCACCCGCAAAGGCCAGAATATATCCCCCCAATGTGGAATAATCTATTTTGTTGCTGTTCGAATTTTCGGGCGTCATATCAATATGAATGGAATCATCGGACAAGATAATAATCGCAACACCAATAAGGGCGACGAGGCTTATCATAAATTCTTTTAAGCTGACGTCGCTCCATGTTTTTTTCATTAAAAACGGGGTCGCAATAATGGCAATGACGGGCCACGATTCAAACAAAAGCGATACGCCCCCTTTGTTCGCAAGGGTTAAGGCAATAATAAAAAAGCCGTGACACAAAACCCCCGCAATACCAGAAACAAGAATAAGCAAATATGCATTGGTATTTAATGTTTTTTGAATAGCGATGGATTGCTTAATTAATCCCTTCTTCCACAAGTAAGCAATGGCCAATATAGGCGCCCCCACACCCGCAAAGAAGTAAACCAATATAATCATTTGCGCGGTGCTCATCGTTTCTAAACCGATTGTGGCGGCAAGTGGGTATAAACTCCAAATAAGAACAGCCAGTGACATTGACGCAAGAACGGGCATAATTTTTCCTTCTTTTAAAAAAAGTATGTTTAGGCGTTATAATTTTTTTTGTGGTGCTTCAACTTTTTGGCTGGTGTAAAAAAGATACACATTGCAGGCCAGCACAATTGCGCCGCCAATAAATAAACCAGCATTTATTTCTGCTTCGCGCATCACCCATAACCAGACAACCGCAAAGACGGGCACAAAATAATACAAGATATGCACCGTAGGACTTTTGGCATTTAAAAGACTGTAAGTGTAAAGCGCGCCGCCGACAACAAACACGATAAAGCCAATGAAAAATGTGGAAAACCAGTTAATATCAATAAAACTGACGTTGTGGCTAAAAAAACTTAAACCCGCTACCATGAAAACAAGGCTTAACATACGGCTGATGGCTTCACTGATAAAAGTAGAACCAAAATCATCGTTCATTTCTTTAAAATATTCCGAAAACACACCTTTTGTAACCACGTGGATCGCGCATAAATACGCCCCTGCAAATGCAAGAATATAGCCGCCTAAGCTATAATAATCTGTTTCTTTGACGGTGTGGTCTTCAAGGCCTAAAGAGACAGCTTTATCTGATAAAATAATGATCGCAACCCCCATTAACGCTACAAGGCTGACCATGAATTCACGTAAATTAACCTCTTTCCATTGACGTTTCATCATAAAGGGCGTGGCGACCACGGCAATGATGGGCCATGATTCATAAATAAGCGACACGCCCCCCTTATTCGCCATGGTGAGCGCAATAATAAAAGCGGCGTGGCACATGACACCTGCGATGCCACTAACAAGAATTGTGAGATAGGCATTTTGGGGGAGGTTTTTTGCAATATCTATCGCACGGGATAGATTTTTACCTATCCATAAATAATGCAGTGTTAAAATTAACGCACCCAAGCCAGAGAAAATATATACAATCATAATCATTTGCGTGCTGGTCATGGTCTTAAGACCTATTGTTGCTGCAAGCGGGTATAGGCTCCAGATAAGTACCGAAGCGGACATCGCCAGAAATACTTTCATTATTCAACTTTCTTTGAAGGGGCATAATGCCAAAAAGAAATGTATTTTACCCCAAATAACAGCTCTTTCAAAGAATAAGATTGCGGCTTATATTAAGCTTGTAAAAAAATTTAAATAAATAAGGAAAGCGCATGCCGCGCATTGTTGCCGCTAACCAAGACTCTATCACCGAAGCCGCCGCGTTGATTGCAGGCGGTGAGTTGGCAGTGTTGCCGACGGAAACTGTTTATGGGCTTGGGGCGAATGCGCTTGATGGAAAAGCGGTCGCAAAGATTTTTGCGGCCAAAAACCGTCCGTCTTTTAACCCGTTAATCAGCCACGTGGCTGACACACATGACGCGGCGAAATATGTGTTGATGGATGACCGAGCGCGTCAAATAGCAGATGCTTTTTGGCCAGGGCCTTTAACGCTCATTTTACCCAAACGGGCGGATAGCGGTATGAACGATTTGGTTAGTGCGGGCTTACCGACCTTGGCGATACGTGTGCCTTCCCACAAAATTATGCAGGCGGTGATAAAACAAGCGGGCGTGCCAATAGCAGCACCAAGCGCCAATGCGTCGGGGGAGCCAAGTGCAACGACCCCCAAACATGCGGCGGAGAGTTTAGGCGAAAATGTGCCCTTTATTCTGGCGGCGGGTATGTGTGATGTTGGTCTGGAATCCACGGTGTTGGATTTAAGCGGTGAAGACGCTGTGATCTTACGCCCCGGTGCGATTACGGCCGAAGATTTGAAACCTTATTTAGGCACCGTGAAAATTGACACGGGCGCGCATGAAAAAGCTGAAGATATCAAATCGCCTGGGCAGCTCTTAAAGCATTACGCACCTGCTATCCCTGTGCGCTTAAACGCTGTGGACGTGGAGGAGGGCGAAGCATTATTGGCTTTTGGTTCAACAAAATTTATGGCTATTAAAAGTGGTGGCAATGTCAGTAATTTACCCGATGACGCCTTAAAAAACCTCAGTGAAGATGGTGATTTGATCGAAGCCGCCGCAAATTTATTTATGATGCTGCGGGATTTGGATAGCCCCAATCATAAAGCAATAGCCGTGATGAATATCCCTAATATAGGGCTTGGTGTTGCGATAAATGACCGCCTTCACCGCGCCGCTAATGCACCCCCGTAATGATGTTTTATTTAAGAACGTCTAATAATATTGAAGATGGCGATTTTGTATTGCTGTATAGCGATAGGGAAAAAGCATCAGAGGCTTGGGCAAAAAAACTATTTTGACGATAATCATCAATTTGATTTTGAATTTGAAAAAGTGAATTACGCGCGGCAAGCATCGTATTATCAATGCGGCTATAACGGTTTTCAGAAACAGGCGTAATTGCGTAAGAAGATTTCTTAACGCTTGGTTTATGTGCCATTGTTTCTGGCGAAGCAGTAGAGGCAATTGCGTCGCCATCTGTGAATTTTTTATCAAAGAAATTATAAACTTGTTGCAATGTTTTGGGCGCACCGCTTTGACGGTCATAAAACACGCCACGGTTGGCGCTGGCCTCTCTGGGGAAAATGTCCGCCGCAATCCCCATTGGGTTTTTCTTTAATTGTGATAAAAATGCGCTTGCCCCGCCGGCACCCATAAAGTGGGCAAAATAAAGCTCGGTATTGCCAATGTCACCGCCTATTTTTTTCTCTAAATGCGCGGCATTATCGCCTGCAAATTCTGCCGCCATGAGGGACGCAATTGATGGATCTTTGCGCAGGTTCAACAATGTCTGGCGGTCTTGGTTGGTATCAATGCCATATTTTTCGCCGTGGCGCTTCATCATATCCATCCATGTGCTATCAATGAATTGAAAAAGTCCTGTCGCACTGCTGGTTTTGGCTTTAACAGTTGGGTTAAAATTACTCTCAGCGGCGGCTTTTTCCATTAGGTAGGAAAAATTGACCCCTGTTTTGGCGCTTGCGGTCTTGATGGCGCTGACAATTCCTGACGGTGCGCGCTGGGTTAAGGCCGCTAAGGCGTTGTTTTCTAATGATTTTAGTGCGTTATTCATAATTTCCTGTTTTATGTTCTATGGATAACATTGCGAGGAGCGTGCCAGTATTCATACTTCGTCATTACGAGAGAGCAAAGCGAGCGTGGCAATCCATATCTGCGGGAGAGTTGCAGATTGATCCATCCTAAAAATATATGGGCATTCCTTGCTATGACGGGGTATAATGCGTGTGCAAATTTTTACAAAAAAGGTTTTTAGATTATGTCAGACACTTACCACCCGCCGCTGGATGATATACGTTTTGTTTTGGATCATGTTGTGGGGCTTGATGAATTGCCCGAACATGCCGATTTGGGCAAGTTGGATATGGAGATGGTGGAGAGCGTTTTGACTCCTGCGGCAAAATTAGCCAGTGAAGTTTTAGCGCCGATTAACTGGACAGGTGACCAAGATGGCACAAAATTAAAAGATGGTGTCGTTACCACCGCCAAAGGATTTAAAGAAGCCTATGCGGAATATCGTGAAGGTGGCTGGAACGCGGTACCGTTTGATGCCGCGCATGGTGGACAATCATTGCCGTGGTTGGTGGCGTTTCCATTACAAGAAATGTGGCAAGGAGCAAATATGTCATTTGGTTTGTGTCCGTTGTTAAATCAAGGGGCGATTGAAGCCATTGAAGCACATGGATCAGATCAGCAAAAAGAAACCTATTTAGAAAAAATGATTTCTGGTGAGTGGACAGGGACAATGAATTTAACCGAGCCACAAGCGGGCTCCGATCTCTCTGCTATTCGGAGCAAAGCCGAACCAAATGACGATGGTGGCTATAAGATTTTTGGTCAGAAAATTTACATCACTTATGGTGAGCATGATATGGCGGAAAACATTATCCATCTTGTGTTGGCGCGATTGCCTGAGGCACCTGAAGGTGTGCGCGGCATATCATTATTTATTGTGCCAAAAATTTTGGAAGATGGTGCGCGCAACGATGTGATCTGTACGGGGATTGAGCATAAATTAGGTATTCATGCCTCCCCAACTTGTACGATGCAATTTGGCGATGATGGGGGGGCAACGGGATATTTGGTTGGTGAAGCGCATCATGGTTTAAAATATATGTTTACGATGATGAATAATGCGCGTCTATCTGTGGGATTGCAGGGTGTTGCAATTGCGGAAGCATCTTATCAACATGCGTTAAAATACGCAAAAGACCGTGTGCAAGGAACAGCTTTAAGCGATAAATCGCAAGCTGTTCCGATCATTGAACATGCGGATGTGAAGCGGATGTTATTATCCATGCGGGCGCAAATTGAAGCGATGCGGGCGTTGACGTATGAGGCCGCATTGCAATTGGATTTAGCGGGGGCGGGTGATCTTGCGGCGCAAGCCAAGGTTGATTTATTGACGCCAATTGTCAAAGCATGCGGCACGGATATGTCGTTAGATGTGACCTCAACGGGTATTCAAATTCATGGTGGCATGGGGTTTGTGGAAGAAACGGGCGCGGCGCAATTTTATCGCGATGCGCGTATTCTGCCGATTTATGAGGGCACAAACGGTATTCAAGCGGCTGATTTGGTGTTTCGCAAAATTTTACGGGATGAAGGAAAAACTGTTACGGCCTATTTAGGTGAATTGATGGTGCAGATCAACGAGCTGAGTGATGAGACAGTAAAACAGCCTTTGCAAGAAGCGTTAAAATCATTGATGGCGGCAACCACTTGGGTGCTACAAAATGGGCCAAAAGATTTGGATGTCATTGCCGCATCAAGCGTTCCTTATTGCAAATGTTTTGGTTTTGTTGCGGGGGGCGTGATGATGGCACGTTCGCTGGTTGCGGCAAAAATGCAGATTGAAGCTGGCGGTGATAAGAAGTTTTTGCAGCAAAAAATAAATACTGCGGAATTTTACATGACCCATATATTACCACAGGCGCAAAGCTTTTCTAAGACTGTTTTGCATGGCGCGCAGAGTGTTCTGGCCGCTGAATTATAAGTTACGATTTTTTCTATATCGTTCATCGCGAAGGACACAAAGTTGCGCAAAGTTTTTTAATTTCTGTCATCATCGGGAATGCAAAAGAGAAATTAATTTGGGTTGTTTTTTAAATTGTTATTTACAAGATAACATTGCGCCACTGCGAAGTTGACGAATGTAATCGGTATTTAATATTGGTTTCTTTTGGAAGTTTAAAGCAGTCTTATTGGCGACACACTTACAATATTTATTATTATCTTTGTTGCGCGCGCGATAGATGGAGGAGTATTCTTGGCAGGATTCATATGCATCACCCGCGATGCCGATTGTGTTGGCGCATTGGCTGTTATTATCATTGAAAAGTGCATTAATGATTTGTGATTGCGGCACAAGTTTTTCGCTGTCACGCTCTTGACGAAAGGCGCCAGCAATACAGGCGCAGTCAAAATATAAACTTTGGATTGCGTTGCTTTGGCAGGTGTTGAAAACATATAAGGCTTCTTCATCTTTTTCTGCGTCAGAAAATTCACCATCCCCCTTCATGAAATAAAAGCTGTCTTTGACTTCATATTGCGCCGCGGCGTCATCGGCGGTGAAAGCGCTGAGGGCACAGATAATCAAAAGGGCTGTCATTAGGTTTTTAATCATGCTCTATCATAGCACAATGCGCGTAAAACAGGCAAAAATCAAAAATATTTTTCGAATATAATCAAACGGTTACGTGGTTTTTATGCCGCTTTATCGCCTTTGATTTTCTTCCATAGGCCTTGGATTTTGCCCAATCCAGTTTCTGAAGCAGATTGAACGCCTTCGGCGGCTTTTTTGATGTTTTCTTCGCTTAAGCGGCGTTGGCTTTGGTTTTGGCCTTCTGCTCTTTGTGTTTGCCTTTGTTGCGCTTGAGCCTGCTGATGGGGTGTGCGTTGCTGTTGATGTTCTGCACGGTGCGCGTCTTGTCTGCGCACGCTATTTGCAGGTCTTTGTTGTTGCGATGATGCTTGTTGTTGTGCGGAGGCACGCTGTGCGCTTCCTTGTGGGGCGGTGCGGCGTTGATTTTCGTTACCACCTTGCCCTTGCATCTTGCGCATTTTCTCTGCCATCATCTCATCACGACGCTTTTTGGCGCGTTCGTCACGCTCTTTTAATTCTGCTTTGGCTTGCTCGGCTTCTTTTTTAGATTCATCTGCTTGTTTTTGTGAATGCTGGCTGGTGATCAAAACTTGTTGGGCTTGTTTTTGCCACTGGTCACGCTGGGATTTTAGGTCTTCCATGTTCTCAACGGCGTTCTCTAATTGATCCTCAAGCGCTTTGATTTTCATTTTCATGCGCTCCATCTCAATCATGTCTTGTGCTTTTTTCAGCTCGGCTTCAACAGAAGCGTGCGGCGTTGCTTTTTCGGGCGCGTTTAAGCCGTAAACACGTTCTAATTCAGATACATCAATTATACGGCGATTGTTATTGTCTTTTTCAAAAGATAGCTTGCCGCTATTCATGGCTCTTTGAATGGTCGATTTTGATTTCCCTGTAAGCTCTGCTGCTCTTTGTGCGCCGACTTTTGCCATTTTTAATACTCCTGTTTATTCTTTTGTTTTATAAGCGGCTCTTATCATTTCATCCATGTGACGTTGCCCTCTTAAAAAGATCGCTTCGCCAACATAAACTGGCAAAGCGATTATACATTTTAGAGTGTGACGCATTATAAGGTCACGCAATGATAATAAGCTTATTTTACTTATTATCCTTTTCTAGCTTCTGATTCAAGAGCGAAGTGAGTTTTTGCCACTGTGATCCAGAGAATAAATGTGCATAAAGGAAGGGAATCCAGCCATTTTTGCGCCATTCAAGGAATGTTTTATCATCCAATTCGGCCAATTTCTTCTCATCAATAATGCGGAAACCAGCAAAATTAATCTTTTTGCCGTCTCCTATATTGATTTCAGCCTGACGCTCGACCAAAAGGTCTGCATCATGCAAAGCCTTACCAAATCCAAGTGTTTGTTGGGCGGCCGCGTGGTATGATTTACAAAATTCTAACGCATTTTGTGATAGCTGGCTTGGCTTGCCGTCCTCATCAAAGAAAGGCTGCTCCCCTTTTGATTCAATAATATCCTTATCCAAATCAACACAAAGCGATAATTGGTCGTTATCGGGCATTTCAGAGAAAATGAACGGATAACGGCGGATATAGGCAGGGATATAGGTGTCCGCTAACCACTGGTTTTTGCTGTCTAAAAACAAGTTTTCATTATCGCGTAAACCGACAATCGCGACGGGCGTGGCTGAATCGTCTGGTGAAAAACCAATAGGATAGTAATGGCAGATTTGCGGCATTTCGATCATATTGATTGGCACGGCATTCACATCCTTGGTGAATTTCAGGCCGAAGTTTTTCTTTAAACCTAAATCTTTATGGGCTTTGCCGTCTAAAGGGATGGGGGCTTTGTAGAAAAGCGGCATTGGCGCGGCATCTTTATCTGCCTCAACGGTTGCTCCCTTATCTTTGTTCTTGCTGTCTTTTTTGTCATCTTTTTTGGCCATAATTTTTCCCTCGGCTGTCATTGATTAGGTTACCAATAGACCAAAAAAAGGTTAACAAAGCAATAACTTATAAATATTTTGGCGAGCGATATGACAAGTGGTGAACCTTGTTATTTTCAAACAAAAACCTTGTGTTTAATAAGCGGCAAGGCATTATGGGGCTTCAAACAAAAGGTGGAGTAAAAAATGCAATTAGCCATGGTCGGAACGGGATATGTGGGATTGGTCTCTGGGGCTTGTTTTGCTGAATTTGGCGTGAATGTTATTTGCGTTGATACGGATGCAGATAAGATTGCGTCGTTAAAAAATGGCGAAATACCTATTTATGAACCAGGGTTAGAAGACCTTGTGGCAAAGCAAGTGCGCGCTGGCAGGCTTTTTTTTACAACGGAACTTCCCGACGCCGTGAAAGGTGCAGACGCTGTTTTTATTGCCGTGGGTACACCGCCCCGTAAAGATGATGGTCACGCAGATCTGACATATGTATATGAAGCCGCGAAACAAATTGCGGCATTGGTGGAGGGCTATACGCTTATTGTTACCAAATCCACCGTGCCGGTGGGGACAGCACGAGAGGTAGAGAAAATCGTGCTTGAGCATAAAAAGCCTGATGCGGAGATTGATGTTTGTTCTAATCCAGAATTCCTTCGGGAGGGCGCGGCGGTAAATGATTTTATGCGCCCTGACCGTGTTGTGATAGGCACAGAATCTGACCGCGCTATTGCGGTGCTCAAGGAAATTTATCGACCCTTATATATCAACGAAACACCGATGGTGGTGACCTGCCCCGAAAGTGCAGAGATTATTAAATATGCGTCCAACGCGTTTTTGGCCACCAAGATTACCTTTATCAATGAGATCGCTGATTTATGCGAAAAAGCAGGCGGATCAGTGCAGGCGGTGGCGCGGGCGATGGGGTTAGATGGACGTATCGGATCGAAATTCTTACATGCGGGGCCGGGGTATGGTGGCTCTTGCTTTCCCAAGGACACACTAGCCTTGACCCAAACGGGGCAGCTGCTTGGGGCGCGGCAAACCATTGTTGAAGCCGTGGTTGAAGCCAATAATAAACGCCAAAAAGATATGGCGCAGAAAATTATTACCGCCTGTGGTGGGTCGGTAGATGGCATGAAAATTGGGATTTTGGGTATGGCCTTTAAGCCCAACACAGATGATGTGCGCGATGCACCCTCCTTGGTGATTGTGCCTGCCTTGCAAAAAGCGGGCGCACGCGTTCTGGCGCATGACCCCGAAGCGCAGGCCGAAGCTGAAAAACATCTTAAAGATATTGATTGGCAATCTGACCCCTATGAGGTGGCGAATGATGTTGATGCGCTGGTGATCTTAACGGAATGGAATGAGTATCGCGCCCTCTCCATTGCTCGATTGGGCGAGGTTATGGCGGTAAAACGTTTGATTGACCTAAGAAATATCTATAAGCACAATGTAATGAGAGAGCATGGATTTCACTATGTCTCCATTGGTCGCGCCGCGGTGGCAGAAGGCGATGATAATAAAATTCGCGCCGTATCGTAATTTAAATTTACCGAATTAAAATGAAAAAACTTTTGCTCTTATCAACATTACAAAGCTTTGCCGAAAAATTTGAAGAAATTATCGGTGACTTAAGCCATAAAAAAGTCGTCTGCATCACAACAGCGGCTGTGGGCGAAGGATCACCCGAATGGATGCCGCGGGAAATGGCGCCCTTAAAAGATCATGTTAAATCATTTATTGAGTATGATCTAAACAGCAAAAGCGTCGATGAGGTGCGTGAAACATTGAGTGATGCAGATATTATCTATGTCATGGGGGGGAATACTTATTACTTGCTGGAACATGTTCAAAAGTCGGGTTTCAAAGAAGTCGTAGAAGAAAAATTAGCGCAAGGCGTTTTTTATATTGGCGCAAGCGCAGGAGCGGCGCTTGTTTGTCCTTCAATTGATTATATCGAAGATTTAGACGATCCCACAAAGGGCAATCCAGATGGGTTTGAGGCTCTTGGTTTGGTCGATTTTTTCATTATGCCCCATTTGGATGATCCAACATTTGCTTCAAATATATTAAAAATAATGGATAAATTAATGGCTCGGAATAAACTGGTTGTGGGGATTCATGAAAACCAAGGGCTATTGGTAAACGATAATTTTTGTAAGGTATTAAACGTATGACAGATACATTGGATGAATTAGAATCACGCTCGATATATATCCTGCGCGAAGCTTATGCCAATATAGACCCAATGGCGATGCTTTGGTCTATTGGCAAGGATTCAACCGCCATGCTGTGGCTGGTGCGTAAGGCGTTCTTTGGCCGTGTACCATTCCCGCTGGTATTATTGGATACGGGTGAGGAAATGGACGAGGTGTACGCCTTTCGCGATATGTTGACGGAAAAATGGGACTTGCCCGTTATCAATCATCCATGCCCGCCCGAAGAAGAAATGGATAGCTCGCTACCGCCTGCCACACGTTCGGCAATGCGCAAGACCGAAGGGTTAAAATCCTTGTTGGCGAAAGAAAAATATAAGGGTGTTGTTTGCGGCATCCGCCGTGATGAACAAGGCTTACGCGCGAAAGAGCGCGTTTTTTCACCGCGCTCACTTGATGGTTCATGGGATTTTAAAGACCAGCCCGCCGAATTTTGGGATCAATATAAAACCAACGTGCCCGATGATTGTCATTTGCGTATTCATCCCATCTTGCATTGGACGGAGCTCGATATTTGGCGCTACACGCAACGCGAACAAATCCCGCTTTGTGATCTGTATTTTGCGCGTGATGGCATGCGGTATCGCTCCTTGGGGGAAAAAAACATCACCAAACCTGTCCCCAGCGAAGCCGACACATTAGAGAAAATCATTACAGAATTAGAGACAACAAATTCTAGCGAACGCGAAGGCCGCGCAATGGATAAAGAAACCGAAGATAGCTTTGAGAAATTGCGAAGCCAAGGGTATATGTGACAATTGAGTGATATTCAAATCAGAAAATTAGAAAAATCTGATGCGGCTATATACCGTGACATCAGATTGGAAATGTTGAAAAAAGAACCTTTATCTTTTGGTTCATCATTTCAAGATACGTTCAAAGAGCCACTTAAGTTTTTTGAGGGGCGCATTAAAAACGCGCCACTGTTTGGTGCTTTTTCAAACGGCGAGCTGGTGGCCGTCGCTGGATATTTTAGGCACCAAGGCGAAAAGGTTGCGCATAAAGCCAACATATGGGGTGTCTATGTAAAGCCTCATTTCCGTGGGCAGCGATTAAGCCAAACCCTAATCCAGAAAGGTTTAGATGAATGCAATAGCAAGGCAGAACAAGTTTTAATTAACGTCAGCGCGAAAAATGAAGCCGCGATTAAAATATATAAAAGCTTAGGGTTTGAAGAATTTAGCCGTGAGCCAAAAGCACGAAAAGCCAATGATATTTACTTTGATGAAATCTCTATGGTGAAGTTTTTATGAGCCAAATTAATAAAAATAATGTGGTTTTAGAACTGCCGTCAATGACGGCTTTTGATTCTTATATAGAGGCATTAAAGGAAGGGTATTACCCCGGTGTTCAAACCGTTAAAACGCCAGAAGAAATTGCAGAGATAAAAAAGCGGAACGCTGAATTTGTCGCTTCCTTAAATGAGGAAAAAACAGGATATTTTGCAACGCCATCGGGGGACAAATTTCCCTATGTGCCATATGAATGTTTATGGCTGATGTATGATGACATCTTCATT
The DNA here is from genome assembly GCA_937923625.1 of uncultured Alphaproteobacteria bacterium. Taxonomy (GTDB): domain Bacteria; phylum Pseudomonadota; class Alphaproteobacteria; order Micavibrionales; family Micavibrionaceae. The sequence continues at coordinate 74,515 of CALDTV010000015.1, forward strand.
GGTGAAATTTCATTTAGGCATGAATTAAACGAAATGTTGGCCAATTTTGGTGGTCATGTTGGCTATGGCATACGCCCATCGTTATCAAGGCAGGGATTTGGTACTTTGGCGTTAAAATTAACCAAGGAACGCGCTAAAAATATGGGTATGACGCAGTTACTGCTGACCTGTTCTCCTAAAAATATCGCGTCGGTAAAGATTATTGAAAGAAATAAGGGAGAATATATTGATACAGTTGAAAATTCATATGGTTACAATGACTTATGTAACAGATATAATATTTCCCTGTGATTAAGGGGTAGTCGAAATATTATGAAACAAACAAATAAAGCATCAAATAGCCAAATGGGCGTGGTTATTGTCGGTCACGTCGATCATGGAAAATCAACCTTGATTGGGCGGTTGTTGAATGACACGGACAGTCTGGAAGATGGCAAGATCAATGACATCAAGGCATCCTGCGAAAAACGCGGTGTGCCGTTTGAATGGTCGTTCGTGCTGGATGCGTTTCAAGCGGAACGTGACCAAGCGGTCACGATTGATACGACGCAAATTTTCTTTTCCACCAAAGCGCGGAATTACGTGATCATTGATGCCCCAGGGCATCGCGAGTTTTTAAAAAATATGATTTCTGGCGCGGCGCAGGCCGATGCGGCGGTGTTGGTTGTTGATACGATTGAAGGCGTGCGGGAGCAAACAAAACGACATGCTTATATGCTCCATTTGCTTGGCATGAAACAAGTATGTGTGGCGATTAATAAAATGGATAAGGCAAAATACGATGCAAAGGCATTTGAAAAAGCGTCGCGTGAGTCAGTTGAGTATTTAAACTCAATTGGCTTAAGCGCGGCGCACATCATTCCTGTCTCTGCGTTTGAAGGTGACATGATGGCGGCGCGGGGTGACAATATGCCGTGGTATAAGGGTAAAACCTTGACTGAAGCCTTGGATGCGTTTGCCGTGTCTTCGCCGCCCGTCGCGCTGCCGCTTCGTTTCCCTGTGCAGGATGTCTATCGTTTTGATGAAGAACGCATTTTGGTGGGGCGCGTCGAAAGCGGTATTTTACGCAAAGGGGACACGGTCTTTTTCTCCCCCACCAACGAAAAATCCACGGTGACTGCAATAGAAAATTGGCCCAATAAAGAAGGCTTGATCGAAGCGCAAGCGGGGCAATCTATTGGAATTAAATTAGATGATCGTATCTTTGTGGAGCGTGGACATTTGGGCAGTCACGAAAAAAATCTGCCGATGCTCTCCAATGTTTTTCGTGCCAATATCTTTTGGTTTTCAAATAACGCCTTAAAAGTTGGCAATGTTTATAAGGCACGCTTTGGCACGGCGGAGGCCACGGTCACCGTACAATCAATTGATACGCTGGTGAACACGGATGATTTAGCCAAACAAGATAACGCGGGCGAAGTTGCCAAGAATGCGGTGGCGGAAATTACGTTACGCGCGCGCGATATGCTCCCTATAGACTCCCATGATGATAACGGCCAATTGGGACGCATGGTTTTATACGAAAACCATGATGTTGTAGGGGGCGGCTTAATCAACATGGAGGGCTATCCCGATCAACGTCAATCCAAAGAGCCGAAGTCGGAAAATATTTATAAAGTGGCGCACTCCGTCACGCCCGATATGCGGGCAGAACGCTTTGGGCATTATGGCGGCGTGTTTTGGTTTACGGGACTATCGGGCTCGGGTAAGTCGACCTTGGCAGTGGCAGTGGAGCATGAAATATTCAACCGTGGTCTAAATGCGTATGTGTTGGATGGTGATAATGTGCGGTACGGATTAAATTCTGATCTTGGATTTTCCCCCGAAGACCGCACGGAAAATATTCGCCGTATTGGTGAGGTCGCGGCATTACAAGCCAATAGCGGCGTGATTATTCTCTCTGCTTTTATCTCCCCCTATCAGGCGGATCGTGATAAAGCGCGGGTGGCATCCCCCCATAATTTTTACGAGATATACATCAAAGCAGATTTAGAAACTTGCGAAGGGCGCGACCCCAAAGGGCTATACAAAAAAGCGCGAAGCGGGGAGATCAAGCAATTTACAGGTATTGATTCCCCTTATGAGCCGCCCCGAAACCCAGATCTGGTGGTCGATACAGAGAATAATGATATTGATACCTGTGTCGAGCAGATTGTGAATTATATTTTCGCCCATGTGCAAACGGATGGACAAGTGGACGTATCACAAAAATCGAAGGGCCGCGTTGTAGCGCTTAAAGATATGAAACAAAAAGGCGGCTGATATGAGTAAAATTTTAAATCATCTGCCAGCCTTGATGAATCAAGTGCGGCGTGTCGCGGTGGAGGCAGGGAATTTAACGCTCGATTATTTTGATGATGCGGGCTTTGATGGGGCGGACATGAAAGCCGATGGATCGCCTGTCACGTTGGCAGATCAAAAAGCTGAAGAGCTGATTGAAAAAGCATTAAAAGAAATAACACCCGAAGTGATTATCGTGGGCGAAGAAGCTGCGGCGGGTGGTTATCGTCCTGATTTAAGCACGGAAGAATATTTTTGGCTGGTTGATCCATTAGATGGCACGAAGGAATTTATTTCTGGCAGTGGCGATTACACGGTGAATATTGCGCTGGTGCAAAACAATAATCCTGTGTTGGGTGTTGTTTATGCCCCTGTGCATGGGGAGCTTTACGCGGCCTGTGGCGAGGGCACAGCAATCCGCTGGATGGAAGATACGGGTAAAGAGCGCCCAATTCGTGTGCGGGATGTCCCAAATGAAGGCCTTACGATTGTATCAAGTAAATCGCATGGCAAGGGCGACAGACTGGATGAATTTTTAACACATTATAAAATTAAAAAGCAGGTACAGCGTGGAAGTTCGTTAAAAATGTGTGCGATTGCGGCGGGTAAGGCGGAAATGTATCCACGTTTTGGTTTAACCTGTGAATGGGATACAGCGGCGGCGCATGCTATTTTGAATGCGGCGGGCGGCACGATTACGACGATGGATGGTGCAGAATTAACCTATGGCGGTAGCGATCCTAAATTTCTCAATCCTGAATTTATTGCGCGGAATAGAGATATTCCCCTGCCGCATGAAATGGAGACGTAAAAACATAGCAGCAGTCATGACGGGAAGTTTTCGTTATTATCAACGCAAAGAAACAAAGTGGCTTTGGTAATTGCGCGTCTACTCATCATCACCATCTGATTGAATAGGGGGCTGTCTGCGAACCATGCGGCGTGCGCCACCACCGCCGCCCATACCGCCGGGGCCTTTGGGTGCCATTGACGGTGCGGCTGTCTGAACATAATCAACACCAGATGGCCCGCTGGGGCCGCTTGGCCCTGAAGGTGCAAGCTCTAACATACGCTGTTTAATTAATTGCGGCACAAATTCTAATTGCTTAGGGTCCATGCCATCCAAAACAGAACCGTTTGAATCCTCATCTCCTAAATTATCGCGGTGGATGGGTTGGGCGAAATTACATTGCGCCATAAAATGCTCAAAACCAATCATCGCACGTTTGGGCTGTGCGCCGCGGTTTTTGGGCGCGTAATTGTCACTATAAGGATCGTTTAAGTGCATTAATGGAAGCTCTAGCGTTTCAATAACACGCCCATCTTCCAAAAAACCAACATAGATTTTCTTGGTGAATAAAATGGTATCGCGTAATTGATCTTCGGCAGTGATGTTCAGGTGGAACGGGGCGTCTTTGATGAAATCAACAGTAAATTCGAGCGTTTCGGCATCAAACAAAACCGCCGCTGGCAGGTTGTCAAACGCTTGCCCGCAGAGCAAACCACATTCGCCCCGTGGCGTTAAGAATAAGTCTATATTAATCATCGTCTTTCGCGTGGCTTTGCCGTGTAAATACGTTATTGTACCAAAGTTGAAACGTTAATAACAAACTTATCATATTATGTGCGGAATTGCTGGGTTTTATAATATAAAGAATGACCGCGAAGCGGGGCAGGCGGTTGCGCTGGGGCAAGCTATGGCCGCATCGTTATCGCATCGGGGGCCAGACGCGCAAGATGTTTGGAAATGCCCTAATCATGGTTTGGTGTTGGCGCATCGTCGTTTGGCGATCATTGATTTAACAGACGATGGACAGCAACCAATGACGTCACCATCTGAGCGTTATATCGTGACCTATAATGGTGAAATTTATAATTATTTATCGTTAAAAACAGAATTAGAAGCCTTGGGGCAAGTATTTAAAACCCGCACCGACACCGAAGTTATGTTAGCCGCGTTCGATCATTGGGGCATTCATCAAACATTACAAAAGTTAAATGGTATGTTTGCCATCGCGCTTTATGATAAAAAAGAGCACGTCTTGCATTTTATACGTGATCGCTTTGGCAAAAAACCACTTTATGTTGGGTGGGCGGGCGATGATTTGGTTTTTGGCTCAGAATTAAAATCATTACGGGTGCATAATGATTTTAAAAAAGAGATTAACCGTGATGTTCTGACGCAATATATGCAATATGGCTACGTACATGCCCCGTTCAGCATTTATCAAAATGTCTGGCAATTACTTCCTGCCGCGCGGATGAGTTTGGATTTGTCGGCATTAAAACGGCAAGAAAATTTGGCGGAATACATGCAAACTTATTGGTCTTTAAAAAGTGTGACTGATAACGGCAAAGCAAATTTAATTCGCTCTGGCGAAGCCGAGATTATCAATGAATTTGAAGCCTTGCTGGAACAGGCTGTGTCAGAACGCATGGTGTCTGATGTTCCTTTGGGGGCATTTTTATCTGGCGGTATTGATTCTTCGGCAGTGGTGGCATTGATGCAAAAACAAAGCAGCGCGCCCGTCAAAACATTCTCTATTGGTTTTGATGCAGTGGGGTACAATGAAGCCGAACACGCCAAAGAAATTGCCAATTATTTACAAACAGATCATCACGAATTTTATATCACACCCAAGGATGCAATGGATGTTATCCCTAAGTTACCTGATATTTATGACGAACCTTTTGCCGATGCCTCCCAAATTCCGACTTATTTAATTTCTAAATTGGCGCGGGAACAAGTGACCGTGGCAATGACAGGGGATGGCGGGGATGAAATTTTGGGCGGTTATGATCGCCATGTAAAAGTCGCGGCGTTATGGCAGAAATTTTCAATCCTACCTGCACCGATACGTAAGATAACGGCAAAGGCGTTATCATCTATGCCTGATATAATGTTACAGGCGTTAAAGCCATCTGACCCTTTATTTGCTGCCAAAGCAAAACGGGCATTTGGCTTGATGGGGTTAAAGAACAGCCAAGAAATTTATGAGGCTTTGTTAAGGGCGTGTCCTGATGATGGCGTTGTTATTGGCGGTAATGCGCCAACGCCGCCGTTACAAAATAAAGAATTTTGGCCTTTCAAACCGCTAACTTTTTCTGAAGAAATGATTTATGGCGATATGCTGTCTTATCGCGTGAATGATATCATGGTGAAATCTGACCGCGCCAGTATGGCGGCCTCCTTAGAGGCGCGCGCGCCGTTGATGGATTATAAATTGGCAGAATATTGCTGGCGGTTGCCGCATGATATGAAGGTGCGCGGCGGCGCGGGCAAATGGTTATTGCGCCAAGTGTTGAAACGTCACATCCCAGAAAAGCTTTATCAGCGTCCTAAAATGGGATTTTCTGTGCCTATTCATGATTGGCTTCGCGGGGCTTTAAGGCCGTGGGCGGATGATTTGTTATCGGTGAATAAATTACGAGCGCAGGGCTATCTGGAGGCGGATAAAATCGCTATAAGGTGGCAAGAATTTTTAAAAAGTGATAATCCGAACACGCCCAAAGATTTATGGGCGATCTTAATGTTTCAAGCATGGCTACAGAACGAAAAATAACAATGACAAAAACACCGAGAAAAAGGATAAAATTTTTGATGATCCCCAATCATCTAGATTTTTTTTGGTCGCACCGTTTGCCATTGGCGGATGCAATTTTGAATCGTGGATGGAAACTTTATGTGGCGACCGATGGCGCGGAGAGTGATCCAAAATTATCGGCGATGGGCGTAAAAGGGTGCGCTTTGCCTAAACACGGACGCGGGCTCGATATCATGGGGCAGTTTCGTTTAATGTGGCACATATATAAGACAATCAAAAATACCCAGCCCGATATTATTCACGCGATTACCATTCGGTATGCTTTTTATACGGGGCTTATAACGCGTTTGATGGGGTATAAACCTGCAATATATACAATTGCGGGATTGGGTAGCCTTTATACGGCGCCCGGATTAAAGGCAAAAATTATGCGCGCTCTGCTTGTTCCTTTTATGCGTTTTGCTTTTTCAGGACAAGGGAAGCATATCATTTTTCAAAATCCAGACGATCAAGAAAAAATGTTGGTTACTAAAATTACATCGCTTGAAAATTCAACGATTATTCGGGGGTCTGGCGTAAATTTAAAAGAATTCCCTTATGCGCCTTACGTGGCAGGAACGAACCCACCGATTGTGTTGTTTTCTTCGCGGTTGATGCGCGAAAAAGGTATTGCTGATTTCATTGAAGCGGCGCTTATTTTGAAAGATAAAAACATCAATGCGCGGTTTCAAGTTGCGGGCAATGTTTATGAAGATAACGCACGCTCTATGACACGCGCTGAAATGGAAAATGCGCATGATTTAGGTGTGATTGAATGGTTGGGGCAATGCCACGATATGCCAGATTTATTAAACCGATCAAAAATAGTGGTTTTGCCCTCTTATTATGGGGAGGGTGTGCCGAAGGTTTTGCTGGAAGCGGCTTCTATTGGGCGGCCCATTGTGACCTGTGACACGCCAGGATGCCGCGAAGCGGTTATGCATGAGGTAAATGGCTTATTGGTTGCGCCGCAATCCCCGCAAGATTTGGCGGCAGCCATTGCAAAATTATTAAATGACTCCGCGCTGTGTGATCAATATGGCGCGGCAGGACGCAAGCTTGTGGAAGAAGATTTTCACGTTGATGCCGTGATCGAAAAAACGGTGGCCGTTTATGATGCTATGTTAGAAGACGCGCATATTAATGCGTTACGGAGATAATAAATTATGGCGGCCCCTCTTTTATTAAGTGTCAAAGACGCCGCGATTGCGTATGGCAAAAAAGTTATCTTTGATGGTTTGTCTTTTAATATTCACCAAGGCGCGAAAATCTCCATCGTCGGAAGTAATGGCGCGGGCAAAACCACGCTGATGGATATCATCACAGGCAAAAAAGACCTTGATGCGGGAGAGCGTTGGCAGGAGCAATCCATTACAATTGGTTATCTACACCAAGATATTATCCCCAAAGAAGGCCAAACAGTTTTTGAATATATCTTCGAAGAAATTGATGAAGAAGAAGCTATGCTTCATTCATATAAGGTCGATACAATTGCCGAAGCATTGCATTTGGATGTAAAAACATTGATGACGACCTTATCGGGGGGACAGTTGCGTCGTGCGGGAATTGCACGGGCATTGGTCGAAGAGCCAGATATTTTACTTCTTGATGAACCCACAAACCATTTGGATTTAGAAGTGATTGAATGGTTGGAAAATTATTTAAAAAATTATCGTGGCACAATTCTTTGTATTTCGCACGATAGAACATTTTTATCGAATATTTCGAACAAAGTTTTTTGGCTGGATCGCGGGCGGCTTCGGGTGAGTCCAAAGGGATTTGCCGATTTCGAAGAATGGTCGAGCATGTTGCTGGAGCAAGAAGAGCGCGAGCTGAAAAACCGTAAGGCGATAGTCGCACAAGAAGTTGAGTGGGCCAACCGCGGCGTCAAGGCACGCCGTAAACGCAACGTCCGCCGCGTCGAACAAATGCGGGAAATGAAAGCGAAATTAGAAGCAGATCAATCCGCCTTTCGCCGCGTAACGTCAAAGGTCGCGTTACCAGAAGTCAAAGACAATGATAAATCATCAAAAATTGTTTGTGAATTTTTTAACGTGCATAAATCTTTCAAGGATGATGAAGGGCGTGAGAAACGCATATTGGAAAAATTTAATATGCGTATTATTCGCGGTGATCGCATCGGGTTATTGGGAAAGAATGGGTCGGGTAAAACAACCTTTTTAAAGATGTTATTAGGGGAACTGGAGCCAGATCAAGGGCGCGTAAAACGCCGTAAAGAGCTGGAATTTTCTTACTTTGATCAAAAACGCAGTGACCTTGATCCTGAAAAAAGTCTGCATAAAACCCTCTGCCCAGGGGGCGGGGATTATGTGGATGTGATGGGCAAACAACGCCATGTTTGTGCGTATTTAAAAGATTTCTTATTTGATCCGGGTGATGTGTATCAGCAAGTCAAAACTTTATCGGGGGGGCAAAAGAACCGCTTGATGCTGGCAAAAATTTTGGCCAATCCAAAGACGTGCTTAATCCTCGATGAACCGACCAATGATTTGGATATGGATACGCTCGATATGTTGGAAGAGGTTTTGATTAATTATAAAGGGACATTGATTGTTGTCTCCCATGACCGCGATTTCCTTGATCAAACAGTATCCAAAGTGTTGGCGTTTGAAGGGGATGCCAATGTGCAAGGTTATATTGGCGGCTATAGCGATTATATCGCGGCAAAAAAAGCACAAGAAGCGCCCAAGAAAACTGAAGCCGCACCAAGGAAAAAAACTGAAGCAAATGAAACTGAAAAACCAAAAGAGCCAGCCAAGAAATTAAGCTATAAATTACATCGTGAATTACAACAATTGCCTGATAAAATTGAAAAATTAGAAGCAGATATCGCCCAGATGAATGAACAATTAAGTGACGGCGAATTTTACAGCCGCGACCCTGATAGTTTCCATCAAGTCACACAGCGCCACGGCCGCGTGACGGAGCGCTTGCGTCAGGCGGAAGAACGTTGGCTGGAATTAGAAGAAATGCGTTTAAAAGCGGAAGCTTAGTTTAGCGAGATATAATGGCTGTTCCATGAAATGTTGGTCTTGCACCAGCTTGACGTACTTTTTGTTGTGCGGCTTTAATATTTTTCAATATTCTTACAACTGTTAATTGTGAATCTTGAAGAAGACCTAAGGCTTGTCTTTGAGACTCTTTCACTGCACGTTTCATTTCACTTAAAGGCACAGACCTAGCTTCACGATAATAACGTGATAATGCTGCATCTTGGTGTGTTTTTGGGTTAATAAGATTCGGTATCATAGCGGCTGGAATAGTATCCGTTTGAACAGTATAGCCTCCATTTTTACCTCTACGAACGCCCGCGAAAACGGCAATGAGAGGACCTATATTAGGCGTATGCAAATAACAAGTTTTTTGAAAAGTTGGGGTGTCGCTTAACTGCATAGTAGTCTCCTTGTTAATAATAGATTAAACATAGCTTGAGATGAGTTTATGTCAATAATTATTGTGAAATTCGCGTTTATATGTGTTCATCTGTATTTTTTTTCATTATAAAATCCACATGACAACGACAAATACCCATAAAACCCGCCGTACTTTCGCGATTATCTCTCACCCCGATGCGGGTAAGACGACGTTGACGGAAAAATTATTGCTCTTTGGCGGGGCGATTCATCTGGCGGGCGACGTCAAAGCAAAAGGGGATCGTCGCCGTGCGCATTCTGACTGGATGAAAATTGAACAAGCGCGGGGAATTTCCGTGACGACCTCCGTCATGACATTTGAATATGATGGCTGCACGTTTAACTTACTGGATACACCGGGGCATGAAGATTTTTCTGATGATACTTATCGCACGCTAACCGCTGTCGATAGTGCGGTGATGGTGATTGATGCGGCCAAGGGGATTGAAGCGCAAACGCAAAAATTATTCGAGGTCTGCCGCCTGCGTGACGTGCCGATTATGACGTTCGTCAACAAGATGGATCGTGAAACGCGCGACCCGTTCGAGCTGATGGATGAAATAACAGAAAAATTGGCATTGGATGTCACGCCAATGACGTGGCCTGTGGATCAAGGAAAACAGTTCCAAGGGTGTTACGATTTACGCAAAGATCAAATGATTTTATTTGGCGATGCCAAAAAAGAAAAAAAGGGATCACTGCCTGGTATTTTGCCGTGTCAGGGAACAGATGATGCAAAATTAAAAGAAATTTTAAGCGACGACCAACACGCAAAATTGGTGGAAGACGTTGAAATGGTCAAAGGGCTATGTCCCGAATTTGATTTAGAAAGTTACCGCGAAGGGCATTTAAGCCCTGTTTATTTCGGCTCTGCGTTGAAAGATTTTGGCGTTCAAGATTTGCTGGATGGGATTAAAGAGTTCGCGCCATCGCCCCGCCCGCAAGAAACGGAAAGCCGTGAAGTGAATCCGGATGAGCCAAAAGTTTCTGGCTTTGTCTTTAAGGTGCAGGCGAATATGGATCCGAACCACCGTGATCGTATTGCCTTTATGCGCATATGTTCGGGCACGTTTAAACGTGGTATGAAATTGTTGAATACGGCGTCTGCAAAAACATTGTCTATTAGTAATCCCATTTTCTTCTTCTCCCAAGGGCGCGAATTGGCGGATGATGCAGTCGCGGGAGACATTATTGGTATCCCAAATCACGGCACAATTCGCGTGGGTGATACGTTGAGTGAAGGCGAGAAAATTATGTTCACGGGCATCCCTGATTTTGCGCCAGAAATTCTGCGCCGTGTCCGCTTGGGCGACCCCATGAAAGCGAAACATCTGGAACGCGCGCTTCATTCATTGGCGGAAGAAGGCGTAACACAAGTCTTTCGTCCGATGCTCGGCAGTGACTGGATTGTGGGGGTTGTTGGCACGTTGCAACTCGATGTGTTGAAAGACCGCTTGGATGCCGAATATAATTTGGAAGTCGATTTTGAAGCGACACAATATATTACGGCACGTTGGGTGAGTGCATCTGGTGAAAAAGCGAATGATAATTTGAAGAAGTTTATTGATTCCAACCGCGCATCACTGGGTGAAGACCGCGATAAAACCCCCGTTTATTTGGCACGTAATAATTGGGATTTAGACCGCGCGCAAAGCGATTATAAAGAAATAAAATTCAGCGAAGTGCGCGAACGCGGGCGTTAATTTTCTTTTTGTCATTGCGAAGGAGCGATAGCGACTGTGGCAATCTAGTGGATCAATGACTATTCTGGATTGCTTCGCGATGCTCGCAATGACGAAGTTATTTTAGTAATGCGGTGGCTTATTCGCGGCGGCTTCGTCGATGATGCTCATGTTGGTGTCTTGTCCTAGATCACCTATGTTATTTTCAATTTCTGCCAATTTTGATTTGGTCATTTGAATGTGCTTTTTTAAGGCGTCAATTTCTTTTCCCTGCGCGATGACCACATCATTGAGCTCCTGAATTTGTTTGTCTTGGTGGGCAATCATCATTTGCAGGTTATTTATGTCTGAATCGTTGGTCATTTTGTTACTTTCTGATAGGCTTTTGGCATAACAGCCGAAAGCAAGCCTATGTTTATCAGTATTTTTGATTTGTTTAAAGTCAGTATTGGCCCGTCCAGTTCTCACACGATGGCGCCGATGCTGGCGGCGGTGCGGTTTGTCAATTTATTACGCGCGAAAAAATTGAACAAACCAATTACGGTGACTGTGACGCTTTATGGCTCGTTGGCTTTTACAGGGAAAGGACACTCGACGGATAAAGCGATTATTTTGGGCTTAATGGGGTTTGTCCCTGAAACGCTGGATGCGACCAAAGCCAAAGAAAGGCGCAACGCCTTAGAGCAAACAAAAATAATTAAAATAGAAGGAGTGCCACCAATGAATTTTGATCCTGAGATCAATCTGGTTTTTAATTATGATGGGCCATTAGAAGGTCATCCGAACGGCATGATCTTTGCGGCAACGGATGAAAACGGTGCAGAGATAGTGTCCGAGACAATTTATTCCATCGGTGGTGGCTTTATCTTAAGCGAAGATGAATTGAATAACCGTGTTGAGGCGGGTGATCCAAAAACAGCTGTTCCTTACCCATTTAAGAATGCAGCTGAGATGCTAGCGATGGCAGAGCAAAGTGGCTTATCAATTGGCGATATGAAACGCGAGAATGAGCGGACATTATGTGATGACACGCAGATTGACACGAAGCTTGATAAAATTTGGCGTGTTATGAATGACTGTATTGAGCGCGGTTTGGCGCGAGAGGGCATTTTACCCGGTGGGTTGGATGTCAAACGGCGCGCGAAAAATATTGCGGCGCAATTGCGTGAAGAAGAATTGAAAAACAGCAAATCGCATCATGTTTGTAATGAATGGTTATCGCTTTATGCGATGGCAGTGAATGAAGAAAACGCGGCGGGCGGACAAGTTGTAACCGCACCGACCAATGGGGCGGCAGGCGTGATCCCTGCGGTTATTCGGTATTATCTGGATTTTGTGCAAGGGGCAGATAAAGCGGGTGTCAGAAATTTCATGCTAACGGCGACGGCGATTGGCGGGATTATTAAGAATAATGCTTCTATCTCTGGCGCAGAAGTTGGGTGCCAAGGCGAGGTTGGTTCTGCGGCGGCAATGGCGGCGGCGGGGCTGTGCGCCGTGATGGGGGGGGACCCGAAACAAATTGAAAATGCAGCAGAAATTGCGCTGGAGCATCATTTGGGCATGACGTGCGATCCCGCGGCGGGGTTGGTGCAGGTGCCGTGCATTGAGCGTAATGGTTTGGGCGCGGTGAAGGCCGTGACCGCGGCGGCGTTGGCGTTACGTGTCGATGGATCGCATATCATTCCGCTGGATAATTGTATTGAAACTATGCGCCAAACGGGCGCAGATATGTCGGAACGGTACAAAGAGACCTCGCAAGGTGGTCTTGCCGTGAATTTGCCTGAGTGCTAATCTCCGCCCATAATTAAGATGTAAGAGGATTTTATCATGCGCTGGAAACACGGGCGACGGAGTAGCAATATTGAAAACAGGCAACGTATAGGTGGTAAGGGTAAAACCCTTGCGGGTGGGGGCGTTGGTTTTTTGGTGCTGGCATTGGTTGTTGGTTTAATGGGCGGTGACCCGACCCCGTTGGTGCGCGAGGGGATTCAACGCACGATCCAAGGGCAAGGACAGGTGCAATCCTCCCTGAGCGAAGAAGAAATGCAAGAGGGGACGGAGTTTGTGTCCGTTGTCTTGGGCAGTACCGAAGATATTTGGAGTAAGATATTTCGCGAGAGTGGACAGACCTATCGTCAGCCTAAATTAGTTTTATTTACAGGGGTGGTGAACTCCGCTTGTGGGCGTGCGGGGGCTGCTATGGGGCCATTTTATTGTTCGCGCGATGAAAAAATTTATATTGATTTAAGCTTTTATAAAGAGCTGAAAAATAAAATGGGCGCGCCAGGGGATTTTGCACAAGCTTATGTTGTCGCCCATGAAGTGGGACATCACGTGCAACATTTAATTGGCGTTCTGGGGGAGGTTCATCGGTTAAAAACACGCGCTTCTAAAAAAGAAAGTAATAAAATGTCAGTGAAGTTAGAACTTCAAGCAGATTGCTTTTCGGGTATTTGGGCGCGCAGTGTGCAGGATGAATATAACATGATCGAAGCGGGAGATATTGACGAAGCGTTAAACGCCGCCAGTAAAATTGGGGATGACCATTTGCAAAAACAGGCGCGGGGCTATGTTGTCCCCGATAGTTTCACCCACGGATCATCGGAACAGCGCAGACGTTGGTTTAAACGCGGGTTTGAGACAGGTGATTTTAACAGCTGTAATACGTTTGAAGCGCGCAGTTTGTAAACGTTAAAGGGCTAAGAACGCCGATCTTTGCGGTATGTTACCTTTATAAATCAAAGAATTATCATTGTGATTGAAAATTTATTTGGGCGCAGCAATCGAGAGTTTGTGGCCGTCATATTAGATTGCCGCCGTCGCTTATGCTTTTGCGTTATGCGCTAATCATCGTCATCTTCTTTACGCATTTCTTGCATGACGGCATGACCTTCTTCGGTGATGGTCATACTCATGGGGGTGGCGCGAATGGGCACTTGCATGTGATCGCCTTGCTCATCGAGTGGGATGGCATCACGTTTGGTCGTACGATAAAGCGCGTAGCCAAATAGCCAGAAGAAAACTGCCGCAATCAACGGAAAGAAAAATGCTGTGCCAAAAATTGACATGATAACCGAAATACCAAACGGGCCAAGCGCGGCACCGACGCCATTGATAAGAATAGCAGACGCCCCCGCGGCCACATATTGGCGAGGTGTTAAGTGGTCATTGATGTGCGACATGGACAACCCATATATGGGTAAGCTAATCGCACCAAGACAAAATATCATCGCATTGAGCGCATAAGGTGAGTCCGATACAACCAAACACGCAATGCTTAAGACGCCTGATAAAAGAGCGGTACCGATAAGCACCAAACGGCGATCATATTTATCTGACAGCCAACCGATGGGCATTTGTGAAGCAACGCCGCCAAAAATATAAAGCGCCATAAAGGTTGAAATTTGTGGCAAGGTCATACCGATTTCTTTGGCGTACACCGCACCAATACCAAACAACGCCCCCGTGCCAATACCCACGGCAAAACAACCCGCCAAACCAAGCGGGGAGATCACATAAAGACGTTTAAGGGATAAGTGGTCAGGTTCTGTGAAGTCTGGCGCAGGGCGAGAGCTCAGCGATATAGGCATCAAGGCCAAGGATACTAAAATGGAAGTCATCGCAAAAAGTTGTATCGTTTCAGGATCGGCAATGTTCAAACCAAATTGCCCAATCACCATGCCGCCAAAACCAATCACTTGGTAAATCGCAAAAAGTTTACCGCGTGTTTTATTTGTGGAGGCATCATTGAGCCAGCTTTCAACAACGATATAAAGCCCCGCATAGGCAAAACCTGTAAAGATACGAATACCTGCCCATAAAATAGGATCAGGAAATAGTCCATGCAATAGCACCGTTGCCGAAGCAAGCGAGGCGAGGGCGGTAAATACACGAATATGCCCCACCGAGCTAATCAGCTTTGGGACATAATACGACCCGCCCAAAAACCCAAGGTAATAAAGCGACATAATAAAACCAATGGTTGCGGTATCGAACCCCTCGATAGAGGCACGAACGCCCAGCAATGTTCCTTGTAAGCCATTGCCGATCATAATCAGCAACAGCCCAAAAAATAGCGGCCATGATTTATAGAGAGTCTGTAACATAAATAGTTATTCCTGTTTTGCCTAAATTACGCCCGTTTACGCCATAAGGTTTTTTGAAAATTTCTTCCTAGGATTGTGGAGAAATTAACCAAATTACGATATCATAAATACGCTATTCATGCGCTGTTAATTCTCTAGGGGGAAAATATAAATGAGTAAAGACCTAAAACAATCGACCAATCATATTATGGTGATGGAACCAAAAGAATTTTTTGCCAATCCGCAAACCATGGCTACCAATAGCTACCAGCATGAAAATGATAAAGACGCCAAAGAGATACACGCCGGCGCCGTGGCAGAGTTTCGCGCCATGCGGGATTTACTGGTATCTCATGGTGTGGTGATGACAACAACGTTGGGGCAAAAGGGCTGCCCTGATGATATTTTTTGCAATAACTGGATATCAACCCATCAGGGTACGGACGGTCAAGAGAGCCGCATGGTGCTGTATCCGATGTTGGCGGATAACCGTAAAACCGAACGCCGCCCAGAATTGATTAATATGCTGCGCCAGACTTATCGCGATGTACAGGATTTTACACCGCATGAACAACATGGCAAAGCGCTGGAAAGTACAGGCGCTATCTGCCTTGATCGTGTAAATAAGGTTGCTTATCAAACACGCTCTAGCCGTTCCAATGATGAATTGGCGGCAATGTGGTGCAAGATGAATGATTATGAGTGCGTGCCATTTGATACGGAGCATCGCGGGAAGCCCGTTTATCACGCCGATGTCGTCATGTGGATTGGGACAGAACTAGCCGGAATTTGTAGCGAGTGCTTGGTGCATGATCACGTGCGGCCAAAGTTAAAAGAGACACATGAAGTAATTGAATTCACCAACGCCCAAATGGAAGCCTTCTGCGGTAATTCATTGGAGGTCGTCGGCGCGAATGGTGAGCGCATGCTGGTGATGTCAAAAGGAGGCTATGACAGCTTACGGCGAGAGCAAAAAGAAGTCCTTTTGAAGCATTACAAAACCATCATCAACCCCGTAATCCCCACAATTGAATATTATGGCGGCGGTTCAGCACGCTGTATGCTGTTGGAGCTGTTTTAAGCGGTCACATCAAACTGCGTGCCGCGTGCGGGGCGGAATGGGTTTTCGTTCTGCTCTGGGGTTGGCGGGCGCCCTAAAATAATATCCTCATTATTGGGTGTGATATTATTTGTGATGTTGGTTTTTGTTGTGCCTGCTTCATCGGTATAACGCTCTGTTAAGCGAAAACTACCATCGTCTTGGCGATCAATAACATTTTCGACGACGGTCACTGCGCCAGAAGCATTTTGTTGTATGACGGTACGGGTCGAACGATCATCTTGTGTAATGAATTCTTCGGTGCGGATGAACTTACGGCCATTTGCATTTCCAAATTCTTGCGAACGACGGAAACCATTTTCGAGCGGTTCAATTGTCTCCGCGGTTAAACGGGTTTGTTTCGGGGAAAAGCCCTTTTGTGCATCCTCATTATTATTGTTGATCTGTTGATTGTTTGATAAATCAACTTTGTCTAATTGCCTGACAGAATTTTTGGCCTTAATCGGTGGCGCAACGCTACCTGCTGCGTCGGTGGTGCGCGTAGCTGTTGACTTCTTTGTTTGCACAAGCTGGGTTAACAGCGTGTCAAGGGAGGGTGTGTTATTACGAACGTCCATAGTTTTTCAAATTTCCTCAAGGCGGGCTCACCCGCTGCGTCTTTCATTTACTTCGGACGCAATAGCGCGCCACAAATTACAATTACACCGCGAAACAAAAACACAATTTGCTTCATCAACATAATCCTGTGGTTAGCGAGCTATCCTAGCTGTTTAACGCATGGGAGAAAATACCAGACTGTTCTTGAGAATATTGCTTTTTGGCGTTATTTTCAAGGCCGAAGCAAAGTTTTCGTCTTGTTTACCTTGAAATATTTTAAATTATGACAACAAAAACGATATTATCTCATTTTTCATGGCCTGTTTTAATGATTTTTTGCCTCAGTATTTCTGCTGTTGGTACAAAGATAGGGCATCCCGTTCTTGCATTTAATTTTGCTTATCTATGTTTAGCGCTCAGTTTATTTTTTCTTGAACGAATAATTCCGTTCGAGGAGAAATGGCAAGAAAATGATGGGCAAACTTTTGCGAATATCGCGCATACCTTGACCAGTAAAGGCGTTGTGCAGGGCTTAATTATTTTTGGCGGTGTGATTGGTATCACATCTTATATTACCCCCGTTGATGAAATAGGTTTTGGAATTTGGCCGCGTGACTGGCCGATGATTATCCAAGTGCTGATGGGGCTTGTTGTAGCGGAATTTGGCCTTTATTGGGCGCATCGTTTATCCCATGAGATAGGATTTTTATGGCGGTTTCATGCGGTACATCACAGTGTTACGAAATTATGGTTCGTCAATACAGGGCGGTTTCATTTTATTGATTCACTGCTGAGTATTATTTTGGGGGGTGGCCTTCTTATCGTTGCGGGCGCACCATTGGAAGTAGTCATGTGGTTAAGTGCGGTGACGGCGTATATTGGCATGTTAACCCATTGTAATGTGGATATGACATTTAAATGGTTGCCTTATATTTTTAATACGCCAAGCTTACACCGATGGCACCACAGCAAAAAGTTGGTTGAAGGAAATAGAAATTATGGTGAAAATTTGATGATTTGGGATCATATTTTTGGTACATGGATTAACCCGAATAAACGCCCTTCGGCAAATATTGGGATCACGGATGATATGCCGTTAAAATTCACGCAGCAACTTGCTTGGCCGTTTAAAAAACCAACAAAGAAATTTTATACAGAGCGTCATTTGAAAAAATCCGCCAAATTAAAAGCGGAAAAAATATGAGCCAAAAAACCGCCCTTATTACCGGTGTAACAGGCCAAGATGGTGCGGTGCTGGCTGATTTTCTTATTAAAAAAGGATATGTGGTGCATGGCATGCGCGATTATAGCGCTGTACCTGACCAGAGCCGTATCGCGCATTTAGAAGATTTGAAACTACATTATGGGGACATGACAGATGGTGGAAATATTTACCGTTTGCTAGAAACAATTAAGCCAGATGAAATTTATAATCTTGCAGCGATGAGTCATGTTCACGTGAGCTTTGACGTGCCTGAAAGTACCGCAAATATAAACGCGATGGGGCCTTTACGAATTTTAGAAGCAATGCGGACAATGGGCGTTCAAAATGACATGCGGCTTTATCAGGCATCAAGCTCCGAAATGTTTGGCCGTGCGCCTGCCCCGCAAAATGAAGACACAAAGTTTGAACCCTGCAGCCCATATGGCACAGCTAAATTATACGCTTATTGGAGTGTTCGTAACTATCGCGATGCTTATGGTCTATATGCAGCAAACGGAATTTTATTTAATCACGAAAGTCCATTGCGTGGCGAAGAGTTCGTCACCCGAAAGATTACCTGTGCCGTGTGTGAAATTGAGGCAGGATTGCGCCAAAAAATAAAATTGGGCAACCTAAATGCTATGAGAGATTGGGGGTATGCACAAGATTATATGGAAGGCGCATGGCAAATTTTACAACAAGATAGGCCTGATGATTATGTGTTAGCCACGGGTAAGTCTTATACTGTACGCGATTTTGTGGAGCGTGCCTTTGCGGTGATTGGGAAGCAAATAATTTGGGATGGCGAAGGCATACAAGAGCAAGGCCGTGATAAAATTACAGGAGATATTTTAGTAGAGATTGATCCCGCTTTATTCAGGCCAACAGAAGTTCATGCGTTAATTGGCGATGCCTCAAAAGCAAAACGCATTTTAGGCTGGCAACCAAAAATATCTTTTGACGATTTGGTCGCAGATATGATGCAAGCAGATCGTATTATGAAACCGCAAATCAATGTCGCCTAATTTTTCTTTGAAAAATAAAACTGTTTGGGTTGCGGGTGAAACAGGCATGGTCGGGCGCGCGATGTTAAGACGTTTGGAAAATGAAGATTGCCGCATTATTTCTGCCCCGCATGCGGCGCTTGACTTAACCAATCAACAACAAACATATGGCTGGATTGAAACCTATAATCCCGATGTGATCGTCATGGCAGCGGCAAAAGTGGGGGGAATTGGCGCGAACGCGGCAGCGCCAGCCAGTTTTTTACATGAGAACGTAGCAATGGCGCAAAACGTTATCCACGGGGCGTATTACGCAAAGGTGCAAAAGCTTATTTACCTAGGGTCTAGTTGTATTTATCCCAAAATGGCAACGCAACCCATAAAAGAAGAAGCACTTTTAACAGGCGCGTTAGAGCCAACGAATGAAGGATATGCGTTAGCTAAAATAACAGGGTTAAAGCTCTGTCAGTTTTATCGCCAGCAATATGGCTGTGATTTCATATCTGTTATGCCAACAAATTTATATGGCGCGTATGATCATTTTGATGAAAATAAGTCACACGTTATCCCCGCAATAATGATGAAAATTCATATGGCACAAATAGCGCAGAAAGATAATGTTGTTTTATGGGGAACAGGAGCGCCCTTGCGTGAATTTTTACATGTCGATGATTTAGCAAAAGCGCTTGTTCATTTATTAAAAAACTATTCTGACGGCGCGCCCATTAATATTGGAAGTGGGCAAGAAATTTCGATTGCTGATTTAGCGATGATGTTGAAAGATATTATTGGATATGACGGCATTATAGAATTTGATACGTCAAAACCTGACGGAACGCCGCGTAAATTATTGGATTCTTCAAAGATCAATGACTTAGGCTGGAAAGCTCAAACCCTTTTAAAACAGGGGCTTGAGAGGAGTTATGATTGGTTTCAGAAAAACGTCATTGCGAAGGAGCGATAGCGACTGCGGCAATCTAGGGATGCTACCTGTAGGCTCTAGATTGCCACGTCAGCCTATCGGCTTCCTTGCAATGACGATAAAACCTAAGCGGCTTTATCGTCCAATAATCCTTCACGGCGTAATAACGCATCGGGGTCAGCATCGCGGCCACGGAAATTACGGTAGAGTGTTTCGGGTGGTTCGCTACCGCCTTTAGACAGAATTTCTTGCTTATATTTTTCTGCCGTTTCGGTGTGGTACAAACCATTTTCTTCAAATAGCTCGAACGTGTCGGCATCGAGAACTTCTGCCCATTTATAGCTGTAATATCCTGCGGCATAACCACCTGCAAAAATATGACTAAAGCTGGTCGACATGGGGCCCGCCAGACGATCAAACAAACGACTATCCGCTGTGGCGTCGTCTTCAAATTTGGCAACGTCTTTAATACTCGCGGGGTCGGCAGTGTGCCAACGCATATCCATCAAGCCAAAGCTAGCTTGACGGAGACCGCCCATACCAATCATAAAATTTTTGGCGTTATTCACTTTTTCGATCAATTCAGCAGGAATTGTCTCCCCTGTTTCATAATGATGCGCGAATAAATCGAGCGTTTCTTTTTTGTACGCCCAATTTTCTTGTACTTGTGAGGGGAGTTCCACAAAGTCCCACAGAACACTGGTTCCCGCGTGGGAAGAGTAAGTCACATTCGATAAAAGCGCATGAATCGCGTGACCCATTTCATGGAAAAGTGTTGTGACTTCGCCAAAGGTTAATAAGGACGGCGTATCTTTGGTTGGTTTGGTGAAATTACAGACAATCGCCACGATTGGCTCTTTTATTTTGCCGCCATGAAGCCCTTGGTCACGATAACTAGTTTTCCATGCGCCTTGTTTCTTGCCACTGCGCGGGTAAAAATCTGCATAAAGAAGTCCAACAAATTTGTTCTTGTCATGCACTTCATAAGCGGTGACGTCTTTATGCCATGTTGGCACGTTGTCTGCGGCTTTAAATTCCAAGCCGAATAGTTTGGTGAAATGGTCAAAAGCACCGTTTAAAACTTTTTCTAATTGGAAGTAAGGGCGCAAATCTTCGCTGGAGTAATCAAATAATTTTTGTTTTATTTTTTCGGAATAATAACCAACATCCCATGGTTTTAAATCACCCTCAAACCCTTGCTCATTTGCGAATTTTTGAAGGTCGGCTAAATCTTTTTCGGCGGAGGGTTTATAAGTTGCTAAAAGCTTTTCTAAGAAACTCATGACGGTTTCTGGTGATTTTGCCATACGGCGCTCCAGCACGTAATCAGCATGGTTTTTATAGCCCAATAATTGTGCGCGTTCATGGCGTAAACGAATGATGGTGAGGATTGTGTCGCAATTATCATAGTCATCTTTATAGGCACGGCTAGAAAAAGCGCGCCAGACATGTTCGCGCAATGCGCGGTTATCAGCATAGGTCAGGAAAGGGCCAAAGCTTGGATAATCGAGCGTGAACAGCCATTTTCCGTCATATCCTTTTTCTTCCGCCGCACTAAGGGCGCCCGCCTTCGCGGTATCAGGTAAGCCCGCCAAATCGGCTTCGTTTTCAATCACCAGCTCAAAGGCTTCGGAGGATTTTTTGGCGTTGTTCATGAATGTTGTGCCAAGGGTCGACATTTCTTGGGAGATTTCACGCAAACGGCTTTTCTTTGTCTCATCCAACAATGCACCGCCGCGGACAAAACCTATATAGGTGTCTTCGAGCAAAGTAGTTTCTTCAACGTTTAAGCCAAGCGTATCTTTTTGGTCATAGACGGCTTTGACGCGGGCGAATAAATCGGCATCAAGCGAAACATCGCTGGAGAATTCCGCATTTAGTGGGCTAATTTCTTCGGCAAGGGCTTCGAGTTTATCTGTCCCTGCGGCAGAGAGTTGATTGTAGAAAATTGAAGCAATAGTGCCAAGGCGTTGCGAGGCAGATTCTAAAGCGACGATGACGTTTTCAAAGGAGGGGGCTTCGGTGTTGTTCTTAATGGCATCAACATTGGCGCGGGCTTCTTTGATGGCGGCTTTTACGGCGGGTAAAAAGTCATCTTCTTTTATTTTATCAAAAGGGGGCGCTTCATAGGGCGCAGGAGAAGTCTGGAGCAAAATATTATCGTTTGTCATTTTTGAATCAATCATCACTTTATTGTTAAAGGTGAATTGATTATAACGATTTTTATGAAAGGTGCACCCCGTTCCACGCAATTTGATGATATTTATTTTTCGGCTGAAAATGGGCTGGAGGAGACAGCGCATGTGTTCTTGCACGGGAATGACTTACCAGCAGCTTGGCAGGGGCGCGGACAGGGTGAGGGGCAGGAGCAAGACCAATTCACCATTTGTGAGACGGGATTTGGCACAGGGTTAAATTTTTTGAGTGTTTGGAAGCTTTTTGAAGAAACAGCCGAGGAAACCCAAACGCTTGATTTTATCTCCGTTGAGAAATATCCGTTGAAGGCGGAAGAAATTAAAAATTCTTTGGCGCCATGGGCGGAATATTTTGGTCTGCGGATTGATATTTTATTAGAAAAATATCCACTGCGCATTGCAGGCTTTCACCGTGTTAAAATAAATCAACAAATAACGCTGACATTATTGATTGGGGATGTTGCTGAAGAATTACCGCGTTTGGAGGCATCGGTTGATTGTTGGTTTTTGGATGGTTTTACGCCCGCCAAAAATCCAGACATGTGGAATACGGAAGTCTTCGCGCAGATGGCGCGACTGTCGAAAGAAGGGGCTAGCTATGCCACCTATACGGCAGCAGGAGATGTTCGACGTGGGTTAGCGGCGGCAGGTTTTTCCGTTGAGAAACAAAAAGGATTTGGCCATAAACGCGACATGATCGCGGGGTGTTTTAAAGCTCCTTGTCATTCCGTCTCTAGCGAAGCGAAACGAAGGAGTCTTGTTTCGTCTCAAGTAAGATCCCTCGGCTACGCTCGGGATGACAAGGTGGAAAACTCTCGGGCTAACAGAAAGAAAATCGCCATTATCGGCGGTGGCCTCGCGGGGACGGCTTGTGCTTATACGTTGAAACAATATGGCTTTGAGCCTGTTATTTATGAAGCCTCTGATCAGTTAGGCCATGGGGCTTCGGGGAATTCGGTGGGGCTTTATAATCCACGTTTTTCAAAATTAAGGGATGATTTATCAAACTTTTTTGCCCCCGCTTATGCGCAATTTGTCACAACTGCGAAAGAGGCGGGCGGCGCAGTTGATTATACGCCTTGCGGTGCGCTTCATTTGATGAATACACCAGAAAAGACGGAGCGTTTTATGTCGATGGTGAATCACTGGCAATGGCATGAGGATCATTTGCGGGTTGTTGACACAAAAGAAGCGAGTGATATTGCAGGGATACCAATTGAATATGAGGCACTTTATTTGCCTGATTCTGGGTATCTGTCACCAAAAAAACTCTGTGAATTTTATGCGCAAGATGTGGAGGTGCACTTTAACCGACATATAAAAAATGTGAATGAGATAGACGCCGATGCGGTGATTTTGGCGTGCGGGGCGGCGGTGAAAAATTTTGATAGCTTAACGTGGTTACCGATTGAGTCCGTACGCGGACAAATTTCGGCGTTACAAGAAACCGCGCATAGCCGTGATTTAAAATGCGATATTCATTATGGTGGGTACGTGACACCTTCGCGCGAGGGCGTGCATATGACGGGATCAACATTTGAAAAATGGATTGATCATTTGGATGTTTTAGAAAAAGATCATGGGCGTAACATCAATACGCTGCAAAAAAATATTACGTTTTTAAAAAATGAGGATTTTAAGGCCGTATCAGGTCGTGCAGGAATGCGCGCCGCAACCAATGATCGCTTTCCTGTGGTTGGTGTTGTCCCTAATAGCTCTAATACTTATGTTTCGACAGCTTTCGGGTCGCACGGCTTGGTGGGGAGCATTGCGGGAGCGCAGTATTTAGCGGATTTATTGCGCGGGCACGCATCTTGTATGCCGAGCAAAACCGCCTATGCGCTATCACCGCAGCGTTTTATTGACCGTGCCGCTAAAAAAGGCCATGCTTTGGTTTAGGGGTATAATATCCTATGTTTCTACATCATTAATTATTGAGTGTCGCTGTAAGCGGATATTTATTATGAGTTTGTCTTCTCTTTTTGTTTTGGGTTTTGTGGGCTTTTTGGTGTCACTTGCTTTTTTTAAAGTAGGGATAAAATTGGCGCATAAAATTGGGCTGGTTGATACACCTGACCAAAATGGAGGGCGTAAAAATCATGAAAATATTATTCCGCTAATTGGTGGGCTGGTGATTATTCCTGTGTTCATTTCGCTTTGTTACATCGCAAAAGTGCCAGACAGCCTATTAATTGCGCCACTTTTCGGCGGGGTTATCTTGTGGCTCATTATTGGGGCGCTTGATGATAAATTTGAAATTTTGCCTTGGGCGCGGTTCGTTGTCCAAATATGGGTGTCCTGTTTCGTGGCAATTTTCTGCCAAGCAGAGTTAACAAATTTGGGCAATCTTTTTGGTTTCGGTGATGTGCATTTGGGTTGGTTTGGTGTTGCCTTTACCGCAACGTGCCTTGTTTTATTAATGAATGCGATCAATATGCTGGACGGTGTTGATGGGCTGGCGGGCGGCTTTATTGCTATTGCGTTGGGCTGGTTTATTTTTGCCGCATGGCAAGCCGGTGCCTCGGCGTTATTCTCCCCTTTGTTCTTACTGCTCATGCCTATACTGGCATTTTTATGTTTTAACGCACGTCATCCTTGGCGCAAAAAAGCATCGCTTTTTATGGGGGATGCGGGATCCATGTCGCTTGCTCTTATCCTCGGTTGGTTTGCGATTACGTTGGCGCAAACACAAATGCCGCAACAAATTTTTTCTCCTGTTGTCATTATCTGGATTATGACGGTGCCTATTGTTGATACTTTCGCCGTTTTCTTCACCCGTATGAGGCAAGGGCGCAGTGCGTTTGATGCAGATCGACTGCATTTGCATTACATCATGATTGATTCAGGCATTAGCCCTGCCAAAACAACTTTTTTGATCTGGTGTCTTGCCATTGTGACAGGCGCGATAGGCTATATTAGCAACCAGATGGGTGTGCCAGATTATGTACTACTTTATAGCTGGTCAGCAATTTGGCTTGGTTATGCTTTTTATCGTATTAAGCACGCCTAATAAAATTTAACCATAATTTTGGCAAGGCAGAGCAAAGCATTGCGATGCGGGGCTAAATTTTTGTAAATCTATCCATCACCGCTGTTGCGACAAGGTCGCCTGTGACGTTCAACGTTGTGCGGCACATATCCAAAATACGATCAATGCCCAGAATAATACCAATCCCTTCGGGGGGGACACCAATACCAGACAAAATTGTTGCTAATACAATAATACCAACACCTGGGGTCGCGGGCGTTCCGATGGACGCACCGACAGTTGTAATCATCAGCAAAAATATTTCCCCTGTGCTGAGGTCTACGCCAAAAAGTGAGCACAAAAAGAGGGCGGCGACAGCTTGATACAATGCTGTGCCATCCATATTAATTGTGGTACCAAGGGGAATAACAAAGCGGGAGACGCGCTCATCAATCTTCATGTTTACTTCTGCGGCGCGCAGGGAGAAAGGCATAGTCGCAGCCGAGCTAGAGGTTGAAAAGGCAAATATTTGCGCGTTTCGGATGGAGCGTAAAAACTGTAAAGGCGAACGTTTTGCAACAACAGCAATAATCACAAGATAGACCAAAAACATAGAAAATAGCCCAAGCAAGACAGCCAAGGCATAAGCACCAACACCCGTTACAGCATCCGCACCCATTTGGATGGTGACATTACAAATAAGCCCAAAGACCGCATAGGGTGCTAACTTCATTGTCCATTCAATAACTTTCATGGTGGCAGCTTGCGCGAACATGCATAATTCTTCGAAGGGTTTGCCTGTTTCTTTTGGGATGCTAAGCATGATGATGCCTGCCAAAATAGAGAAGATCACAATTTGCAACATATTTTTATCAAGGCTTGCTTCGGTCAAGCTCACAGGCATCATATTTTCAATGCGTTGTGGAATGCTCAGTTCGTCAAAAATTTGAAAGGGGGTGTCGCTGGCCGCCATCATATTTTCAACAAAGGCGGTATTCATATATTGCGCGGGCTGAATGATTTGAACGATAAAAACACCAATGGAAATAGAAATAAAACTAGTGATTAAAAAATAAGGCACAATCTTAGCGCCCATTGATTTTAAAAAGCTGAGCGATCCGCTATCAATAATACCTAAAACAATCGAGCTGATCACAAGCGGTACAACCACCATTTTTAAAAGCCCTAAAAAGATAATACCCGGAAGCGCAAGCCATTCCCCCCACGTGCCAGCTGTCATGCTGTCGACCAATGCCATTCCTGTCGGAGAGAGGGCATATCCAATTGTTATGCCAAGTGCCATACCGATTAAAATACGTATCCAAAGGGTTTTATCTGTCTGTGGAATCGGGTGGTTTGTCATTTTTTTTCTCTTTTTTATTGTTTAATATCAATATTTTGTAGGGTTTTTGTAACTTTTTTAGACTTTTTGCGAAGGGTTTCTTATGCTCAAGCGTATAAAGAGTATAAATTAATAAACTCAAACAACAAAGGATACTTAAAATGAAAAAACTTCTTATGCTCGCAGCGGCGATACTTGTCTTTCAAGCTACACCTGTTTTGGCGGATAACCACGGTGATCACGGTGGCAAAAAAGGTAAGATGTTTGAAAAGCATGACACAAATGGTGACGGCATGGTTTCTGAAGCTGAGTTTTTAGAACATGCAAAAAAGAAATTTGCAGAAAAAGATACAAATGGTGATGGTTCGATTTCAAAAGAAGAAGCCAAAGCAGCCAAGAAAGGTAAGCGCAGCAAAATGAAAGAAAATATGAAAGAGCGCATGCAAGAAAAAAGAAATTCTGCTGAATAAGAATATCCATCGGAAAATTTTGTAAAAAAATTGACAAAATCTTTAACAGATTTAAGTGATGAAAGCCTGATGGAGCGGATAAAATTCCAAGATCATCAGGCTTTTTCTATTCTTGTCGATCGGCATACGGATAAATTTTATGGCGCGGCGTATCGTATGGTCATGAACCGTGAAACGGCAGAAGATATTACGCAAGAGGCCTTTATAAAATTATGGGAGAATCCTAAAATTTGGAAAAGTGATAAAAAAGCAAAATTTACAACATGGTTTTACCGTATTGTCACCAACCAAGCGTTAGATTTTTTGCGTAAGAATAAAAAACAAATAGACGGTTTAGAAGTTGATGATTTTGTGGCGCATGACATGGCACAAGACAAGCAGATTGAACAAAATGAACAACA
This sequence comes from uncultured Alphaproteobacteria bacterium, assembly GCA_937923625.1. Lineage (GTDB taxonomy): Bacteria > Pseudomonadota > Alphaproteobacteria > Micavibrionales > Micavibrionaceae. The sequence continues at coordinate 101,743 of CALDTV010000015.1, forward strand.
ACATTCATTGGATAAAGCCTTAAAAACATTGCCAGATAATCAGCTAACGGCGTTAAATTTATGTTTCTATGAAGGCATTAAAAATAAAGAGGCCGCAAAGATTATGAAGGTAAATGTTAAGGCACTGGAGTCCTTATTAATGCGGGCAAAAACAAACTTAAAAAACGCGTTGACGCGTGACGGTGTGATTGAAGACAAAACACTTAAAAATACCAAAGGAGAAGTAGCATGAATGATAACAGCAATTTAGAACGTATTTTACATGAGCGTCACGTGCCAGCTGCTTCGACGAACTTGGCCGCGCGTATTAAGACTTCTGCAAAAGTAACGCAGGATATCCCATTTTATCAGAGTCTCTTGAATGACATCACTTCGATAATGATTATTCCAAAACCTGCTTACGCGTTGGCGGCGATGTTGGTTCTGGGCGTTTTTATTGGGGTGGAAATGAACACAGGAACAGATATGGCGCTTAGCAGTACGGATGATCTGTTTGCGTTCGCAGATATTGAACAAGGGGGATGGTTATAAAATGAAAAAGGCCATAAAAATTATTTTTACAGTGTCCGTGTTGCTAAACATAGCCCTTATTGGGGTTGTTGGTGGGCATGCGTTCAAGAAGCAAAAGGGGTATGAAAGCCATAATAAATTTGAAAATTTAAGTGCTGAAACGCGTGATATCTTAGAAGCAAACCGCCAAAAAATGCGCGCTGATAAAAAAGGTAATTGGGAACGTAAAAAACAAGATCGTGAAGCGTTACAAAAAATTATTAGCGCCGATGTTTTTAACCGTGATGAGTATAACGACGCGGTGGGTAAAATGCTGGATCAACGTGATGATATGATGCGCAGCAAAGCCGCGACGATGGCAGAAATATTAGACAGCTTACCACAAGCCGAGCGTGAGGAATTATCAAAGCATATCATGCGCGGTTTATCAGGGCAGAAGCGCCACAAAAAATATGGCTCATGTAAAGGCCGTGAAGAGGGCGCAAAGGGCGCGGATAAGTAAACATATTTAAAGAGAAAATTTGCAATGCTAATTTGAGCCAATGCAAATGATTTTAAAGACGATCGGGCGTATCTTGCAGGTCATCGCCAGGGATGACTTCGCCCATTTTTTTCATTTGGTCGTGACGCATACGAAATGATCGCGCACGCTCTGGCGTTAATTTATCAATGCAATGCGGGCAAGACACCCCTTTTTCGTAGCTTGCATCTTCTAAATCATCGGGCGATAACGGGAAGCGGCAACCATAACAAATTTGGTATGGTGACTCTTGTAAATCTTGTCCAACGGCAACGCGGCGATCAAAAACAAAACAATCACCTTCCCATTGGCTTTGCTCTGCGGGGACTTCTTCTAAATATTTTAAAATACCCCCTTGCAAGTGATAAACTTCTTCAAACCCATGTGCCAGCATATAGCTAGAGGCTTTTTCGCATCGAATGCCGCCTGTACAAAACATTGCGACTTTCTTTTGTTTGGTGGGGTCCATTTTTTCGGCAACGTAATCTTTGAATTCGGTGAAGGTTGCAATGTCAGGATCAATCGCGCCTTTAAAAATACCCACAGCGGTTTCGTAATCATTGCGTGTGTCAATCAACGTGACATCTGGATCACTGATGAGGTCGTTCCAATTTTCTGGCGTCACATACGTGCCAACTTGTTTGGTGGGGTTGGCCTCTGGCGCTTTCATTGTGATAATTTCTTTTTTCAGGCGTACCTTAATACGGCGAAAAGGGCGCTCTTCAGCGGAAGAATATTTTAATTCGCCTTGCTTGATACCTGCGATCTCATCCAACAAATCAATGATCACATTGATAGCATCACCTTGTCCCGCAATCGTGCCGTTTATACCTTCGGGTGCGATTAAAAGCGTGCCGCAAATATTTCGCGCATCACAAACATCTTTAATCTGCTTTTGCAGTTCTTTTAAAGTTTGAGGCGAATCCCCAAGCGCAACAAAGCGATAAAGCGCGGCAACCGTCCAAGGAACATTGGTAGATATATTATTTTCTTTCATGAAGCTTATATAAGTAATTTGTGAAGAAATTTCAATAAATATGACAGTTTAAGCCGTTAAAATGGCTTCAGCCTTCATCAAGATAGCGTTGATATCACTGGCACGGGGGTTTTCTGCGCGCCATGCAGCGCCAATTTTACGCGATGGCGGTGGAGATTCAAACGCATGTAAATCAAGCCTTTTGGGTAATGCGCCGTGATCTATGACCATCTGCGGGAGCAGTGTAATGCCATGCCCTTGCGATACCATTTGAATAATGGTCAACAAGCTGGTGGCGCTGAGGGTTTTTTTATCTTCGTTATTCTGCATTTTACAGGCTGATAAGGCGTGATCACGCAAGCAATGACCGTCTTCGAGTAATAAAAGCTTGTGCGCGTCTAAGTTATTTAAAGTTAATTTTTGTTTTGTTTTAAATGTCTTTTTTTGTGAAGCACATAAAAACGGTTCGTCAAAAAATATCTTTTGTTTCAAGTTAGGCGTTTCATAAGGAAAAGCCATAAGGGCGATATCGAGCGCGCTTTCTTCCAGTTTTGTAACGAGCGTGGCGCTCATCGCTTCGACAATTTGAAAATCAATATTGGGGAAGTTATTTTGTAAAGCAGGTAACAATGTTGGCAATAAATACGGCGCCATTGTCGGAATAAGCCCCAGCCGAATATCCCCCGAAAGCGGTTTACTCATTTGTTGCGCCATATGCGAGAGGCTTTCCAAACGCGGCATGATGGCTTTGGCGGTGGTTAAAACTTCTAGGCCGAAGGGGGTAAAGATAAGTTTTTTATGTTGGCTGCGGTCCAGAACATCAAGGCCGAGTAATTTCTCCATCTCAGCGATGCCTGCACTTAATGTGGGTTGCGTGACGAAGCACATATCTGCGGCGCGGCGGAAGTTACCCGTTTTTTCAAGGGCGATTAAATATTGCAGTTGGCGCAGGGTGGGGACATTATTCATAAATAGATTATTCCATCAAATCATTACATTATCAATAGATTTTATCTATCAATAAAAAAGATAATTACAGTTAGATTTAAGGCGAAGAATCCGCGTAATTTGATCTTACACAAGCAGAAGAACACACAAATATAAGGAAGCTTAATGTCACACTCTAAATGTCCCATGTCGAACAATACGCCGAAAAATGCGGCCAAATTTACGGCAGGAAAAGGAATGACGAATAAGGATTGGTGGCCTAACCAATTAAATCTTAAGATCCTGCACCAACATTCTGGTTTGTCAGACCCGATGGGCAAAAATTTTGATTATGCAGCGGAATTTAAGACCTTAGATTTAGAAGCCTTGAAAAAAGATCTGCACAGCCTGATGACAGACTCACAAGATTGGTGGCCTGCCGACTATGGCAATTATGGTGGTTTGTTTATCCGCATGGCTTGGCACAGCGCGGGCACGTATCGAACGGCGGACGGTCGTGGCGGCGGTGGAACAGGACAGCAACGTTTTGCGCCACTCAATAGCTGGCCTGATAATGGCAACCTTGATAAGGCGCGTTTACTGTTATGGCCGATCAAGCAAAAATATGGTCGCAAGATCTCTTGGGCAGATCTAATGATTTTAGCAGGCAACATTGCGCTTGAAAATATGGGGTTCAAAACATTTGGTTTTGCCGGCGGACGCCCTGATGTTTGGGAGCCTGAAGAAGATGTTTATTGGGGCGCGGAAGAAACGTGGCTTGATGATAAAAGATATACGGAAGACCGTGATCTTGAAAATCCTCTAGCGGCAGTGCAAATGGGATTGATTTATGTGAATCCAGAAGGCCCGAACGGTAACCCTGACCCGCTGGCATCGGGGCGCGATATCCGCGAGACCTTTGGCCGCATGGCGATGGATGATGAAGAAACAGTTGCTCTTGTGGCTGGTGGTCACACTTTTGGTAAGTCACACGGTGCGGGGGATGCCGCACATGTCGGCCCCGAGCCAGAAGGCGCACCGATCGAGGCACAAAGTCAAGGCTGGCTGAGCAGCCACAAAAGCGGTAAAGGTGTTGACACAATCACAAGCGGTATTGAAGGCGCATGGACGCCAAACCCAACACAATGGGACAACGGATATTTTGATGTTCTGTTTGGCTATGAATGGGAACTTACAAAAAGCCCCGCAGGCGCACATCAGTGGAAAGCGATTGACCTGAAAGAGGAAGATCACGCCCCAGAAGTAGATGGATCAGGTAAAAAAGTGCCGATCATGATGACAACGGCTGATATGGCGATGCGCTTGGATCCAATTTATGGCCCGATCTCTAAGCGTTTCCATGAAAATCCAGATGAATTTGCCGATGCATTTGCGCGTGCTTGGTTTAAATTAACCCATCGTGATATGGGGCCATTGGCGCGTTATTTGGGCAGTGATGTTCCTGATGAAGTGTTAATCTGGCAAGATCCAATTCCTGCTGTTGATCATGACTTGGTCGATGACAAGGACATTGAAGCGTTAAAAGAAAAGATTCTATCTTCTGGCCTTTCTATTGCGCAATTGGTTCACACTGCGTGGGCGTCTGCTTCAACGTTCCGTGGGTCAGACATGCGTGGTGGCGCCAATGGCGCGCGTATTCGCCTTGCGCCGCAAAAAGATTGGGCTGTTAATAATCCAGATGAATTACAAAAGATTTTATCGGTTCTTGAGACCATTCAAAATGAATTTAATACGGCGCAGTCAGGCAATAAAAAGATATCACTGGCTGACATGATCGTTTTGGCGGGGTGCGCCGCCGTTGAAAAAGCCGCGCATGCTGCTGGACATAAAGTCACCGTTCCTTTTACGGCGGGACGTATGGATGCCAGCCAAGAACAAACAGATGCCGCATCTTTTGAACCATTAGAGCCAGAAGCCGATGGGTTTCGCAATTACATGAAGGGGCGTTATATTTTATCCGCCGAAGAGATGCTGATTGACCGTGCGCAACTTTTAACGTTAACAGCACCAGAGATGACAGTATTGGTTGGTGGCCTGCGTGTTTTGGACGCAAATTATGATGGATCACAACATGGTGTTTTCACATCACAGGAAGGTCATTTAACAAATGATTTTTTCGTTAATCTTTTGACCATGGATACAACATGGAAAGCGGTTGAAGGTACAAATGAAAATGAATTTATTGGCACAAAACGTGATGATGGCAAACAGCAATGGACAGGCACACGGGTTGATTTGATCTTTGGATCAAATTCCCAATTAAGGGCCTTAGCAGAAGCTTATGCGTGTGAAGATTCGCGCGATGATTTCGTGAATGATTTTATCGCTGCGTGGGACAAAGTGATGAATTTGGATCGTTTTGATTTGAATTAAAATCGCTTCATTATTATTGTGGCAGACAAGCCGCAATAACGTGTAATGATGATGCCATAATATGTATTGCGGCATATCGTATAAAATTAATTTTAAAAAAGGAGTAAAAGACTATGCTTGGTATTGGAGATAAATTACCTGAATTTACAGTAACTGGTGTGAAACCTGGTTTTATGATGCACGAAGAAAATGGTGTCAGTGCGTTTGAAGAAATTACGCAGGACAGCTTTGAAGGAAAATGGAAAGTAATTTTTTACTATCCAAAAGATTTCACATTTGTTTGCCCAACAGAAATTGTTGAGTTTGCAAAATTAAATGAAGAATTCGCTGATCGTGATACAGTCGTCTTAGGCGGCAGCACAGATAACGAATTCTGTAAGCTCGCTTGGAGACGTGAGCATGCGGATTTAGCAAAACTTAACCAGTGGAGCTTTGCAGATACAACAGGCCAGTTGCTTGATGGCTTGGGCGTGCGTGATCGTGACGCGGGTGTTGCGCTTCGTGCAACATTCATCGTTGATCCCCATAATGTGATCCAGCAAGTTTCAGTAAACTCATTAAACGTAGGGCGTAACCCGAAAGAAATTCTACGTCTTGTTGATGCGTTACAAAGTGATGAGCTATGCCCATGTAACCGTCCCGTTGGTGGTGACACGATTGATGCGAGCGTCGTGGCGAATGATATGGCGAAGGCGGCTTAGGATCGCTTTTTTATAAAAACAAAATGTAACGGGGCTATGTTCTTTTCGAATAAACTCCCGTTACATTCAAATATTTTGAAAGAAAAGAAAAAATTATGAAAGTTTCTGAAGCTATCGCTGAACGCCGTGCCGTTAAGCATTTTGATGCGCACCATCAAATGAGCGATGACGAATTTAAGCATATGATGCAATTGGCGATGCAATCGCCAACATCATTTAACATTCAAAATTGGCGCTTCGTGCGTGTTGTTGACTCAGCCAAGCGCGAGAAGATAAAGGCCGCGGCATGGGACCAAGCACAGGTGACGGATGCCTCTGCCCTGCTTATTATATGTGCAGATGTTAAAGCATGGGATAAAGATCCTGCGCGATATTGGAAAAATGCACCGCAAGAAACCGCAGAATTAATGGTGTCTATGACGGGCCCTTTTTACGAAGGTCGTGAATGGTTGCAACGTGACGAAGCCATGCGATCTGTTGGGATTGCGGCGCAGACCCTGATGCTTTTAGCCAAAGAAATGGGATATGATTCATGCCCCATGATTGGATTTGACCAAGAGGTTGTATCGGAGGTGATTAATCTGCCCAAAGATCACGCCATTGGCATGATGCTGGCGATTGGTAAGGAAGCCAAAGCCCCACATCCACGGGGGGGCTCAATTGATTTTGATGAGGCCGTGATAACGGATAATTTTTAAACGTAAAATTTAAACATAAAATAAAGGAGTATGAGATATGAGTATTGATACCATTAAATCAGCGATCCCTGATTATGCGAAGGATATTAAATTAAATATATCATCTTTGGCGAATGATGAGACGCTTAATGAGCAACAATTATGGGGTACAATGTTGGCGAGTGCGCTAGCGGGACGTAACGATTTCGTTATTGCGCAAGTGACCGAAGAAGCGGCGCAACATTTATCCCCTGAGGCCCTACAAGCCGCAAAAGCGGCGGCGGCTATCATGGCGATGAATAATGTTTATTACCGTTTTGTGCATTTAGCATCGAATAAAGATTATCAAACTATGCAGGCAAAATTACGCATGAACATCATTGGTAATCCTGGTATTGATAAGGTTGATTTTGAGCTTTGGTCTTTGGCGGTATCCGTTGTGAATGCGTGTGGCATGTGTATTGATGCCCACGAAGCGCAATTAGCACAACATGGCGTCAGCAAAGAGCAAATCCAAACAGCGGCGCGCATAGCGGCAGTCATTCACGCGGCAAGCGCGGTCTTAGACGGCGAAGCCGCAATGAGCGGTCAAGAAAAGACGCCTATAGCGGCCTAATTTCTTTTAAGTTTCTATTTTTAAGATGAATAAAAAGCTTGGGGATTTTCTCCAAGCTTTTTTATAACCCTTTAGTCGATTTTTTAAGAAATTTTCTTACGATAGACGAATATAAACAAAAAATTGCGATGACATATAATATCGTTGTTATAGCTAGGTTGAAAAATAGAGTGCTGTGGCAATTCGTGCTTCGTAATCAGCCATATCTATAGGAATAGCGAACGCCGTTAATCCCGCCAAAAAATAACAAATAATCATTGAAGCAATAAGGCAGCCTATGGCAATTTTAAAATTCTCACTTTTTGTCGGCTGACGCTGTTTAATTTTTGAAAATTTATAAGCGCTGAGGAAGACCCCAAGAAAAACGGCAACAACATTAAAAATAATGTTAACGGAAAAAGAGAGAAGAAAAGAAACGCCTGATAGTAAAAATAATGTCACAAAATGCGTTACAGAAAAAACAGCAATAAAGAAAAATATGCGTTGTGACATATCAGCGTTATGTTTTTTGTATCGCTTTGAGCCATGTTTTAACCATCCATCCGTAACTAAAATAAATGGCGGCAAAATACAGCACCAAGACAAAGATAGCAGAGCCTATCAATAAACCTGCGCTAATATCAGGAGGCAAGAAAGCCTGCATGTTAAATCCACTTAACGCGTAAGGAATCATCGAAACTAATATTGAGATAACAATCGCCGCAATGAGGCATCCTAAAGTGATTTTTCTTTTTTCACCTTTTTCTGGCATGCGCCGCTTGTCTTGAGCGAATTTATGGGCGCTGAGATGTGTTGCAACCAAAAGCGAAACCACATTCGCCGCACCGCCCAAATTGATAAATGCGCCAATGACCATGATAGCAATAACCGCAATCACGTACACGAGGGAAAATCTTTTCACATAGGGATTGAGTAAAAATGACATGGTGCTTTTCCTTTTTTATGTAAGTTTTATTTCTTTTCTTTTGGTTTCGGCTTCGGCTTGGCTTTTTTCGGCTCATGCATGAAAACTTCACGGTGGGGATAGGGTATTTCGACGTTGTTTTCTTTTAAGATATCCCACAGCGCCAGCATCACATCCCCTTTGGTGTTGGTGAGGCCTTTTTCAGCATCTTTGATCCAATAACGTAGCACAAAATTAAGCGAGCTATCGCCAAATTCAACCAAATGGCAAACAGGGGCGGGGCTGTCTACCACACGGTCTGGCTTGGTTGCGGCCTCTAACGCAAGGCGTTTAATTTCATGTGGGTCAGAATCATAATGTACCCCAAAAGTGGTTTCGACCCGCACCAATGTATTGCCGTGCGACCAGTTAATGACCTGTTGTGTGATAAATTCTTCGTTCGGCACAAGGTAAGATTTATTGTCACGCGTCACCAGTTCTGTATATCGTGCGCCCATATGGTTCACCCAACCAAATGTGCCGTCCATTTCAATGATGTCACCTGGTTTGATTGATTGATCCATCAAGAGCAACATCCCTGAAAATAAATTAGAGATGACTTTTTGTAGACCAAAACCAATACCCAAACCAACCGCACCAGAGAAAACCGCAAAGAGCGATAGGTCAATCCCCGCGGAGGTTAAGCCAATGAGGAGCGCGCTGACGACCAATATAACACGCGCGATTTTTGAAATTAACACGCGGGAGGAGGGATTAAGACTGCGCACGGAGGAAATTTTACGGTCTAATAAATTCGCAAGGAATAACGCCCCATAAAGAAGCACAAAAATGCCCAGCACGCCTTTGGCGACACTTAAGGCAGAAAGACGGAAATCACCAATGTTAAAGCCGATGGCATCCAACGTTGCCATGGTTTGATCGAGGATACCGAAAATACTTAACGCGACCAACCCCAAAACAGTGAAGGCGATAATGTTGCGCGCAAATCGATGCTCAATAAATTGTGCGACAATGCGAATAAACATCCACGCCAATAGAAGTTTGACGACAGCCATTGAAAAAGCAGGGTTAAAGCCAAATCCAGCGGGGCCAATTATTTTTGCGCCAACAAAAACAAAACACATCGCCAAGAAGGGAAAGATTAATTTCAAACAGCTGTAAAAAATTTCTGTCAGGCGAAAGGGGATGCTTAAATTATTGATCCGTTCTTTTAACGGTGGGCCAATCACGTTTTTAAGAAGCCACGCGAGCACAAATGACAAAGCGATCACCGATATTTGGGCGGCGGTGTTGGTCGTCATGACCTTTTCCATGACCCAAGATAGAATTTCAGTCTGGATATCTGTCACATTAATTTTATCAAGCATAGCTATAGTTTAGAGGAACGATTAACTTATTGAAAGGTTAGAATAATCGTTAAAGATTAAAAAATTTAAACAGAAATAACAAAGAGGTTGAATAAATGCAGTATTTACACACGATGGTGCGGGTTAGGGACATTGATGAATCGCTTGATTTTTATTGCGGGAAAATGGGTATGACGGAAATTTCCCGTAAAGAAAATGAACAAGGCCGCTTTACATTGATCTTTTTGGCGGCAGGCGAAGATGATGATCGCGCAAGGGCAGATAAAGCCCCAATGTTAGAGCTGACTTATAATTGGCCAGATGAGGATGGTAAAGCAGAAGAATATGAGGGAGGCCGCAATTTTGGTCATTTGGCGTATCGGGTTGATGATATTTATGCCACCTGCCAAAGCTTATCAGATGCCGGTGTGATCATTAACAGGCCACCACGCGATGGCCATATGGCTTTTATTAAATCACCTGATGGTATTTCGATAGAGTTACTACAAAAAGGCGACGCCCTTGCACCAAAAGAGCCATGGAAATCAATGGAGAATGAAGGTTCTTGGTGATTTTGCGCTTTTTTGCGCTGTTATTAACATTGTTATTGCGTTGTTATTATGAGGCGCGTAACGACGAAATAATCTCAATAGGTTAAAAAACGGCCTGTGAGATGAGAGTGCAAGCGTGCCCCCATAAATTAACATTCGCCTACAGCGTTAACTTGCAATAATAATATGTCGCTAAGCTCTCAACGCTTTTAATAGCATTTCTGTCATATCAGAAATAAACCCATCATCTAATTCCTGACCACTAATCAGGCGGAAGAAGATAGGGCCCAAAATAACGTCAATCGCGCTATCCGTGTCAATGTCCTGCGCGAACTCACCCGTTTGTTTGCCGCCTTCAATATAGGATGAGAGCGTATTATAACGTTCTTGCAAGAAGCTATTGATAAAGATTTTGAGGGCTTCCGGCTCTGATTGTGCTTCACCAATAATTTCTGCAACGGTGCGGCCATTTTTTGCGCTTAATTGGCGGCACAATTTATCAATTTGGGCGCGCACGCCTTCATCGGCATTGCGCGGTGTTTGCATGATATTGTTAAAAGCGGGTTGAGAGAAAATCGCCTCCATCACAACCGCAGATTTATTAGGCCACCAACGATATATTGTGGTTTTACCAACACCTGCTTTGCGGGCGATGGCTTCGATAGAAAGCTTTTGAACGGAGACATGAGTGAGCAAACGACGCGTTGATTCCAAAATGGCACGGCGCGAGCTTTCAGAGCGTGGGCGCCCTGCTTTAAAATGCTTTTCGTCGTCTTTAACGGCCTCTGGGCCTTGCTCTATGACTGTGTCTGTCATTTCTCTTCTCCTGCTATATATACTGAACGCCCCGTTTTATAATGACATTCTAAAGAGATCAAGACTTAATGTCGCAGCTTAAGAAAAAATAATTTTACAGAAAAAAATATCCTTTTAAGGGAATATATTGTAAAGTCACTCACATTCTTGTAGAAATTAGCCCTGAAAAAATTATTTTTTTATAAAATGATGATGCTATCAGGGAATTATTAGGGGGCTTCATGGAAGTATGGATTTTATATGGTGACGACATTGAATCAAACGCTGATTTAGCGCATGAAGCACGCCGTTTTGAAAAAGAAGGCGAACGCATGAATGTTGATGTTAAAATCATCAAACCATCCGACTTTGACCTGCTCGTCACCCAAGATGCCCGTGATTCTATTTTAATCAAGGGCCGTGCCGTACCGCTGCCTGATTTTGTTTTTCCTTATTTTAATCATCATGACCAAGGTTATTTCTCATTGGCGATTGTTCGCCAGCTAGAGCGCCTTGGTGTTCATGTTTTTAATGGCGCGGATGTGATTGAAACGGTGCGTGATAAATTACACACGCACCAGATTTTGGCGGAAAGTGGTATTCACACGCCTGATACGATGCTGGCAAAATTCCCTGTTGACATGAAATTGGTCGAAGAAAATATTGGCTTTCCTGTTGTGGTGAAAACGCTTAACGGGGCGCTAGGCATAGGGGTGTTCTTGGTTGAAACCCAAGGCGCCTTTGCGGATTTAATGGAATTAGTCGGAGAAACCAACCCGAATTTACAATTAATTTTCCAAAAATTTGTCTCCGTTAGTAAAGGGCGTGATTTACGTTTATTCGTTGTTGATGGCCAAGTTATGGCGGCAATGGAACGCCGCGCCAAGGACGGTGGCTTTAAAGCAAATTACAGCACAGGTGGCTCTGTTCACTTTTTTGAAGCAGACCAAGAAGCCACAGAAATGGCACTCCGCACAGCCGAGGTACTTAATATTGATATTGGCGGTATTGATTTATTGTTCAAAGAAGATGGCGGCTATACTATTTGCGAAGCCAATACGTTCCCTGGCTTTAAAGGTTTAGAAAAAGCCTCTGGCGTCAACGTGGCAGGCAAAATCCTCGAAGTCATGCAACGCCAATTAGAACAAAATGGTGGCATATCCCGCGCAGAAAAGAAAAGCAATGCCACGCACGACGCGCCTATGACGCGCCATTAATTGTATCCACAAAGCCAACAGCTTCGTCATTCGGACAAAATTTAATTTTTTCGGGCGATATTGAATCTTAAAAGATTTTTCACATATGTTCGAAATGACGGAACGGTGCGTAAAGTGTTACTTTTATATAAACGCAAAGGATACAAAGCTTCGCAAAGTTATTTTTTTGATTGGCTCAGCTTTGCGCTCTGGGCGTTTTTAAATTTTTTAAAGTAAAATCGTTCTCGTTGTGCTGATGGGGTGATGTTCGCGTTGTTGGCTACTAAAACCTATTCGGGGCAGGATCAATTTCAACCCCTTGCCCGTTGCGAAGTTCTAATATCGCTAGGCCACGTTCGACCAAGCCATTTTGTCTGAAACGGAAAATACCGTCTGTGCCTACGAAGCCATTAGGGTTCGTCAGATCGCTGAAACCAAAAGCAGGAGCGCCTGTACTTTCAAAACCGCGCCGCGCAAGAATTGCCGCTAATGCTGTGGCATCATAGGCCAACGTTGAAAGTCGCGCGGGGCGTTGTCCGTAGGTGGCAAAATAAGTTTGCTCAAACTGCTGACGCGCAGAAGGGGCAGGGGCCGCGAACCAACTGCCCTGCATATTAGGTTGTGCGGCAATACGGGCATCATCCCACAAGCCGGTGCCAAGGCGTTTATATTCTTGCGGCATTAAATGGTGATAGCTTAACGCGCTGGAGATTGTTTCAACCATACTGCCGCCAACGGGCATAAACACAGCCTGAAAATTTGGGGTGTTTTGTTTGGCGTTTAAATCGGCGATTTTTGCGGCGATATCATCACCAATGTTAAAGCGAATTTTTTGCGTAATGGCGATGCGATTTTGTGCGGCGGCATTTTCAAAATGTGATGCAACGGCATTGCCGTATTGATCCATGGGGGCAATTAACGCGACGTTACGAATATCTTTTTCACTCATATATCGGCTGATACGATCAACCTGTGAGAAGGGTAAAAAGCCCATCAAAAATGTGTTGCGATCCGCCAAGTTCCAATCCGTTGAAAAGGCGATGACATTCACATTATTGGGCGCGGCGATAGTTTTGACGGCGGCAACAGAAGAGCCAAAAAGTGGCCCTAATATAAGTTGTGCGCCATCATTAATAGCAGAGCGAGCGGCAGCAGCGGCCCCATCGGCTGTCCCTTTTGTATCACGTGGGATAAGGTTTAAATTGCTATAGCCCATTTCAAAAAGCGCCAATTGCGCGGCCTGTAACATTGATTGCCCTATCGCGCTGCGGCTTCCGCTCAAAGGGAGCAAAATAGCGACTTTAACAGCAGGCAGGCCTGTAAAACTGCCGGCGTTATTAACGTTATTTGCGGCCTCATATGTTGGTTCGATGCGCGGCAATTGCTGGTTGTTTTGCACTTCAATATGGCTGTTATCGTGACGCGTGACCCATGGCGCGCCGCTTTGCGTGCCACAGGCATTTAACATGAGCATGAGGGGAAGAAGGCACAATATAATCGGGTATAGACGCGTTTTTGTCATGGTAATACAAGCTTACTTTCGATATTTTTTATGAATGTTCTTCAACACTACACAAAAAAAATCGTTAATGCCACAAGACAATCACCCCCTAAAAAGCGACACACAAAAACCCTTGGGGACAGGGGGGAATGCCCGCCGTGATCCTCCACAGATAAAAACCACGCCCATGAAGCCAGGGTTTTATTTGATTGCAACGCCCATTGGCAATCTTCGCGATATTACCTTTCGGGCATTGGATGTGTTGTCATCGGTGGATTTAATTATTTGTGAAGATACACGGGTGACGGGTAAATTATTAAGTGCCTACGGTTTTAAGAAAAAGATGCAGGTTTATAATGACCATAGCAATGAAAAACAGCGCGAAAATTTAATTGAAACTGTTGCAACAGGCCAAAGCGTTGCCGTTTTAAGTGATGCGGGGACGCCTCTTATTTCTGATCCGGGTTACAAGCTCGTGCGTGCGGCGATTGAGCGAAAATTATACGTGACAGCCCTACCGGGACCGAATGCGGCGCTGCCTGCGTTGCAGTTATCGGGATTGCCGACGGATCAATTTTCATTCCTTGGATTTTTACCGCCCAAAACATCGGCACGCCAAGCGGCGCTGCAAAAATGGGCGGAAACGTCAGGGACACTTATTTGTTATGAAACAGGGCCGCGCTTGCTCGATAGTTTGCAAGATATGCGTAAGGTCCTTGGTAACCGTGAAGCCGCGGTTATGCGGGAATTAACGAAAATGTATGAAGAAGCAAGGCGGGGAAAGCTGTCTGACCTCATTGTTCATTACACCGAAAAAGGCCAGCCAAAAGGGGAAATTGTGATAACGATTGGGCGGGCTTGCGTTGAAGTTATGTCGGGTGAAAGTATTGAAAAGCAATTAAAGCGCGCCCTAGAAACAATGTCCGTTAGAGACGCGGCAGAGATGGTCGCGCAAGCAACAGGCAAGCCTAAAAAAGCTATTTATACATTGGCGTTAAAACTAGGGAGCTAAGCTAATCTAAGCTTTATTGCCTGTGCCAAAGAATTTTAAATGAAGCAGCGTCGATAGCTTCAGGGTCCTATGATTTCTTACAGTGCTGATAGGTTTTAAGTCGGTAGGTTTAAAAAAATGAAAAAAGCGATATCGCATAAAAAACAAACTTACGATCGCGGGCTTAGAGCTGAAAAAATAGCGAGGATATATTTGCGGCTTAAAGGGTATAAAATTCTTGAACAACGATACAAAACCCCAGTGGGGGAAATTGATTTGATTGTGCAAAAACGCAATGTTGTTGCCTTTGTTGAGGTAAAAGCCAGAAGCACCCAAATGACAGCCTTGGAGAGTTTGACGCCAATGATGCGAAGACGGATAGAACGCACGGCTGCCTATTATGCGGCGCGTAAAAATGTCAAAAATGTTGATTTGCGTTTTGATTTAATCACATTGTCACCGCCTTTTCACATTCATCATCTAGACAATGCGTGGATTCACGGGACATAATAGATTTATGATTCGTAAATATACACTTGTTTGTTTTTCTCTTTCCGCGCTCGCGCTTTCTGGGTGTACGGGCTTGGGGCTTGCCACAGGTGCGGCGGCGGTAACGGGAATTGCTGTGGCCAAAGAAGGCGGGATCAACCGCGCTATCAGTGATACAACAATTAAAGCGCGCATTAACGATGCATGGCTTCGTTATGATTTAAAAGCTTTTATAAAATTAAGCACGACTGTTAATCAGGGGCGTGTCCTTATTACGGGCGTTGTTCAAAACCCAGAGCATCGCGTAGAAGCCGTTCGGTTAGCATGGCAAGTAAAAGGCGTGGAGCAAGTTATCAATGAAATTCGTGTCGCCGATAGCACAGGTATTACGGGATTCGCCAAAGATGGCTGGATCACAACACGTTTAAGAACAAGCATTGCGCTGGACCGTGAAGTGCAATCAATTAATTATTCGATTGATACAGTACAAGGGATTGTTTACCTGATGGGCGTGGCGCAAAACCAAGTTGAACTCAACCGTGTGATCGAAAAAGCACGGACAATTGCGGGCGTTAAACAAGTGGTGAGCTATGTGAAGCTGCCGGGTGAAACACTCGCAAGTGGTCGTGAAGTAAACCAGCCCAACAGAATGGATGCTTCGGTTCACGCATATCCTACGGCGCGTGAAAATATTCAATGGGCTGGCGACAGGCAGATCATTGAAAATCAACCAACTTTGAATCAAACGGGTAGCCAATTTGTAACAAATCAGCCCGTTCTCAACGAAACCATCGTGAATGAAACTATTGTAAATAGGCCTGTTGTAAACGAGGTCATTACAAATACGGTGCCGCAAAACGTGATTGAGCAAGGGCAGTCTTTGGATGTGCCGACGCGCATCATTCCCGAAAATGCCCCGCGTATTGAAGATCAATATAATTAAATTATTTTATATCTTAGGCGAAGCTCTCACGCGCCCCTTATGTTAAAAGATTCTGCCCTGTTAAAGGATTAGAATAAGGCAAAAAAACGAAAATAAGGGGGTATTGTTGTGAAGTCATCAGTTTCCTATTGTCACTGTTGAGGCAAAAGCTTAAAAATAGAATCAGAATTTATTCGCATATAACAAGGAGTTCCGCATGCGCACCCGCTTTTCCAAAAAGATAATGACAATCGCCTTTACATTAATGATCCCTGTTGGATTAACGGCGTGTTCGTCGAATAAAGATTTGGGCGACTCCCAAGGGGTCATCATTGGCAGTCCAGATGATGGCACCATATTAAACCAAGGCCCATATACAAGCGGTGATGGTAGTGAATATGGAAGCGATTACGGCACAGCCAGTGTCGGTGGTGTTGAGAGCTCAGCTGTCCCTGGGACGCAATCTGACTTGGTCGCGCAAGCAGGAGACATTGTTTACTTCAATACAGATAGCCATACTTTGACAGCGCAAGCGCGCTCTATCTTGGATGGACAAGCGCGTTGGTTGGCCAATTACTCAAATCTCAATGTCACTGTGGAAGGTCATGCAGATGAGCGCGGCACGCGTGAATATAACTTGGCCTTAGGGGATCGCCGCGCAACATCGGTGCGTAATTACTTAATTTCTATGGGGGTTAACCCGCGCCGTATCCAAACAATAAGCTTTGGTAAAGAACAGCCAATGGTTGTTGGTAATAATGGTGAGTATTGGGCACAAAACAGAAGGTCACGTACACGTGTTAACTAAGACTGGCTTATTTAAAAATATGGGAGGGGCGCAGAAACTAATTCTGTGCCTTTCTTTTAGCATCTTTATGTTATGTGCGTCGCCGTTACAGGTTATGGCGCAGTCTCCAGTGTATAACACGGATAATTTTAATGCAGGGAATGCTGCGCAAACCGAAATTCGTTTGCAGCAAATGGAAACACAAATTCGTGAATTAACGGGGCGTGTTGAAAAACAAATTTTTGAAATTAACGGCCTAAAAGCGAAAATCGATATGATGGAAAAGGCAGGGGCGTCGCCGCAGGCGGCTATTGCGCCTTTGTCCTCTTCTCTGCCTAATCCTGCTGCTGTGCAAAATGATCTTGTCCCCTTTCGCGGCGCAGAATTTGCAACACCACGCGCAGCAACAACGGCACCCGTGATCAACACAACTGTGCCCAGACCACCCACATTATCAACGCCAACTATAAAAAATACGCAAAACGCGGTGCCGTTAACAAATACGAAAACAACAACGGAATCTTTAAATGCGGCGGTTAATAATGCCGCCAATAATTTGAACTTAAATTTAAATACGAATATGCCTACGGGCATTCAAACCACAACCTTAACGGGGGGTGATGCAGCCGCGCAATATGAGGCGGCTTTTGCTAATTTAAAAGCCAATAAATATGACGTGGCCCAAAAAGGTTTTGAGAATTTCCTCGTTGATTATAAAGACCATGTTTTGGCGGCTAACGCGCATTATTGGTTGGGGGAGACTTTTTACGTGCGGGGGCAGTATGATACGGCGGCACGTCGCTTTGCTTCAGGGTTTCAAGCGTTCCCCGAAAGTTCAAAATCTCCTGATATGCTGTTAAAATTGGGCATGTCACTTAAACGGATGGATAAGAATGACGAAGCTTGTGTGGCTCTAACACAAGTCCCTGTTAAGTTCCCAACGGAATCAAAAACGATTTTGAATTTAGCGGAAAAAGAAAAACAGGGCTTGGATTGTAAATCCTAATGGCGGTGATACTCGATCACGCTTTATCTGAATTTTTTCAAAAATATCCTGATATCTCTGCGCAAGATAAATTGGGCATAGGTGTTTCTGGTGGGCCTGATAGCATGGCGCTCGCGGCGGCCCTAATAAATTATTTTAAAACAGATAGTGCAAAAGAAATTTATATTATCTCCGTTGATCATGGCCTGCGGGCGGATGCTGCGACTGAAATTAAAATGGTACAAGACTGGGCAAAAAGCCAAAACATAAATCATCAAACTTTATTGTGGCAAGGTGACAAACCAGACACAGGCGTCATGGCTGCTGCACGGCAGGCGCGCTATGATTTAATGAATAATTTTTGTCTGGAGGAAAATATTCAAACGCTTTTTATCGCTCACCACGCAGACGACCAAGCAGAAACTTTTTTAATAAGATTAGCCAAAGGCAGTGGGCTGGATGGCTTGGCCGCTATGAGTGATTGGCGTGTTAACACGGGCGGCATAAATATCGCGCGACCATTTTTAAACGTGCCAAAACAAATATTGGTAGAATATTGTGAGGCGAAAAACGTCCCATTTATGCACGACCCCAGCAATGAAAATGAACAATATTTGCGCCCCAGATTACGCCAATCAATGGAGGCTTTAGCGGCAGAAGGGTTAACCCCTAAACGCTTAACGATTACCGCAAAACGTTTATCACGGGCACGAAAAGCATTAGAGAGGCTTGCCGCAAAGGCATTTGATGAAGCCGTGAAACAGCAACAGAGCCATCAAATTATCCTTGATTATGAAGTTTTGCGTGCGCACCCAGAAGAGATTGGCTTGCGGGTTGTTCAAAACGCAATCGCAGATTTAAGGTGTGGGGCGTTATATCAGGTAAGAATGGAAAAACTGGAAGAATTGTTTGAATGGCTATGGTTTGATCCAAAAAGTTTTAAGCCGCGCACATTAGGGGGATTAAAATTCAGCCTAAAGAAAATAGATATCAATAGTGGGCTATCTTTAATAATAGAGCGTGAAAAATTATGATACGTTATGTTTTTATATCGGCCTTTATGTTCATGTTTTTTCTGTCTTCTGGTTGGGCGCAAACATCTGACGAAAAATCGTTAATAAATCACGGAGATGTGCGTGGATTTATCTGGGGTTTACCTACAAAAGTTGTACAAGAAAATGAAGCCGCAACATTTATTGTTGCTGAAGATGATCGAATGTTATTTCGCGGCGGCGCATTCGGCATGCCTGCCACCATTGTTTATGAATTTCGTGAGAATAAGTTAAACCAAGCAAGAATTTTTATTGAAAAATCTTATACGGATCAGCAAAAACGTATTGATGATCTTATGACTATAAGGGCTGATTTGGTCGCACGCTATGGCGAACCTTTAGAAGAAGATTTTAAATGGCGGAACAAAAGTAACATTGATTATCCTGATGCTTGGGGGTGGTCAGTTTATCGTGGGGAGCTTTTCATTACGTTAAAATTCCAAGATCAACAGACGGATGTGACCGTTTTTCTGGGCAATCAACAGCCCTATGAGCCGCAGTTTTCTGTAACCTACCAACCCCGCCAAGCGAAGACAAATAGTACGAAAGAGCCGCCAGCATCGGGGTTGTTATTTTGAGCTGTAAATAGGGCTTTATGCCGCGAAATATAAAGGACTAAGCTTGATTTATGGCGTGAAAAGCTTAAGGTACAAGTGAATAATTTATCGAAGGATTTTTAACCATGAATAATATGGGACGTAACCTCTTTTTCTGGCTTGGTATTGGCCTGCTGATCGTTTTATTGCTGAACGCTTTTCAAAGCGGACGCATGGGCGGCCTGATGGAGCAAGACAAAGAAATTGCCTATAGCGAATTTATGGATGGCGCAAAATCTGGCTCCATTTCCAGCATCACAATCCAAGGGCAAGAAATACAAGGAAGCTTCACCAATGGCGGTGAAAAATTCCGTGTTCTTGTGCCGAACGGTGAAAATGTTGTGCAACGAATTGAGGGCACAGGTGTTCGTATTAGCGCCAAAGAGCCTGAACCTGAAAAGATAAGTGCTTTTTCCATTTTGTTGTCTTGGTTCCCGATGTTGCTTTTGATTGGTGTTTGGATTTTCTTTATGAAGCAAATGCAAGGAAAAGGCGGCGGTGGCGCGATGGGGTTTGGGCGTAGCCGCGCGAAATTGTTAACCGAAAAACATGGCCGCGTCACATTTGATGATGTTGCGGGGATTGATGAAGCAAAAACAGATCTTCAAGAAGTTGTTGAGTTCTTAAAAGATCCACAAAAATTCCAACGCCTTGGGGGGAAAATCCCTAAAGGGGCGTTGCTTGTTGGCCCACCAGGGACAGGTAAAACTTTAACCGCACGCGCCGTTGCGGGTGAGGCGGGTGTTCCGTTCTTCACTATTTCTGGCTCGGACTTTGTTGAGATGTTTGTTGGGGTCGGCGCCAGCCGCGTCCGCGATATGTTTGAACAGGCGAAAAAGAATGCGCCTTGTATCATCTTTATTGATGAAATTGATGCCGTTGGGCGTCACCGTGGTGCAGGCCATGGCGGTGGAAATGATGAACGCGAGCAAACATTAAACCAACTTTTGGTGGAGATGGATGGTTTTGAAGCCACTGAAGGTGTGATCTTGATTGCGGCAACCAACCGCCCTGATGTTCTTGATCCTGCGCTCTTGCGTCCTGGTCGTTTTGATCGTCAAATTGTTGTGCCCTTGCCCGATATTAAAGGCCGCGAAAAAATTCTTAAAGTGCATATGAAAAAAGTGCCGCTGGGCAGTAATGTCGACGCGATGGTTCTGGCGCGTGGAACGCCAGGTTTTTCTGGTGCGGATTTGGCGAACCTTATTAACGAAGCCGCTTTATTGGCCGCACGAAATGATAAACGCACTGTCGGCATGGAAGAATTAGAAGCCGCAAAAGATAAAATCATGATGGGCGCGGAGCGCAAATCTATGGTCATGACAGAAGAAGAAAAAAAGCTAACGGCATATCACGAAGCAGGCCACGCTATCGTGGCGGTGCATGAGCCAGAATCTGATCCTATCCATAAGGCAACGATTATTCCACGTGGTCGTGCGTTGGGGCTTGTTATGCGTTTACCGGAAGGCGACAGAATTTCAATGTCTCGTGCCAAGTTAAAAGCTGATTTGTCCGTAGCAATGGGCGGACGTATTGCTGAAGAAATTATCTTTGGTGAAGAAGCTGTGACAACAGGTGCTTCAAGCGATATCCAAATGGCAACATCAACCGCACGCCGCATGGTGACAGAATGGGGAATGTCTGACAAACTTGGTCCGCTTCGCTACGGCGCAGACGAACAAGAATTATTTTTGGGACAAGGTATGGGGGCGGCAAAATCCATGTCAGAAGAAACCGCCAATATGGTTGATTCAGAAACCAAGTTAATCGTTGAAAATGCCTATACGCGCGCGAAAGATATTTTAACCGAGCATCTTGATCAATTGCATACGCTTGCGAAAGCGTTGTTGGAATATGAGCTGTTAAGCGGTGATGAAATCAAAGACATCCTAGCAGGCAAAAAGATTGTACGCGTCGATGATGACGAAGAAGACACCCTATCAAAACGTGGTCCAACGTCTTCTGTGCCAACAACGGGCAGGACGACAACGCAAGGGGCGTGATTAGTTGACATATTATTATTTTGCTTTATACATAATTTTTTTTATGTATGAGAGGATATAGATATGGATAGAAGAAACGTCTTAATTTTGGGATTAGGAACTGTTGCCGCTGGCTATTTTGCAAGACCATATATTGATGCGGCATTACAAAGTGCTGGCGAGGTAGATTATTTAGAATACACGCATACCTCTGATAATCCATTAATTGTTTTAGATGATTTTGTTAATTTTGCTAATCAAGAATCGATGAGCAGATTTGTGATGATTGACTTTCATGCTGATTGGTGTCCGCCCTGTCATGCTATTTCGCCTAGGTTATTGCCTGCGGCGCTAGCGTCGGGTGAAAATGTACTTGTTGTAAAAGTAAAAATACAGGACAGAGATGCAGAATTTACTAATCTTGGTATGATTAGCACATTAAAAATGACCGATGGTTTACCTGAAATTCAATTATACAGAAATGGTGAGCTCGCAGGTTTGTTCCAAGGTGACTTTCATGAGGCGGGCATTGCATCCTTTGTTAAAGAGCATGCTGAGGCGTATCGATCAAGGCCAGATGTGTTCCTTGGAAACCCGATAGAAGCACCCGTACCAAAAAATAATGGTCCATCTTTCGAGCTGTAGACGTCCGTAAGATCAATATTCTGTATTTCTTTGTATTTTAGCCTTGGATCTACTAAAATATTTTCATGAATAAAAAATATTTTGGGACAGATGGAATACGGGGAACGGCGAACGCCGCGCCTATGACGGCGGGGATGGCGTTGCAGGTGGCCATGGCAATTGCATATGTGTTGCGCCAAAATGCCAATGGCAAGCCGATGAACCGCGTGGTGATTGGCAAAGATACGCGGCTATCGGGCTATATGCTGGAACAAGCCATGGCATCTGGTTTTGTGGCGATGGGCATGGATGTGATCCGTACAGGGCCAATTCCGACTCCTGCTGTTGCCCGTTTGACCACATCTTTACGGGCGGATATTGGCGTGATGATTTCTGCATCGCATAACCCCTATCAGGATAACGGCATAAAAATTTTTGGCGGGGATGGCTTTAAGTTATCCGATGACATGGAAGCACAAATAGAAACCATGATTGATCAGGACATGGAGGCGCATTTACCGTCTGCGGATGAGATTGGAAAGGCCACGCAATTGAACGATGCTGCGGGGCGTTATATTGAATATATCAAGCGTAGCTTTCCAAAAGGTAAAACGTTAAATGGATTAAAAATCGTTATCGATTGTGCGCATGGTGCGGCTTATAAAGTTGCGCCACAAATCTTATGGGAGCTAGAAGCCGATTTGATTAAAATAGGGCACGAGCCGAATGGCCGAAACATTAATGATAATGTGGGCGCGACGGCAACCCAAACATTGCAAGAGCGTGTGATTGCAGAAAAAGCGGATATTGGTATTGCGCTAGATGGAGACGCGGACCGTTTGATCGTGGTGGATGAAAAAGGGCAAAAAATTGATGGTGACCAAATACTTGGATTGTTGGCACTTGCAAAGCGTGACCAAGGACATTTAAAAGGCGGCGTTGTCGCTACTGTCATGTCCAATTTGGGCCTAGAAAGATTTTTTGAAAAGGAAAATATTGCTTTTGCCCGCACGGCTGTTGGTGACAGATATGTGGTCGAAGAAATGCGCCAGAGTGGTTTTAATATTGGCGGTGAGCAATCTGGCCATATTATCATGAGTGATTTTGCGACAACAGGCGATGGCGTTCTTGCCGCGCTTCAGGTGTTATCGGTCGTGAGCGAAAGCGGTAAAAAAGCGAGTGAGGTTTGCCATGTGTTTGACCCGTTGCCGCAATTATTAAAGAACGTGAAATATACAGGCAATAGCCCGCTAGATCTGGAACAAGTCCAATCTGCAATTAAATCGACAGAAGAAAAATTACGGGGTTCTGGCCGTTTATTGGTGCGCGCATCTGGCACAGAACCGCTTATTCGGGTGATGGCGGAAGGCGATGACTCTGCGCTGGTTGAAACGTCCGTGAATGATCTTTGTGATGTTATTCAAAAAGCTGCTTAAAGAAATATTATTAAAGGAATACATAAATGATTGATATTGATACCGCCGTCCAAAGAGAGGCCGAAAATCCAGAAGGCAATCAAGAGTTGTTTTACCAAGTTTTTCTTAACGCTGAATTACATGTATGTTCTGCACCGAATAGTAAAAATATGGATCTTGATACACCGTATCAAGCGGATGGAGATACGCAGTTTGAAATTTTGGTGGCAGAAAATGACACCACAGAAAATGATGGTCGGAACCTCGTTTATCTTTTTGATACCAAAGAACGCCTCGTTGAATTTTTTGATGATGGTGATAAGCACATGATTGGCATGAATGGCTATTCGTGGTTGCATACTCTGAAAACGGATTACACGCTGGTTTTAAATCCTGATCTGCCCTCTCAACGGGAATTTTATGCAGATGAAATTGAATGGCTTTTGAATAATATCGAAGAAGGCGACCCGATAGAATAGAGCCTATTTAACCGCTAGATTTTTACAATTCGATATGTCCCACAGACAAGAAAGCCAATCGAAAGGGCTATTTTGCTGGTGTAAGAAGCACTTGGAATGACGATGCATATAAGTTGTTATTTTAAGTGTGAAACTGTGCAATAGGGGCAATTTGATCTTGATTATCTGCGCCCTATAAGGGAAGGTAAAATTACATTTCAACAGCTTAGTTAACAGTGATTTTATGCGCAAAGACAGCTCTTCAGCCTTGCTTCCAAATGGTCTGAGCGACCTTCTACCGCCATTTGCGGAGCAAGAGGCCCGTATTGTGGCAGGTCTCATGCAATGTTTCGCACAATTTGGTTATAATCGCGTCAAACCTTCCTTGGTTGAGTTTGAAGAGACCTTGTTGGCTGATGGCCCTGGTAAGGCGCTGGCGCGGAATACTTTTCGCCTGATGGATCCAATTTCGCAACATATGATGGGGGTGCGCGCCGACACAACAGCGCAAATAGCCCGCATCGCGAACTCGCGCTTAAAAGAAGAAGCCCGACCGCTGCGCTTGTCTTATGCGGTCGATGTTTTGCGCGTTAATGGCTCGCAATTGCGCCCCGAACGGCAATTTTGCCAAGTGGGTTGTGAGTTGGTTGGGGCAAATGATGTGCGTGACGACACCGAGGTGGCATTGATTGCGGTGAAAGCTTTACATGATGCGGGTGTAAAAGATTTATCAATTGATTTAAGTATCCCGAGCCTTATTGACGTCGTTTTTGATGCATTTGATGTTGAAAATGATGTGCGCGCACATTTGGAAAGCGCCTTGAAAAAACGTGATCGTGATGCGCTGGCGGAGTCAAAACATAAAGTGGCAAAAACATTTATTGATTTGCTAGATTGTTCAGGCTTGGCGCAAACAGCTGTCACTGGTTTAAAAGAAATTGACTTGCCGCAGGGCGCGCAAGAATATATCGCAAGCGTTGTTGAAATTTATGAAGGCTTAATCAAAGCTTTTAAGGTTTATAATTTAACGGATGTAAATGTGACGATTGACCCGATTGAACGTCGCGGTTTTGATTATAAAAAGGGCGTGAGCTTTACCCTGTTTTCAAAATTTGTGCGTGGTGAATTGGGGCGTGGTGGGCGTTATATGTTAACTGATATTACTAAAGAAAATGCATCGGGCTTTACGCTTTATATGGACAGCGTTAAGCAAGCTGTATCCCCCGTTGACGAACAAAAAAGCCAAACCGTCAAACAAGATACGGATTGGAACGAAATTAAAAAATTACAGGATCAAGGGATTGCTGTGTCACGCGGTTAGCAAAATTGAAGAAAGGTTTTTAAATGTCAAATGTAGCGGTAATTGGCTCTCAGTGGGGCGATGAAGGCAAAGGTAAGATTGTTGATGTTTTATCAAGTCAGGCCGAAGTTGTTGTACGCTTTCAAGGGGGGCATAACGCTGGACACACGCTGGTTGTTGATGGTGTGACTTATAAATTACATTTGCTGCCCTCTGGCGTTGTGCGTCAGGGTAAATTATCTATTATTGGTAATGGCGTGGTCGTTGATCCAAAAGCTTTGCTCACAGAAATTGAAAATATTCGTTCACAAGGCATTGATATTAACCCTGATAATTTAATGTTAGCGGAAAATGCGACACTTATTATGCCTGTTCACCCTGCGCTGGATATTGCCATGGAAGAAGCGCGCGGCGCGAAGAAAATCGGCACAACGGGACGCGGTATTGGCTTGGCCTATGAGGATAAAGTGGCGCGGCGTGGTATTCGTGTTTGTGATTTGGCACACCCTGAATATTTAAAAGAACGTATTGAAAATATGCTGTCTTATCATAACGCTTTGTTGAAAGGCATGGGCGCGGATGAGATGAAAGCCGATGATGTTTATGATTATATGATGGGTATGGGTGATGAGATTTTGAAATATAGCGGCGTGGCATGGAAGGCAATTGATGATGCCTCTAAAGCAGGTAAGAAAATTTTGTTCGAAGGGGCGCAAGGTCACTTCCTTGATGTGGATCACGGCACTTACCCTTTTGTGACGTCCTCCAATACTGTGGCGGCGCAGGCGGCGGCAGGGGCAGGTGTTGGCGCAAAGAAAATTGGTTATGTGTTGGGTATTACCAAGGCTTATACAACCCGTGTTGGTTCTGGCCCATTCCCGACGGAATTGGAAGATGAAACGGGTGAGACATTGGGGCGTAATGGTCATGAATTTGGTACATCAACAGGGCGCAAGCGCCGCTGTGGCTGGTTCGATGCGGTGTTGGTGCGTCAGGCGATTAAGACGGGCGGCATTGATGGTATTGCGCTGACCAAAATTGATGTGTTGGATGGATTTGATGAGATCAAAGTCTGTGTGGCGTATGATTTAAACGGGGAGCGCATTGATTATCTTCCTGCGTCCACCATTGATCAGGCGAATATCAAACCAATTTACGAAACCATTAAAGGTTGGAGTGGTAAAACACTCGGCGCACGCAGCTGGGCGGATATTCCTGCGGATGCGGTGAAATATGTACGTTACATTGAAGAATTGATTGAAGCACCTGTGGCGTTGCTCTCTACCAGTCCTGATCGCGATGATACAATTTTGATGCAGGACCCCTTTAATAGCTAAGATTTAGCGAGAACATACCGCGTTATCACGGCAATTTACTTTCAACCCGAAGCGTATTAAAATATGTGAGAAAAGCAATTCTGCTTGTTTATCTTAATATTTTAGTGACGCGCCCCTATGGAAGATGCCCCGCAAAAAGATCAGAAAGAGCCTGCGTCTGAAAAAAAAGACAAGCTAGGCGCGGCCGCGCGAAAATCTAATCAGAAGCCCGAGAAGAATTCTGATAAGAAAAAAGCGCGCGCTCCTAAAACACCTCAAAATACAAAAATTGCCTTTAATAAAGATATCGATGTTGATTTTAAAGAGCCTTTAGATGATTTAAGCAAGGGGACGATAAAGGCATATCGTGCGCATGGCAGCAATAAAATGCCTTCCAGCCTTGTGGCGTTTATCTGTGATAAAACGCTAACGCCGCGCCGCCAAGCAACAATTAAATATAGCAAAATATTTAACGTCAGCTTGCCGCGCTTTGTTGAATCGGGAAAAATTTTTGTTCCAAGTGAAAAGGAAGAAAGATTTTGCTTTATCTATGAAAATAATTTCGGCAAGAAATTGTTACCTCCTGATCACCCTCAAGCGGCTTTGGCCTTCAGGCCAGATGATGTGATGAGCAACATTGTTAAACCACTTATTAAAACAATTATAGAGCTGAATAATAAAGACATGGTGCATGGCGAAATTTGGCCTGGAAATATGTTCCATAGCGGTATTGGCGCGGGAGAGGGGATTAAGTTAGGGGATTGTCTAACGGCGTCGGCCTCTTCATTGTTGCCTGCATTATATGAACCTGTTGAGCGCGCGATGGCTGATCCTGTCGCCAAGGGGCGCGGAACGCTTGCCGATGATTTATATGCGTTGGGGGTTTCTTTGGCTGTGATGATGCGAACAGCAGATCCACTTGCAGGCTTAACCGAAGCCGAAGTGATTGAGCGTAAAATTGACAAGGGGAGTTATACCACCCTTATTGGTCGTGACAGATTTAGCGGTGCAATGCTGGAATTGTTGCGGGGGCTTTTATATGATGACGCATCGCAGCGGTGGGATTTAGAAGATATCGAAGCATGGCTGGATGGACGACGTTTAAGCCCGAAGCAATCATCAAAAAGAATTAAGGCGGCGCGTCCCTTAATTTTTGCCAACAAAAAATATACGCGGCCAGAATTATTAGCAACTGATTTACACAAGCACCCTGAAGAAACTGCCCGCTTTGTCGAAAATGGTGAGCTACACCAATGGGTGGATCGTGCCATTGAAGATAAAGGGATTAAAGTTCGTTTAGAACAAGTTGAAAAAGACTTGGCCCTTCTTGATCGTGGGGAGGGGTATAATAAACGCTTAGCGGCCTTTTTGGCGGTAGGGCTTTATACAGACAGCCCTATTTTTTACGATAATATTAAATTTCTTCCGTCAGGTTTTGGCAAGGCGATGACCACGGCTTTTCGGCGGGGGGAGAATATTCAGCCTTTTGCCAATGCGATGCGTCATGTTTTTGTGATCCCTGCTTTGCGGTATAAAAAATCGGGAAACTTAACGCCAATTTTGACAAAATTTGATAGCTGCCGTGCCTTCATGCAGCAAACCAATATTGGTTTTGGTATTGAACGATGCATGTACGTCATGGATGTTGATTGCCCCTGTTTGAGCCCTGTTTTAGATAAATATTATGTTAGTACCCCCGAAGAGTTAATGCGGGCATTCGAACAAGTCTGCTCACAAGACAAGCCGCAATCTTTAATTGACAGACATGTTTTGGCGTTCTTATCGGTAAAAGACAGAAAAAATGTTGAACCTTATGTGGCTGAGTTGCGATCAAAAGAAGCTTATAAAAATATTTTAGGACAGCTTCAAACCTTTGCAACAATTCAATCAAGGGCGCGATTAGAAAATTTCCCCGCTATTGCACATTGGTTTGCGGATAATTTAACCGTTGTGTTTGATAAATTTCATGACGCCAAACGCAAAGAATTTTTACAAGCCAAAGTTGAAAAAGCCAAAAAAATTGGAAATTTAAGCCAGTTGTCACAATTGTTTGAAGACCCCCTTTTATACCAATCAGATGTTGGGAAATTTCAACAAGCCGCAGAACAATTTAAAAAATTAGATGCTGAAAAAGAAAAGATAGAAACCAAATTAAAAGACAAAAACGGTTATGGGCAAGAGCTAGGGCAGCAAACGGGGTCTGTTGTTGCGATGTTTTTATCTTTTGTAATTATTTTAATCACTGCTTATGTGACTTTGGTGAAGGGTTAGCAGATTCATGGCAAAAAAGAAAAAATCAAAACAAAAAAATAAGAAAAATAATAAGCGCAAAAAACTTGGCATTAAGCTGATGTTGTTTTTGTTCATTCTTGTTATCTGCATGATCCTTTTTTTACCATCTACTTTTGTTGTGGTGATTGGCATGCTGCCAACATTGGTCATTTATATATTTGATAAAAGTGAAAATAAAAATAAAAGCTTTACGGTGGGGGCAATGAATTTTTCGGGTGTTTTTCCTTACTTAATTGAAGTCTGGAAACAATCGGGATCAATGGATTTAGCGCTTGGCTATTTACAAGATCCTGTCACTATTATTGTCATGTATAGCGCGGCGGCGTTGGGGTATGGTATTGATTGGCTTAGCCGCTTATTTATCAGCAGTGTTGTAAAAGAAAAAGCGAAGATGCGTATAAAACGTATTCAGTCACAAAAAGAGGATTTGATTAAAAGATGGGGGCAAAAAGTTGACGGGACAATTCCTTTAGATCGCGAGGGATTTCCGCTTGAAAAAGATATGGGCTCAAAAGATTGAGGACTAATAACGTCGTTCTTAAGCTTTCCTTAAGCGTTTGTGCGTTACTATAGAGATGAGTATGAATGGGCACGGTCTTCTTTTGGGGGCACGTGCCTTTTCACGTTTTTGGGTTAGAAAAAATTTTAATAAAATTTAACCTATTATTTTTATGAAATTAGAAAACATGATGCACAGAATTATATCCTTTTTGAATTTTATCAAATGGTGCCAAGATGAAAGGGCAGCCGTTCTACCAATGGCTGCGTTACTCATGCCGATTATTTTAGGTGTTGCGGGTTTAGGGGTTGATGTTAGCCAATGGATGTCTCAAAAGCGCAACTTACAAACCGCCGTGGATGCTGCTGTCCTTGCGGGCGCATGGGAGTTAGGGCGTAATAATACGGGGTATATCGAATTTTCTGCAGCGGGGGAGGCTGTACGAAATGGCTATGACCCTGAAATAGGAACATTAGACGTTGTGTATGATGAGGATGACCTAACAGTAACGGCAACCTTATCACAAGAAGCAAAGTTATTTCTTTCAAAAATTATTAGCTCAAAAGCCGTCACGACCAGTGTTGCTGCAACAGCTGAAGTGGCATTTTACACGGATGGATTTTGTATTTTGAGCCTAAATCCAATTAGTAGTGGATCATTAACTACATCAGGGGCGGTAGAATTAGATATGCCAAATTGTGGAATAGCGGTTAATTCGGCAGATGAAGAAGCGTTTAAACTAAATGGTAATGTGACCATTAATGTTGATAACGTTAATATTGTTGGGGCGTATGATGTCAGTGGAGGATCTGCTGACTTTACTTATAATAGTTTGAAGACAGGCGCTGCTCCCATCGCTGATCCCTATGCAAACTTTGATACCCCCGAAGTGACGAGTTGCGATTTTAATAATTATAACCCAGAAGGACAAAATATTACTTTATCACCAGGGACATATTGCGGCGGTATAAGAATTAGTGGCAACAATAACGTCACGTTCGAGCCAGGTGTTTACATTATTAATGGAGGTTCTGTTGATATTTCTGGGAACGGAGCAATGACAGGAGAGCAAGTAGGTTTTTTCCTCACTGGTAGTGGAAATGATTATGCGACGTTGGATATTAGTGGCGGTAAAGAAATGTTTTTTTCGGCTCCCTTAGCGGGGGATGATATGGCTGGTATTTCATTTTATCAAGATCCCGACGCGCCCTCGGGCGGCGTTAACAAGCTTGTTGGGAATGCAGATTTAATTGTTGATGGCGTGATGTATTTTCCAAAGCAAGAATTTAACATTGGTGGTACGTCGGAGGCTCAATCTGATGTTTGTACAAAATTAATTGCGAACGAGGTGATTATTCATGGAACGCCCTTCATTGGAAATGATTGTTCGAATAAACCTGCAGATCCAATAGGGGAGCCAATTATAAGGCTTATTAGCTAATGGCCATGAAAAGATTTTATAGTGATCACTCTGGTGTTGCGGCGGTCGAATTTGCCTTCATTGCGCCCATTCTTTTGGTGATCTTGATTGGAACGGTTGATTTTGGTCGCTATATTAATGATAAAATGAAAATAGAGGCGGCGGCGCGCGCTGCGGTGGAGTATTTGATTACAACGCGCGATCCTGACAGCGTTTTTGAGAATGTGATAGAACCTATTTACGATGCGCAAGGTGACGCAAACTGGCAAGCCACATTTACAATTGAGACAGATCTTTCCTGTGAATGTTTTGACGGGCTTGCTGTTGAATGTGAATTTGGTTTTTGTGAGGATGCACTAGACGATGGCAGTCCTGATTACAAACGCAGATTTTATAGTACAACCTTGAATAAAACGCATGATACACTTTTTTTCTACCCTGGCTTTAAAAAAACTTATGAGCTTAGGGGTGACGCACGGATGCAATTGGATTAATGACATGAGCTTTAAAACATTTAAAAAATCGCAAGCGGGGTCAACGGCCGTTGAATTTTCTTTCGTGGCGATGGGTTTTTTGATGATTTTTTTTTGTATTATCGAAGCAGGACGTATTTTTTGGATACAAAATGCCGTTCAATATTCTGTCGAAAGTGCTTCTCGTACAGCGCTTATTGATTTTGATATCAGTGAAAGTGACATCGAAGAGGCGGCGAGAAACGCTCTTAGCTCTATGCGGGTCTCACCCGATGATTTAACGATCAATGCCTCATTAATTACTTTAGAGGATGTCGATTATGTTGAAATTAATGCAACATATCAGTATTCGGCATTGGTGACGGCTTTTCTGCCGGTTTCTATGGCAAGTTTTGATTTGAACGCCTCCACGCGCCGTCCTCTTATTTGGAATATCACAGAAGAATAATTTTATTGGTTATGACCAATTAACGGCGTAACTTTTTTAAATTTACATGTATGCTGCATTAATGACATAATCATTAATTCCCACTAAGTCATTTAAAATAAACATAAAATTCGAATTAATTTATTATGTAAATAGATAAAATTCATTGTTTTATTAAGTACTCTTTAAAAAGATGTGGTATATTCTTGTATCTAACGGTTCGTTAACCCCAAGTTCTTTTGAAGGTAAGTGCCGAAATACTGAAACTATAAAATAAAAAAACGAAGGAGAGAATTCTCATGCTAGCTAAACTTTTAAAACTATCTAATCTTTATGTAAAAAATGAAAAAGGCGCAACAGCCATTGAATATGGTTTGATTGCCGCAGGTATCTCATTAGCGATCGTGGCTGCTGTTTATGCATTCGGTGATGACTTGAATGCATTATTTGGTGGCTTAGGCGATTCATTGACTAATACAGGTGGCGATGCTGGTGCTGACACTGGAGGCGGTACATAAGCCGCACTAGCCTTAGCCATTAAGGTAATATTAAGCTTTTGCTTATAAAAATTTCTTAAAGAAAGCCTGTTATAGCATAATCTGTTTCAGGCTTTCTTTTCTTCAAAAATAAATATTATTTCTGACGTGCCATTTAATTTCGTTAACGCCTATATCTGGTATTAAATCATGCTCTCTGTTTTTATCTTAACATTTTGTGCCCTTATTGCGCTTGGATTTGGCGCCGCGGCAGCACGGTCAGATTTTAACCGTCTTATTATTCCTAACATCTATAGTGTTTATATTGCCGCAGCATTTATTCCTGCTTTCCTTGCTGTTCTTATTCTCGCGCCAGACGCGTCAATGTTTTATTCATGGAAAAGCCATCTTCTTGGTGGGCTTATTGTTTTTGCCATTACTTATGCGTTGTTTTACTTCAATCTTATTGGCGGTGGCGATTCAAAATTATTAAGTGTCTTTGCTTTGTGGGCAGGACTTGGTGGTTTACTTCCGCTTATATTCTTTATGGCGTTGATTGGTGGTTTTCTGGGGGTTGCAACATTGGCGTTGGCAAAATGGAAACCTGTGACAACGCCAAAAAAAGATAGCTGGCTTGACAAAGCACAGAGTGGTTCACAAGAAGTGCCCTATGGCATTGCCATTTTTGGTGGTGCAATTATTTCATTTTGGCAAAACGGATATATTAATCCGCAATCATTAGTTTCACTCGCGCAAAGCGCGGGAAGCTAAGGAAGGATATAAGATGAATAAAAATGTAATCATAATTTTAATTGGCGGTTTTTTTATCGCGGTTCTTGTTGCCATTATGGTGCAGGCGATGTTGGGCGGTGGCAAAAAAGAGGTCGTCATGAATGAAAAACGTATTCAGATTTTAGTCGCGGCAAAAGATTTAACGGTAGGGCGTATCGTCAAGGAAGGTGACTTCAAATGGCAAGATTGGCCTGAAGATTCAATGTTTGTTGGCGCTGTTATTCGCGATGGCAGCGAAAAGCCCATCGAAGCGGCGCAAGGTAAATTATTGCGGTCTTTATCCCAAGGTCAACCGGTTCATACGGCGTTGGTTGTTGAAGATGATGGCGGTAAATTTTTATCAGCAAATATTGCTAAAGGTATGCGCGCTGTGAGTATCTCTGTTTCAAAAACAATTTTGGCGGATCGTATGATTAGGCCAGCCGATTACATTGATATTATATTAACGCATAGTGTGCGTGTTGATTCGCGTAACAATGCAGAAGCGGGAAACTTAATTAACCGTTACGCCACAGAGACAATTTTAGAAAATATTAAAATTTTAGCTATAGATAGAGACGATACGTCGGCCGTAGATGAAGAAGTCGATGGTAAAAAGAACAAGAAAAAATCAAGCGCGAAAAAAGCAATTTTAACATTAGAGGTCTCGCCGGATAATGCAGAGAAGCTCCTGCTCGCTCAAAAAATGGGCTCCCTTGGTATCGCGCTCAGAAGTATAGGCGATGATGCAGACCCTGCTTCAGATCAAGCAACAACAGATGTCGGCCTTAGCCGTGTCATGACGAAATTGACAGAGATGAATAATGTGTCATCCAGCATTCGCATCTATAGTGGTGATAATATGAACGAGGTACGTCCCCGTAATGCACAAGAACCAAATAGTGTAGATTTTTCGATGGAAGATGCACCGCTTATTGAGCCAAAAATTATCATCGATTCATCCGCTTTAGAAGGGTTGGCAAATGAGCAATAAAATAAACAATACGGCGGCGATTTTTTTAACATTCTTGTTTGCGGCGTTTTTCTTACTCGCGTCAATCAACGCAGCGCAAGCGGATAAATCCAATGTTATCCTTAAAAATAAAGCCCGTGGATCAACCGTTGATATTATGCTGGGCAAGGCGGAAATGGTTAGTATTGGTGGTGATGTCGCCGATGTTCTTGTTGCTGACCCTAGTGTTGTTGACGTGATGGCTGTCAAATCAAACCGTTTGTATCTTGTGGGGTCTTCTTTGGGTGATACCAATATTATGGCGCTTGATAGTGATGGTAATGTGCTTAAGAAAATCAATGTTCATGTGCAAATGGATACAGATAGATTGGAAGACATGATCCATCATCTTTATCCGAATGAACATGTTGAAATGAAGGCTTTTTCGGACCAATTAGTTTTAACAGGGGATGTTTCTAACCCTTCTGTTGCCAATAAACTGACCAACCTTGTGGCGCGTTATGTTGCCGATGCCCAAGGTATCAACGCCGCCGAAGCAGATAGTGTCGTTGTGAATATGATGGGTGTACGCGGCGAACAACAAGTAATGTTAAAGGTAAAAATTGTTGAAGCCTCTCGTAGTGCTTTGAAAGATTTAGGGCTTGAAGGCAATAGTACAGGTGGTGCAGGTATAGGTGAACTTGGCCTTGCTGCAACAACGGCTACTGCCCTTGGTTTGGGGGCACCAACACAATTGGGCGTTGCCGCGCTTAATTATAACTCGGGTGATTTTGGTAACCTTAGCTTTCTTGCGCGGGCGCTAGAGCAAGAAGGCATTGTTAACACGCTTGCGGAGCCAAATCTTACCGCTATTTCTGGTGAAAAAGCTGGTTTCTTGGCGGGGGGAGAGTTTCCCATTCCCACCTCACTGGATAGAAACGGCAATGTTGTTTACGAATTTAGACCTTTTGGTGTGTCTTTGAACTTTAAGCCTGTCGTGCTTTCAAAAGATCGCATTAGCTTGCAATTAACAACCGAAGTATCAACAACATCATTTGATCAAAATTTACAGCTTAACGGTGTGAATGTGCCAACATTTAATGTCCGCCGCGCGGAAACAAATGTTGAGCTTCCAAGTGGCGGTACATTAATGATTGCGGGTTTGATAAGTTCGAACTCCATATCAAATTTAACGCAACTACCAGGCGTGGGTGACATCCCCATTGTGGGTGACTTAATCAAATCCGATACTTTCCGCCGGTCTGAATCTGAGGTTGTTGTGATTATTACCCCTTATTTGGTAAAGCCATTTGCGCGTAATATAACGGAAAATGCATCATCGCAACTGCCGTCAAATATATCAAATGGCACTGCCATGAATTTTGGCGCTTTTGAATTAGAAGACTCAATAGCATCTGTTAAATTACCCGTGATACCGCCAAGAAAGCCACAAAGACATAAACATAATGAACAGCTAAGCAATGCTTTTACCAATAATATGCGCCGCCTTTATGACCATAAAGTACCCAATGACTTGATGAAAGATAACGCAAATTTTGGCTATGTTTTGGATTAAGGGAGGACATTTGAAAATGACCCATAAAATAATAATTTTGACAAAAATGACCCAAGTAAAAATGAGTCAGATGAAAATAACAATTATCGCGATGATGGCAGGTTTTTTAATAACAGGCTGCACACAACAAATCCCTTCTGGTATGAGCCATAATAAAATCGGCATTCAACATGAAACTGTTTTGAAACAAATGGCGCTTGGCGATATTAATAAAAATTCCCTCACGCAGTTAGCCAATCAATATCATCAATCAACAGACGGTCCGATGGATTTAACGGTGACGTATGATCCGAATGATCCCAAATTTACGGCGGCTGATGCGCGTCATGAATTAAAACATATCGTGCGCGCTTTAAAAACTTTGGGCGTGGTGGATGTCACAACGCGTGTTTCATCTGTCTCCTATGGACATCCTGCCTTGCTTGTTGCTTATGATCATGTGGCTGCTATGGCTCCCCAAAATTGTTCGACCCTGCCAGGGTTGGATGACAGATATACAGATCGTTCGTTAGGGGATTACCGTTTTGGTTGTAGTGTCGATACAATGACAGCACGTCAAATCGCAGATCCGCGTGATTTAATGGGGGATGCCGCCCTTAGTCAAAGAGAAGCCCGCCGCGCCGTTACCGTAACTGATGGATACTTAAAAGGTGAGCCAAGGGAGCCCTTGGAAGGTGTTGAGCGCAGCAATCTGTAAAATAAGGAGGCGTTAATCTTTTTTGATTAATATAAGAAAGGTTTAAATTAAACAAACTTATCAATAATTTAAGTGTCTTAACCCAATTTGTAGACATGTATGAATACGACCATTGAACCAAGAATTGGAACAATTTCAAAGAGTGGAAAATCAAGAAGTGAGTACAGAAACAAATATCCTTTTACCAACGGCCAGAGTTGATCTTTTTGTTAAAGATCAAGAAACTCTTGAAGCGGCACGCGCCTTAAAACATGATTGGCGCTTTGCCCGCGTCACAATAAGCGTCGAAGAAGGCAACGTTGATTCAGCTATTAAAAATTATGCGCAATCAGCCGCGCCTGATCTTGTGATTATTGAAACCGAAACCACGGGGGAGGAATTTGTACAACGTCTACAATCCTTGTCCGCTTATTGTGATGAAACCACAAATGCAATTGTCATTGGCCCTGTGAATGATGTTGATTTGTATCGCAGTTTGACCTCTATGGGGGTGAGTGATTATTTGGTAAAGCCTGTGGCATTCAATGTTTTAAGTGAAATTATCGCCAAAGCATTGATTGATCAATTAGGCGTCAGTGGTAGCCGTTTAATCGGTGTGATCGGTGCCAAAGGCGGTGTAGGAACATCCGCATTAACCCAAGGATTGGCATGGGGGTTATCGGAGCAATTAAAACAAAAAACATTTCTATTAGATGCCGCGGGTGGTTGGTCGACGACATCCGTTGGAATCGGTTTCGAGCCTTCGGCGACAATACATGAAGCCGTCAGCGCGGCGGCTAGCCAAGATGAAGATAATCTAAAACGTATGTTATTTAAACCGAGTGAGCACTTAACGGTTTTGGCGACTGGATCTGATGCAATGTTAGAACCGTCAGTCCATGCACAACAATTTGAAGAATTGATAGATTGGTTGATGCAAAGCTATCCAGTGGTGTTGGTTGATTTGTCTGGCGCGATACCTTCTTTGAAAAAAACAATTGTCACTAAAGCACATGAGCTAGTGGTTGTAACAACGCCAACCTTACCGGCTCTAAGGTCTGCGCGATCATTAATTGGTGAGGTGAAGACATTACAGGGTGGTGATGATGCCAATATAGATTTAATCGTGAATATGGCGGGGGTGATGCCTTCCAAAGAAGTACCGAAAAAAGATATTGAAACGGCGCTTGATTACAAGCCATCAACGGTGATTTCTTTTGATCCTAAATTATTTTTGGGCAATGAAAATGAAGGTAAGAATCTAACCGATAATAAAAACGGGACTGAGATTGTCAGCAAATTACTACCGATAGCGCAAAAAGTTTTGTCAGGGAAAATGACAAAAACTGAAAATGCTAAAGATAGTTTTTTGGATAACCTGTTATCCAAAGTAAAAAATAAAGGATAGGGAATATGTTCGGGAAGAAAAAAGGACAAAATCCGCCATCAAATGTCAAAAAAACGCCGCCATTACAAGGCGACCAAAGTGATGCGGATTCTGCAGCAATACCAACGCGTGTTGACCCGAAATTAACCGAAGAACCTATAAAGCACGCCGAGCCCGTTGATGTGTCTGAAGATAAAATATTAGAGGACAAGCAACCAAGTGCGCCAGAGAAAAAAGAGCCTGAGCATTCCAAAGAGCTAAAAAGCATGGAAGAAGATTCCATCTTAGAGGATGAAGAAGCATATGTTGCAGAAGAAGAGGACTCTGTAACGTCTTTGCGCCTTCAACGGGCGCGAAACCGCATTTGGCTCGACCTGCGTGATGGGATTGATTTAAAAGCACTTGCGCGGATGAAAAGTGATGAAGCGCGAGAAGAAGTGAATTCTGCCGTGGCGGAAATTGCACGTTTTCGTAATTTAGATTTAACCCCTACAGAGCTTAACCGCATCGCCAAGGAATGTGCAGATGACATGCTGGGCTTTGGCCCGCTGGAGGAGCTGTTAGAGATTGATGGTATTGCCGATATCATGATTAACGGCCCTGATACAATTTACATTGAATTGGGGGGCAAGATTGAGCGTGCCTCGATTAAATTCCGCGACAATCAACATCTTGTGACAATTTGTCAGCGCATTGTTGGCGCGATTGGTCGCCGCGTGGATGAAGCCAGCCCAATTTGTGATGCGCGTTTACCCGATGGGTCGCGTGTGAATGTTATTATCCCCCCTTTGGCGGTGGATGGTGCGTGTATGACCATTCGTAAATTTACAAAAGATAAATTGACTTTGGATAAGTTGCTTGAATTTGGCGCGATGAGCCCTAGTGCCGCAAAACTCATTATGGCGATTGGTCGTTGCCGCGTGAATGTCCTTGTGTCTGGTGGAACGGGGTCGGGTAAAACCACAATGCTGAATTGTTTGACGCGTTACATCGAACAAGGCGAGCGTATTATCACTTGTGAAGATGCGTGTGAATTACAATTACAGCAGCCGCATGTTGTGCGCCTTGAAACCCGCCCCCCCAATCTGGAAGGGGTGGGGGAGGTGACCATGCGTGATTTGGTTAAAAACTGCCTGCGGATGCGCCCTGAACGTATTATTGTGGGGGAGGTGCGTGGCCCCGAAGCATTTGATTTACTTCAAGCGATGAACACGGGTCATGATGGATCAATGGGCACTGTCCACGCCAATAACCCGCGTGAAGCATTATCACGGATGGAAAATATGATCGCGATGGGGGGGCTAAACTTGCCAATTGTTGCGGTGCGCGAACAAATTTCTGCGGCGGTAAATGTGATTATTCAGGTGCAACGCTTGCGCGATGGGTCGCGTAAGGTCACGCATATTTCCGAGATCACAGGCATGGAAGGCGACGTTGTCACCATGCAAGATTTATTCAAGTTAGAATTTGAAGGTGAAGATGCTGACGGTAAGCTTATCACGGCGTTGAAATCAACGGGCATGCGCCCCAAATTTTGGGATAATGCGCGACAGTTTGGCGTCGAGAAACTTGTGCTTGATGCTATGGAAGAGGCCTATGGCTAATATATCTCAGCTTGGCCATGCTTACCTTAACAATGAGGGGTCTTATTAGATGAATACCCTGATTATTTCATTGGCGATTTTTATGGTGTTGGGCGGTATTATTTGTGCCTTGATCTTAAACCAACAAGCGCAACGCAAAAAACGCTTGATGAGTGTCGTGCGCGGTGAAGCAATTGCGACAAATAATAAAAAAAGTAAGATTAGCGCACAAGATCAACGCCGTTCTGATTTAGCAAAAAAATTAAAAGAATCAGAAACAAATAAACCGAAAAAAACAGGATCGACATTGCGTGAAAAAATCATGCAAGCAGGCGTCAGTATTTCAACAAAACAATTTTGGTTATTTTCGGTTCTTTCTTGTTTTGTTGTAACAGGATTAGCGAAGATTTTAGGGGCGGGGAGTTTTGTTGTTGCGATGGCCTGCATTGTAGGACTTTTGGGCTTACCGCGTTTTGTTTTGCGTGTGCTCGCCAAAAAGCGCCAAAAAGCATTTATGCAAGATTTTCCCGATGCGCTGGAATCCATGATGCGTTTGTTAAAGGCGGGTATGCCCGTGAGTGAAGCGATTAAAATGGTCGGACGGGAATTTACAGGGCCGATGGGGGAGATCATGCAACGTGTGTATGACCAACAAAAAATTGGTGTGCCTTTGCCCGAAGCGGTGTTAGACGCCGCAAAAAGAATGCCCTTAACGGAAATGCAAATGTTTGCCACGGCAATTGCGATCCAAACGCAAACGGGATCAAGTTTATCCGAAGTGTTAAAAAACTTAGCCGCAGTCATTCGTTCACGCTTTAAGCTTAAACGAAAAGTCCAAGCGTTATCATCAGAGGCAAAGGCATCGGCAATGATTATTGGTGCTTTGCCTGTTGTTGTTGCGGGGGGAATGTATTTTATTAATCGTGAATATATAGAGGTGTTGTTTATTGACCCCACGGGAAAATTTTTATTGGGTTGCGCCGTTGGCTGGATGATGGTGGGTGTCTTAGTGATGCGGCAAATGATTAACTTTAAAGTATAATAAAGGATATTGATGTTCGGTATAACAAGTGAATTGGTTATTATTGTCTTTAGCGCACTTGCGGCGGCGGTGTCCTTTATTGCTTTTGCCTTACCGCTTTTGAATCGGTCGGATAAAAAAGAACATTACCGCAATACAATTGAAAAAAAGAAAAAGCATCTTTTTGAAGCGGCGAAAGAAGAAATGACCAATAAGGGTGGGAATAATCTTTCTGCCAAAGAATCCGTGGCAACTTTTTTTAAAGTACAAGAAATGTTGGGTAAATTTGGTGAGAATGCCCGCGTTAAATTATTACAAGCTGGCTATAGAAACCCAACAGCCCCAATTAAATATTTAGCGGCACAAATTTGTTTGCCTATTTTTCTTATTGTATTTTCAATGATAATCATGTCCGCAGGTGAAAAAGAAGTCTCTAGCGGTATGCAGTTTTTTATTTTGCTGGGCGCAGTTTTTGCTGGGTTTTTCTTACCGCGAATTTTAGTTAAAAATCAGGCAGATAAAAGACAGCAAGACTTAGGTTACGCTTTCCCCGATGCGCTAGATATGATGTTAATTTGTGTTCAAGGCGGTATTGGGTTGGAGCAAACAGTTGAGCGTATTGCCAATGAGGTGTCAGAACATTCCCCCATCTTGGCAGAAGAGCTTGGTATATTAAGCGCGG
This sequence comes from uncultured Alphaproteobacteria bacterium, assembly GCA_937923625.1. GTDB lineage: Bacteria > Pseudomonadota > Alphaproteobacteria > Micavibrionales > Micavibrionaceae. The sequence goes on from CALDTV010000015.1 coordinate 142,509, forward strand.
AGATGGCCATGTTAAGTGATCGTCGTGCGGCGCTATCAGATTTTGGTCGCCGCGTTGGGGGCTTTGGTAAGTCTTTTGCGACCGCACTTATTCAAGCAGAACAATACGGAACATCTGTCTCACAGGCGTTGGCAGTAATGGCGACGGAATTACGTGATATTAGGATGGCAGCTGCGGAACAAAAAGCGGCATCTTTACCGCCAAAACTAACGGTACCGATGATTTTATTTTTCTTACCAGCATTGTTTATTATTATTTTGGGGCCAGCAGGAATCGAAGCATCAAATGCGGGTATCGGCAATTAATTAAATTAAAAAAAGATACTCAAGTTATTCGAACTTATCGCTTCTTAATTTAATGTTTGTTTTCATGCCTGAAGTCACGCTGGGTGTTGTTACTGTTGCATTGGGGGTAGTATCGACCTGAATAGTTTCTTCAATAAGTTGTTCTGAGTCATTCGTGATTGTAACCTCGTTGAGGGGGGCAACAGTCACAACATCATTAACGATAAAATCTTGATTTATTAATGGCTTTGGGCTGGGTGGCGCAGGGGGGCGATAATAGTCATCCACTTCTGGCTTTAGGTTTGCTTGGGGTTTTACCTCAGCTTTTGGTGTTGGTGCTGGTGCTGTTACCCGCGGTTGTAGCTCTGTTGTTTCAAGCAAGGTTGCAATGATACGGCGGTTGCGTTCCAAATCCATACGTTGGGGGGATTTCTCTAGCGCCTTTTCTAATATTTTTAACGCTTCTTCCAAATGTCCTTGGGAGGCCAAGTTTAAAGCCAGATTATTCATGATCGGCGCCGCGTCACCATCCCAATATTCTAAACCTTTTCTAAAAGAAGTCTCAGCGGCTTGATGTTTGCTTTGCGCGTCTTGCGCCGTGCCCAGGGCAAGGTAGGCGCGACCATTAAATTCATTCATTTCTAATACTTTATTTGCGTAGTTTTCAGCCGATTGAAAATTTCCAAGCGACAAATGCGTCATAGCCATTTCGGTTAACGCTTCTTCAAATACAACCTCTCCCGTAGTGAAGGGCATAAGAACTGGGATAGCTTCTTTCGTGCGGTTCGCTTCGCGCAAAGCACGGGCATATCGTGTGGCGACAATCATGTCTTCTGGGTTGCGGGCGTTGACTTGTCTTAATGTGCTCAGGATTTCTTTTTTATTGCCGCTCGCTTCGGCCTGCGCCAAGGCACGCTCCATGGCGCGATCAATTGATGGGGTGTGTTGTATCGGCTCGCCCGTTGCTGTTGTCGCAATAATATCACTTTGCGCCGAAGGATTGGTTTTTGTCGCAGATGAGGCACAAGCACCAAGGGAAAGCGTGACAAGAAGAAGAGGGAAAAATCGTAATTTATGCATTATATATCCATTGCTGTAACAAGGTGAATTGCAAGGGGCAGCAGGGGCAGCGTGAAAAAATGATATCTTATTAATTTAACGGCTATCTGCGGCCTTGCGTATTTTCTTGTACTTCATGGCACATATCAGGGCAAAAATAAACACTTGTTGGCTGACAGTCACGGTCATCGGCTGCGCAGCTGCGGCGAATGCGAACATATTGCTCATCTGATGCTGTTGGGGCAACGCCGACAATGACGTGGCGTTGCATTAATACATCTCCGTTTTTGCCGATAACGCTAAAATGGCTCGCGCCTATATTGCGGGGGACAACAACCAATGTAGTAGGTGTGTCTAATAAAACACTTATATGATTAGGATTGCCGACAATAACGCTGGCGGCTTCATCGGCCAATGTAATCATCTCAGATTTATCTGGTGTGATTTTTAAAACAGGATGCGTGTTATCGTGGAACGTATTGCTTGTTTTCGGGCTAACAGCAGGCAGGTCAAGCGTGTTATTCGCGATTATTACCTCGGCCTCGGCTTCGTTCAATAGATTTTCTTTTATCACAGCGGGGCTATTTGCATTCGCTTGTGGGGCAACCGCCAGCGATAAAGCCATTGCGCATAAATATAAAACCGTAAATCCAAAATATTTTGTTGTCATCATTGTTACCATCAAGAAAGAGAGCCTGCGGGCGTAGAGTGACATGAATTAAATCAACGCAAGGCTATGTGAGTATTTTGTGTCTTTATATTAAAAACAACATATATAAGTATATCGTGAATAAGGTGTAAAAACACGTTATTTCTATTCATATTTATGTAAATTTTTATATTTTTATATTTTCTTAAAGCTTGGCTCCATAAAGAAAATCTGCTCATGATAGCTTCATGAACAGATTTTCAATATTCTAAGTCATCGCTGTGTAATGAATGACTTCGTTTTTGTAGGGGAATACAAAATTCTTTTAAGCCGCCTTGCGTATGTTATTTAGATCTTTTTGATCCGTGGGGCTTGTCGTGTAACTTGTTGGGGCAACGGCTTGATCTAGTGCCTTATATGTTGCTTTTTCCTTTAAATTCTGGCGATAAGCCATATCCATTTTTAAGGCTTCCGTTAACAAAGCACGAAATAAATCGTTATCTGCCTCCATGGCATAGGCGCGGTCATATAGCTCTTTTACATCAAAGATCGATAATTCTACGTTGGGTGTAGGCGTCTGGTCTGCTTTAACCATGGGCTGCTCCATAAATAGTGGCACAATATTACAATGTGATATCTGCCTATTGGTTGTCTGTGTTATTTTCATAATAGTCTCCATGAGGTAAAAAGTAAAGAAAAATCATTAACAAAATATTAAAAAAGTGAAAATTATCCACATAAAGGAATATTTTTTCGTAAAATAAATTAAAAAATCACTTGCAATGATATTTTTATATATGTATAAGAAGGCCTGTAATTTTTTTATTAATCTTTTGTTAACTTTAAAAAAGTGGGGAAATGACAAATGATTACACCAACGCAAATGCGTGCTGCGCGCGCTATGCTTGATGTACCGCAAGGCCATGTTGCCGAGCATCTGGGCATCGCTGCCAACACGCTTTCAAAAATTGAAAGCGGCCAAAGCGATGTATCTATGTCACGTATGAATGATATTCAGCGTTTTTATGAGCGCGAAGGTATAGCTTTCACGGAGAATGATGGGGTTAAGTGGAATAAGCAGCAGATCATTATTTATGAAGGACAAGAACAGTTCAATGCCTTTATGGATGACGTTTATGAAACAGCAAAAACAGTCGGTGGTGAATTTTGTGTTTTTAATGTGAAGCCAGATAACTGGATTGTCATGATGGGTGAAGATAGATACAAAAATCACTCTGATAGGATGGCTGAGCTCGGCGATAAAATTAAAGTTAAAATCACTGCCAAAGAAGGAAATACGAATTTTATTTCGAAGGAATTTGCCGAATATAAATGGGTTCCAGAAGAAATGTTTAATGCAAAATCTTTTTACGCCTACGGTGATAATATTGCGTTTATGGATTTTAATAGTGAAGAGTTAATGAAATCTAGAATTTTGGTTTTAAAACATACGGATTTTGCTAGCGCATTTAAAATTCTATTTAACATAGCTTGGAAAAATGTTGCAAAGGTACCAAATATTTAATCATGCCTGATAGTGTAGAACAAAATAGAGTGCTTATTTATGCAGGGGAAGATGTAGTTGACCTTCTTGTGCTTAACAGGCTCGTGCCTGAAATGGTTCAACTGGGCTTAAAACCGGTTATTATTTTTCCTGACAAGCCTAAATTAACTAGCCCTAACCTAACTAATCCTGCAGTTATGGAATATGGTTTTTATCAGCATGACGTATTACAAGAAACTATTATCCCATTTTTAGAAGCAAGACCTACTGTTTTGGATGCTGAAGGAAATTTAAAGAAGGATACTTGCTACACTGCGAGACAATTAGCAAATCATTTCGACCTTGAGGTGAGAAATGTACAAAGCGTGAATTCTAAATCGCATATTAATTCTATATCTCAAGATCCAACTATAATTGGCGCTCTTTCTGTTCGGTGCATGCAAATTTTTAAATCAGGCGCTATTGATGCTATTAAGGATAAAGGGTTTTTTTGGAATGCACACCCAGGAGGGCTGCCAGATTATAGGGGAGTTATACCGGTGTTTAGAGCAATGCTTAATGGTGATAAGGCCCTAAGATGGACTCTTCATACCATTGATGAGGGCATTGATACAGGTCCAAAACATGCAACAACTTCTCAAAGTGTTGATCCTACTAAAAGTGTATGGTGGCATTATAATACAAACGCGGACAATGTTTCCGCAATGCTTTTACAACACATCCAAGACAATATTAATGGTAAATCAATCGAAACATATAGGCAAAATAAGGCTACAGGAAATTATTATAGCTATCCTGAGGTTGCACTCACCGATAAATTTAACGATATGGGCGGAGTGCTTGTTGAGCCTCGCAGTAAGATGGAAGCTATGCTGGCTAAGATTTTTGTTTCTCAAATTAACCCGCATCGTGAAGAATTTAAAGCGGTGTTGTCCCGTGCGATAGATGTAAGGCTTGGTTCTAAAAATGAAGGTAAGTTTACTTTAGGAGATATTGTTGAAAGAGGCCCACGGTACGGAGCACTAGAATTAGTTGGCGCTAGATAACCACTAGTAGTCATAAAATAAAATTATTTAAAAAGTTTCCCCACCACAGAGCCCGCAGTTATTTATTTAACTGCGGGTTTCTTTTTGGTTTAATTTTGTGGGGTGTGCATGAGGGCGCGATTAATTTCTTGATGCCATCTATTTTTTAGGTGGGCGCGTTTCTCTTCATCCATTGATGGGCTGTAATTTTTTGCGCGTTGCCAATTTTGTTCAATATTATCTAGATTTTCAAAAAGGCCGATATGAAGGGCGGCTAAATAAGCCGCGCCAAGAGCGGTGGTTTCGGTGATGGTGGGGATATCGACATCGCGCTCTAAGATATCGCTTAAAAATTGGCACATAAAATTATTGGCGACGAGGCCACCATCAATCCGCATTTTGGGCACGGGAAAGCCAGAGTCATCCTCCATCGCCTGCATTAAATCAAATGTTTGAAAGGCTTGTGCCTCAAGGGCGGCGCGGGTGATGTGTGCTTTGGTGCTTTCACGGCTCAAACCGCTAATGATGGCGCGGGCATCGGGATTCCAATAAGGCGCGCCTAAACCTGTAAAGGCAGGGACAAAATAAACGTCATTATTATCTGGAACAGATGTTGCGAGCTTTTCACTACTGGCGGTTTCTTCAAAAAATTCAAGGTTATCGCGCAACCATTGAATCGCGGCACCTGCCACAAATATTGCCCCTTCAATCGCATAAGTTGCCTCCCCCTTTAATTGATAGGCAATGGTCGTGAGCAAACGATTTTTGGATTCTTTAAATTTTTTGCCAATATTCATTAACGCAAAACATCCTGTCCCATAAGTTGATTTGACCATCCCTTCGGCAAAACAAGCTTGCCCAACAAGTGCGGCTTGTTGGTCTCCCGCCATGGCGGCGATGGGTAAGCGCCAGTCATTTATTTCGGCCATACCAAAATCATGGCAGTTATCATGTACGGTGGGCAATAAATTTTCTGGGATATCAAATAACGCCAAAAGTTCCTTATCCCATGCGCCTTTAACGATGTTGTAAATCATGGTGCGTGATGCGTTGGTTGCATCGGTTTTATGTTCTTTACCGCCGGTTAAATGCCAGAGCAAAAAACTATCGATTGTGCCAAACGCTAATGCGCCTGCTTCGGCCTTGGCGCGTGCGCCTTCAACATTATCCAAAAGCCATTTTATTTTTGTTGCGGAAAAATAGGGGTCAAGCAGCAAACCTGTTTTTGCGCGGATCATATCTTCGTGACCCGCTTCTTTTAAATGGGCGCAATATTCTGCGGTGCGTCTATCTTGCCAAACAATTGCATTATAAATCGGCTCACCTGTGGCACGATCCCAAATGACGGTTGTCTCACGTTGATTGGTAATGCCGATGGCGGCAACATTTTTTATAACCTTCGTGCCTGTGGCATCGGTGCTATTTAAAATCTCATCGCACGCCCAAAATGTATCATGCCAAATATCATTGGCGTCTTGTTCTATCCAGCCTTTTTCAGGGGTGTGCAAGGCCAGCTCTTTTTGCCGCGTGGCGCGTATTTCCCCGTCGCTAGAAAATAAAATCGCGCGGGAGCTGGTTGTGCCTTGGTCAATGGCTAGAAGCATTTTCATAGCGTTTTCCATTATCTTTTATTTTTTGCTGTAATGTGGGCAAGGCTTTGTTAATGGCACTCACCGTTATTTCGCTTATGTGTAGGCCACATTTTGAGCGCCGCCACAAAATATCTTCGGTGGTGTGCGCAAATTCATATTGTATTAAATATAAAATCTCTGCCTCATAGATATTATCGCCATAATGCGTTCCTAAATCGGATGTTTTGTTGACCCCTTCCATGATGGCGCCAATACGCGTGCCATAGGCGCGGGCGTAGCGGGTTAATAAGTCTTCGGGCATAAAAGTGTAGCGATCTTTTAAAGACTTTAAAAATTTATCAAAATCTTTATCGGGCAAATCACCGCCTGGCAATGTCGCTTTTTGCGTCCAAGCGGGTAATGATTTTTTAGGATAAAAAGTTGCCACGCGGTTCACTACATCTTCGGCTAAATGGCGGTACGTTGTAATTTTTCCGCCAAAAACAGACAGAATAGGCGGGCCATAGCGCTCATCGGTATAAAGTTTATAATCCCGCGTTACCTTTGACGCATTGGCATTCCCATCATCCACCAAAGAGCGCACACCGCTATAATGGCTGATGACATGGGCAGGGGATATAATCGTTTTAAAAGAACGGTTGATCGCATCACAAAGATAAATAATTTCTTCATCACTGATTTGTACTGTCGACGCATCGCCTTCATGGGGGACATCGGTGGTACCAACAAGCGTATAATTTTTCTCATAAGGAATAGTAAAGACAATACGCCCATCGGGTTGTTGTAAAATAAAACTTTGATCGCCCTTATATAATTTAGGTAAAATAATATGTGAGCCTTTCACAAGCCGTACGCGCGGGGTGTAATCATCTGACGCATCTGTTGCGATATTACAATTTTCAAGAAAGCTTCTTACCCATGGCCCCGCGGCATTCACAACCATGCCTGCTTTTATTTGAAATTCATCCCCATTAAGGGTGTTGCGCATGATCATGCTCCATCCATCTTTGTTGGGGGCAGGCTCCATGAACATACAAGCGGTGCGCGGCATAATAACGGCACCACGTTCATACGCATCCATGGCATTGAGCACAACTAAGCGGGAATCTTCGACCCAGCAATCAGAATAAGCAAAGCCGCGTTTATAGGCATCATTTAAAGGATCAGCAATGGGCGTACTCCCAAAATCTAGCGCTTCAGATTTTGGCAGAGATTTTTTGCCGCCTAAAAAATCATAAAGCTTCAAGCCTGCTTTAATCATCCAATAAGGGCGTAATTTTTGATCATGTGGTAATACAAAACGCATGGGCCAAATAATATGTGGCGCGGCTTTTAGTAAAATTTCACGTTCTTGGAGAGATTCGCGCACCAATTTGAATTCATAATGTTCCAAATAACGTAAACCACCGTGAATGAGCTTGGTACTTGCGGAGGATGTTGCACCTGCCAGATCTTGGGCTTCAACTAAAAGTACAGACAGGCCGCGCCCTGCGGCGTCGCGCGCAATGCCAACACCATTAATGCCGCCGCCAATAACACATAAATCATAATCCATAGAAAGAAAGCCGTTTTGATCGTTGAATTTTATCACCGACAGAATACAGCAGTTTTGCCATCACGCAAAGATTTAGTCTTGCGGATAGAATCGTTTAAGCCTTTGACAGAATTACTTAATTTCTTGAAAGTTAGAATCATATCAATCGTTTTTCTTGCCGTCATGAAATGTGGTTTCATTGCTTGTTCGTTTTATAATTTTGTTGGCTGTTTGTTGTGGGTTCTCGTTTGCCGTGCAAGCCGAAAATACGCCGAAATCTTCACAAAATCCACAAGTGGAAACAATTAAAAAACCGTCTTATATCCCTCGTTATTATAATCCCACGATTAACCAAACAGGTATATTGGGATTAAATCTTGTTCCAAATGCGCGGATGGATGCGGTTGGGATGGTGCGTGCGGGAAGCGCGACGGATGATCCGTATTTGCATGCATTTTTAGGCTTTCAGTTAGCCGAGCCATTTTATGTTAGTTTGCGCCAAACGGGGGAAGTATCAAACTTAGCCGATGTTGCAGATAATCTCTATCCAGGGTTAGATTTTAAACTGCTGCTTTGGAATGAAACGGCGACGCGCCCTGCCATTGCTTTTGGCGCAGATTCCGCGTTTGGGCATAAGCGATTATCAAGCGAATACTTCGTCATGTCTAAGAAATTAAAACATTTTGATGTAACGGGCGGCGTGGCTTGGGGGCGGTTGGGGTCACAAGGTCATATTAAAAACCTGTTGATTGCCATTAGCGATAGTTTCGATCAAGATCGTGATTATAATTCTCCGCAACCTCATGACCCGTCAGATTGGTTTCGCGGCGGACAAATTGGTTTTTTTGGCGGTGTAGAATATTTTACACCGATCAAAGGGTTGTCGTTAAAAGCCGATTATGGCGCGATTGATTATATTGGCGCGCAGGAGAATATTGAGGGTTTTAAGGCGCCGTCACCTTGGAGCGCATCGCTTAATTATCAACCTGAATTTTCTTCTATTATGCCGCTGACATTATCAGCAGGAGTTGTAGGGGTAGAAAAATTTATGGCGCGTTTTTCCCTACAGCATCAGGCGCAAAATACACGGTTGAAATCGTGGGATAACAAAATCGCCCCACCCGTTATTTTGCCAAGGTTAAAAGATCTTGAGAATAAAACCGCCGTAGATTTATTGTTAAAATCGGCAAGACCCACTGCCTTGCAAGTGGGGCACGCGGCGCGAACATTGACTGACCAAATCCCCGAAGATCAAGAAACATTACCCATTCAATTGCGGTATCAAGGGCTGAAAGGCTCTGTCCTGACAATTGTCCGCCGCGATTTAGAAAAGGCGGTAACGCAAGGAACGGTTAGTCCAGAAGAGATTTGGCGTGATGCTTCTCTTAAAGATTTCGATGGTGATTCTGATTATGATGCCACGATTGAAATGGGGCAAAGAATTGCGCTGAAATTTTTCCTTGATAGTAAGTTAAGCCTTTCCGAAGAAGATGCGGGGATGCTTTTTCGCTCTTCCTTGCTGGCAGAAACAAAAGCCGCTTTGCCCTTTGGCTTTAATTTAGGGGCGACGGCAAAGTTGAATTTGGAAGATAATCTTCATAATTTGGCGTTACTGCGCCCCGCCACACAAACGCCAATAAGAAGTGACGAGGATTTATATACCCAAGATATTCTCTACCCAGAAAATTTATATCTTAGCTGGCTTCATAGTTTAAGCACCGACATGCATGTTGGACTCACTGCGGGTTATTTAGAAGAAGCCTTTGCAGGGTATGGTGGAGAAATTTTATATCGTCCATTCGGTAAAACTTTTGCGGTGGGGGCGGAGCTTTGGAATGCGCATAAACGTAATCCATCACAAACAAGCGGTTTGAAATTATTTGATGAAAATCATGTTAGTGGGCATTTAAACTTACATTACGAAGTCCCCTATCAATTCGCCAAACGTGACATTACCGCCAGTCTGAAATTAGGCCGTTATTTGTTGGGTGATTATGGGGGGGAGTTTAATTTGAAAACAACGTTTGATAACGGGACATCAATGGAAGGCTATATCGCCGCAACAGAATTAAGCGATACCAATCTTGTTGGGGGGGCATCACACTTGTTTGGTGGTGTGCGTTTATCCATGCCACTAGGCAGTATCCCATATGTGCCAGATGGCAGTGCCGTGCGTTTCACCACAGAACCGATTGGCCGTGATGCAGGACAAAAATTAAATATTCCGTTGCCGCTTTATGAGGCTACTGAACCATTTGCGTACCGCCGTTTGAGCCGAAGTTGGATGAATCTTCTGGATTAGAATTATCATCTGATAATTTTTTACCGCTTAAGAATTTTTCTTCTGCCAATTGATCCGCTGTTTCACCTGTCGGAAGGCTGCGCTCTTGTGCGGCAGTGAGAATATCTGTCACTGTCTTACCAATGCCCTCAACATGCGCGACCATGCTGCCGCGTTCCAAATCAAAATCTTGCGGGTTGAATTGGCTGTTGCGGAAATATTCATACCCCACGCAAATTACGCCGCCAGAATTAATCACATAGTCAGGTACATAAAGAATATCTTTTTTGACCAACATTTTATCATGATATTCATTGGCTAATTGGTTGTTGGCCGCGCCCGCAACAATATCAACTTTTAGCATGTCAATGGTGTCATCATTCAACGCACCGCCCATTGCGCAGGGTGCAAAGATATCAGCCTTAACACTGAAAATTTCATCAGCTTTAACAATCTCAATATTACTAATTTCTTTTTGGGCGAGCGCAAGGTTGTCTTTGTTAATATCCGCTGCAATGATCTTCGCACCATCTTGGGCGAGCAATTTACCGAGCGCCAGACCAACCGCGCCGACTCCTTGGATCGCAACCGTCATATCGCTTAGGTCGCGTTGATTGTTATAGCGGTGTTTAATAGCCGCGCGGATGCCGTGATAACAACCCAAAGCAGTCAGTGGAGAGGGGTTGCCACCCAATTCGCCATATTTATTGCCTTCTAACATTTCTGGCGGCAAGCCAGTAACGTGTGATGTTTGACGCGAAATGGCGACCATGTCCTCTTCGCCTGTACCGCTATCTTCTGCGGTGACGTATGCGCCGCCGAATGACTCAACAGCTTCGCCCATAGCTTCCATGATGGCTTCGGTTTTTTGTTCAAACGGATTACCAATGATAACAGATTTCCCACCACCAAGCGGCAAGCCAGCCATGGCATTTTTATAAGTCATGCCGCGTGACAGTCTTAAAACATCATGCATCGCTTCGCCTTCGTCCGCATAAGTGGTCATGCGGCAACCGCCCAATGCGGGGCCTAAATTGGTGTTATGAACGGCGATAAACCCAATGATATCATCGGAGAGTTGAAAGCGACGAACATGCTCATGCTCGTCATAGGCTTCTAATTTTTCTAAAATTTCAGGGTTTAAATCGTTAAAATTCATCTCTAGGCTCCGCTACACGCTTTGTTATATTTATAATTAAGGGGGTATAGCGAATCCAGACGCGCTTGTCATGAAAAAAACCCTCTATTCTCAATCGAGAATAGAGGGGGGTAGTTTACTATGGTTGTCAGATTGATTAAATCTGCTGAAACTATTGTTATTTCGCGAGAATATAACAGTGCTAAAAAATAATTTTTGTCCTTTTGGCCGCCTTATCTTGTCATTTAATATGCCCTTAAAATGACGGTATAAATAATTAAACCTTATAATATTATTTTACATAAAATTTTAAGTAAAATGCAAAATAAGTCAATTTTGTAGGGTTAAGATGCTGAATTTAAAAGATTTTTTAATTTTTGTAAATCATCTGGCATATCGCTAGTAAAATGCATTTCTTCGTTTGATCGCGGATGAATAAAGCCAATATCACGCGCGTGGAGCGCTTGGCGGTCAAAAGACATTACGCGTTTGACAATATCTTCCTCATATCCATTGCGTTTTAATAAGGCTTTGCCTTCTTGATGCGGCAGGCCGTAAAGCGGATCACCGACAAGGGGATGCTTCATATGTTGCATATGGACGCGAATTTGATGGGTGCGTCCGCTCTCTAACTTGCAATCAACCCAGCAGGCGGCCTCGTGATATTTTTCTTGAACGTGGTAATGGGTAATGGCCTCTCTGCCAGAACTTTTCATTATAGCCATTTTTAAACGGTTGGAAGAATGTCGCCCTATCGGCGCATCGACACTCCCCTTAATAAGAGTTGGTACACGCCATACGAGCGCACCATAAACGCGCGATAAAGTGCGGTCTTGTAATTGAGCACTGAGGCCCTGATGTGCTAGATCACTTTTTGCAACGACCATCAGGCCGCTTGTTTCTTTATCTAGTCTATGAACAATGCCTGGGCGCTTTACGCCGCCAATACCAGACAAATTATCTTTACAGTGATGCAGTAACGCATTCACCAATGTGCCGTCTAAATTACCGACGGCGGGATGTACGACCATACCAACGGCTTTATTAATTACCAGTAGGTCATCGTCTTCATAGACGATATTAAGCGGGATATCTTGTGCTTTAGGCGTGTCATCAATGGCGGCGGGCAGCGTTAATTTGATGACGTCTTGGTCCGTCACTTTATATGAAGCGGTTTTAATAATCATGCCTGATACCACGACTTGCCCATCAAGGATGAGGGCTTTTAGGCGCGAGCGGGATAAAGACACATTATCTTCTTGCGGCATTTGTTCGCATAAATCCGCCAATGCCTTATCGAGCCTTGTCGGTTTTGTGCCCTCGGCAAGGGATAATTTAATAATGTCAGCTTGATCGTTCATGGTGATTTCAGGGGAAAACTAAATTTTCTTGTTCATTACGTTGTTGTATAGCTTAAAAGGGATGCTAATCCTATGAAAATCCTATTAACCTCAGTCACTAGAAAGACAAATCCATCATGGCACATATTCTGGTTGTTGATGATGACCCCGCGATGGTGCAGTTCCTCTCTAAGGCATTGAATAACGCAGGGCACGAGTGTGTGTGTGCCAATGATGGTTTGCGGGCATTTGATATCTTTCAGGGGGGCACGTTTGACCTGTTACTGACGGATATTGTTATGCCGGGCATGGATGGCATTGCGCTGGCAAAAAAAGCGAAGAAAATATCGCCTGATCTTAAAATTCTTTTCATTTCTGGCTTTTCTGCGATGGCGGTGGAGGAAATAGAAGTGGATAAGGAGGATGTGGACGCTAACAAAATGAAAAAACAGGTCATGAGTAAGCCTTTTCATCTCAATGATCTCATTAAGCGAGTTGAAGATATCTTAAAGAAATAGCATAGCTTTGTGATGTTATTTTAAATGTTGAAAAGCCAACCTGTCCCTTTATTTGTATTGACTTTTTTGCGCTCTATTTTCTATATTGCCTTTAATTAAAGATTTAAATTCATGTTTTGGTGTGATTTTAGCATGTGAGGCGGGGTTTACGTATCAGACAGCTAAATTTAGCTTGCCCGTTATTTATAGATGGGCAAATCGGGGGGGATTTTGTTGCGTTATTTTCTATTATTATTAATGAGCGTTGGTGTGATGGCTCATTCTACGATGCCAGCTAAGGCTTCATCGGCTGAGAGCCGCGTAGAGGTGGCTGTTTTAGATCCAACCATCATGACCTTACCTGAGGTTTACAACCTATGTGTTACAGAGCCTGCTTTGCTTAAATGTGACGTTGTCAGAGAGGGACGTCGTCAACAACGCCAGAAAAAAGATTTGTCCAAGAATGGTAATATCCATAGACAAAAAGAGCAGGGAAGGCGCTATAATGTTTTCAATGCCAATTTTGAATAATATCATTGATATCGCCTGACTTTTACTTTAGATAATCACATAGTTCTTAACGAACATATATCCGCTAAAAAATAGCATCGTCAGGCTTGCCTAAGTGATGAATTTTAAAAAGTGGGTGGTTAGCTCAGCGGTAGAGCACTTCCCCGACACGGAAGGGGTCACTGGTTCAATCCCAGTACCACCCACCATTTTACTGTATCTCATCACCTCTAATTGTTCTCAAATATTAATTAAATTCTTGCCTGGAAAACGCTGATCTTTTTTTCGTTTACGTATGTGTAGGCTTTTATGCCAGCTTTTCTTTTTGCTAGTCTTTGTCTAGCAAAAAAACAAAATTATTATTTTGTCATAATTGTTGACGGCTAGATCTTTTAAAACTATAAAAATTTATATGACGAAGGGACTTTATTACATAGTAGGCGGTGTGCAAGGTGGCAAAATTTTTAAACAGTTAATGACTGGTTTAGTTGGTCTTAAAAACTTAAAAGCACCACAAATATTATATAT